>NZ_MTHB01000195.1 GCF_002220365.1 Caballeronia sordidicola | reverse complement strand
GCTGGACACGGTAACTTTTTCGCGTCGCAGGACACTTCGAAATCGATCCGGCGCTTGGTTGTATCGAGCTCAACTCTGGATACCATCCACGGAGCTTGCAGACCCAACGCGGAAGTAAACAGGGTTTCAACGGCAACACTCACAGACGATTCCTCGATTCAGATAAGGGCGACTACTGCCTACCATCACTTCTTCGCAACCCGTCGACATGGCCGTCGGCTTACAAAGAATCTGATGGGAAACAGCGGAGGCCATTATGGTACTTGATGTCAAGTTCCACTCAAAACGTCCTTGGGCCCTTCTTCAGGCCCAGGACAGCGGCCGGGACTGCCACCGTCACGACCACAAAAATAGAGACCCCGATCGATAAGGGGAGGTCCAGGCGTTGCTGTAGCCAAAGCATGCGGGCGCTAGCGAGCACGACAATCAGGTAGGCGATATCGTAAGACACTAGACCGACCAGCATCGCTGCCATCGCGATCTCCGCGGGGACGTGCCGTCTGATCAGCCCCCGTACCACCAGCATCGTTCCGCTGATGCCGCCGCTCGGCAGTACCTGGTCGGTGAATACCTTGGCGACGCCAAGCGGAACGAGGACCCGCAGCGGCAGCGGATGCCCCGCACGATTCAACGCCTGAAGCCATACGAAGGCGGCCCTGATGTAGGTTCCTGCTTGCACGAAAAGTGCCCCGACTAGCCACGCAGGACGTGCCGATCGCACAAGCTGCACCATCTTTTCGAGCGAACCGAAATGCAGGGCGACGAGAATGACCGCGAGGATGCCAACAGACCCGCCGCCCAAAACATCAGCGAGCGCAACTGTGACGCTTTACCGAGCAGACCGGGTGCAATCCTAACAATCCCTGTATCGGTAGAAGGAAGGGGTCTGCCTCCCGACGGCAGGGTGTCGCCCTCGGGATCGTGGGGCGCGCGGACGGTGGGAGTGTGCGGAGTGGTCATTGTGTGACCGATAGCGAGACAGGAAAATGGGCGCTGTTCGGTATTGCCTGGTCGTTGTCGCCGGCCTGCACAGTGTAGTTGCCCCGTCCACGGCCTGCGTTCAACAGGATTTGCCTCTATGCGATGCGTATGACTTTTACTGTTGCGAATGCTCGGGGGCACAGCACCGTGTGCCAGTTCGTGTCAGAAAAGGCAACGCATGAGCTCCGTGCCAGACGGAAAAGCGCTCGTCTGTGTATGACAGCGCTTTCGCGAGAGCTCAATCCAGGGTCCTCAGTCTAAGCCGTTTTGCGGCGCCCACGCGTACCGGCTGCGCTTTGCGTTTTGTAGGTGACTCCATGCTCTTCAAGGTAGTCACGGATCAGCTGACGGACCACTTGAGACGGCGTCAGATCCTGAGACGAGCACAGTTTTTCAAACGCTTCCTTTTTCACCGGGTCGATCAGAATTGTGAGCCGAGCGCTTTTCGTTTCCATGGCAGCAAGAAAAAGTAGATATGGTAATCAAATTATAATGCATCGTGGCGTGCAATGCACCTTCAATCATCCTATGCATACCGGTTGACGTTCGCCCCGTCACGGCCCCGCTTCTTTATTCGCTTACCTCAATCAGGAAAGGGCCCGACGCAACGCGTGCGTTCGAAGGAATTGTTGACCCGCAGCGGTGATCGACATGATGCGGCGCCCCTGCACTGGATTGTTCACGAATCCGGCTCTCGTCAGTTCTTGCGTGACCGACCAGCTCAACGCAGGATGCGTGCGCCCATATCGTGGCCTGGACAAGACTTCAAGCGCCCACGTTGCGGAGTGACTGAGAGTGATTGGCTTCGTGGGGATGCGGTTGTGCATTGTAGTTCCTTGTGGTTACTTTTCAGGTCGTTCACAACCGGCACGCCCGGAGCGGGCTATCGACCTTCCTGGTAACGAGACCAGTCGAAACGCTTTCCTCTCTCAATGCGGGTTGCCGTAGCGTGCATGTTCACCGTGTGGCAGGAATCGAGAAGCGTCGCTCTGCTGAGCATCTCTTCGTAGGACGGAATAGGGGTATCATTTTTCCATGCGAATGCGGTGATGTTGTTCGGGCTGCCCTCTGATGGAGCCAAGACAACAGTCTCACCAAACACTTGTTTCAGCGTCCGCAAATTTCGATGAAAGTTGGGCTCGTCCGTTACTAGATTCGCCACGAATATGCCGTCGTCGCTCATTCGAGCTCTGCAATCCGAGTAAAAGGCCTTGCTGGCCAATTCAGGCGGTAGGCCATCGGCAGTAAATCCGTCTACGAGAATGACGTCCGGTCGATGATCTGATCCTTTGACGTAGTTCGCGCCATTGGCCCATACCACCTCGAGGCGTTCACTGTCGGGCGGCAAGTGGAATCGATCACGCAGGTTGATAACATCACGATTGATTTCCACGACAGCCAGTCGCGCGTCCGGTGAATGGCGATGGCAATATTTCGCAAGCGATCCGCCGCCCAACCCGATCATCGAAATGCGACGCGGAGCAGGGCGAAACAGGAAAAAACCGACCATGGTACGGGTGTAGCCCAACGCAAGGGCATACGGATCGGCGATGAGCATGGAGCTCTGGACACCTCGCGCATCAAAGTACAGGGATACGACAACGTCATTTTCAATGACGATCGGGGTTCCAGCTTTGCGCTTCTTGCCCGGCGCCGACACCGCTTCGGAGTCGATGTCGCCATGCCGGCCAATGGCATACATGTTTTGTTGCATGATTTGAGCTAAGCGGTTTCCACCGCAATGAGTACTGCAGCCAGCGCCTTAAGCATCTCTAATTCGTCAGTGCCCATGGCGAGGATCCCTGATCCGAGTACCTGGCTTCGTGAGCAAAGGCATCATTGAGCTCGCGTCAGACCAGGCTGCACTGGTTAATGTCGATAACTGGAGATGACCTGGGCGAGGAAAACGCGCAAAAGCGGATCCCACGATCCTGCACTTAAGGGAATGACGGCGGTATCGATTGTTTCCATCTTGCGATTGAAGTGCACTGCGCGAAGCGATCTATCCTGCGGAGGTCCGCGGAAGAATAACCCGGCATCATCGAGGAGCAAGTGAGGTGTCAAACGAAACCGGGCACCAAACAGCGATGTGGCGTCGAAGACATGTCGGGCAGACTCTTTTCGATATACGAACGCAGCGTTTACCCCCTCATTCTCGAGGCGGTCGCAGATATCAGAAAACCGATACACCATCTGAAATCCTCGCTCACCGCCGCGTCCCACGCCAACCACGATCAGACCGTGCTGACCCATTAAGTCGTGGAGGTGCAGACGTTTGTAGTCGTGCGACTTCAGGTCAACGTTCGTGTCGATCACGTTCATTCCCCCGCCAACGTCTGGCGATGCTTTGTTATGTAACAGCGGTTCATCCCATCCGGCTTACGAACCTGATTCCAGGCGTCCATTGTATTACAATATAAACATAAGTTAATGATAATTTCATTATCATTAGATGCACATCATCGTATGATAATGAAATTATCATTTTCTTGTAATTTGATGATATTCTTATATCGGACTTTGTCGGTTCCTTTGGCCGTACTCGTCGCGACGAGCTGGCGTATTCAATACGTCGGAGTCGATCGGCAAGTTGGTTGCTGCTGCAGGCCAACCCCGGTCCGGGGCGGACGGAGAGGCTAGTGCCTGTGGAACGTAACGGAGGAAGAGGTGCATTTCAAGCACACTCTGGAAGAGCATCAGATGGCCGGCGCTTCGTTGCGCGGTGGCTTACACCAGCAGGTTCATCTCATCACGCCGGCGTTCGCCAAGGATCGTTGTTGCGCGCTTGGACTATGGATAGACGCGAATGAGGATGCCTGGGATGGTTTTCCAGCGTTTTTACATCTGAAGATCGCACACGCCAGTTTTCACACGGTCGCCTTCGTCGTTGCCATCGCCGTTGAAGAGAGGCGGCTTTCGGAAGCAGCGGCACTGCTTGAGCCAGGATCCTTGTTTGAAAGCGCGGCCGAGTTGTTGAAAATTGCCGTGCGACGCTTTCAACATGAATCGTTAGAGGCTATTTGCGTTCCGGGCGACGAACTTCATGCGTGCAAACATGAGCAAAAAATGGTGCATTGCGAGCTTATTCTGCGTCACCACGATCTAAAAAATTCTATCTAGGATATCTAATTGTTGACCGATTACACGACGATGCAAAAAGTCATTGAGGAATGGGGAGCTTTTCGTCACGAGCCCGCGGTGTATGAGGAGCAACATATTCGCTCTCTGCAATTCGATCCATTCGCGGTGCAGAGTTCAATGAGGAAGGGCGCACCGTTTGAGTTGGACCTCTCATACACCCGCGCGATGATGGCGTTCCAGCTATTCCGTAGTGACCCGAAAGATATTCTAATTGTCGGACTAGGTGGCGGATCACTATCGAAGTACTGTTACGACAAATTTCCCACTGCCCGTATAACGACGGTCGAAATTGATGAGAGAGTCATTGCGCTGCGCGAAGACTTTTACATCCCAAAGGATTCCGACCGGTTTCGAATCGTACATGCTGATGCCGAACACTATATGTTGAATGCAGAGCCCATTGCTGACGTCATCCTATTGGACGGATTTGATACGTTCGGCTTACCAGCGGGTCTCTCGAATCAGCGCTTCTACAAAAATTGCTACGTTGCATTGCGTGATCAGGGGGTCATAGTCGCCAACTTGCTCAATAACGATTTTCAAATTCGGACCTATCTGCAGAGGATAAGAACGAGTTGCCACGGCCAGATGTATCGAACCATTGCATGGAGTGGGGGCAACACGATCGCTTTTGGTGTCAAGCAGAATGACATTCCGAAGTGGGAAGATTTCTACGTTCGGGCAAAATCTATCAAGGCAACAACGGGGCTAAATCTCACTCGACACGTGAGGCGGATGCAACAGAATTACGACAAACTGCTATCGATACGGAATCGAGGCGTTACTGAGAGCGTATTGCAATAAAATGCTTGCCCGACTAAGCGATAAATCTAGACCGGCGGTAGGCTGGGGTAAGTCTCGTTAAGAAGCTGATAGCTTATTACCGGGATCGTGTTAATCCGTTCGAACGGAATCCGGGTGCAGGCGGTAGTGATGACTCGAGTGTTGATTGGTCGCGCGTCCGGTTGGCTAAGCGGGTGTGGGTGAGTTGCCTTTTTTTGGGGTTATACCGCGACGTCGGTCACCGAACATATGGGATTCGCTTCTGCAGCGACGACGCCATCTACCTCGGCGTGTGCGTCAAACTTCCAAACTCCTCGCATGTTTCGACCCGCACTTACATAAAGAATCAACTGGTCGCCTGGTTCGACGACGCGTTTGAAGTGCGCGTTGTCAATACCCAAAAAGTAGTAGTGCTTGCTCTCCGGCTTGCGAAGCTCTCGTGCAATACTGAGCAACGCGGCCGCCTGAGCAAGCGCCTCAAGGATCAAGACCTCGGGCATGATGGGATGTCGTGGGAAATGACCTGTGAAGAATGGATCGTTGATCGAGACATTCTTTAGCGCCTTGATCCTCTTGGCCGGAACAAGCTCAAGCACGCGGTCCACCAGAGAAAACGGATATCGATGGGGCATGAACGCGAGAATGTCGCGAATTTCCAAAGAAGCTGAGACGGTGTGCATTTTTTACGCAAGGTGGCCGTTGTTAGGATCGTGTAGAAGGCTTAAAAAGGGCCGACACCGAGCATGAGTTGGTCGGCGCGTTGCCCGCATGCACCTGTATGACAGTACCGAAAGTATCGAAGGCGAGGGTCTTCGTCTTTCGGTCTTGCGATTAACGGCATGTCCAACGTGCCAATACGGGCGAGTTACATCAGAGGGTTGATCCGACCGGCACTTCGGTCGCAGGCATCGCGCCTTCGTGAAGGTCCAACCGTGCCGGCTTATGCGTTTGCAGGATTGCACGGGCGCGCGCCATCTCTTCGGCGGGGCCGTTCGCCATGACAATAAATCCATTGGCCTGCAGTGCGGTCTCGTAATGGATCACGTGATCCTTCGGAACGCCCGCATTGAAGAGCGCGGCACTCAGGGCACTGACACCGCCTACTACCACCGCGCCTTCGAGAGCGGATACCACGACGGATGCAAGATAGCCGACCACAACGACGGGTCCGATGATCGGCAACGTCAG
>NZ_MTHB01000083.1 GCF_002220365.1 Caballeronia sordidicola | reverse complement strand
CCGGGCGGTGTTTGCGCGCGAGGAACTCTTCAGTTTCCTGCAGCGAACGGCGAATGATGAACAGGAACGGCACGATCAGGCAGCCGATGATGAACGGCACGCGCCATCCCCACGACGTCATCTGATCGGGCGGCAAGAGCCGGCTCATGCCCACGCCGATCAGCGCGGCAAACACCACGGCCACTTGTTGGCTACCCGACTGCCATGAGCAATAAAAGCCCTTGTTGCCCTTGGTCGCGATCTCGGAGAGATACACCGAGACGCCGCCGAGTTCCACGCCGGCCGAGAAGCCTTGCAGCAGACGCCCGAGCAACACAATGATCGGCGCTGCTATGCCGATGGTCGCGTACCCCGGAATCACCGCGACCAGCAAGGTGCCAACGGCCATCATGGCCAGCGTGAGGATCAGGCCCTTGCGTCGCCCGTGATGATCGATATACGCGCCGAGCACGATTGCACCGATCGGCCGCATCAGGAAGCCGGCGCCGAATACCGACAACGCAAGCATCAGCGACGCGAATTCGTTACCGCTCGGAAAGTACGTCTTGGCAATGGCCGAAGCGTAATAGCCGTAGACCATGAAGTCGTACATTTCGAGGAAATTGCCGCTGACAACGCGGAACACCGACTTCGCCTTCGACTCGTTCGCAGGCGTTGCATGTGACGGGCTGGACATGGCTATCTCTAAAAACAGTGGCCGGATCCAGCAGCTGACGCGCCGTGAATCGACCGGATGTTGACGACGACCCGGTAGCACTGCACCGGATGCCTGTGTAAGCTTCGCCGTGCTCACACCGGCGAAAAATGCTCAAAACGATGCGAAAGCGCGCCCGATAACCGCAAACAAGGGTTAACGTTAGCAACGCTAAAATCATGCACGTCGCCAATGTTACAGCGGGAAAGTGAAATCCGCCTATTCGGAACATCGCGCATGTATGGAAAAACACCTTAAATTTTCATTACCAATGTCTATCGATAAGCCACCATTTTCTGACCCGTCAAGGCCCTTCGTGCTACGGCTGGCCGCGTCTGCCGATGCAAAACTCATCGCCGCCATGCACGCGCAAAGTTGGGCGTCGGCGTATCGCGGAATCTTGCCGGACGATTTTCTCGATCGAGAGATGTCAGCTGAACGAGAAACGCACTGGAACACACGATTCGAAGAGCTGGCTGAGGGCGCGGGCGAGGTATTGATCGCGATACAAGATGATCGGCCGATTGGTTTCGTTTGCCTGGTTGCACCCGATGAAAACGGCAGCGTACTCGTGGACAATCTGCACGCGCTACCGGGTGCCAAAGGCAGCGGATTGGGCACTGCAATGCTCACCGTTGCCGCGCAATGGGCTCGAGACCGTGGCGCGACCAGCCTGCATTTGTTGGTCCTGGAGCCTAATGTCGCGGCTATTGGTTTCTATGAGTCTCGCGGATGGCGACTGGCTGGCCGCGAAAACGACACGATGGGCGGCATTGATATCGTCGCGCTGCGTTATGTCCTGCCGATCGGCTGACGCCCTGACGTCTTTTTTTGCCTTCGACGATGGATCGTCGTAATCTCGTTCAACGCCTGTACGCCGCCTGCAAAAGCACGCATCCACGGAGTCAGGCGTCGTGCGCTGAAACGTCCGTCGCGTCCGTGTCGGATCAGCAATTTTTTTCACTCCGAACCCCTCTTATTCGAGGAACTAAGAAGGTTCTGAGCGACGCCCAAGCGGGCGCTGGGTATCATCGAGGGCTGTTCTGTGGCGGGTCCGGGCAAGGTAAATTATTTGACACCTTTGCAGCAGCAACCGGGCGACGTCCACACGGCTGCCCCGCTTGTTCGTTGAGCAGTCCTGACGCCCGCTTTCGGAAATGAGAAAAAGATGAATGCTCCTATGGTCGTTGTACAAGGCGATCTGCTTCTGCCGACGCTGTTCCCGCTTGCCGGTATGCCCAACGCCGTTTATGGCGAAGAGTGGACGTTAACTGGCACACGTCCGGCCCTGACTGAATATGAAATACCGTTTTACGCGGCTCGTTTTCTCACGGCATATATCAGCGCACTTTCTCTTCGCAACGACCGTTTCCCGTATACGCCAGCCAGCCTCTGGGGCAAGTTCAAACGCAATGACGAAGTCAATCACGCCGAGAAAGGCGTTGGTGTTCCCGAGGTTCATGTCGACGCAGAACCGCAAGTCGCCGAGCCGGCGCCCTTCGCATTCGAGCCATTCACCGCGCCCGACGACCGGTATGTGAAAACACCGGCAGCTTCGGCTACAGCTAATCACGATCATCGCAAGCAGCTCGCTGGCGGCGCGATTGCGCTGGCATGCGCTGCGTTTATTGCGTGGGCATTGTTTGGTACGAAAATCGGCCATCAGGATGCCGAAACGCAAAAGCCCAAGGTCATGTTGAGCGCTATCCCAGCCATCAAGCCGACATCTGATTCTGAACCGGTTCATGCATCCGGTGCGTCGAGCGCAACGGTGGTGGTTGCTTCGGCTTCGCCTTCGACGGGGGCTTCGACTGCGGCGGTTGTTACGACTTCGCCCAGCGCTTCGGCTTCGACGGCGGCAAAGACCGCGGCTTCAGTGGCGGACTCTGCCGCTCGCTCGACCACCGCCGCGATTCCAGCTTTACCTGCGGTGCAAAAACCTGTCGATTTCAGTAGCGCCAACGGCAACAGCAGGCCTCCGGTCAGCACGGCTGCGAGTATGAGCATCAAGGCCGGTGATGGTCGCACCACCGCGCCGAATACCGTGTCGGAACGCGCAACCAAAGCGCGGAGCGTTGCGCAAGCTCTGGAACGCCATGGCGCGAAAGCCAAGGCGAAGAGCAAGCGCGATGCGCATCGGTACGAGGTGATGCATCGGCGGCATGGCCATGGATATCAGGGCGAGCCGGTTTATCGCAGCACCGGGCATGAAGCTCCCCTCACCTCGCCGGGCCGCCGTACGCTCACACGCGACGACACGCGCTCAAATACGGCAAGCTCATCGCTTAGCGTCACCGATATGTACAACATGCTCGCGCACTCCGCCGTGCTCGATGACAACAGCGGCGCGTCCCGCCAGCCAGCTCGCGCAACGCCCAGGGCAGCGGCAGGGTCGCCTTCAGCCCGCTCTAGCGCCAGCGACGCGCCCAGCTGGAATTCCGACTTGAGCCAACGCCGCGTCACTGACGCGCCCTCGCAATTTTCCAAGTGAACGGCATCCCTCATGGCAGCACCGTGCAACGCGTTTTCCACCTTCGCGCCGCATGATGTGTCGATAGTCGGAAGCCGAAACTTACTTAATTTTGAAGCCTCGCCCTATGAAGCACGCCTCCCTCTCCACCCTTCTGAACGCGCTATTCGTTGCTGTAATCGCGCTTGGCTCATCGGTTGCGATGGCTTATCAGCCCGTCGGCACGCTGCTCTCGGCAACCGGCCCCGCCGATCCTATTCGGCAACCTACCGCCAACGGTTCCATGGACGATTTTCAGGATGCCTCCGACGCTGCGTCGAACGCCCAGACACCGGGCAATGTGTCGGAACTCATGCAGATGATCCAGGCCCACAAGTTGACTGAATTGCGCATCACGTACAACGGCAACTATGGCGCGGCGCTGTTTTTCTATCCACAAGACATGGTGTATTACGTCGCGCTGTTCCAGGACAAGAATTTCTGGCGCGTCGTGAAATCGCAGGACGACGCGCGCGCTGAAACGGTGTATGCCCAGTTCGCCCGCAAGAGCTACGCGCTCGCCGAGGGTGAGATCAAACGCACGCAGTTGCAGGCGCAAAAGGCGCTGCTCGAGCGCGTCATTGCGGTCTCGAATGATCGGGCACAGCGCCTGACCACCGATCTTTCCATTGCACGGGCGCAGGAAAGCGAAGTGTCGCAACGTCAGCAACAGATGCAGGTGGAATCGGCGGCATTGCTGAACGAGAAATCCGCCGCCGAGCGCAAGTTGCTCATGTTGCAGCGGCAAGTTCAGCAACTTCAGGATCAGAGTGAAGCGGGACTCGTTCAGTAACGCTCAAGTTTGATCCAGGCGACCACGTAGCGACAAAAAGGCCGTTCCAACTTTCACGTTGGAACGGCCTTTTTGTCGTCAATCTAAAGAGGCTCGCTACGAGCCCTCACTACTCGCTGTTCAACCCACGTACACCTAGAAACGCGTCTCGCGTGCCACGCGCAGGAAGGTATCGAGTAAAGGCGTGCAATCGAGCAACTCGTCGCCGCCCGCGCGATGGAACTCCGGGTGCCATTGCACGCCCATCACGAACGGTGCACGCCGATAACGCACCGCTTCAATAATGCCGTCGTGCGCCGATACAGCCTCGATGTTCAGGTCACGGCCGATCGTCTTCACCGCCTGATGGTGGATCGAGTTGACGAGCGCTTCGCGGTGGCCCGGAAACATGTTGACGAGCGTGGAGCCATCGGGGAAACGAATTGGGTGGCGATGCTGATCGTATTGCTCGTTCACATGCACGCCGGCCGTGGGGACATCGGTCGCAATGTCCTGGTAAAGCGTTCCGCCAAACGCGACATTGATCAGCTGGCAACCACGGCACACACCCAGCACGGGCTTGCCCGCCTCAATGAATTCATGCAGCAACTCCAGCTCGTACATGTCCCGTACGCGATCGCCGGGCCATTCGTGACGCGTGGCCGCTTCCGTATAGGATTGCGGCGACACGTCAGCGCCACCTTGCAGCAGCAGGCCATCCAGCTGTTTCGCGTAGTCGCGCAACCGGATGTTGCTCGGATGCAGCATGCCCTGATGGCCCACCGTCGGAATCATGAAGACGAGCACGTCGCGCGACATCACCCAATGCGCAATCGATTCCTCCAGATACTGCAGCGTCTTGCCGCGCAGTCCTTTGGCACCCGGTTCAGGATGGAAAATCCGCGCCGACACGCCAATTCTCAATGTCCTCTGCGTGATCCGCTGGCCGGCACGATCGAAGATCTGACGCGCACGCGCCTTGATCACGCGGCCGAACACCGACCAGGCGGAATCGCTGTTACGCAGATACGCTGGCGGCGCGTTCGGATTCGGTGAGTCGGGCGGAATGGGCGGCGGGCGGAATGTGCCGAAATCCGGTGCGGTAGTAAATTCAGGCGGCAAGCTGGAAGCCGGCCTCGGAGCTACGCTTTCTGTCGCGGTCGCGGCTTCGGCGGCTTGCGCCTCGGTGGCATTTTCAAGCTCCGCCGCGAGACTGGCTTGTGCTTGCGTCGCGGTCTCGACCTCCGCTGCAAGACTCGACTTTGCATCGAGCGTTGTGTTCGCAGCAGATGCGGACGTGAGCGCTCCCTGCGGCGAAGGCAATGTCGACTTCGCTGCCAATGCGCGGGCCTCGGCCGCATCGTCACGTTGCGCTTTGGCGGTATCGACGGGTTCTACCGTCGACGCGCTGTCGGGTGCATCCGTCGACGCCCGTTCAGCCGCCGTCTCTTTCGGACTAGCCTGCGCGGCGGCAGCGGGGATATCTGAGCTCTTTGGGGATGACGCGGGAGGGACCGCCGGCGTATGACCGCCCGGGATGCAACCCGAAGAATCCGCTCCGGGAGAACCCGTGCCGGGCGTGCCCGGCGCTATCGACTCATTTGACTCGTTCGACTTGTTTTCGCTCATTCCAATATAGGCGCGAGGCGCTGTGAGAATGGTCAGAGTTTAATTATCCGCCTCTGGTCCGGGGGCGGCAAACCATCAAACAATTGCTCACATTATCGGGGAAAACAAAGGTTTCATGCTCAAGGATGATCCCTCGGCTCTTCAAATGTTTCTCGCAGCGCGATCTGCATGGTTGCATGGATCTTCACGCACCAGCGCCACAATACCGTAAGCAACAACGCAGCGCAGACGAGCACCGCGATCATCAAGCCGAACGGCGGCAGGATGCCGCCCGAAAGCACCGTCACCAGCAGGAAAACACCGAACATCGCGAGAATCGGAATCAGTCCGGAAATGGCCGATCGTAATGTCCGGGTGAAACGCCCGGCCTTCGCGGGCTGCACGCTCACTTCGGCGAGCATCAGTGCGAGCGACCCTAGTTTGCGATACACCGCAACCAGGAACGGCATGGACAACAGCAAGGCCGCGCTCCAGAGCGCGACACGCTGGGCGTCGTTGGTGGGCAGCCAGCTCGACAGATATTCGGTGGCAAACGGCGCCGCGTAAGACGCTGCGAGGAAGATGGCGGCCACCAGCGCGAGATTCACCGCGATCTGCACCACGATCCGGCGCGTCATGCTGAACAGCGTTGGGCCGCCGGTATCGGGCGAAAGGCTCGCGAGCCATTGTGAATACAGGCCGAAGGTGTTCGCAACGGGCACGGGCATCGAGCGGGCGATGCGGCGCGTGATCGGATCGGCGGCCTTGATCAGATAAGGCGTGAACAACGTGGTCAACGCGGAAACCGCGACGGCGATCGGATACAGGAAGCTGCTGGTCACCTTCAGCGACAACCCCAGTGACGCGATGATGAACGAGAACTCGCCGATCTGCGCCACGCTCATGCCTACGCGCATCGACGTGCGGCCGTCCCTGCCTGCCAGGAAGGTGCCGAGCCCGCACGACACGATCTTGCCGAACACGACCGCGACTGTGATGACCGCGATCGGCCACCAGTAATCCACGAGCACCGCGGGGTTCAGCATCAGGCCGATGGTCACAAAGAAAATGGCGGAGAACATGTCGCGAACCGGCGCGATCAGGTGTTCGATGCGCTGAAGATTGCGCGATTCGGCCATGATCGCGCCGATCAGGAAGGCCCCAAGTGCAATGCTGTAGTCGAGCTTCACGACCAGCAGGCAGAAGCCGAAACAAAAGCCAAGCACGGTCACGAGCAACATTTCGTCGCTCTTGGCCTTTGCCACATAGTCGAGCGCGCGCGGCACGATCAGGATGCCGACCACCATCGACACGGTCATGAACAGCAGCAATTTGCCCAGCGTGACAAACGCCACGCCTGCCGAGACGGAGCCCGTCTGCGCAATCCCCGAGAGCAGCACAAGCATGGCTATGGCCAGAATGTCCTCGACAATCAAAATGCCGAAGATCAGTTGCGCGAACGGCTCGCCCTTCATGCCGAGTTCGGAGAGCGCCTTGACGATGATCGTTGTGGACGAGATGGCGAGCATGGCGCCGAGGAACAGCGAATCCATTGCGTTCCAGCCGAACCACTGCCCGATTTCATAGCCGATCCAGATCATCAGCACGATCTCGGACGCCGCGGCCACGAACGCCGTTGCGCCGACCTTGAACAGCTTCTTCAGGCTGAATTCGAGCCCGAGCGAAAACATCAGGAATACCACGCCAAGTTCGCCGAGCGTCTGGATGGTGGCTTCGTCGTGGATAAGCTGGAACGGCGGCGTGTACGGCCCGATAATCACGCCCGCCACGATGTACCCCAAAACAACCGGCTGCTTCAGACGGTGAAATAACACCGTGACGACGCCCGCAATCGCCATGATTACCGCTAGATCCTGAATGAAGCCGATCGCGTGATGCATCCACAAATCCTTACAAAAAGCACACAGGGACGCTGATAGTACCGCAATGGTTTTCTACATTGGTGACTGAAACGGTCAGGCGAGGGGGAAAACGAGAGGCGCCACCGGACTGGGCTGATGGCGGTATTGCTACCGTGGTCGCCGGGCATACGATGCCAGGGCCACATTCCGGCCTGATACGGGATCAGGCCGGTCTCGGACAAACGCCTTAGACCGCTGCTTCGTCTTCTTCGCCCGTGCGAATGCGGATAACGCGTTCGACTTCGGTCACGAAGATCTTGCCGTCGCCGATCTTGCCGGTGCGAGCCGCACCAATGATTGCGTCGATGACCTGATCCGTCTGTGAGTCGGCCACGACCACTTCGATCTTCACCTTCGGCAGGAAATCGACCACGTATTCCGCCCCGCGATACAGTTCCGTGTGGCCCTTCTGCCGCCCGAAGCCCTTGACCTCGGTGACTGTCAGACCGGTCAGCCCGGCGCCGGCGAGTGCTTCTCGGACTTCGTCGAGCTTGAACGGTTTGATGACTGCGGTGATGCGTTTCATGGCGCGCCTCTTGGAAAATTATGCGGATAAACGAGAAAAACGGAGTTAGGAATCGATGTATTGATTCTAGCTGCGTTTTTCATAGTTAACCGCAGAGATCTCGCGCCATAGCACCGGGATCACGTCGTTATCGGCGCATTTACGCGCAGATATGGTGCAAACGCCTCAATCCACCGGAATATTCTTCAAATCGTTCATCCAGACGACCGATTCCGAGTCGCTCGGTGCCCGCCAATCGCCCCGAGGCGACAACGAACCGCCGGTCCCTACTTTTGGCGCATTCGGCACGCAAGACCGCTTGAACTGACTGGTCCGGAAAAACCGGTCGAGGAAGATACCCAGGTTGTGCTTGATGGCCGGCAACGCATATTCGTTTCGCGCGACGTGCGCGCCTTCGGGCCAGTCGCCCGCGTCGCGGTCCTTCCAGGCGGTGTAAGCCAGGAACGCCACTTTCGTGGGTGCGAAACCGAAGCGCAACGTGTAATACAGGTTGAAATCCTGCAGCTCGTACGGTCCGATCACGCTCTCCGTTTTTTGTTCCGGATTGCCGGTTGATTTGCCGGGAACGAGTTCCGGGCTGATGTCGGTATTCAGGATGTTGACCAGGACATCCGAACCCGAGTTACCAATCTGCCCGGTTTCCGCGACCCACCGGACCAGATGCGTGATCAGCGTTTTCGGAACGCTGGCGTTGACGTTGTAGTGCGACATGTGATCGCCCACGCCGTACGTGCACCAGCCAAGCGCGAGTTCGCTCAGGTCGCCCGTGCCGACCACGATAGCGCCCTTGAAGTTCGCGAGCCGGAACAAATGATTCGTGCGCTCGCCTGCCTGCACGTTCTCGAACGTGATGTCGTATTCCTCTTTGCCCGACGCATACGGGTGGCCGAGATCCTTCAGCATCTGCTCGCAACTTGGCCGGATGTCGATCTCGCTCGCCGAACACCCGACGATCTCCATCAGTTGACGCGCCTGCAGGAGCGTCCGGTCGCTCGTGGCGAATCCGGGCATGGTCACGCCGAGAATATTCGTGCGCGGCAGCTTCAGGCGGTCCATGGCCTTCGCGCAGACAAGCAGCGCGTGGGTAGAATCCAGGCCGCCCGAAATGCCGATCACGACCTTCGATATGCCGCTAGCCGAGAGCCGTTGCACCAGCGCCTGCACCTGGATGTTGTAGACCTCGTTGCAGCGTTCGTCGCGGCGCTTCGGATCGGACGGAACGTAGGGGAATCGTTCCACGACGCGGTCCAACGGCAATGCGCGGTTGACCGGCAGATCGAGATTGAAGCGCACTGTTTCGAACTTCGATACTTCGTCGGCATGCCGGCGCACCGACTGGCCGAAGGTGGTCTGGCGCATACGCTCACGCGACAGCCGTTCGAGATCGACATCGGCGAAAACAAGATGGGAGGTGTCCAGGAAACGCTCGGACTCGGCGAGCAGCTCGCCGTTTTCGTAGATCACCGCCTGTCCGTCCCAGGCCAGGTCGGTTGTGGACTCCCCCCTTCCCGCCGATGTGTACAAATAAGCCGAAAGGCACCGGGCGGACTGCTGACCCACCAGTTGATGGCGGTAGCTCGCCTTGCCGACCACCACGTTCGACGCCGACAGGTTCACCAGCACCGTCGCGCCTGCCAGCGCTGCGAATGACGAAGGAGGCACCGGCACCCAGACGTCCTCGCAGATTTCCACGTGGAAGCGGAACAGCGGCATGTTGGCAATTTCGAACAGCAGCGCCGATCCGAACGGCACTTCGGTACCCAGCAACGTGACGCGATCCGTCGACGCGTTCTCGGCCGCACTGAACTGGCGCGCTTCGTAGAACTCGCCGTAGTTCGGCAGATAACTCTTCGGCACGATGCCTTGAACCTGTCCACCCGCGACCACCACGGCGCAGTTGAAGAGCGTATGGTCGACGCGCAGCGGCATGCCCACGATCATCGTGATGGAGAGGTTCTTCGATGCCGCCACGACCGACGCAAGCGCCTCTTCGCAGGCATCGAGCAAGGCCCGCTGGTGGAACAGGTCGTCGCAGGTGTAGGCCGGAAGCCCGAGCTCCGGGAACGCGACCAGCACCGCACCGTTCGCCGCCGCCTGCTTCGCCAGCTCGATGGTTTCGGCTGCGTTGAACGCGGGATCAGCAACACGGCAACGGGGCACGCCTACCGCCACGCGAGCGAAATCATGGCTGTAGAGATTGAAGAATCGGTTTTTCATCTTGAGCTTGTCCATACGATGCCCCGCATTCGGGGATCCTGTTCCGGCGCATAACGGGTTAAGGGCGGGTTAAGCGTTACCGCTGTGAAAGCGAAAGCATTTCGACATGATGATAAGTCGAGTTGCAGTTTCCGGGCGTGTATTGGATCAGGTGTTAGCCATTCGGCCAGGTTTCGAGCGCGTCGGACTCCCGGCCCTACGTCTTCTTTCGAAAAGGCGTATGCGCTTCCAGCTCCTGGATATGCTGGTCCATCGCCGCCGTTTCTTCGTCGAGGAATTCACTGATCGCGTGTGCAAACCGCGGGTCCGCGACCCAATGCGCGGACCACGTGGGCGTAGGCAACATGCCGCGCGACATCTTGTGCACGCCCTGTGCGCCGCCTTCGAAACGGGCAAGCCGGTTCTCGATGCAATACTGGATTCCCTGCATGTAGCAGGTTTCGAAATGCAGTCCCGAGATGAATTCCTTCGTGCCCCAGTAGCGGCCGAACATCACGTCGCCGCCGATCATGTTCAGCGCGCACGCGAGCCTTTGGCCGTCCGCTTCGGCGATCACGAGCAAGATGCTGCCGGGCGCGGCGGCGTGGATCTGGCCGAAGAATTCGCGCGACAAATACGGCGGATTCCAGTGCTCGCGATAGGTATTTTCATAGCAGGCGTAGAAGAAATCGAGCGCTGCCTCGTCTATTTCCGCGCCGCGCAGCCACGTATAGGTGACGCCGGCATCAACTACGCGCCGACGATCCTGCTTCACTTTCTTGCGCTTGTCGTGGCTCATGGTCGCGAGGAACGCGTCGAAGCTGTCGTAGCCACCGGGTGCATTCTCCCAGTGAAACTGGACGCCTTCGCGCAGCATGTAGCCGGCTTCGGTCAGCGCTTCGAGATCCTGCTCTTGCGGAAACAGTACGTGCAGTGAAGACAGTTCCAATTGCTTGGTCAACTCGATCGCGCCGCGCGCGAGCATCACGCGCTCCTCGTGCGTGGCGGCGATCAGGCGCGGCCCGGTCACCGGCGAAAACGGCACCGCCGATAGTCCCTTCGGATAGTACTTGAGGCCATTTCGCTCGAAGGCGTCGGCCCAGGCGTGATCGAAGACGTACTCCCCTCGCGAATGTTTCTTGAGGTAGAGCGGCATGGCGCCAGTCAGCTTGCCGTCCCGCTTGAGCAGCAGGAAATGCGGTCGCCAGCCGGTGCGCGCCACCGCGCAACCGGTGTCCTGCAACGCTGACAGGAATTCGTGCCGGACGAACGGATTGTCACCGGCGAGACGATTCCATTCGTCCGGGGTCACGGAATCGAGCGAATCGACCACATGTATTTCGACCTTGCGGTTCAACAGGCTTACCTCGCTTCGGGCGTGTTTGGAGCGTGTTCGGGCTGAGTGCCGGGCGCTTGGTGCAGCGCGGAACAGTTATTCTCGCCGAAGTCGCGGGATTTTGTCTGAGCGGGCTCCAGGGCCGAGGCTTGAGGGATAATGCGCGGCATTGCGGCTTTCGCCTTTTTCGCTCTTTTTGCCTTTCTCCATGCCCTGGTTCCTGTACCTCATCGAATGCGCCGACGGCAGTCTCTATACAGGGATTGCAACCGATGTCGACGCGCGGTTCGCCAAGCATGTCAGTGGCGATGGCGCCAGATATACCCGATCGCGCAAGCCCTTAGCCGTGCGCGCGTCGTTTGAGTTGAGTGGCCGGGCGGAAGCATCGCGAGCCGAATATTGGGTGAAGCGGTTGACGGTCGCGCGGAAATGGCAGTTGGTACGGGGAGATCTGGCATTGGCGGCAGTCATGCCGGCCGCGCAAGTGGAAGCCGATTCCAGCACGATTGCCGACCCGGACGAAGCCGGCGAACTCACTAAAGTAGAAGATCGATAACAATGCAATGACCATGCGGCTCACGCGAAATGCTCCGGTGCGTTAAAACGCCGCCGCAATCGAGATCGCTGGCTCACCAACAGCTCCCATAGAAAAGGCCGCCCGGCCTCGCCTTTTCAGGGCAAGACCGGGCGGCCTTTTGACGATCTTCGCCTTTGCCAGCTTACTTCTTGAAGTTAGCCACGCCTTCCGTGATTTCCTTGTGGGCCGCTTCCACGCCCTGCCAACCTTCGACCTTCACCCACTTGCCCTTCTCCAGCGCCTTGTAGTGCTCAAAGAAATGCTTGATCTGGTCCTTCAGATACTCGGGCACGTCATCTACCGTCTTCATGTGCGCCGTCATCGGGCAGATCTTGTCGTGGGCGACCGCGACCAGCTTCGCGTCGACACCCGATTCATCGGTCATCTGCAGCATGCCCAATGCGCGTGCCCGAACTACCGAGCCAGCCAGCAACGGGAACGGCGTGATCACCAGGACATCGACCGGATCGCCGTCGCCGGAAAGCGTCTGCGGAATGAAACCGTAGTTCGCCGGGTAACGCATGCCCGTCCCAATGAAACGGTCGACCACGAGCAGGCCCATGTCCTTGTCCGCTTCGTACTTCACCGGATCGCTTTGCGCCGGGATCTCGATGATTACATTGAAATCCTGCGGAAGATCCTTGCCTGCTGGTACGTTGTTAAAGCTCATGTGCACTCTCTTCAAAGTGGAAATTCGGTGTCGGAGATAAACGCATTCGATACGCGCTAACGTCACGTTTTGCTGCATTGCGACAATACACGTGGAGCGCGAATGTCCGGACTGCAACGCTGCACTCAGGCTGTACGTCCGCCCATGAAACAGCGCAATTACGTCATTATAGCCAATCGGGATGTGCGTCCCGGTGTGAACGGTACGCGAGGAAATCGGTGCAGAATAGCCTGTCGGCCATGTGATCGGTAACACCAATGATGTGTAATTGAAGCACTGTTCAATCGAATGAAGCGACAGTAGGTCGCCCCCGAAAATAGCCACGGAGACAGGAGTCAGGCATGGAAGAGGCAAAGCATTTCATCGGCAACCAGTGGGTCACGACGGCAAGCCACGAGACCATTCCCGTCATCGATCCCTCCGACGGCCAGGTCTTCGCGCAACTCGCGCGCGGCAACGCGGCCGATATCGACCGCGCCGTACAGGCCGCGCGCCACGCTTACGAAGGCCCGTGGGGCCACGCGAGCGCCGCCGATCGTGGACGCGTGCTTTACAGGCTATCGATGATCATCGCCGCCCATCAGGACGAACTGGCGCACCTCGAAGCGCGAGACACCGGCAAACCTCTGAAGCAAGCTCACGCGGACGCGGCCGGCATAGCGCGGTATTTCGAGTTCTACGCAGGCGCCGCCGACAAGCTCCACGGCGAAACACTGCCCTATCAAACCGGCTACACCGTCCTCACCATCCGCGAACCACACGGCGTGACCGGGCATATCGTGCCCTGGAACTACCCGCTGCAGATCTTCGGCCGCAGCGTCGGCGCGGCGCTCGCGGCCGGCAACGCGTGCGTGGTGAAGCCGGCCGAAGACGCGTGTTTATCGATACTGCGCATTGCCGAACTCGCCGCCGAAGCGGGCTTGCCGGAAGGCGCGCTGAATATTGTCACGGGTTATGGATACGAAGCCGGCGCGGCGCTCGCGCGGCATCCGGGCATCGATCACATCTCGTTCACGGGGTCGCCGGCAACGGGCGCGGCGGTGGTCAAGATGGCCGCCGATAACCACGTGCCCGTCACGCTCGAACTCGGCGGCAAATCGCCGCAGATCGTTTTCGCCGATGCCGACTTCGACGCCGCGCTGCCCGTGCTCGTCTCGGCAATCGTGCAGAACGCGGGGCAGACGTGCTCGGCGGGCAGCCGCGTGCTGATCGAGCGATCAGCGTATGAGCCTTTGCTCGAGCGTTTATCGGAGGCGTTCAGCGCGTTGAAGGTTGGTCCGAGCAAGCTCGATCTCGATTGCGGTCCGCTGATCAGCGCGAAGCAGCAGCAACGCGTGTGGGATTTTCTCTCCGATGCCCAACACGACGGCATCGCGATGGCCGCCCACGGTGAAGTGATTGCCGAAGCGCCGGAAGCGGGCTTTTACCAGGCGCCTACGCTCTTGCGCGACGTCCCGCCGGCGCACCGTCTCGCACGCGAAGAAGTGTTCGGTCCGGTGCTCTGTGCAATGCCTTTCGATGACGAAGCCGACGCGCTGAAGCTTGCCAACGGTACAGACTTCGGCCTGGTCGCCGGCATCTGGACACGCGATGGCGGCCGGCAGATGCGCATTGCCCGCAAGGTTCGCTCGGGGCAAGTGTTCATCAACAACTACGGCGCGGGCGGTGGCGTGGAGCTTCCGTTTGGGGGCGTCAAACATTCGGGCCATGGCCGCGAAAAAGGCTTCGAAGCGCTGTATGGCTTCACGGTGCTTAAAACCATCGCCATCAAGCATGGCTAATCAGTAACCCTCTTTCATGGGACCGGAGACAACATGAGACTGCAAGGCAAAACCGCGATTGTGACCGGCGGCGGATCGGGATTCGGCGAAGGAATCGCGAAGACGTTTGCGCGTGAAGGCGCGAACGTCGTGGTGAACGACCTCAACGGGGCGTCGGCCGAGCGCGTCGCCAGCGAGATTGCGGTGAGCGGCGGCAAGGCGATCGCGGTCCCCGGCGACGTGACGAAACAAGCCGACTGGCAAACGCTCTTCGATGCCGCCATCGAAGACTTCGGCAGCGTGCAGGTCGTGGTGAACAACGCGGGCACGACGCATCGGAACAAGCCGGTGATGGAAATCACCGAAGCCGAATTCGATCGCGTTTATGCGGTGAACGTGAAAAGCATCTACTTCAGCGTCGCGCAATTCGTGCCCTACTTCCGCCAAGTCGGCGGCGGCGCGTTCATCAATATTGCATCGACCGCTGGCGTGAGGCCGCGGCCTGGTCTGATCTGGTACAACGGCAGCAAGGCGGCGGTGATTATCGCGAGCAAGGCGTTGGCGGTTGAGCTTGGGCCGGACAGGATCCGCGTCAACTGCATCAACCCGGTGATGGGCGAAACGGGTTTGCTGTCCGAGTTCATGGGCATGGAAGACACGCCTGCCAACCGTCAGAAGTTCCTCGCGACCATTCCTTTAGGCCGTCTCTCGACTCCGCAGGACATCGCGAACGCAGCCTTGTATCTTGCCTCCGATGACGCCGAGTTCATCACCGGCGTCGCGTTGGAAGTTGATGGCGGACGGTGCGTTTGATTGTTCTGATTTCGCGCTGACTGGACCCTGAAACACGCTTTTCAAGAGCCAGTGAAGAAAGGCATCCGGTGGCCGACTACGATCGCCGCCGGATGCGTCTGATCGGTGTTTTCCCCATATAAAACAGATGGTTGCGGCTTGGAGCGAGCGGCTAGAATCGGACAGCACGTTTTCCCATCGATAAAAATAGTCAGGAGACAGCATGGCCAGTACTACGGGTGAATTGCATCGACCGGGCGCGGGCGCACCGCCCTCCGCGTTCGAAGCGGCGACGTACAAGAAGGTCGCGTGGCGGCTCTCGCCGTTGCTGTTGCTTTGTTACGTGGTGGCGTATCTGGATCGTGTGAATGTGGGTTTCGCAAAGCTGCAAATGACCACCGATCTCGGCCTGAGCGATGCCGTCTATGGCTTCGGCGCGGGCATCTTTTTCTTCGGGTATTTCATCTTCGAAATTCCCAGCAACGTCATCCTGCACAAGGTCGGCGCGCGCGTGTGGATCGCGCGGATCATGATCACGTGGGGCATCATTTCCGCCCTCACGATGTTCATCACCACGCCCACCATGTTCTATGTCATGCGCTTCATTCTGGGCGTGGCCGAAGCGGGATTTTTCCCCGGCGTCATCCTGTATCTGACGTACTGGTTTCCGGCTGACCGGCGCGGACGGATGACTACATTGTTCATGACGGCGATCGCGTTATCGGGGTTGATCGGCGGCCCGGTGTCGGGCTGGATCATGAAGAACTTCGATGGCGTCAACGGCTGGCATTCATGGCAATGGCTGTTCTTGCTCGAAGGCATCCCATCGATCGTGGTCGGGATTGTTGTGTTCATCTTCATGGATGACCGGATTGCGAAAGCGAAGTGGCTGACCGCTGAGGAGCGTGAACTGCTGGAGCGCAATATCGCAAAGGACAATGTCGAGAAAGTGGATATGCCCGTGCGTGACGTGCTCAAAAGCGGCCGCGTCTGGTTGATGAGCCTGACGTACTTCTCGTTCGTGATGGGGCTTTATGGCGTGAGCTTCTGGCTGCCGACGATTATCAAGGCGACGGGCGTAAAGGATGCGCTGGACATCGGCTTGCTGTCCGCTATTCCGTTTGGTGCGGCAGTGATTGGCATGCTGCTGGTTGCGCGCAGTGCCGACAAGCGAGGCGAACGGCGGTGGCATATCGCCGTTCCCGCGGCTGTGGGGGCGTTGGGACTCGTGTTATCGGTGGTGTGGTCGACGAATACGCCTTTGGCGATGCTCGGGCTGACCTTGGCGACGATGGGAATTCTCACTACGTTGCCGCTGTTCTGGAGTTTGCCTACGGCGTTTCTCGCCGGGACGGGTGCTGCTGCCGGCATCGCGATGATTAACTCGCTGGGGAATCTGGCGGGGTTTTTGAGCCCGTATCTCGTGGGGTGGTTGAAGCAGGTGACTGCGTCCAATGCCAGCGGCATGTATATGCTCGCCGCGTTCATGGTGCTGGGTGGATTGCTCGCGTTGAGCGTGCCGAAGCGGATGGTGAATCGGTAGGGCTCGCTGGACGTCAGCGTGAACCTCAACATCCAAATCAACTACACGGAGAACTCCTGAGATCAAAAGGAGTTTTTCTTGTATCTCCTTTCAGCTGCAGTATCCAGAACCGTCCGTTGGACTGTCCGCGATTTCTCCGAGATTGCAGACGGTCTTGACCTCCAACTGATCGATTAAAAGCGCCGGTTTGTTTGCTTGGACGTAAGCAACGGTGTTTGTATCAGTATCGTTGGCCGTTACCTGGCTGCTACCCGAGCTGCTGCTACTCAAGTCGGAACTAAGTATATACACTCGCTTTCCGTCAGGGCTTGCAATGACGCCGCTAATCAGGGATTGTGAGCTCGCCACTAAAGGGATTGCCGCCAACTTCTTGATAAATAAAATTGTCTTTTTCTGCGGTATTTTAAATTCAGGAAATTACCGCTTATTTTCAAATATTCAGTTTTGGCGGATTAAAAGATGCGGTGAACCGTACGGGCCAAGGCCACGCGCGACAGACGACGAGATCGCGTAGACGCCGCCGCGGCTTCGCCGTCCTAAGGCCGCACAAAACCACCGCCGAGCCAACTAGTCTCTCGCTCCACCCTCACGCTCCACCCTCACGCCTCACGCACCGCCACAAGGCGCTCTCCGTGCTTCCGCACCAAATCAATGCATCGCGGCTAACCCCTACATTCAGCCTATCGCCCTTTCCCTGCTTCAAACCCGCTAACCATCAGTTTAAACAACTCATTGGCATACCCCTTGCAGTGTCCTGATGACTGACTCTCCGTCAGCGATATAAGAAAAATCAATCAGACACTCGCCTCCAACAAACATATCGGCAAGGGGAAAGACAATGAAACGACGCAGTCTTCTGAAGTTCGGCTCTATGTCGGGCGCGCTCGCGATCGCGGGACAATTGCCCATTTCCAAAGCACACGCCGCCGATACCGGCCCCATCAAAGTGGGCGTATTGCATTCCCTGTCCGGCACGATGGCGATTTCAGAAACGTCGCTCAAAGACACGGCGCTGATGACCATTGCGCAGATCAATGCGAGCGGCGGCGTGCTGGGTCGTCAACTGGAACCGGTAGTGGTCG
>NZ_MTHB01000034.1 GCF_002220365.1 Caballeronia sordidicola | reverse complement strand
CGCATTGCCTGTCAGACCCCATATTTTGAAATTCGTTTACTCGTCACACTTAGCATGGAGCGCGCACATGCAGGCTCCGTTTTATTCTATGAAGACGGCAAATTGCTTGGCAAATACGAGAATCTCGTCGTCAACGAATCTTCATTAACGTCCGCGTTAGTGACTGTGGCAGGGGACGGCGTCGCTCTCGAAATTGACTCGGAAGGATCGCGAAATAAGTTCCACGTCATCGCACCGATAAGTTTGATAGGCGGGAAGCCGCATATTGATTGCGTCTACAAAACTGTGTACGACGCGGTTGATGAAATCCGGTCAGTTGGAGAAAGTTGCCAGAAGATCGAGCTTGAGAAATTCGATGTTCATTCGGCCATTAACGATGATGGTCTCATTGCCTATACGGACAAATACAATTGGTTGAAGTCGATCCCACGGAACGTCTGCGCTAACCCGGTCGGCCTAGAGGTTTCTCCTTATAGAGTCGCCAGATGTAGTGAAGGTGGGGTGTCCGATGCAAAAAATGAAAAAATCATGGTATTCACTAATCAAGATAAATTGCTCTTCTCTATCGTGGGATATGAACTAATTCCCAAGATAAGTGGTGCAAAATATATGCTAACTTCTGACCTTGATAATATTATTATTATGCTAAATGGCAATCTAGCGTGTCATTCGAAGAAATTCAGTGCGTCAACTAGATTAGTGGGCACGGCAAAAATAAAAAATAAATTTACCGTCAATTATACAATTGACTCAATCGGAAATTGCTTGACAGGAAATTATTCCTACGTCGGGAAAAAAGAAAATATCGAAATAATCGGATATCGCCATGGCGATTTATATAATTTTTTGGAAATTGGGAAAAATCGCATCTCAAGCGGCCTTTTCGTGCTCAATCGAATCGAACCGAGAGCGCGTGGAGTGTGGATAAGTGTTCCACCGGCAAATCCTTTATCCGTCAATTAAAAACGGCCGATGACGCTATGCAGCGAGATGGCTTAAGTTGTGACGATGACTAATAGAATTGGTATATGGAAGAAAATCTGTGCAGCATTGATTATCACACTCGTACCGAGTGCGTGGATTCCGGTGCAAGCACGAACCGATACGAACGTCGACAAAACACGAATAGAATTTCGAAGCGGATCAACCCTGATTTTTGATCAACCACTAAAACACGTTGAAGAGAAGACCTTCGGGCCTGGGTGGAAGAAGGCGGTCTTCGTAGACGCGTATGGAAGCCAGACTCCCCTGTTTCCAATGGAGTTTTTCGCCGCAATGGGTGGAGTGATTTTTGCACGGGGATATGGGCCGAGAATTTCCCCATCGGGCAAGTACGCAGTTCTGGACGTGCTGCGAGCCGGAGTCGTGGACCCCGGCCCGTCTGGAATGGCAGAAAACTCAAGCAAGCAATACTGTCCGGTACTAAATATTGCATCAGGATGCGTAGTTAGCATGCAAACCGGCGAGCTTTGTGGTGGGGATTGGTCCGAAAAGTCGGACATTTGGGTGGTAGCTGGATACAGATACAACGCCACCAAACCTATGATCGATTCCGAATTCTCTGGGGCTAACGACCTATGGGGTCAATTTGTGAAATCTATGCAAATTAATGACGCCGCAAAGATTAAACAGTATCTCGTTAGTAATTTGGGTGTCACAAATTTAATGGTATGTGAACCACCGACGCCGAGCAACAAAAATTCTTATACGTTAATCGCTCGCCAGCTAAGAAAAGAGGGCGATCGTTCCGATGCCACATATATTGAAAAAAAACTCGCCACGACAGCCATCAGTGCAAACCTGAACCAAGTGGTGACAATTAAAGTTGACAAAGCCTATCTTTATGATATTCCAGACTCTAAAACACAAACAAAAATGTATTTGGTAAGAGGCGACGCGGTCAAGATTCTAGAAAAGTCTGAGGATTGGGCACGAATTGAATATGTCAGGATAAATGGTGCTGTTATCGATAAATGGATTCAGTTCATATCAATCCAATGATCGCGAATGAGATTAATGGCGAAGGCGGTAGTTTCAAACACTAAAAACGTAGTCCCCGATCCTCATCCGAGGAAGTGCGAGTATTCTTCGATGCTGATCGACATTGCATAAGGGATCGAATGTGCGCGTGGTGGACTGTGATTAACAGCGTAAGCTCAGTTGCGGATGCAAGTGACGTGCTCTGTTTCGGCTGCGAAACTTCTACAAGGATAGGAAAATTCGTTCAATAGGGTTGAGTCAATTCTTGGTCTTCAAATCGAAGAGGCATAGCATGCAAATTACCAAAAATTTTCGATTGATGATAGTTTTCTCCTCCTTCGTAATGTTCGGAGGATTTGTGAATGCCGAGACGGCTGGGTGTCCGGACGTACAGCGGTCAAGGAACATATTTGATGCCACATCAATATATAAAAATTCACGTGTCGCGATTGAGAATGCGGATGATGCACACCCCGTAACGTTGATCATGTATCGCCCAATCGACGGAGAATGTCGGAGGGAAGAGTTTGCTCGGTACTCTATCGAAGGCTCTGCTCCCACGATCGATTCTTTGTTTTTCTTCAAACTTCATAGTCAAGTCAACATTTTTACGATTATTTCGTGGTCTATCAATAACAGAGGGGCTGGGACTTATGGAAAAATGTATCAAATTTATGCATATAAAACGGGCGCGGACGGTTCATTGCTAGAAAACAAGAAGATTTCGGAAAGCGACGCAATGACGGGAATAGACGGCTACGATGGTGGCCGACAGTCGCGTTTTCGGTATAAAACTGCCATAGACGTTAAGAGATTTTTGCGCAATAAACCGGATGCAACTAATTGATATTAGACGGTCATCATCAGCGGACGGAACTAGTTCCACGGTCGACCTTGAGAGCCGGTGGAAGGTGTGAACGAAATTAAAATTGTCCTCATCTCGTTAATTAATTTAGCTGCCATTTCAGGCGTTCATTCCGAAGGAATATGCAAGGACAATGAGGCTATCATATTCAACTGCGAGATGCCGAAATCAGTCTCGTCACTATGCAGATCCAAGGATTCAGGCATCTTTACATACCGAAATGGTGTTGGTAGCCAGATTAATCTGGAGCTTTCAGATCGCGGCATATCTAAGGGACAGAGTTTTTATTTCTCTAATACCCCATATGCCGGCGGCGGAGAGGCACACATTCGGATTTCGCGATCCGGGTATACCTACTATCTATATGATAAGACTGTCAAGACTGAGGATGGTCCTGCATTCTCCGCTGGCATTGTTGTATACAGGGGAGAGAGGAAAATATCCAATCTGATATGTAGCAACGATGCCTCCATTCGCCGAAATGCATACGATGACATCACCAAAGAGAGTTATCGAAGCATAGGGTCAAAATAAACCTTCGGCAGCCAGAAAATGCTGCAAAGCGGGCATTGCCGGTGATTAACCAGAGATATCTTCCTTGCGGTCAAAAAACGGAGATTGACGTTAAATGGATAACGAGCATGGCAATCGAATGCGGATTTTACAGCTATTTTTTGCGTTCGCCGTTGCATGGCCGGTACCTGGATGGTGTGACGGATCCATTCTCCATAAAATCCCCGCAGAACAGATGGAGGAAGGATGCGACCTGGAATTTCGCGCTTTGCCGGACGGAGAACCAGCAATAGGACAGTCCAATCACTCAGTAAATTTACGATGGATGTGCGAAAGCCAAATTCCACGAGTCATCGATAACTACGAGATAGAAGGTAGCAGTCCGGACATCGTTACGGTTTTTTACCGGAGAAGGCAAGACGTGATCGTGCTGGTGAAATGGTCTACGAACTCGTGGGCATCGGACCTCCAGGGCGATTATTACAAGATTTATGTGTATAGATACACACAAAAAAATCCGAGTAAACCATTTATGCCTCAACTCGACATCATGAGAAAACTCGGAGAAGGATGGGGCAGCATGATTGGCAAAAAGCAAGTGCATTATCCATATAAAGATGCTGCATCCATTCGATCAGCGCTCGATAAGCTTGGTTACTGACTATACACATGGTTGATACAAATTATTTTTACGCGATGCACGTGTTTTGAAAAGATTCTTTGCAAATAGGTTTTTAGCAGAAGTCCACAAATCATAGGGTTTTATGAAGAAACTAGCATACGAAGGCGATGACACGAGCCACGGCGGAAAGATTCTCACCGGCTCAGACCGCATCAAAGTCAAGGGACGGCGTGCCGCGCGCATTGGCGACAAGGTGTCCTGCCCGATCCACGGCGACAACGAAATCACCGAAGGAAGCGGCCGCATGAAGGACGGCGCCACGCCGCTTTCGCGCGAGGGTGATCACACGCAATGTGGCGCGTACCTTATCGGTTCGTCAGACGGCGCACAGGTTCGGTAACTGATGCCCGTCGATTTCAATCGCATTCCGCCGCGGGTAACTGTGCCGCTTCCGCCGCAACCATTAAAGCCCCTCTGGGCTGCGTTGTTGCTGATGATTATGTGCGCAGGCCCCGCGCTGACGATCACCCTGTGGCCACCGGGCCGTCCCACGAATACCCCGTCGTTTTGGATCTGCGTAGCCGGCTATCCGCTTCTCCTGTGGGCGCTTTTGCTTTGCTTGTGGCTCGCCTACGGCTACGTTCGACGTAGTGGAGCGATTGCGAACAATCGCGTCAGTGAGCGGATCGAACAGTCGTGCCACGCGGTGGCGAGCGTGCCGCTTGCGATCTTGGGCACTGCGTGGTGTTTCGCTTCTAACGATGCAGACAATCTGCTGCAGAGTGTCCGCGACGGTTCCGTGCAAGTTAAAACGCGGCAGAGCGCGGCAATGCCTGATAGCGATGTGAACGCACGCTGGATCGAAATTCCCGATAAGCGGTTTTGTCCCGGCAATGAGTTGGACGAATACGCACGACACAAAGCCGTCTGCGAATGGCTCCTGCAGAGACTGATCGGCGACATCACCCAACAGCTTAATGCCTTGCCATCGCGAACTTCGCTTCACGTCGAGCTACATTTGCGTTCGAAGCTTGAGTTCGCAGTGGTGCAAACGCGACTAAGAGATCTGCTCGTCAAGAACGCGCCTGCGCTCAGCGTGGAGATCGTAGAAAACGAACGAGGGGTTCCGCTGTTCACCACCGACGCATGGCTCGACGATAGGGACAGCGGTGTTGCCCATCTTGTCGTTGCGATCGAGCTTCGCAATGCCATTAGCCAAATGTTAGGTGACAGCGTAGCGGAGATGGGTGCGGCGCTGCTGGTGGGAGCCCCGCGCCTTGCGCAGGCGGCAACACTGTCGGCGCTACGTCTGCATCGTCCTGCAAGAGGCGGCCTGGATGCAATCGCCAACACAACTGGACTCGCGGCCCGTTGGGGTGAGACGACCATCGAACAGGTGAGCACGGCATGGGTGCATGGCGTTTCCAGCGAGCAGGCAAGCGCCATCAGGAAATCGGCCGCGTTACCCGAACAAACGAAGTGGATAGCACTTGAGACGACGGTAGGCGATTGCTCGGGAGGCGGCGCATGGCTCGCGACCGCCCTTGCAGCCGCGAATGCCGGGTCGACCGGCGATCCGCAATTAGTCGTGAGCCATCACGATGGAGAGCTGGTCGCCCTCGTGTGCAGAAAATCGATATGAACGAACATAAAACACTACCTGTCGGGCTTTTCATTGGCATCGCGATCGGCATCATCTTCGTCGCGCTGGATATCGCAGCATGGGTTGAGGGGGCGCGTCACGGATGGTCCCTCGAAATCCGGATCGTCGTCGAACTGTGCCTGCTAAGTGCCCTGCTGCTGTCGATCATATTCGTGAAATACTTTGAGGCGGTTCTGCTCTGGATCGCGTCCCTGAGAGCGGCACGATGGTTAGCTCGCTTCGATATGGACAAACGGGCAGGTGTTGAGAGCGGCACATCCGAAGACAACAAAACACACGATCGGGCGACGGCGCTACGCGACATTCTTCGCGAACGTCACGGCTGCTGGTGGCAATACCGGGATCGATGGATAGCGGTTACTGGAGATCAACCGCTCATCGAGCGCCTCTCACCTGAGCTTGCGCAAAACGGCTACACGATCTCGGGCGACACCGTCCTGCTGTACGCGACGCGGGTTGGTGAACAGGTAGACACGGCATGGCTCGACCGAATCCGCCGCTTGCGCCGCTGGCGTCCGGTTGACGCGATCGTGGCAGTCGTACAGGCCGCCACCACCAGCGAACAGCCATTCGACGCCGGGCGGACCACTCAACTGCTCGCGCGCAACGCCCGTGCGCTGCGCTGGGCCGCGCCTGCCTACTTGCTCAACGCGACCGAGTTCAAAAGAGAAACATCGAGTCCAGATGAGGCGATTGGCTGCACGTGGTCTGGGCGAGCCTGTACGGAGAACATCGATGCCTCGCTGCGCGCTCTCACCGACAACCTCGCCGATGCTGGCGTCCTGCGTCTTATGAAGAGCCGGGCAGACCGGTATCCCGCTGAGCTATCGCAGCATATCGCGCAGTACGGCAGTGCCCTGTCAGGGCTGGTTGCGCAGATCAGCCAGTCGCGAACCTGGCGCAATGCAGTGCAGGGCATTCTCTTCGCGCCGCTATCCACCAAGAGCACCGCAGACGCCTTGCAAGACAAACTCCGTGCCGCTGAGCCGCATATCGCGACCGAAGGGGATTTTCCTCGGGGCGTCTGGCAGACCATCGCCGCTCACAGCCGTCGGGTCCACGGCCGCCGCGTCGGATTCTCGTTGTCGATGACCACCGCGTGGCTCCTGACTGGCGCGGCGGCAATCTGGATAACGGGCGCCGTAGTGTCCGGTGTGAACAACCGCGCCACGATCGAGAGCGCCGGCGACACGCTGACCCAGTTCTCGACCGTGCACGATCGCACGCAGTCCGCACTCACTCTGAATCGCCTGCAAAAGCAAATCGACACGTTCGAAGTCCGTCAACATGACGGCGCACCGTGGTACACGCGTTTCGGTCTAAACCGCGACGAGGCGCTGCTCACGGCGCTCTGGCCTGCCTACGGAATCGCGAGCAGCCGCATCCTGATTCAGCCGATCCAGACTCGGCTTGAGGGCAAGCTACAGCAACTCACTTCGTTATCCGATGCAGAAATTGCCAGCGGCGGAAAAGCTCAGTTAGAAGGCGCTTACGCGACGCTCAAAACGTACCTGATGCTCGCTAGACCCGAGCATGCGGACGCGCCGTTCCTCAAGGCGCAACTGCTCGCAACGGATGAGCCCGCTCGCCTTGCCAGTTCAACGTTGAGCGATGGCGCTTGGGACGATCTGCGCCACCGCCTTATCGGGTTCTACACGGACCACTTGCGCGAGCATGCCGGCCCGGATGGCGCCTTGCGTGCGATCACCCCAGACGCGTCGCTCATCAACGCGACGCGCCAGACCATCATTGGTGTGATCGGTCTGCAGAACTCGACGGACGTCATCTACCAGCAGGTTCTCGACGAGAACCGCAGCAAGTACCCGCCCATGTCGCTGGCCACGCTGCTGGGGGAAACGAGCAGCAGAGGCCTGTTCAATACGACGGCAACCGTGGCGGGCGTGTTCACGCGCGCGGCCTGGGACGAGCGCATTTCCAAGGCCATCGATGAGGCGAGCGAGCACCGCACCGTTGCGGGCGACTGGGTGATGTCGGACGCCAAGGCCATCACGGCGTCAACGGAGTCGCTCAAAGCCGAGCTGCGACAACGGTATTTCGCCGACTACGCGAGCGCGTGGCAGCAGTTCCTCAACAGCATCCGCTGGCAGCCGGATACGACACTCTCGGGCACGATCGACCAGTTGACTTTGCTGGCCGATCCGCAGCGCTCGCCGCTCGCGGCGCTAGTGAACGTGATCGTGTATCAGGCAAGCGCGGGCGCGGCTTCTCAGTCCCTTTCCGATTCGCTGATAAGCAAGGCGCAGCAGTTGGTCGGTGCTGACGAAAAAGACCCCTCGAAGGTCGCACCACCGCAGAACGCCGCACCGCTTGCGGCAGCATTCGGGCCGGTGCTGCGCCTGAGTGGCAGCAATTTGGTCGGATCGGGAAACGCTGATAGCAACGGCAAGTCTGCGGGGCAAATCACCGCGACAGGCAAGCTCAGCGTGCCGCGCTACCTGGAACGAGTCACCGCGATGCGGCTGAAGTTGCAGCAGACCATGGCGAGCCGCGACCCTGACGCCATGTCCCGCACAGCCGCTCAGGCCGTCCTGCAAGGCAAGACGTCGGACATAACGGATAGCCGCGACTATGCGAGCCGGGTTGCCGCCAGCCTCGGTGAACAATGGGGCGGTTTCGGCAGTCTCTTCGAGGCGCCGCTCGAGCAGACCTGGCAGGTCGTGCTGCAGCCTGCGGCATCGAACCTGAACGACACTTGGCGCAGCGGCATCGTCTCCGACTGGGATCGTCTCCTGAAGGGCCGCTACCCGTTCGCCGATTCGGACAACGACGCGTCGCTGCCGGAGATGGCGCGCTTCATGCGGATAGACAACGGCGTGATCGCCCAGTTCGTGACGACGCAATTGGCGGGCATCATCGAGCGTCAGGGCGACCGCTGGGTGCTTGCGCAAGGAGCGAACCACGGCGCGTTGACGGTCGATCCGAACTTCCTCGCGGCACTCAACACGCTTACTCGGGCTTCCGCCGTGCTCTTCCCATCTGGAGACGCGAACGTTCGCTACGAGCTGCGCGCAGTGGCGACGCCTGAGGTGATTGACGTGAGGTTCGTGCTGTCGGGGCGCGAGTTGCACTACTTCAATCAGAAGGAAGAGTGGATGCCGTTCATCTGGCCGGGCGAATCGCTGGAGAACATCACGCGCCTTGAATGGCAGACGCAGCAGAGCGGCGTGCGCTCCGCGTTCGACACACAGGGCCGCTTCGGTCTGATTCGCCTGCTCGAGCGAGCTAAGATCACGCCGCTGGACAGCGCTCGGTACCTGCTCTCGTGGACCCCGGACGCAAGCTTGGGCGTGCCGCTGCGGGTGATACTGCGCAGCGACGCAGGTGCCGGGCCGCTTGAGGTGCTCACGCTGCGTCATTTCTCGTTGCCATCGCGGATTTTTTTAACGGGCTCGGCCAAGGACAAATCAACGGGCGCGCCCGTGCGGACCCTGGCCGGTCCTCCGCCGTTGCCGCCTGATGCGCTCGAAGCAGCAGAGCATGCCGCGATGCCGCTACCTGGAGGCAAACCGTCGCTGTCGCCGCCCCAACCGTCACAGCCTGCCTCGGGCGCTTCAGCGATGCGCGCGGAGATGGTAAGTCCGCAAGCGGCGAAGGCCGTTGTAGTGAAGGACGATCCCTGGTCAAACTAGGTAGTCACGCGGAACTCGAAACATAATTTTTGACTTCCTCAAGTTTCGCACTCGAACTGTGTGGATCGATTTGAGAATCGAGATCTTCGACAGATCGTCGCTTTCGCGCGGCCTTCGGAATGTCGCCGCGGGACTTTCGGCAGGGGAGCGCTGGAGTGCCAGTGCGTTCGATGAGTTAGTGCGAGTCGACCAGCGCTCTTAAGCCGGGGTCGCGAATCTCCAGCAAATCGAACAAGCCAAGCGCGCGCAACGCGGGCAGGGCCTCGACAATATCGTTCTCCGCCGCCGTACGCCCGTTCTCAGGCGTCAGGGGATCGGCCCAGACTCGCGCATTGGCGATGAAAGCACCGACAGTCCCTTTGCGAATGGCGATGCCGTTAAGCGTGGTCTCGTTGACGTGATCGGGAAGGATATCTTCAGCGCGCATCATGTACTCCTGGTGTGATTGACCCCCTCGACTCTACCGAGCGGCAACCGAACGCGCTGCGGCAACCATGCCATTCGATACGCTTTCCACGCCAATGGGATCGTTCATCGAGCCATTAACTCCACTCCGTATCCGTGTTCTCGTCAGGTTCGTGCAAGGTCAAGCCCGACAGCGGCAGCGGCAACGCCGTCTTGTACCGCACCTGCTTGAGCGCGAAGCTTGAACGGATGTTCGAGATCCCCGGGATCTTTGTAAGCCGCTCAATGATGAAGCGCTGCAGCGACTGGATGTCCGGCATCATGACGCGCAGCAAGTAGTCCGCGTCGCCAGTCATCAGGTAACACTCCATGACCTCGGGCCGCTCGCCGATCGCTTCTTCGAAACGCCGCAGCGCGTCTTCGTCCTGTTTCGTCAGGCTGACCTGAATGAACACGTTGATCCGCAATCCGAGCGGTTCGGGGTTCAGCAACGTGACCTGCTGTTTGAACAGTCCCAGCTTTTCGAGCGCTCGCACGCGGTTAAAACAAGGTGTCTGCGACAGGTTGACCGCCCGCGCCAGTTCCGAATTAGTGATGCGCGCATTCTGCTGCAACTGGTTCAGGATGCCGATGTCGATACGGTCCAGGCGTTTAGGCGATGTGGTCATAGCTCGAATATTCTGGAGAAGTGGGCATACACGGAATAAATACACTATCCCGGAGTCTGATTAAAAGCAAATCAGTGGCACATTCTGCGGCGCAATAGTTAAGCTGTATTGAAAAGCCAACGCTATTCCCTCATTCAATGCGGAGCCGTGCCATGACTGATTTATCCAGCGGAAGCGAACAGATTCTGTCGATATCCCGAGGTCGAGAAGACAGCGACCCCGAGGAAACCGCCGAATGGCTGCAGGCGCTGGACGCAGTCACGGAACACGTGGGCCGCGATCGTGCGCAGTACCTTTATGACCGCCTCGCGGAACATGCGCTGTCGCTGGGTATCGAGTCGTCGCGGGCGCGCGTCACGCCTTATATCAACACCATTGCTGTTGCAGAGCAGCCGCGTTATCCGGGCAATCTGGAGATAGAGGAAAAGCTTGCCGGCGCCTTGCGCTGGAATGCGCTTGCGATGGTCGTGCGCGCTAACAAGGCTTATGGCGAACTCGGCGGCCATATTGCGAGCTATGCCTCCGCGGCCGATCTCTTCGAAGTGGGTTTCAACCATTTCTTCCGCGCCTGTGCGCCCGACGCCGGTGAGGGCACGGGTGGCGACCTGGTGTATTTCCAGCCGCATTCATCGCCGGGTGTCTATGCTCGCGCGTTCCTCGAAGGCTTTCTTAGCGAAGAACATTTGCAGCACTACCGGCAGGAGATAGCGGGACCCGGGCTGTGTTCGTATCCCCATCCGTGGCTCATGCCGGATTTCTGGCAGTTCCCCACGGGCTCGATGGGCATTGGCCCGATCAACTCGATTTATCAAGCGCGTTTCATGCGTTACCTGCAAAACCGTGGCTTGGCAAAGACGCAGGACCGCAAGGTGTGGGGCTTCTTTGGCGATGGCGAGATGGACGAGCCGGAATCGATTGGTGCGTTGTCGCTGGCCGCGCGCGAACAACTCGACAATCTCGTCTTCGTCATCAATTGCAACCTGCAGCGGCTCGATGGTCCGGTGCGCAGCAACGGTCGCATTATCGATGAACTCGAAGCGCAGTTCATTGGCGCTGGCTGGAATGTGATCAAGGTGTTATGGGGCTCCGACTGGGACGCACTCTTCGCACGGGACCAGACGAACGCGTTGCTGCGCGCGTTCGCGCATACCGTCGATGGTCAGTTCCAAACCTTCTCGGCCAACGATGGCGGTTATAACCGCGAACGTTTCTTCGGCCAGAATCCCGAGCTTGCCGCGTTGGCTTCGCATCTGAGTGACGACGATATCGACGGCTTGCGTCGCGGTGGCCACGACGTGCGCAAACTTCATGCGGCTTATGCGAAAGCGCTGGGTCACCGAGGCCAGCCAACGGTGATCCTCGCCAAGACGATGAAGGGCTTCGGCATGGGGACGTCGGGCCAGGGCAGAATGACCACGCACCAGCAAAAGAAGCTTGGCTTCGACGACCTCAAGGCGTTTCGCGATCGCTTTCGCCTGCCGCTGTCTGACGCCGATGTCGAGGCAGTGAAGTTCTACAAACCTGCCGAAGACAGCCCCGAGATGCAGTACCTGCACGCACGACGCGCAGGCCTTGGAGGCTATCTGCCCAGAAGGCGGAGAGTGGCGTCGAAGGGGCTGATCGTCCCGCCGATGACAACCTGGGGTCAGTTCGCAATCGACGCGGCGGGCAAGGAAATGTCGACCACCATGGCGATCGTGCGCATGTTCGGCACGCTGATGAAAGACGCCACACTTGGGCCCCGCATTGTGCCGGTGGTTGCCGACGAGGCGCGTACGTTCGGCATGGCGAACATGTTCCGGCAAGTCGGCATCTATTCACCGCTCGGGCAGTTGTACGAGCCGGAAGATCTCGGTTCCATGCTGTATTACCGCGAGGACACCAAGGGACAGATTCTCGAAGAGGGCATTTCGGAAGCGGGGGCCATGTCGTCGTGGATTGCCGCGGCGACGTCCTACAGCGTGCACGACCTGCCCATGCTGCCGTTCTACATCTATTACTCTATGTTCGGCTTCCAGCGCATTGGCGACATCATCTGGGCGGCGGCGGACCAGCGCGCACGCGGTTTCCTGATCGGCGCGACCGCGGGCAAGACGACGCTCGGCGGCGAAGGGCTGCAGCATCAGGATGGCAGCAGCCATCTCGTGGCATCGACGATACCGAACTGCCGTGCATACGATCCGGCGTTTGCCTATGAAGTTGCGGCTATCGTCGACGAAGGCATGCGCGAGATGGTCGAGCGCCAACGCGACGTGTTCTATTACGTCACGGTGATGAACGAGAATTACGCGCAGCCATCGGTGCCCGGCGGTGACCTCGATACATTGCGCGACGGCATTCTCAAAGGCATGTATCCGCTTGCGACGGAACCGGACGCCACGGCGCAGGTGCAGTTGCTCGGTGCGGGCGCGATTCTCGGCGAGGTCATCGCGGCGCAGCGGATGTTGCGCGACGATTGGGGCATTGAGGCGGCGGTATGGAGCGTGACGAGCTTCACTGAGTTGCAGCGCGACGGCATGGGCTCTGAGCGGCTTGCGCGTCTTGGCGAGACGGCGCCCGCGCCATATGTGGGCACGATGCTCGGCGCATCGCGCGGCCCGGTGATCGCGGCAACCGACTATGTTCGCGCCGTGCCCGAACTGATCCGCGCCTATGTGCCGCGTCGTTATGTGACGCTTGGCACCGACGGCTTTGGTCGCAGCGACACCCGTCAGGCATTGCGCGAGTTCTTTGAAGTGGATCGTGCGTCTATTGTGATTGCAGCGCTGAAAGCGCTGGCCGACGACGGTGAGATCGATATCGCAATAGTGCGAAAAGCGTCGCAGCAATATGGGAAGGTGGCGTCGGTATCGGGAGCTCCTTGGCAACGGTAGGTGGACAGGGAGCGCGGATAACGGGAATCCGATGACTTGCGCGCTTAACATGCCGCCCGATGAAAGGGACTTTTATATTGTGCGCAGGCTTGGCGCTGCGGTATAAAAGACGCTCCAGAGGATTTCCCGGCCATGTCCGCTCCGCTTCTTGATCCTGCAAAAACGCTTACGGCCGACGGCCCCGTGCTGTTCGCCGTCGAGCTGACCGGCGACGCCGCGCGTGTCACCGGGTCTCATCGTCACGCCCGTGGTCAGATCTTCGGTGCGCTTCGCGGGTTGCTGTCCGTTGGAACCGGTGACAGCCAATGGGTCGTGCCTGCTATCCACGCAGTCTGGCTTCCGCCGGAGCGTGCGCATTCAGTTCGTTCACACGGAGCCTTTGCAGGGTGGAGCGTCTACGTCACCGAAAGCGCCTGTGCGGATCTTCCCGATGAACCCTGCACGATTCGCACTTCCGGCCTGTTGCGCGAGGCCGTGAGCCGCGCGGCTAGCTGGCACGACGACATGCTGGACGACGCGCAGATGCGCGTGGCAGGTGTCATCCTCGATGAAATTCGCTCGTTACCGCGTGAACCCTTTGGCTTGCCAATGCCGCGTGATGCACGCGTGCTCAGGATCGCTCGCGCGCTTGCCGACAATCTCGCTGATAACCGCCGTCTGGAAGAGTGGGCCCAATGGGGTGGCGTTGCGACGCGAACCTTGACTCGACGGTTTATCGATGAGACGGGGTTCAGTTTTTCCGAATGGCGGCAACGCGCGCGTCTGATGCGGGCGTTGGAGATGCTTGCATCGGGCGTGGCCGTCACGACGATTGCGCTCGACCTTGGATATGAAAACGTCAGCGCGTTCATTGCAATGTTTCGCCGGACCTTTGGCGTGACGCCGACCCAATATTTTGCCTAGCTAATCCTTAATCGAAAAGTCCATGAACGAGCTAACACTGCTGACCGACGCCGATGATCGCGCTCGACGCTATACCGAGTCCATCCCGGCGCGACGAGTATTTCCCGATCAAGCCGCGCTGCAGGCGCTTGCCGCATTCAACGAGCCGCTACCGGCACGCGGGCATGCGCCAGAAGATGTGCTGCAGATGTTGGACGACATCGGTTCGCCCGGCACGGTGGTCTCGAACGGACCTCGTTACTTCGGTTTTGTGATTGGCGCGGCGTTGCCCGCTGCTGCTGCCGCAGAACGGCTGATGCTGGCATGGGACCAATGCGCATCGTCATTCGACAATTCGCCGGTCGCGGCCACGCTTGAACGCGTGGCGGCGGGGTGGGTGCTCGACGCGCTGGATCTGCCTCGCGAGAGCGCCGTGGGATTTGGAACCAGTGCGACGGCGTGCACGCTAAGCTGCCTTGCCGCCGCGCGTCGCGTACTGCTTGCACGCCAGGGCTGGGACTTCGACAACGACGGACTGACAGGTGCTCCGGAGGTCAAGGTCGTGGTGTCCGAGCTCGTGCATATCACCGTGAAAAAAGCGCTTCGTTTGCTTGGTTTCGGCATGAAGAACATAGTGTTCGCACCGGTCAACCATCATGGTCAAGTAGACGCGGAACGCTTGCCTGCGCTGGATGACATGACCATCCTTTGTTTGCAGGCGGGTGAGGTCAACACGGGCGAATTCGATCCATTCGACATGCTCATTCCCCAAGCGAAGGCTGCGGGTGCCTGGGTTCATGTCGACGCGGCGTTCGGTCTGTGGGCGCGTGCGTCCTCGCATGCGGGACTGACGAAAGGCATTGAAGGGGCCGATAGCTGGACTACCGACGCCCATAAATGGCTGAACACACCCTATGACTGCGCGATGGCAATCTGCCGCGACAGCGAAGCACTTGCCGCCGCGATGAACAGCGACGCGGTCTATTTGAGCGGGGCGAGAGACGCCCAGAAAAACCTGACCCTCGAGTTTTCGCGAAGGGCTCGCGGAATACCGGTGTGGGCGGCGTTGCGATCGCTGGGGCGTGAGGGAGTGGCGTCAATGGTGAACAAACATTGTGCGCTGGCGCGTCGTATTGCACAGGGTCTGGAGCAGGCGGGATTTGAAATACTGAACCGCGTCACGCTGAACCAGATCCTGGTTCGCGCCCATACCGATGAACTCACCGTTGCTGCCCGGGAAGCGGTCCAGGCATCCGGCGAGGCCTGGTTTGGCGCGACAGTCTGGGAGGGGAGGCCGGCGTTCCGGATCAGCGTGTCGTCGTGGCGCACAACGGAATCCGATGCAGACGCGCTCGTCGAATTGCTGACCGGGATTGCGGAACGGCGTTAAGCAAGACGGCGCTAAGCAGGACGGCGCTAAGCAGGCTGGCGTTAAGCAGGACGGCGCTAAGCAGGCTGGCATTCATCGAGCTATTGGGTGCGGTTCGTCCAGACTAGCGGTGCCTACCGAGAAACGTGCGAAGGTGGATCGCGAGGCTGGCCAATATTGCCAGCGCGCCCAGCGTTTCGAGTATTGGCGAGAGCATTGCGTCAGGTCTCCCAGACGGTCGAAGCCGGTGGCATGTTCCAGGTGCAACGCTTAAATCAAATGCCGCAACAGCAGCTGAAGACCGAGCGCCAGCATGCAGAAAAAGAACCATCGGCGAAAGGTCGCGGGACTGATGTGGCCGCGTATGCGTTGACCGGCCCACATGCCGAGCAACGCAGGGACGACGGCGAGCAGCGAACTGGTGAGATCGGTGGTTGTGAACGCGCTTGCCCGAGCAAGCCCGATCGCCAATGCCACGGTCGACACCGTAAATGATAGTCCGAGGGCCTGGACGAGATCTTCTTTTTTTAGATCAAGCGCTTGAAGATAGGGGACCGCTGGTACAACAAACACGCCTGTTGCGCCAGTGACAAGTCCGGTCACCACGCCAATGACGGGAGACAGGCGCCGTTCATGCCGTGGCGGCACGGTGAAGTGCCAGGACAGCAAGCCGGAGGCCGCATAGAGCGTTAGCGCGGCTCCAAGCCCGGTCGTGGCCCAGACGCCGCCGCTGCCGGCTATGAACGACGCCGCGGCTACCGTTCCGATCACGATGCCCGTCATCATCAGCCAGAAGCGCCTGACAAGCGCACCCAGGCGCGGACCTGCGAGAAGCTGCCAGACGTTGGTGACGAGCGACGGCAGGATCAGCAGGGCAGCTGCCTCGGCGGGCAGCATGAGCGTTCCGAGCACACCCATTGCCACGGTCGGCAGGCCCATGCCGGTGACGCCTTTTACAGTGCCGGCCAGCAGGAAGGTCAACGTAATGGCAGCGATGCGCGCGGTGTCAGGAGAGGTCATTGATGCTGTCATGGGTGCTGTCAGTGGTGCTTCGGAGGAAAACTTCGCAGGAAAATGACCTGCCCTTATTTTCCCCGGATTCGCAACGCCCACAATGCGGAAGATACGTACCGTGCCTTAGGGTATAACTAAGGCTGATCAACAAAATACCTTCGGCCATGCGCTTCGATCTGATAGACCTGCGCCTTTTCCTGTTCATCCTCGAAACCGGCAGCATCACGCACGGCGCGGCTCAAGCAAACATGTCGTTGCCGTCTGCCAGTGCGCGTTTGCGCGGCATGGAGGAAGCGCTCGGGCTACCGTTGCTGGAGCGAGGCCGCCGTGGTGTCGAATCCACGCCGGCAGGGGACACGTTGGCGCACCATGCGCGTCTGGTACTCAGCCAGATCGAACGGATGCAGGGTGAACTGGGGGAGCACTCCGAGGCCCGTAGAACGCGTGTTCGAGTGTGGGCGAACACTGCAGCGATAACGGAGTTCCTGCCTCGTCCCCTCGCCGGATTTCTTCGGCTTAACCCGAACGTGCACATCGATTTGAAGGAGCGGCAGAGCACCGAGACCGTCAAGGCCGTCCTTAACGGTTCCGCGGAGATAGGCATTGTTTCCGATGCGCTCGAGCACGGGACATTGCAGACGTTTCCGTTCGCAACCGACAAACTGGTTCTGATCGTCGCGCGTGATCACGCGCTCAGTGGGCGTCGTCGCGTCGCGCTCAGGGACGTGGTCAAGGAAGATTTCATCGGCTTGAGCGCCGGCAGCGCATTGCAGGACTATCTGGGCGAGCAGGCGCTATTTGCCGGGCAGCAGTTCTATTTTCGCGCGCGGGTGCGGACCTTCGAAAACATCTGCTGCATGGTCGAGCAGGGCGCCGGTCTGGGGATCGTGCCGGCGACCGCCGCGAAACGGCATCGAGGGACGCCGGGCGTGCACACGGTGGAGTTGACTGACCGCTGGGCTACGCGCCAGCTCCTGATCTGCGTTCGCGATCTGGAGGCGTTGCAACGACCGGAGCGCGCGCTGGTTGAGGAGCTTGTTGCTGCCTCTGACGCATGAACGTTAGCAACTCAGATCGAAATATCCCTTGGCGAGGCATACCCCGTTCACCAGGATCTCGACGTCGTGCCGCCCGGCGTAATGCACGCGCGTGGTGAAGTCCCGTATGTTCTGCGTGCGTTCTATCAATACCTTTTGGCCGCCGCCGAGGGTCAACTCCTTGAGCTTGAAAACCTTCGCGGCCGTCACGCCCGACTTCTTCACGTAATGCATCCTGTAGTCGATCACTAGCCGCTGGCTTTCCAGGCACTTCGAGGCAAGATCGAATGACAAGGTCACACGCTCGCCCAGTGCAACACGGCGAGGTGTCACGGCGAACTTGCTGATCTTCACATCGGGGACGCCGCCCGCTCCGATAACAGCTAACGCACGGCCATTGCCGGCCTTGATCAAGGAGCGCAGGGCGCGCTTCGCGATCCAGGCTGTGTGAGCATTGTCGACCGGCCACGTCGCCAGCCGGTCCAGCACCCACTCCGGATGCGATTTGGTCACATCGTTCAGATGATTGGCGACCGACTTGCGGACATAGAGGCTCGCGTCCGAGCGCAGGTTTTCCAGAATCGGCGCAGCCAGCGAAGGATCAGCCTGGATTGCGTCGAGCCGGAACGACCATGGCAAGCGCGGACGGCTTCCTTCACTCGCGAGGCGCCGCACGGCGTCGCTGTCATCGCGTGACCATACTTTCATGATGGCAAGCGCCCGCTTCAGATCCTTGCGCAGGAATTCGCGCACCGCGAACTCGGACGAGCCGAAGGCCGTGAAAAACTTCAGCGCGTCCATCGATACATCGAAGTCGCCCAGGCCGTATTGCCCAACGTAGTCGGGAAGGACGAGCGTTGCGAATCCGTTCTCGATGCGCAGTGCCAGCGCTCGAAGAACCTCGAGCGCTTGGCGATAGTCCGCAGGAAGGGTTGCATGCAGCGCCTGAGTCATGCGGCGCAGACGCTGCATCAGCGTCAGGTCGTCGAGCCCGGCTAGCGAGATCTTGAGAAAACGCCGCGTGTCGAATGGCGGATAAACCGTTTTGATGTCGAGCGCCATATCGCGGAATCGGCGCTCGTTGAAGATCTCTTTTAGTGCGGTGTTTTCGGTGTCCGGCATCGTTATCGTTTTCTTGTTGAAAATGCACTGGGTTTGCAGGCGGTTCTGTCGGCTGAAACGGGTGTTTCGTCTGGTCTGGATCTATCCGAAGGCGCGCTCGATCATTCAGCCGCTTAGCTGCTGGCTTGTTGATTACCTGTGCCAAAGCCCGCCATGAGGGTGCCTCTCATAACGCCGGAAGAGAAGTGTATCTGCAACCTCTGTCAGATCTTGTCAGGAGCCGTATTTTTAGGGTCAGTTCAGAAGAAATTCAACGTCAGCCGAACCTGTTTCGCAAGCTTAAGTATCCGTCGATACCGCCGTTAACAAGAGGCCAGCCTGTCAGGTTTCAACGCTGTCTTAGATCACTCGACGACCATCCTGCAATCGCTTTTTCAATACGTACCCGCTGACACTTTCGCGCAGTTTCGTACTGGCGCGAACGGGTGCAGTGGATGGGTGCTGCAGAAAGATATTGATTGTTTGACACCCTAAGACACGTTGAAGGGCCATATCGAATTCAACGTTACGAAGAGTCGTCAATATGCTTAAAAAAGCGAGTGTTTCCTCCGGCCTCTTGGTCGTTCTAGTCGTGTTCTGTCTTTTCCAGGTCGTCACGGAAGGGCTTGGTTTCTGGTCGCTGACCGCCACTCACGATGATGTCGGTAACCTGTCGAACATCGCGCTCAAGCAAGTCAACGAGGTCAATGAAACTACTCAGCGACTGATGGATGCACGGATCAACCTGTCGCGCGCCGGTACCCGCATGGCGCGCGGCGGCTCCGAACCGGTCGACATTGTCCAGCATGCGCGCGAGCAGTTGGCGCTGGCGGACAAGTCGTTTACCGCCTTCGTCAATGCGCCCAAAACCGGCGATGAAAACAGGGCGCGCACGGCTGCATTGCAGGAAAAATTCCAGGCATATCACGGTGCATTGAGTGAGCTGACCCAGTACCTCGACGCCAATAATCTCCAGGCGTTCCTCGACCAGCCGACGCAAGGGTTCCAGGACCGCTACCTCGCCGAGCAGCAAAACTTCGCCCGGTTTGGCGATGCAGCGAGCCAGTCGTATCTGGATTCCATCGATGCACGGCTTGGCCTTTTCCGCGGCGTCGGTCTGGCGATTTTTGCGGCGCTCGCGGCGGGTGTCGTGTTCGTCCACGTTGCGTTGCGCCGCGGCGTGGTCGCCCCGCTCGAAGAAGCCGGCCGCCACTTCGAACGGATTGCCGAGGGCAAGCTCGATGAGCATATTGCCGATCGCGGCACTAACGAAATTGGCCGCTTGTTCGCCGGTCTCGCGTCGATGCAGGCAAGCGTCGCGCACACGGTGAAGACGGTGCGCGAGTCGTCGGACTCGATCAATCTTGGCGCCGATGAAATCGCCACAGGTAACGCGGATCTGTCGGCTCGCACGGAGAACCAGGCCGCATCGCTGGAGGAGACTGCATCGAGCATGGAGGAGTTGACCGCGACGGTGCGCCAGAACGCCGAGCATGCCCGCGACGCGAACAGCCTTGCAGGTGACGCGCTGTCTGCGACATCACGCGGCACGGGGGTCGTCGATCAGGTGGTCGAGAAGATGACCAGCATCGCGAGGAGCTCCGACAAGATCGCGGAGATCATCTCGGTGATTGACGGCATCGCGTTCCAGACCAACATTCTTGCGTTGAATGCGGCCGTCGAGGCGGCGCGTGCGGGTGAGCAGGGTCGCGGATTCGCGGTCGTGGCCAGCGAGGTGCGTGGGCTTGCACAACGCAGCGCGCAATCGGCCAAGGAGATCAAGGAACTGATCGGCGAATCGGTCTCTCAGGTGAATGATGGTTCGGCATTGGCAGAACGCGCCGGTCAGGCAATGCGCGAGGTATCGACGTCAATCTCGCGCCTCACGCAGATGATGGCCGAGATCAGCGCCTCGTCGCACGAGCAAAGCACGGGCATTGAGCAGGTCAACCAGGCCGTCGTGCAGATGGATGAAATGACGCAACAGAATGCGGCGCTGGTGGAGCAGGCGGCGTCGGCAGCCGCGTCGCTGCATGAGCAGACGCGTCACCTGAAGGCAGCGGTATCCGTGTTCAAGATTCCGGACGAGGGAAGGGGCACGCGGTACTGAGGGCTGAAGCCGCTACAAGGAATTCGATAGCGTGCGTTCGCGGCGGCCTCACGCTGGCCAAAGCTGGGCTAATATTGCAAGCCCTGGGGCTAACCGCAATCAGCCCGCCTATCGTGATTGGCGCTGTGTTATCGCAGCGCAATTTACCGGGGTCTTCATGTCGATTGCAATGACGAGATTGATTCTCTACGTCCGGGACGTCACTGCGCTGAAGTCGTTCTATCAAACGTTCTTTGGCTTTGACGTACTTGAGGAAATTGAAGGGGAATGGGTGGTGCTCAAAGCGGGGCCCGTTGAACTTGCGCTTCATCTGGTGGGGCGGCCTTACAGAGACCGACCGCTCGCGCCGGGCAGTGGGAACGCTAAACTGGTTTTCTCGATGCCGTCAGGAATGGCGGCACTACGAGAGCAACTCCTTCGTGCAGGCGTTCAAATGAGTGCGCCGAAGCGCTACGATGGTTTTGCCTACACGATGTGTGACGGTCAGGATCCGGAGGGCAATGTGTTTCAGCTTTCGCAATCCGACCCGGACAACCTGGGAGCCTAAGCGGTTATCGCACCTCAGCCGTGTGCAGCCTCGGCGCGCCCATCTTGAACCACGCCTTGGCTATTTTCCCATTCTCGACTTCGTAAATAGCGACGACATCGATCTCACCGGGGCCGTCAGGAAAGGTGCGAGTGACGACCTCCTGGTCGACCACCATGTTGCCAACCGATATTCGCTTAACGAGCTTGCCGTAAAGATTGGCTTCGCTGAAGCGGGCGACGTGCCGTTCGCGGATCGCGTTTGCGCCGCTAGCCAGCAAACGCGATGGGAACTCATAGTACTCGCAGTCGTGGGCCCACCACTGCATGAAGTCTTCTATATCCCGCGCGTTATAAGCCTCGAGTTGTTTTTGCACCGGGAATTCGACGTCGCTCAACTCGCTTCCGTTCATTTCGTGATGTTCCTTGTGCGTAGTAAATGACCTCGGCTACGCGCTGTGTGGTGAGCGCGTACACCGGGTGTCAGTGCCCAGTAGTGTAGCGATGCATTGCAGCGATCCATAGCCGCAGCATGCTCGACCTTGGAAAAAACAACATCATAGCGGCGAGCATGAAGAGCGTCATGCTTCGTTGCCTGTACGCGCCGTCGGAAAACAGATGTCGACCTTTCTTTTACTAGCGAAGAGAGTGAAAGGCGGATTTATTGCCCGGCAGTCTCGCTGGCGGGTCGATCGAACGAGTCTTTGAAGGCTTTCCAGCCGAGGTTAAAGCCCATCCGCGCAATCATGATGCCGATGATCGCAGCGGCCAGGCGATCGGATATCACCAAGCCGGCCATGCAGCCCAGAATACCAACTGCCGCTATCAGCGCCGAGATAGCGTCCGAGCGCGCGTGCCAGGCGCTCGCCACGAGAAGCGTGGAACGGGTGCGTTTAGCGACCGACATGATGTACCGAAACAGCGCCTCTTTGGCGACGATGACAAACACCGCGACGACCAGCGCGCTCGCGTGAACGCTGGAAGTAGTCGCTGCACTGGCCACGTGCCCGAGGCTGCTCCAGAGCGTTTCCATTCCCGTCGCGATCAAGAGGAAGGAGATCAGTAGTGATCCTATGGTTTCGTAGCGGTCATATTGATCGTTGACGCTTCGGTGCGCTGCCGTAGCGCTCAGGCGCAAGACCGCCAGCACCATTCCATCCGCTGCGAGGTCCGCGAGTGTATGAACCCCGTCGGCCAGCAAACCGTCCGAGTAAGCGAGCCAGCCAATGGCAATCTGCATGATCATCAAGGCCGCGTTTAACAGGACGCTCACCTGGGCTGCCTTGAAGGCGGCATTGCGCTTCTCGCGGCCGTGCTCGGACGTCGACGACATCGTGGAGGGAGATGATTAGTGTAGGTACAGCACCGTAACCGCCCTACGTGGCGAAGATATGACACTGGCCGAGCTCGAATGGAGGGGGCTTGTCGATTGACTGTCAGCGAGGCGTGGCTGCTGTGGAGCGGATTGGCACTGACGGGCATCGTGCCGCTGTGTCGCGAATGGGGGAGCGGCTTGCGTGGAGTAATCGAGCGATTGAGCCGGCGGAGGGCGTCAAGCAACGCTCGCCGGGAGAGCATGCCGTCTTGGCCGCAAAGGATGCAACCAGCGCTAGCCGTGCGTCCCGAAACAGCTTCTGATAGAAGTGTGCGGCCGTTGAAAAACAAAAAACCCCGCAGGCTCAAGGCGTTACGGGGTTTTCTTTTACTACGCTGACTGTCTTACCGACCACTGTCTTACTGACTACTTTTGTTGGTGCCCAAGAGAGGACTCGAACCTCCACACCTTGCGGCGCATGGACCTGAACCATGTGCGTCTACCAATTCCGCCACCTGGGCCAACCGATACAGCTAAGAGTGCTATTTTAGCGAACGATTCAAACCTGTCAATGGCCGCGTAAGAAATGGATCAAAAGTAGAGCGAAAACAGCGGCGGCAAGAAGGGGGCGAGCGGCCGTCGATTGAAGTGTTCACGCCCCCGATCTGGGCGCGAAAAGCCAGTATCGAGTATTACCTCTCCACTGATCTGTCGATTCAAAATTCAGCGAAACCGGTCCGCTCAGCGAAGATCAAGCTGCTTCATAGTGATGCCGCATAAAAAACCGATCGAGTTCACGCTCTTCCGGCCGCCGGCCCGTAAAGACCTCGACGTATTCAGCGATACGCATCATGCGTACCGATAGTTCCTCTTCGCTTTTCATCGAAATGTAGCCCATCTGCGTCAGGTAGATTGCTCGCGCGCGCACATCGGCGGAGATCGGTTCGTATTGGTAACGCTCGAACAATTGAGTGAGCGCGGCAATGCGAAGTTGGTCCGCGACCTGAATCTCGGCAGCAATCTCAGGCGACTGCAGTGCCCAGCTCCGGATCGCGGCTTCGAACCGTGAGTCGAAGATCCGGTCGTCGAGCCAGCAATCAAACACGTTCAGAACCGCCTCGCAGATTGTTTCGGCGTAGGCCTCGGTCTGCTTGACCCAGTTGCCGGTGTTTTTGTCGCGCCAGCGCTCCAGTAAGGCGGCCAACAACTCCTCGCGGTCCTTGAAAAACCAGTAGAAGCTGGTTCTCGACAGATTCAGCTTCTTGGCCAACGGGAGGATGCGAACGGACTCGACGCCGGCGTCTCGAAGGCTTTCGTAAGCTACCTCGAGCCATGCTTCGGGCGACCCTCGCCCCGCATCCGCAGTTGGTTGATCCATAGGTAAAAAATTCCTTAAAGCAGCCGTGATCGCCGGTTCGCGGAGCGACGGTCCATCACGAAAGCGACGATATTCTGGCGTGTGGGCCGGTATCGGTCAAAGCGCTTTCGCCCCTTCTGTTGTCCTTTCCCCCCACGGCGCAACGTCGCGTCGATGACCCGTTCAGCATTCTTATGTTCATCATAGTCGAGATACTTGACACAGGTGTACACAGTGAATAATCTTCATTGCGTCCCCCCGAACAAAATCGTCAAAGGCCACACCATGTCGTCAAGCGATCCGCTCCTTCAGCCTTACACCATCAAACATCTGACGTTCCGCAACCGCATCATGACCACGTCGCACGAGCCGGCGTATGCGCAGGACGGCATGCCGAAGGAGCAGTACCGCGCATATCACGTCGAGCGTGCGAAGGCGGGCATCGCGCTCACGATGACGGCGGGGTCGGCGGCGGTATCGAAGGACAGCCCACCGGTGTTCAACAACGTCCTAGCGTACAAGGACGAGGTCGTGCACTGGATGAAGGATCTCGCTGACGAATGCCACGAGCACGGCGCAGCGGTCATGATCCAGTTGACGCACCTCGGACGGCGCACGCGCTGGGATAAGGGTGACTGGCTTCCGGCGGTGTCGCCCTCGCACAATCGGGAGCCTGCGCACCGCGCTTTTCCGAAGAAGCTCGAGGATTGGGATATCGAGCGCATCATCAAGGACTACGCGGACGCCGCGGAGCGGATGAAGGCGGCCGGTCTCGATGGGCTCGAGCTTGAGGCCTACGGACACTTGATGGACCAGTTCTGGTCGCCACTGACGAACACGCTGGATGCGCCCTACGGCGGCTCGCTCGACAACCGGATGAAATTCACGTTCGACGTCCTGAGCGCCATGCGCAAACGCGTGGGGCCGGAGTTCCTGCTGGGTATCCGATACACCGCCGATGAAATTATTCAAGGCGGCCTTACGAAAGAGGACGGGCTGTATATATCGATGAAGCTGAAAGAAAGCGGTCTCGTCGACTTTCTCAACGTGATTCGCGGCCACCTGGAAACCGATGCCGGATTGACCGACATCATCCCGATCCAGGGCATGAAAAGCGCGCCCCACCTGGACTTCGCGGGAGAGATCCGCAAGGCGACCGAGTTCCCCACCTTTCACGCCGCGCGAATCCAGGATGTGCCGACAGCGCGGCATGCTATCGAGTCAGGCAAGATCGACATGGTCGGCATGACGCGTGCGCACATGACAGACCCGCACATTGTCCGCAAGATCATCGAGCGCCGGGAAGACGATATTCGACCGTGCGTGGGCGCCAACTATTGCCTCGACCGTATCTATCAAGGCGGTGCCGCTTACTGTATCCACAACGCCGCCACGGGCCGCGAAACCACCATGCCTCACGATATCGCGCGTGCGCCAACCAGGCGCAAAGTGGTGATCGTCGGGGCAGGCCCGGCGGGACTCGAGGCAGCTCGTGTGGCCGGTGAGCGAGGACACGAGGTCGTCGTGTTCGAGGCCACGAATCACCCCGGCGGCCAGATTCGCCTGACCGCGCAAAACGTGCGACGCAAGGAGATGATCGGCATAGTCGACTGGCGGATGTCCCAATGTGAGCGGCTCGGTGTGAAGTTCAAGTTCAACACGTGGGCAGAGTCAGCGACAGTGCAAGCCGAAGGCCCGGGCGTGGTGATCGTGGCAACAGGGGGAATGCCCCGCACCGATGTTTTGCGCGACGGAAACGAACTGGTTGTATCGACTTGGGACATCATCTCCGGCGACGTCCAGCCTGGCTCAAACGTTCTGGTCTTCGACGACGCGGGTGACCACGCCGCATTGCAGGCAGCCGAAGTGATCGCGCAAGCCGGAGGAAAGGTCGAGATCATGACGCCGGACCGCTCGTTCTCGCCCGAGGTGATGAGCATGAACCTCGTGCCCTATATGCGATCGCTTCAGAAGCTGGACGTGAAGTTCACCGTGACCTATCGGCTCGCTTCGGTACATCGCGACGAAGACGGGCTCGTTGCGGTCGTGGGCAGTGACTACGGCGGCATCCGCAACGAGCAGCGTCATGACCAGGTCGTCGTGAACCACGGAACCATTCCGATGGATGATCTGTATTTTGAACTGAAGCCGATGTCGAGCAACCTCGGTGCGCTTGACTACGACGATCTTATTGGCGGGACGAAACAGTCACGCAAGTCCAACCCGGAAGGCGCGTTCCAGCTTTTTCGTATAGGCGACGCTGTGTCCGCGCGCAACACGCATGCGGCAATCTACGACGCGCTTCGTCTGGTCAAGGATCTGTAAGGACGGCGCCAGTTTCATCAAAGCCTGTATCGGTTTTTACAAAGATTTGGATAACTAATTATTGCGATTATCGTAGCTTCGCCGCAATCCTCCGGACGCGTCAATTTATTACGCGAACGCTTCAAAAGGTGACTATTCGGTCCGCGCAAAATTGGCGTTTTTGATACCTTGACATATGGTTCCACGTGGGACTAATCTGAATTTATCGGTGGTCGGACAACGAGTCGAAAAGGTGGCGGTCCCTTTGCGTGCCTTGGGCGTTCGACGCATTCATACAAGCCGCGGCCCTTCGAAATTGGATGGACGTAACCATGGATCGTGACGCGCGCCTCTCCGGCCTGCCCCTGCAAGGTCCTCGCGACGGCCGCGAGTATCGAGAGGATCGGGCGGTCAAGGATCACCAGATCGCGCCTGTCGACCGGTCGCTGATTGAAAGGGTTGAGCGCATTGATCGGCGCTCGCTCCGCGCTTATCGTCTCGAGAGAATTCGCGCGCAACTGCGTTCGCATGATTACGGCGGAATCCTGTTGGCGGATCCACTGAACATCCGCTATGCCACTGATACGAATAATCTCGGGCTGTGGGTCATGCATTCGCCGAGTCGTTACGTGTATATCGCTACAGACGGGCCGGTCATCCTGTTCGACTTCGTTAGCAGTCGACACAATAGCGAAGGCATTGAGACCATCGACGAGATACGTCCAGCCATTCCGTGGCTGTACTTCCTAGCCGGCCCAAGGGTCGAAGAAAAAGCCACGTTATGGGCCAAGGAAGTTGCCGACCTGGTTTCTACCTACGGCGCGGGCAATCGCCGGCTTGCGGTTGATCGCTGCGATCCCTGGGGCGCAGAGCGCCTGAAGGCACATGGCATCGAATTGTTCGACGCGCAACCGCTCACCGAACAAGCAAGGCTGATCAAGTCGCCGGAGGAAATCGTGCAGCACGAGGTGTCCATGGCGGTGTGCGATCTAGGCATATCCCGCATGGTCGAGTCGCTTCATGCGGGTGTGACCGAGAACCAGCTATGGAGCATCCTGCATGAGACAAACATCGCGCATGGAGGCGAGTGGGCCGAAAGTCGATTACTGAATTCAGGGCCGCGGACCAACCCGTGGTTCCAGGATGCAACGAACCGGGTGATCGAGGCGGGAGACATGGTTTGCTTCGACACCGATATGGTCGGGCCAGGCGGCTATCTGTCCGACATCTCCCGAAGTTTTGTTTGTCCGGGTCGCGGCATGTCGGCAAGCCAGGGAAATCTTCTCGGCTTCGCGCAAGACCAGATCATGCACAATGTAGGTCTGCTTCGGCCGGGGCTTTCGTTCCGCGAATTCGCCGAACAGTGCTGGCCGGTTCCCGAGCGTTACGTGCATAACCGATACATGATGATGCTTCACGGCGTTGGACTGGTGGATGAGTATCCGAGTGTCGCCTATGCCGTCGACTTCGACGCCTGGGGGTACGACGGGACCTTCCAGGAAAACATGGTCGTATCGGTGGAGAGCTACATCGGTGAGCAGGGCGGTAAAGAAGGTGTCAAGCTTGAGGAGCAGGTCCTGATTACCGCGAGCGGTTCGATCGTCCTTTCGCAAAGTCCGCTCATAGGCCGCCGATACTCATCATGACCGAAGCCCTTCCTCGCGTGATTGATTCCGACTCGGTGCTGTCTCGGATTTCCCCTCTTGCTCTGATTGATGCAATGGAAAAGAAGCACCAGGAGGATTACCAATCCATCGGCCGGCTCTATACGGCGGTATCGAGGGTCGACCGGCCTAGCGCCGAGTTGCTCATTTGGGCGGGTGCGCGTACGGACGGGTCGATGGGGGCGAAAATCGTTGCGATCTCTCCGGACAACGGTCAATTGAGCAAGCCTTCGCCTACGGTTCATTCCGCGTTTGCACTGGTCGACCGGCAGGATGGGCGCTTCAGGTCTTTTATAGTGGGAGAAAGCTTTACCCGATGCAAGACGGCTGCTGATTCCGCGCTGGCGGCCCGCTACCTCGCCCCGGTCAACCCGACAAAGCTGGTCGTGCTCGGTGCCGGCGCGCAGGCGAGGATCCATCTGACCTACCTGCATGCGGTTTGTCCGACCATTGAACGGATCGACGTTTGGAACCGGAACCGAAGCCGGGCAGAGCAGTTGATAGAAGAACGTTTTCTGCCCGTCGATTTTCAGGTGTCGAATGATATCGAGGCGAGTGTTTCGGGTGCTGACATCGTGGTGTGCCTGACGTCGTCATCAACGCCCGTGCTCGACGGGAAGTGGCTGAAACATGGGTGTCATGTCGATCTTGTCGGAGGCTTCACTCCGGACATGCGTGAGACAAACGACGCCGCCATTCTTCGCTCAAGTGTTTTTGTAGACCATCTGGGGCTCACGGCGGAGCATTGCGGCGACATCGTTGAACCACTGAAGAACGGAACCATCACCCTGTCGGACATCCGGGGAGACCTCTTTGACTTATGCAGAAAGGAAGTGCCCGGGCGAGGCGACCCGCAGGAAATTACTCTGTTCAAAAACGGAGGCGGTGGGCATCTGGATTTGATGGTGGCGGAATGGTTGTCGGAGTCCTTTCGTTGATGATGGAGCGAGTGTTGCGTGCCGTATTGTCAGATGCGGTCTGTTTATGACTTTTCCTGGTTGTTGAATTTAAGGATAAACAGATATGGTTAGTACAGTTGAGGATATTCAGGCAACCGAACTGAAAGTGTCCGAAAGCACCGTCAGTGCCCAAGACGTGTTCACCGCAGTGGTCACGAACGGACCGATCAGCGACGCATGGCGCTTCACGCTCTGGTCTAACTACTACACCGAGCCGTGCTTTTCAGTGATGAGCCGTGACTTCGATGTTGGCCGTGACGAGTTTAACGTGATGAGCTGCCTGAGTTCCTACGGTCCAATGGCTGCCAAGACAATTTGCGAGGTGACGGGCCGCCCTAAAAACAGCATCAGCCGTGCCGTAACGCGACTAAGCGAAAGGAAGATGATCCGGCGCAAGATCAACCCGCTTGATCGGCGTGAGAGTTCGCTCATGTTGAACGAAAGCGGGCGGAAGCTCTATGAACGCGTGGTACCCGTTGCTATCGAGCGGCAATCGACCATGTTGAGTGGGTTGAGTTCATCGGAGCGCGCTTTGCTCGATCAGGTCTTGAACAAGTTGATGCAGTTTCGCCATGAATGGTGAAGACACCGAGCGAAGGGGGCTGCCGAGGGAGTTCCCGGGCGTGCTGTAAAAAGCACACGAAGCCCGCTCGCGAATAGTTGATTCAATTTTTGCACTACATGGTGCGAAAGCATCACTTGAGGTCCGCTTTTTGGCTTAGTCAAATCAACTGGGCGAGTGGTGCTGCGCGGCGCCCCTGGAAGGCAGTGATGAACGCCCAAGCGACCGAGACCGGCTTTGCATGAAGTTCACGGAGTGAGTTCCATGAATAGTATCGCTTCTCCCTTTCTAGAGTCCGGGCCGGCCGCCTCGCAGCGCACGGGGTTAGCGGGCGAGCCCGTACTTTGCGTCGAAGCGGTGAGCAAGACATACGGCACGCACAGAGTACTCGAGAACATCACCTTTCAGATGCGTGCCGGGGAGGTCATCGCGATCATTGGCCCCAGTGGTTCCGGAAAGAGCACGTTACTTCGGTGCATCAATCAACTCGAGCCGCCGAACGAAGGCAGGGTGACAATCGGAGGCGTAACGATCGACGCTGGACGTTCACCCTCCCGGCGGGACCTCGTCGCCTTGCGCCGGAAGATCGGCATGGTTTTCCAGTCGTTCAATTTGTTTCCCCACCTTTCTGTGCTGCGCAACGTCAGTCTTGCGCAGGAGCGCACCATGGGGCGCTCCAGAAAGGGGGCGGACGAGCGATCGATGGATCTACTAGCGCGCGTTGGCCTGGCAGACAAAGCGAGCCAGTATCCCGCGCGATGTTCCGGCGGTCAGCAGCAACGGATCGCGATTGCCCGTGCATTGGCCCTCGAACCGGAGATCATGCTGTTCGACGAGCCCACGTCCGCACTGGATCCGGAGTTGGGCCTCGAAGTACTGGCGGTCATGAAGGAACTCGCGCTGTCGGGCATGACGATGATCGTCGTCACCCATGAGATGCATTTTGCAGAGAACGTTTCGGATCGTGTGATCCTGATGGCTGAAGGTCACATACTCGAAGAAGGACCCAGCGCTGAAATCATGCGTGCGCCGAAAACCGAACGAGCAGCCAAGTTCCTTAGCGCAGTGAGGGACCGGTAATGATCATGGATCTCACTGCAATCTTGAATGGCGTCCCGTGGACAATTGCGCTCACCCTGGCGTCGTTTATTGTGGGCGCGTCACTCGGATTGCCGCTTTGCGCGATGCGCCTTTCGACTATCGGTGCGTTGCGCTTGACCTCGACGGCGATAGTCGTGTCCTGCCGATCGATCCCACCCATCGTCTGGCTGTTCTTTGTGTTCTTCGGCATTGGCAACGGCCTCATAGCCATGAGCCCGTTTACCGCAGCCGTGGTGGGACTCGGTGTGGTGACCGCCGCCAACATGTCCGAGATCTATCGAGGTGCGCTGACTGCTATTCACCCGGGGCAGTTCGAAGCGGCGAAGGTGTTGAACCTGACCAGAAGCCAACAGTTTCGTGACGTCGTTCTCCCGCAGTTGACGAGGATCGCTTTGCCGTCGGGCGCTACCTATCTTATTGGCTTGCTGAAGGACTCCGCCGTTGCGTCGACTATTGGCGCACCGATCTGGCCTATCAGTCGTATCACATTTCTCAACAGACGTTTCGCGGGCTGAGCGTCTACGCGGCTGCGGCGCTTCTCTACATACTCCTGAGTTTGCCGATTGCGTGGCTGTCGCGCCGGGCTGACGTTCAATTGCGTTCGAGGGTATCGAGATGATGGAACTTCTGACTCTCTGGAAGGGCTGGTTTCCGGAGCTCATCGACGGTTATGGCCTCTCACTCGAGGTGACCGCTCTGAGCCTCGGGATAGGCGTTCCGCTAGGGCTCGTGCTCGCGCTTGCGGTGCCGGCCAAGTCGAAGGCGATCAGGATCAGCGCGTTGACGTTCGTTGAAATCGGAAGAGGGGCGCCGGTTCTTATCCTGCTCCAGTTTGTTTATTTCGGCTTGCCGACGGCGGGTCTTACGTTGACATCGTTCGCGTCGGCGGTGGTTGCGCTGGCGTGCTGCACCGGTGCCTATACAAGCGAAATCATCCGGGCGGGATTCGAGGCCGTGCCGTACGGACAAAAAGAAGCCGCGTTAGTGATCGGACTCAACGGCCTCGACGCACTGCGCTTTGTGATCGTTCCTCAAGGCTTGAGAGTCGCGCTGCCCGCGCTTCTCGGGTTTTCGATAATGATGCTTCAGGCAACGTCTCTCTGCTTCACGATCGCGCTTCCCGAGCTGGTCAGCCGGGCATCGAATATCGGGTCCACGACCTTTGAATACATGCCGGTACTGATCCTCGCCGGCTTGATGTTCGCTGTCATCTGCATTCCCGCAACGCTGTTGGTCTCCGTACTGGAACGAAGATTGGGACGTCATGCCGTTCGATAGATTCGCTCGATCTTTGCCGCTTAGCTGCCCGTGAATATCCCTCCACTGATGCCACGATAGGAAAACGACATGAAAACGTCCGCGAAATTTTTGGGGAGGCTGTGCGCCAGCCTCCTTTTATCCTGTGTCACCTATTCTGCATTCGCGGATCAGTGCAAGCCCGCTCACACGTTCCCGACTATTACGTCCGGCACGTTGTCGGTTGCAGCATGGGTATTTCCTCCGTATTCGATTCCGGCGGGCAGCACCGATATCGGTGGCGTTGACGGAGATATCGTCAAGCTCATCGCGGCGAAGGAATGCCTGAAGCTCTCTATCAGTACGGTGGATCCGGCAGCCGTCATCCAGTCGGTCGTGTCGGGGAAAGCGGACATAGGGATGGGTGACTGGTACAGGACGGCCGACCGCGCGAAGGTCCTGGGCTTGAGCGGCCCGATGTACCTCGATCAGATGGGCGTTATCTCCAAGGAAGGTATAGACACAATCACCGGTTTGCAGGGCAAACGCGTCGGATCGGTTCAGGGTTATCTCTGGACGGGTGACCTCCAGAAAGTACTCGGCAGTTCGGTGACGCTCTATCCCAATCCGGTCACGATGGCTCAGGATCTGGCGGCTGGCCGGATCGACGTGGGGACGGACAGCTACGCCGTTGCGCAATACGACCAGAAAAAGGGCGGCTATTCGGCGATCAAGATCATGGCGGTGAAGCCGGACCCAAGGGTCCCGGCATCGGTTCAGCCGGGCCAGACCGCATTTCCGTACACGAAGTCGAATCAGGCCCTGGGCGACGCCTTGAGTGCTGACATCGCGGATCTGCACAAGTCTGGCGATATCGCGCGGATTCTGAAAGCGCACGGTCTGGAGCCTTCAGCCGCCGACGTTGGCCAACCGCGGCTAATTCAGTAACCCATTTCCGTCTCGTATCGAGGAGAAGAAAATGATTAGCTCAACCACGGGAGTCGCGCTGGGTCCTGATGTGCAGGGTTCGCATTTTCTCGATGCGACAGCGCTTCAATGGCAGCCGACCGATACCCCGGGATTCGATATTGTGACCTTGTTCGAGAATCCGTTCACCGGCGAATCGACTGCCATGATGAGAGTTGAGCCCGGCGCAGGTACGGGCGCGCACAGTCATGCCTTGTTCGAGGAGATCTACGTCCTCGAAGGCGATTTCTCGGATGAGGAGCGTACGTACCTGCGTGGGCAATATTGCGTGCGTTCGCCGGGAACGCTTCATACAGCAGCGTCGGAACGGGGATGTGTAGTTATGCTGATCTACCGGAGTACAGCGGCGGTGTCGCCGTAACCATGCAGATATCGAACCCATCCATGATCACTCTCGGCGTAATCGGAACGGGACAATTCGCCGCATATTTTATTGCGGCGCTTCGTCGCGGAGGTTACAACGGTAAGGCTTTGCTTTCGCCGCGCAATGCCGACATCGCCAGCACACTGGCGCGCAATCACGACTGCGTGGTGGCCGCGTCTGCCGAACAGGTGTTGGCTGGTGCCGACGTGGTCCTCGTGAGCGTGAGACCGGAATATGCAGAAGGCGCGTTGGCGGATCTTCGTTGGGAGCGTCGCCATACCGTTCTTTCCGCAATGGCAGGTATCCGCCTCGACGACCTTCGCGCGTTGCTGCCTGACGTGGGGGGTATCCATCTGCTCATGGCGGGGAGCTACATCGAAATCGCGCCGGGGCCCATTGCGCTCTATCCGCCCGCGCCGGGGCTCATGTCGTTGCTCTCTTTCGCCGGGGATGTCGTTGCGTTGCCGAACGAGACTGCGTTCAACGCGGCGATGGTATCCCTCTGCGCGTCGACGTGGATATACAACCTCGCCCATGCGCTTGCGGCGGAGCTTGAGCGGCATGGTCTTGAGCCGGACGTTGCTCGTGCGCTGACGCTTGGCAATATTGCGGGCCCGGCCAGCTTCGCCTTGGGCGTGCCGGAAAGGAGCCTTCTTGATATCTCTGCAGGTATTGCGACCGAGCAGACATTTACCAAGACCGGACTTGATCATTTGAAGGCGCGTCATTTTGACGACCCATGGAAAGAAGCCTTCTTGATATCTCTGCAGGTATTGCGACCGAGCAGACATTTACCAAGACCGGACTTGATCATTTGAAGGCGCGTCATTTTGACGACCCATGGAAAGAAGCCATTGCACGCCTTGCGCAAATGCTAAAGCTACCCGCGTGACGACTCTGGTGCTACGTTATCAATCTGCGACAGGTGTGATGGGAGATGAAGGCTGCTTGAAGGGAATGTTCAAAGGGAATGTTCAAAGGGAATGTTCAATGGGAATGTGCTTGCGAACGCGAGTCGTTGGGTTATATAAATTTGGAGTGAGTCGTGAGTTCTAAGGTCGTTATAGTTGGCGGCGGGGTCATTGGTAGTTCCATCGCCTATTTTCTGCGTGCTTCGGACCCGACGGTTGACGTGACCGTTATTGAGCGTGACCCGAGCTATGTGAAGTCATCGTCGGCATTGTCGGCCGCATCGATCCGGCAGCAGTTCTCCACGCCGCTTTCCATCCAAATGTCGTTGTATGGCATCGAGTTTCTTCGCGGGATTGGGAACATTCTTGAAGTAGAAGGCTTCAAGCCGGCTATTGATCTTCACGAAGGCGGTTACCTTTTCCTCGCCACTCAGGCAGGGGACGCGACACTTCGTGAAAACCACGCGCTACAAAGGAAGCTTGGAGCGGACATCACGCTCATGGGTCAGGACGCGCTGCATGCGAAGTTCCCGTGGTTGAATGTCGAGGATCTCGCAGCCGGCGCGTTTGGCGAGAGCGGAGAAGGGTGGTTCGACGGCTACGGTCTCGTGCAGGCTCTTCGCAAGAAGGCACAGTCGCTCGGCGCGCGTTACATTGCGGCGGATGTGACAGGACTGGTGCGGGACGGTCGACGCGTCACGCACGCCGTTGCGAGCAATGGCGAGCGCTACGCATGCGACACGGTGGTTAATGCAGCGGGTGCTTGGGCGCGCAAGACATCGGCAATGATGGGTATCGACATCCCTGTTTTCGCGCGGCGCCGGAGCATCTTCAACGTGTCGTCTCCCGCGAGATTGGAGCACTGCCCTTTGCTCATCGATCCGACCGGGGTCTATTTTCGCCCGGAGGGAAAGACGTATATTTGCGGTACGTCGCCGAGCGCGGACAACGACCCGGATGACCTGCCGCTGGACGAAGTCGACCACGCTATCTTCGACGAAGTTATCTGGCCGACGCTCGCTCACCGTGTTCCGGAGTTCGAAGCCCTGCGCGTTGAAAACTGCTGGTCCGGCTACTACGAGTACAACGTGCTCGACCAGAACGCTATTATCGGTTATCACCCCGACGTCGAGAATTGTGTATTCGCCAATGGCTTCAGCGGTCACGGGCTTCAGCAAGGGCCAGCCACCGGACGTGGCGTGAGCGAGTTGATTCTCGCTGGGAAATACACATCGCTTGACCTGTCGTCGCTGAGCTGGGAGCGGGTGCTGGAGGGCCGTCCGATCGTTGAAAAGAACGTTGTTTAGGGAGGACGGATCATCTGTTGACCGGGTAACGACGGAGCTTGCGCTGGGGGCTTGTGGTATTAAGGGATTGCATCGACAACGGACCGAGCCGCAACTTAAGCTTCATCGAGGAGCACGCGGTGTCCGACACGATGTTCGCCGAGGCTATTGCCAAAACGTAATGAGGGCACGACCGCCGGATTCACTCGCGAAGCGCGCCTTCACAATCGCCGGTACAAGTCCCCGCGCCAGCGGTTAATATTCGGCGGTCAGGGGGCCCTGGCTGTGTCAAATTCGCTCCAATTTATTTTCGAAAATTATGGAAACGGTAATGCCTGGTTTGAAGGAACTACTGGCGCAGCGCGAAGCGCTTCAACAGGAATTGGAGCAAGCACGTCAGCAAGAAGCAGATCGCGCGCTGCGCGAGATCGTCGCGAAAATGAGGGAATATAAAATCTCCCTCCAAGAACTGATAGGCACCCGGGCTCACGCCCGTCTGGTTCCGCCGGTGCCGAACGCAAAGTACCGCGACCCGGCCACCGGGGCGACGTGGAGCGGGCGTGGACGGGCGCCACAGTGGATCGCAGACAAGAACCGCGACGATTTCCTGATTCAGCCGTCCTTGTTTCGGAGTCAGTGAGGCTTTTCAGGGGTGCTCGGCCGCCCGAGAAGACGCAGCCCTTTGGTCTCGCTTTGACGGCGCGTAATGCCTGTTCCGGCAAGGCCGCGACGTCTCCGGACATGCTTTTCTCCTCCAATATCCGAAGCAGAACCTGTATGTCACGCAACTGATTGTGATCTCGCGCCAATTTAGCGCGTGCAGATAACGGCAGTGCGTTTCAGCCCGCGTATGAAGCATCGGTCGGCGCGGTTATGCGCGCGGCGATTCTCCCGTCAATGAAAAATATCGCAGCACGCCTTGTACTTACTCAGCAATGCCATGTATCGTTTAAAAGTCGTTCCTGCCAATAAAGAGGCACTGCGAAGAGGCACCGCGAAGAGGCACTGGGCATTCCTTCAAATAACGAGACTCAGTAGGCAGTTCACGAACTCTTTAGCCAGGGATTCGCTATGGAGCAGTTAGCCGACTCAACCAGGTTGACGTTTTTTCTGTTGATGGAACCGGGACCACAATCGCATGCTCAAGCATCGGACCGGCCCGCTGGGTGCGAGATGGTGCGGAGGTGTCGTCATGACAGGGCTGGCCGATTTTCGTAACAGAAGGATTGCGCTTAATCACGGAGGCGGCCGTATGCCCGCGCTCGGATTTGGCACGCTTATTTCCGATGCAGCTACGACTACCAGTGCTACCAGAGACGCGCTGGAAGCCGGATATCGACACGTCGATTGTGCCGAGCGATATCGGAACGAGCGTGAAGTGGGCGAGGGCCTGCGGTTAGGGCTTGCTGCTGGAGGAGTCGCGCGCGAAGACATCTTTGTGACCACGAAATTGTGGAACTCCAATCATCGGCCCGAGCGTGTCAGACCGGCTTTCGAGGCGAGTCGTGGCAGGCTCGGGCTTGATTATCTGGATCTCTATCTCGTTCATACGCCGTTTGCGTTTCAGCCAGGGGAGGAGCAGGATCCGCGCGATGAAAACGGCAATGTCATCTACGATAATGGCGTGACGTTGCTCGATACGTGGAGGGCGATGGAGGATCTCGTCGACCATGGACAATGCCGCGCCATCGGACTGTCTGACATCACCCTGGACCGATTGCGGCCCCTCTATGAATCGGCACGAATCAAACCGGCGGTGGTGGAGGTCGAAGCACATCCGTATCTTCCGGAAACGGAACTTATGGAATTCTGCAAGGAAAAAGGAATACTGTTTTTGGCCTTTGCGCCATTGGGTCACGGAATAAGGCCGGGGCCGCTTGAGGACCCAGTCGTTTCCCAGATTGCCGCGCGAATTGGAAAGACGCCAGCACAGGTGCTGCTTGCCTGGGCGCTGCAGCGTGGCGGGGCTTTGCTTACCACGCCCAAGACAGCGGAGCGCGCGAGAGAAAATTTCGACATCTCCGCGCTGCCGGCAGACGCGTTTGACGAGATCAATCGGATCCAGACCAGGCAGCGGTTCAACGAGGTCGTCAACACCGGCAGCGGGGGATTTCTCCCGCAAAGTAAATGATGGTGAAACGTGGACCGCGTCCGGAGGCAGCCGATGCATGAGGAAAAAATACGTGAAGCCCTGAATGCGCACTGGCATGCGTCGGCAACCGGCGACCTCGACGCGGAACACGATATTTATGATGACAATGCCATCTGCGATTATCCGCAATCAGGTGAACGGATCCTCGGGCGGATCAATTTGCAGGCATTGCGGAGTCATCATCCAGAAAAGCCATCGGGTTTCGACGTCAGGCGAATTCAAGGAAACGGTAATCTCTGGATCACGGAGTACACGATCACCTATGAAGGGCGAGCCGCATTCACGGTGAGCATCATGGAGTTCTGCAACGACAAGGTCGTTCACGAGACCCAGTATTTTTCGGATCCCTTCGCGGCACCGGGTTGGCGAAGTCGATGGGTGGAGCAGATCACGTGAATCGAGGTGGAGGAATTGCTGTTTTGCGGTCACCCGCATCTCGTTGACGCCGACGTCGCGGACTACTGTGTCGAAACGCCGTTTCCGACTTCGGTTCGACGTATCCGGGCCTGGCGTTGCACAGAAATGGGTATGGGCAACAGTGCTGGACTTTGCCGGAATACCTCGATACACCTCTGATAGCCGAAAACAAAAAACCCCGTAATCACAAGGATTGACGGGGTTTTCGGGACTTCTTCGGATTGCTCCGAACTTGAATCTTGGTGCCCAAGAGAGGACTCGAACCTCCACGCCTTGCGGCGCATGGACCTGAACCATGTGCGTCTACCAATTCCGCCACCTGGGCAGGTGCGTGTGCAGCAAAGAACGCAATTATAGCCGGGCGTATCGCGCTGTCAAGCATTTTGAGACCCAAAGTGAAACGTGGCTCCGAGCCATTGCCCATATGGCTTTTGCGCCGATGTGGCCCGGTGGGCGGGTGTTAGAATAGTTCGCAAACTATTCGTGAACGAACCGGAACAACGTTAAGTGCAACGTCCCGGCAACGCGCCGATCCGGCCCCTGGGGGCCGGATAGTAAAGCTGGGATGGGATGCCCAGAGGTAATGACCGACGGTGATCCCCCATTAACCGCGACATTCAGTTAGACGAGAAGAGATCATCGATAAGCCCTTGAACAAATATCCGTATCCGATTCCGAGCCGCGAAGAAATTCTCGGCGTGTTGCGCACGAGCGAGGCACCGCTCGCCGCGAACGACATCGCCGAAGCTCTGTCGATCAAGCGCCAGGAGCGCGAAGGATTTTTCAAGCGATTGGGAGCCATGGAGCGTGACGGCCAGGTCCGTCTCGACAAACGCGGCTATTACCAACTCACGCATCCCTCGAACTTCGTTGCCGGCCGCGTTCAAGGCCATCGCGACGGCTTCGGCTTCCTGATTCGCGACGACGGCCAGGACGACCTGTTCCTGCCCAACGGCGAAATGCAGAAGGTCATGCACAACGACCGCGTGCTCGCGCGCATTGTCGGGTATGACCGTCGCGGGCGGCCTGAAGGCCATATCGTGGAAGTCACGGACCGTGCGAACAAACGCATCATCGGCCGGCTGATCAGCGAGAACGGCGCGCTGATCCTCGTGCCCGAAGACAAGCGCATCGGCCACGACATCCTGATCACGCAGAATCCGAAGAAGGCGAAAGTCGGTCAGGTGGTCTCGGTGGATCTCACCGACTTCCCGAGCCGCCATTCGCAGCCGCTAGGACGCGTGGCGGAAGTGATCGGCGACATTGACGATCCGGGCATGGAGATCGAGATCGCGGTGCGCAAATACGGCGTGCCGCACGAGTTCAGCGACCGCGCGCTCGAGCAGGCCTCGAAGCTGCCGGACGAAGTGCGCCCCGTCGATATCCGGCATCGCGTGGATCTGCGTGATATGCCGCTGGTCACTATTGATGGCGAAGATGCCCGCGACTTCGACGACGCCGTATATTGCGAGCCCATGACGGTCGGCCGCGGCACGGGCTTCCGTTTATTGGTCGCGATTGCCGACGTGTCGCATTACGTGCGCCCGAACGAGGCGCTGGATGTTGATGCGCTCGATCGCAGCACATCGGTGTATTTCCCGCGTCGCGTGATTCCAATGTTGCCCGAGAAGTTGTCGAACGGGCTGTGTTCGCTGAATCCGCAAGTGGACCGTTGCGTGCTCGTATGCGACATGGTGATCACCGCGCGCGGCGAGATCAAGGCCTACCAGTTCTATCCGGCGGTAATGCATTCGGCCGCCCGGCTGACTTATACGGAAGTCGCCTCGGTTCTGACCAACACGAAGGGACCGGAAGCTGCGAAGCGCGCCGACCTCCTGCCGCAATTGCAGAACCTGTACGGTGTCTACAAGTCGCTGCACGCGGCGCGCCAGAAGCGTGGCGCAATCGATTTCGATACGACCGAAACGTACATCGTCTGCAATGCGCAGGGCAAGATCGAGCAGATCGTGCCGCGGCATCGCAATGACGCGCACCGGTTGATCGAGGAATGCATGCTGGCCGCGAACGTGTGCGCCGCCGACTTCCTCAAGCGCCACAAACATCCGGGGCTGTATCGCGTGCACGCTGGGCCAACGCCCGAAAAGCTCGAAAACCTGCGGGCGTTCCTGCGTGGCGTGGGTTTGTCGCTGGGTGGCGGCGAGAAGCCGCATGCAAGCGATTACGCCGCGCTCATGGCGATGGTTCGCGACCGGCCGGACGCGCAGATGCTGCAGAGCATGGTGCTTCGCTCCATGCAGCAAGCCGTCTACAGTCCGGACAACATCGGTCACTTCGGGCTCGCGTACGAAGCGTATGCGCACTTCACGAGCCCGATTCGCCGATACCCCGACTTGCTCACGCATCGCGCCATCTACGCCATCTTGCAGGGCAAGAAATATCAGCCCGAGGTTGGCCACGACATCACGCTCAGCACGGGCCTGACGAAGGCCGCGCGGGCCATGCAGAAATCCGACGACGAATCGCGCAGCCGTCAGCGCAACAACGTCGCGATCTGGGAAGAACTGGGACTGCATTGTTCGTCGAATGAACGACGTGCCGACGAAGCATCGCGCGACGTGGAAGCCTGGCTCAAGTGCTATTTCATGCGCGACAAGCTCGGCGAGGAATACGGCGGCATGGTGAACGGCGTGACAACGTTCGGGATCTTCGTGCAGCTGGATTCGCTGTTCATCGAAGGGCTGGTGCATATCACCGAACTTGGCGCGGACTACTTCCAGTACGACGAGATCAAGAACGAGTTGCGCGGCGAACGCACGGGCATTCGGTACCGGATGTCGGACCGGGTGCGCGTGCAGGTCAGCCGTGTCGATCTGGATTCACGCAAGATCGACTTCCGGCTGGTCCGCGATACCCCCGTCAAGCCGCCAGGACGGACCTCGGCGCCGGCCGTCGAGCATTCGGCCATGAATGGCGTGGGTGCGGGCGCCGGACCGCGTGTGCGGCCGCACCCGTCGGACGAGGGCAGTAGCGTGAATAGCCGGCGTCGCGATCGGGGCGGCAAGAAGGCGGCGTCGCAGGCTGCGGGCAAGGCCGCTGCGGCTGCTGCCCTGCCGCCTACTATCGCCAAGGACGTAGCGGTGGCGAAGAAACGCGGTGCGGCCCCGAAGGCGGCGGCCAAGAGTCACCCGCCACGCAAGAAGCGCTGAGGCGCGCAGTAGCGACGAAGGCGACGCGCCTCAGTTTGAAATGCGCGGCCCGATGCATCATGCACCGGGCCGCGTTTCCATTTTGTTTTGTTTGAATACGGTCTGGTCCAGTCATGTCACGTCTCAAAGTTTTGTATGGTTTTCACGCGGTGACCGCACGGGTTCGCGCCGACGCATCGACGATCGAGGAAATTCTCTACGATCCGACCCGCAAGGACCGGCGCATGACGGATTTCCTGCGCACGGCGAAGGAAGCGGGCATTCGCCTGATCGCTGCCGACGAAGCGCGCTTGTGGGGCCTGTCGGGCAACGTCGGTCACCAAGGCGTGGTGGCGCGCGCGACCGACATGCCGCTCGCGCAGAACCTGGCTGAGCTGCTCGACGGCGTGAGCGGCACACCCTTGCTGCTGGTGCTGGATGGCGTCACCGACCCGCATAATCTCGGCGCGTGTTTGCGTGTAGCCGATGCCGCCGGCGCACATGCGGTGATCGCCCCGCGCGATCGTTCGGCCGGGTTGAATGCAACCGCCGCGAAGGTCGCGAGCGGTGCCGCTGAAACCGTGCCGTACATCACGGTGACGAATCTGGCGCGTGCGTTGCGCGAGTTGAAGGACGCCGGCGTATGGGTGATCGGTACGTCAGGCGATGCCACGGCGAGCGTCTACGAGACGAAGCTTGATGGTCCGGTGGCGATCGTGGTCGGCGCGGAAGGCGAAGGCATGCGACGCCTCACCGGCGAAACCTGCGACGAGATCATGAAGATCCCGATGGCAGGCAGCGTCGAAAGTCTGAATGTGTCGGTGGCGAGCGGAATTTGTCTGTTCGAAGCAGTGCGGCAACGGTCAGTGAAGAAGTAAGCGCACGTCATGCGATTTAGCTCTGCCGTCATTGGCGGTGTGTGCTGCGCGCTGCTCGCGGCGTGCTCCAGCACTGAGATCAACCGCGGCGCGTATATTGCCGACACGCGCTATCACGCGCCAAGCGCCGACTCGCGTGTACGCTTTCTCGTCATGCATTACACGCAAGGCAACGAAGCGCGATCACTCGCAGTCCTGACGGGTGATGACGTCAGCGTGCATTACGTCGTGCCCGACAATCCGCCCATCGAGAACGGCGAGCCGGTGGTTTATCAGCTCGTGCCCGAATCGGAGCGCGCGTGGCATGCGGGCAAAAGCGAATGGCAGGGAACGACGGAGCTCAACGCCGCGTCGATAGGCATTGAAAATGTCAACGTGGGTCCGATCGATACACCGCAGGGACGCACCTGGCAGCCGTATCCGCCGGCGCAGGTCGATGCGCTCGTTAAGCTCGCGAAAGACATTGTAACGCGCTACAAGATTCCGCCCACGCGCGTGGTGGGTCATAGCGATATCGCGCCGCAACGCAAGACCGATCCGGGTCCGGCATTCCCCTGGCGCACGCTTTACGACAACGGTATTGGCGCGTGGCCCGATGACGCGACGGTGGCACAGCATCTCGCCGGACGCGATCCCAAGTCGCTTGTCGACGTCGCTTCCCTGCAGCAAAAACTTCAGCGATACGGCTATGACGTCGCCACCGACGGGGTGCTCGACGACAAGTCGCGCCGCGTGATCGCTGCATTCCAGATGCACTTTCGCCCTGCTGATTACGCGGGCAATCCCGACGCGCAAACAGATGCAATCGCGGCCGCATTGCTCGATAAATACTTTCCTTAAAGGCTCTTCGCGCTCATGTCCAATCTTTTTTTGCCGCTGCGCTCCGTGCATATGACCTGTGCGGCGCTTAGCATCCTGGGTTTTGTCATTCGCTATGTCTGGATGCTGCGTGAATCGCCGCTGCTGCAAAACCGCGCGGTGAAGATCGTGCCGCATATCGTGGATACATTGCTGCTGTTGAGCGCTATCGGGCTGGTGGGAATCATCGGCTTTGGACCAAACGCGGCGTGGCTGTCGGCGAAGATTGTCGGATTGATCGTGTATGTCGTGCTGGGTACGCTCGCGCTCAAACGCGCTCGCACGAAGGGTGCGCGAGCGGTGTCCGGTCTGCTGGCGATCATCGTGTTCGCATTTATTGCGTCGGTAGCGCATACGCATAATCCGCTCGGGTTTTTCATGCACGTCTGAGCGGACGGCGGCGCTGCTGCCGCGAAAACGCTGTACGGCCACGCTCAGCTAGAATTGAGGTTCCCCCTTTTACGCTGTCACCCCTGCCATGACCCAAGACGAACTGAAGCAACTGGTTGCCGCCGAAGCGGCCGCTTATGTCCATGCCAACGTACCCGAAGGTGCAGTTATCGGCATCGGCACGGGCACGACGGCGAATTGTTTTATCGATGCCATCGCCAGTACGAAGTCGCGGTATCGCGGTGCGGTATCGAGCTCGCTTGCCACTACCGCCCGGCTCGAAGCGCATGGCTTCAAGGTGCTGGAGTTGAACGAGATCGAATCGTTGCCTGTGTACGTGGACGGCGCCGACGAAATCGACCCGCATGGCGCGATGATCAAGGGCGGAGGCGGGGCGCTTACGCGCGAGAAGATCGTGGCGTCGGTAGCGGACGTGTTTCTCTGTATTGCGGACGCAAGCAAGCGCGTCGAGGTGCTTGGGACGTTCCCGTTGCCCATTGAAGTCGTGCCCATGGCGCGCACGGCGATCGGACGGCGCGTCACGGCGTTGGGCGGCGTTCCGGTGCTGCGGGTGCAGCAGGACGGCTCGCCGTTTATTACCGACAACGGCAACGAGATCATCGACGTGAAGACGCTGAGGATCACCGATCCGCTCGCGCTTGAAGCACAACTGAATGCGTGGCCGGGCGTGGTGACGGTGGGCTTGTTCGCGGCGCGCGGGGCGAATGTGTGTTTGCTCGGGACCTCGAGCGGTGTGGAGCGGATCGATTACACGCAGCGCTAAGGCCTGCGGTAAGGTTTGACAATGCGCGGAGGCCTTCAGGCTTGCCGCGCTTTTTTATTTGCTGCGATGAAGAACGCCGGTTTGACCACGGATTCACGCGCGTATGTCCCGAACAGACTGTTTCTATTCGGTATGCGATTAGTAAGATATCTCCGATCGAGAAGAACAGGCAGTCAGTCAAAATAAGGCAGTCCCTAGAGCACGCGCTCTAAGCCCACTCGATTGCGCGACCGCGAACATTCTGTCTGCGTTAGAAAGCGTAATAGCTTGTATAGCCGCTGATGCGTGGGCGTGGCGTCAATAGTCTTAACAATTAAGGGAGTTCGGTAATGCAAACCAATCTTCGCAAGACGCTCGACGCGTCTTACTCGCGGCTCAAGCACGTGGAGCCGTCACCCACGGCATTCGCCGGCAACTACGCGTTGTGTCTTGGCATGATCATGGGCGGCCAGACCTGCAAGGGGATGTCGGTCCAGGAAGCAGAGAGTGAGCGCGCTTACCTGGCGATGCTAGCCGCCCTCTACGAGATCCAGCTCGCCATGCCGCGCAATCTAAGCAAGCGTTGAAGCAGTCAGGCAAGCAGTGATCGGAAAGTCCGGTATTTCATGTATCAGGATTTTTTCAATCTTTAACTGTTTGGTTCAATTTCCCTTTGCGTGTCTTTTGGTCTTTGCTTTAGCATTTCGGTTAGCGATGTTTCGCCAGGTTCATATCACTGCCGGCTTTGGGCGCCGGTGCTGCGATATCGAAAAGCACACGTGTCATCTGGCGTAGATATCGTTCGATGGAGAAGTGCTGGCTTGCATCGGCACGACCTTGGGCAGCAAGACGCAATGCCAGTTCAGGTTCACGCTGCAACCTGCTGATTGCATCTGCGAGCTCAGGCGCATTGGCCGGTTCGACGATCAACCCGTTCTCGCGATCCCTCAGTATTTCTGGCACTGCGCCTCCGTCAGAGGCGATCACGGGTTTGCCTGCGGCCATGGCTTCAATGATCACAAGGCCGAACGGTTCCGGTTGCGTGGACGCATGAACGACCACGTCCATCACGTTCATCCATGACGCTACGTCGTGTTGAAAACCTGCGAAGTGCACGCGCTCCTCGATGCCAAGCGCTTTCGCTTGTGCTCTCAGACCCTGTGCATAGTCGGTCTCGCCGAAGAGTGCATCGCCGACAAGAACAAGATGAGCATGGGGTATGCGTGCAATCGCATCGAGCGCTACATGCTGACCCTTCCACGCGGTGAAGCGACCGAACAAGCCGACGAGAAAAGTGTCGGTAGGAAGCCCAAGCGCTGCACGGCGCTGGTTCATTGGCATAGGCGCTTGCACTGTGTTGCCGCGAAAACGTGCCATGTCGACGCCATTATGAACGACCGGCACCGCGCTGGGCGGCAAACCGGTCAGTTCGATGAGCGCATCGGCGGAGGCGCGCGAATTGGCGATCAGATGATCGACACCAACCTTCACGGCCCATTTGATCAGCAACAGATGCAGGCGGCCGAAGTGATCGCGCGAGACGATGTCGTGCACATGCCAGATCGTAGGCTTGCGATGCAGTACGCGGCCAAACGCGCCCAGAATCAAGGCTTTTTGCGTGTTGAGGAAGATGATATCGAAGGACTTCCCACGTGTTGCAATCGAGCGGACCTGGCGCACGATGCCCGGCAATGAGCCAAGCGCGGCAAACCCCATGCGGTCCTTCTTGATGTTTGAGACACGTGCGTCCGTGTCTACCGATACCCGCACGCCTTCAGCCTGGAGCCGTTCGCGAAATGGGCCATCCGATAGCAACAGGACCTCGCTGCGCCGGGTGCATTGAATGGCAAGCGGCAGAAGGCAGATCTCGGCACCGCCGAGCTGCCCGCTTTGATCGACGAAGAGAATGCGAGGTTCTCTCTTCGATAACGACGCAGTGGCTGAATCTGTGCGTTGCACAGCGGATTCGCGTATGTTGGTGGCCGTTGAGGGGCCCTTGTCACGCAGCAGCGTGGTGGATGGAATTGATAAGCTGGCTGCGGATTTTGTGGGCATCGATGACAGGGCGGTGCGAATAGTCGAATGAACGATGGGCAAGCACTGAGCCGATGAAGATACCGACCGTGGGCAAGTGGACACAGCGCTCATTATTCGCAATGCGATGATCGAGGTGTGTGGGCGTACGCACCAAAGCGTGTAGTGACTGTCTTTAAACTCGCTTCATTGGCAGCAAAGGCTGCGGCAGACGGGTTTCATCAATATGAAAGTGGCTATTGTTCACGACTGGCTGGTGGTATCGGGCGGAGCGGAGAAGGTGCTGGAGCAGATGATTGTGTGCTTTCCGCAGGCAGATATCTTCAGTCTGGTGGACTTCCTCGAAGACCGCTCCATTGTCCATAACAAGCCAGTGAAGACCTCCTTTATTCAGGGGCTTCCCTACGCGAAGAAAAAGTATCGGGGCTATTTGCCGCTGATGCCGCTTGCTATCGAACAGTTCGACTTGTCCGGCTATGACCTTGTGCTCTCGAGTTCGCATGCGGTCGCGAAGGGGGTGCTGGTCGGGCCTGATCAGACCCATGTGAGCTATGTGCATTCGCCCATTCGTTACGCGTGGGATTTGCAACACCAGTATTTGCGTGAGGCGCGTCTTGAGCATGGACCGCGCTCATGGGCTGCGCGCATGTTGCTGCATTATTTGCGTAATTGGGACGCGCGCTCGGCTAACGGCGTGGACCGCATGATTGCGAATTCGCAGTTCGTTGCTCGCCGGATCATGAAGAGCTACAGGCGTGAAGCGGCGGTCATTGCGCCGCCGGTTGATGTTCAGGCATTCGCGGTGGGTGACAAGAAGGGCGACTTCTATTTGACCGCTTCGCGAATGGTGCCTTACAAGCGTATCGATATGATCGTGGAAGCGTTTGCTTGCATGCCGGATCGCAAGTTGGTGGTGATTGGCGATGGTCCGCAGATGGATCTGGTGCGGTCGAAGGCGACGCCTAACGTGAGTATCTTGGGGTATCAGTCGTTCGAGGTCTTGAAGGATCATATGCAACGGGCCAAGGCGTTTGTGTATGCCGCCGAAGAGGATTTTGGCATTGCTATAGTGGAAGCGCAGGCGTGTGGCACGCCGGTGATTGCTTATGGCAAGGGTGGGGCGCTTGAGTCGGTGGTTCCGCTTGGATCGCCGGGGGCTACGGGTTTGCATTTCATGACCCAGACACCTGCGTCGTTGTGTGATGCCGTGGAGCGGTTCGAGGATTGCTCGCATGCGTTTACGACTACTGCGTGCCGCAGGAATGCTGAGCGGTTCGGTGCTGCTGATTTCCGTCGCCGGTTCATTGTTGAGGTGTTGAACGCGATGGCCAAGGCTGGTCCTAGCCGGGAAAGCGAACTGACGAGCGTTATGCCGCCGGCGTATGTTAGGGCCGCATAGGGCGGTGGTTTTTCGTTCGCACCGGCGGACGGGTTCGGGTGCTGGTGGTTTCGGGCTTAGTGGTCGGGGTTGATGCCCGGTTGCCAGGTTCCAGGGTTAGCGGTCGGAGTTAATGCCGGGTTGCTGCTTTCGGCCTTAGCGGTCTGCTTGAGTTGGCTTATTTCTTTAGCACTATTAGCCACTGCGCGTGGCGGCGCGTCATTTCCTGGTCCTTAGCGACAAAGAAACGAAGCAAAGAAAACGCTTTCAAACCACGCTACCCTAAGAGACTGTTGCAGAATTAAGTTTGCATATTTTTTAGCCGGGTCCAGCAAGTTAAAGCACACGCGAGCGTGAGGAAGGCCTCGTGCATGTGCGCATATTTCTCGTAGCGCATCTTCAGGCGGCGATAGGCGTGCAGCCAAGCGATCGTACGCTCGACAGGCCAACGTGTTTTGCCTAGGCCGCTGCCATGGGGTGAGCGCAGTTTCGCGAGTTGAGGAGTGATGCCGCGTTCGCGAAAGCGTCGCCGGTGTGACTCCGAACTATAGCCTCGGTCGCCCTGAACAATTTTGGGCTTACGC
>NZ_MTHB01000243.1 GCF_002220365.1 Caballeronia sordidicola | reverse complement strand
TCCGCCAAACTTAATTCGATTGTTGCGCCGTTACGGCAAAGCTTTACCTACGACCAAGGCAAAGAAATGTCGCGCCATCAGGAACTCACCGCCGCCACCGGCGTGAATGTGTACTTCTGCGACCCGCACAGTCCTTGGCAACGCGGTACTTGCGAAAACACCAACGGGTTGCTGCGCCAGTATTTGCCTAAAGGTACGGACCTATCGGTCTACAGTCAGGACGAACTCGACGCGATCGCTGACAGCCTGAATAGCCGGCCGCGCGCCACTCACGCGTTCCATTCTCCGTTCGAAGTCTTCGCTGCAACCCTTGCTTCAGCAAGCCAATCTCCAAGCTCTAAACACTGAACCCCCTGTTGCACTTCACCCTTGAAACCGCCAAGCCATAACATCCTCCAAAATTTAATGCGTACCGGTTGAAAGAGTTCACATGAAAATTCAACCGACCAATACTTGGTAGTGCTCTCTATCCGTCATGAGACTAGAATCAGTCAAGACCATTTTTCACATCAGCATAAGCAACGCTTAGTGGGCAGTGCCGTTGATGGCCAGTCCCGCCGGGCGTGCTTCAAAACGGCATTGAAGATGTTTAGGGTATAGCACGTCGATCTCGCGTACCAGACGGTCAATTTCATGCTTGAGTTCATCGGCCTGCCGAACCCCCAGCAAGTACCCCGCCTTTACAAGACCTTCACCGAATTTCTCGACCATCAGCGCGGCCAGCGCCGGCGTTTCCGCGCCACGTGTCACGTCCTGCGCGCGGTTTCCCGCGTATCGTTGAATTTCTTCAATCAAAGCCCGAACGTCATCGGTCATAGTACTCCCGCTTTTTATAGTTTCGATCTCGCGAAAACCTCACCTTCTTCGGATCGCTTGGTATTGTTGACCTTCCGCGGTAATCGCCGTGTCGAAAGAACGCTTCCCGCCGTATAGGTTCTGTAAAAACGACGTGCGGCAAAAACGGGCGTTATCTCCGACGCCTCAAGCCTTCGTCACGGGGAAGGCAAAGGAACGGATCGAGATTTCGCTGGTGCAGTAGATGAATGGTGATGGCCATTGCAGGGTCACCTGCATCGCCTGATGCGTTAGCGAATTTCATTGGTTGACTACTGAGCCAGCGGAGCCACTGAACTTTAAGCGAGCCCGGTACCGTGCCCTCCTCCTGGCCCCCGCGCGCCGACGGCGCTGAAAACGAAATCGCCGTGGGGCGATGAGCGACAAGCGCGAGTTGAACAATGAGACCCGCGCTAATCACAGGTCGACCTGTCATCTTCCATGGCAACGATTGTTTCGAAAGCTGCCGCGCAGTCGGAGATATCCGGAAAATGTGGGAATGGCGAGCGTTCAGAACGTGCGCCGGATGAAGTACGTGCAGACGGCGCTGAGCAAGCCGACACAGGCGATGTAGAGCGCAATCCACCACGGCTGCAAGTTGCCGTAGTGCAGAAGCGCCGTTGCGACGAGCGGCGTGATCGAACTGGAGACAATGCCCGATACCTGGTACACGATGGAGATGCCGCTATACCGCACTCGTGTATCGAACAGTTCGCAGAAGAGCGCGGCCTCGGGACCATAGACGAAGGCGTAGATCACCCCCAGTACGATCACGATGGCGGCGGTCACGGCGACGACGCTGCCCGAGTAATGAAAAACAGCGAAAGCCGGCCACGCGCTAAGGCCACAGACCACCGCACCCCAGCCGAACACCTTGCGGCGGCCGAGCCGGTCCGACAGGCGCGATGCGATCGGAATCGTGAACATCAGCACCAGTGCCGCAAGCGTCACGGCGATGAGCACCGCCGACTTCGCGTAGTGCTGGATGCCGATCAGATAACTCAGCGCGAACACCGCATACGTGTTGAAAATCACGCCGTCGATATAACGCGCGCCCCAACCCAGGAACACGTTCTTGCGGTAGTCGGTGAACACCTCCCGCACCGGCACCTTCGCGACCGCGTGACTGTCGCGAATCTTCGCGAACGCGGGTGTTTCGACAATGCGCAACCGGATAAACATGCCCACGGCAACGAGCAGGATGCTGGCCATGAACGCGACCCGCCAGCCCCATTGCAGGAAGGCATCGGGAGTCAGCAAGGTCGTCAGGACCGCCACCGCGCCACTGCTCAGACACAGGCCGATTGCAAGCCCGATCTGCGGATATGACGCATACAGGCCGCGATGTTCACGTGGAGCATATTCGAAAGCCATCAACACTGCACCGCCCCACTCGCCGCCAAGGCCAATGCCCTGCAGCAGCCGCAACAACAGCAGGCAGACGGGCGCCCAAATGCCGATCGACGCATAGGTTGGCAGTACGCCGATCAAGAACGTGGACACGCCCATAATGGAAAGCGTAAGCACGAGCAAAGGCTTGCGTCCGAACCGGTCACCGAAATGGCCAAAGATCACACCACCAAGCGGACGGGTGACAAAACCGACCGCGTAGACCGTATAGGCCAGCATGGTCGAAACAAATGCGTTCCCCGTCGGGAAGAACAGCTTGTCGAATACGAGTCCGGTAATCGTGCCGTAGAGGAAAAAGTCGTACCACTCAACGGTGGTGCCGATCAGACTGGCTAGGGCAACCGACTTCACAGACCGGGCATTGACGGCAGCCGGCATGTCACCTGCGATTTCCACTGCTTCCATGCTTGTCTCCTGATAGTTGCCGGGCCCGTGACGCCATTTGACGTCCGCTGCCTCGGCACTTGCCTTTAATGCGGCTTTTTGTTGTGCTGCAAGATGCGCCGGTGTAAACCCGGCCTGTGCTTTTCTCCAGAATTTCCATGCCCTGATGCTGATTCCGGCCGCTCTCCTGCGACCGCCCCGTCACACGCTCGAAGCAATGAAATTGCGTCCGCGTGGCCCGCTCAACGCGTGAGCGATCATCCTGTCCGACTCCTCGACACTGACGCCATAACTCGAAAACGATGTACGTACTCCAAGCGATTCGAGGAACTCGGTCAGGTAGGCGGCCGCATCGGCTAGCCGGCACGGGAAGACTTTCGCGAGCACGGCGTCGCGCTCGGCGCTTTTGCCTAGCGCAAGATCCAGCACCATCGGCAGCGTGAACGAACACGCGATTCCATGAGGCAGACCGTGATGGATCGTCATCTCATACGAAATGGAATGAGCCAGCGCGGTCTTCGTGTTCGAGAACGCGAGCCCGGCTTTAAGTGCGGCGAGCGAAGCCCGTTCACGCAGCGCCCGGTCCTGCAAATTCATGGCGAGCGCGGGCAACGTGGTTAGCATGTCGCGCGCGGCAGACACGGCGAATTCGTCGGAGATCACGTTTGCATTGATGTTCCAGATCGCTTCGAGCGCGTGCGATAGCGCATCGAGCCCACTCTGCACCGTGACCGAATGTGGCAGCGACAGCGTGAGTTCCGGGTCGACGATCGCGGCCTCCGGCCACGTCTGCGGAAGCTGCAACGAATACTTGCGCTGCTTGATCGTGCGGTCCCAGATCGTTGCCCACGGCGTCACTTCGCTACCGGTGCCCGAGGTAGTCGGAACCGTGATCAGCGACTTCACGCGCGGCGGGGTAAACGGCTTGCCCGTGTCGAGCAAGGCCAGCAGTTCGCCAAACTCGCCACTTTCCGTGCCGACCATCAGCGTTTTCGCAGTGTCGAGCACGCTGCCGCCACCAATTGCGACGACGACCGGGCAATGCTCATGTCTCTGCCAGAAATCGCGATACAAGCCTGCGATGTGAGTGACGTCCGGGTTCGGCTGCACGTCGTCGATCACGGCCACCACGCTATCGCCGCACAACTCGCGCACGCGCTGCGCGAGACCGATTTGCGCCGCTTCCGCGAACGTCACGACGACGGCGCGGCGCCCCTCAAGAATCTGCGGCAACCGCTCGATACAACCAAGGCCGAAATGGATCTCTACAGGATTCCAAAAAACACCGTTCATAGTCCCCCCTCTTTTTGGTGGTGCATCTGATACGGATGAATTATGGGAAACATCGATGTATAGTGAAAATACAAATACTTCTGTTGAAGTATTCAGGAAATCTATGCGACTCACTCAGCTACGATCGTTTTATGCCGTCGGCAAGCATGGCAGCGTCACAGCCGCCGCACGCGCACTGCATGTCAGCCAGCCGACTGTTACAACACAGGTGCGAGCTCTTGAGGAAAGCTACGGGGTCGAGCTATTTCATCGCAGCGGCCGTCGGATCGTGCTGACAGCCGCTGGGGAGACCTTGTTCGCGATCGCCCAGCGGATGTTTAGCAGCGAACAGGAGGCGATCGACTTCTTGAAGGAATCCGCGGGCCTGGGCACCGGGACCATCCGCGTGGGTGCGGTCGGGCCACTTCATGCAATGGAGATCGTCGCGGCGTTTCATCTTCGCTACCCGGGATTGCACGTATCCATCCGGCTCGGCAACTCAGAGGAAACCGTGCGCGGCTTGCTGTCGTATGAAACGGATGTCGCGGTGCTTGCACAGTACGGTGCCGACCCCCGGCTTCATTACGTGCCCTATCGACAGCACCCGCTTGTCATTATCGTTCCGGTCACGCATCGGCTGGCGCGCCGGCGACGCGTTGACCTGGAAGAACTTCGCAACGAGCAGATGATCATGCGCGAGCCAGGCTCCACGACGCGCAAGGCGCTTGAAGACGCGCTTAGGCGGCACGGTATAGAGCCAAACTTCGCGCTTGAAGTAGGCAGCCGGGAGGCCGTGCGCGAAGCAGTCATTCTTGGACTTGGAATAGCGGCGGTGTCGGAGCGCGAACATGTCGATGACTCACGGCTGCGCAAGCTGTCGATCGACGGCGAGCAGGTATTGACTCACGCGCATGTCGCCTGTCTCGCCGAGCGCAAAGCCGCGCGGCTCGTGCAGGCCTTCTTTAAGGTGGTCGATCAGGTGCTGCTCGATAAAGACTCCGGGCAGCCGCCGGCTAAGCGCACTTGCCCGGCGGACGGTCATGCCACCGAAAACTCCGTTTGAAAAAAGCAAACCATCATCGCCCTGACGGCGGTATCCCGGGCACAGAACGCAGGCGCCACCTTAGCCCGACGTTCAGGAAAATTGGACCAGGGATCCGCGCTGAAACACTGCATTTGCCTTAGGCTTGCGAAGCCTCCCTTTGCAAAAGCGGATAGGCAATGGCGCATACGTGTGAGTGAATCCGCTTTAGATCACGCAATATATCCAGATGCAAAGTACTCGAAGCAATGCTGTCGAGTTTCCCTTCGCGCAACCGCTCAAGGTGCTTCTCCTTGGCATGCTGTTCAAGCTGTCGAACAATCTGCTTGTCTTCGAGCAGGCGCTCGGCCGTCCGCGGACTGCTCGTAACAAATAGCGCTTGAGCCCGATGAAAGCTGTCGATTACTGAACGATGCAACGCCAGCAATTCCTCGGCTCCTTCGCCCGAAAACCGCAAGTTTCCCTTGATTTTCTTCTGCGCAAGTTCCATCAGGTTCTTGTCGACAATATCTCCGATATGTTCGAGATTGATCACGAATGTGAGGATAGCGGACGCCCGCTGGTTGTCCTCAATGCTCAACTCCTCGCGGGTTATCCCGGTAACGTATTGCTTGATGGCCTCATGAAGTACATCGACCGCATCGTCACGGCGAATGATGTCGTTCACAGCACGCCGGTCTTCAGCAATGAGCACTGGCACGCTTTGGCGCAGCATGTCCTCGACGATATCACCCATGTGAATGACTTCTCGCGTGGCACATGCGAGCGCTTCGACTGGCGAGCCCAGCACCGAGGTGTCGAGATGACGCGGCGCGTCGGGGTGGGTGGCGCTGGTACGCTGCGGCAGCATTCGTTCGAGAAGCTTGGAGACTGGGCCGAGTACCCCGATAAACAGCGCGGCGATGAGCACGTTGAGTCCGGTGTGAAAATTGGCAACGGTTCGTCCTGCATCGCCGGGTACGCTGTCCAGAAAACTGGCGAGCGGTACGCTCATTGAAAGCAGCAGAAGACAAACGCCGCCCCGTAGCAGCAAATTGCCGGCAGGGAGCCGCTTGCGGCTTAAGTCGTCACCCTTGGCTGCTTCAAAATAAGGATTCAGCGCGCTCCCAATGTTTGCGCCGAGCACCATCGCCACCACCGTACTCATCGGAACAGTGTGAACGCTCGCGAGCGACATCACGAACAGCACGACCGGAATGCTCGAATGCGCGGCCCATGTCAGCACGCAAGAGACGGCAGCATTCAATATCGGCTCACCTGACAATGCTCCAAGGACCGTGCGCAACTCTGGAGCTGTTTCGGCGGGCCGCATTGTCGCAACAAGTAACGTCAGTGCGAGCAACATCAACCCGAGGCCAATAGACGCACGGCCTATATCGCGGTTTCTGGAGCCCTTGCCTCTTTCAAAGAGCGCCATGCCGATCAACAGGCAAGCGGGCGATATCCAGCTCAAATCAAGCGAGAATGCCTGAACAATCAGCGTTGAACCGACGTTGGCGCCTAGCATGATCGCCAGTCCCGTCACGGGCTTCATCAGGCCCCGGGCCGCGAACGATGTCGCAATCATCCCGGTAGCGGTGCTGCTTTGCAACGCACCGGTGATCGTCAATCCGGCAAAGAAAGCATTGAAGCGATTGCCAAGGCTATGCGCCATGAATTGCTTCAACGAGGCTCCAAATGCCCGCATCAACCCGGATTCGACCATATGGAGGCCCCACGTCAGCAGAGCGACGCCACCGGCCAGGTGCAGCAAGACCAGGATCAATTTAGTCCTCCATGAGCCAATTGGCTTATCTATCGGGGTTCAAGCGACCGCCCGCTTTCAACTGGTGCGTGCGGGTAGTTTGCGTCTCGAATTCATGCAATCCTCTTGATGACATTTACGCTCTCGCGGTCGCTTTGTTCGCGATACGAGACAAGCCCAACAACACAACCAGTGTCGCCGCACCAAGAATCATGGTCAGTGTCGCGGAATCGAAGATGGCGCCGCGATCAGACAGCGAAAAAATGCCGACCGGCAGTGTCACCCACCCTGGCGGGTAGATCATCAAGGTCGCACCGAGTTCGCCCATTGACATCGCGAAACTCAGGCTGAAAGCCGCAATGAGGTACGGCGCGAGCAATGGCAGCGTCACGTGGCGCAGACGATAAAAAGGCCGTGCGCCAAGACTTTGAGCAATGTGCTCATAGTCCGGCGGCAGGCGCGTGAGACCCGCCGAAACATTGCCATAGGTGAATGCCGAGATGAGCAAGAAATGTGCGATGAACACGATCAATGCCGTGCCGTTTAGAAGCATGGGTGGCTGACTGAAAGCGACCAGCAGACCAAGTCCAATTGACACCGATGGCACAGCGCTTGGTATGAAGAACACGACATCGAGAATCCGCTTCGGAATACCCTTCATCACCCGCAATGCCAATGCGGCCCACGTGCCGCTCACCAGTGCCGCCACACTTGCCACGACCCCGGTCAGGACACTGATTTTCAACTGACTGGCCGACTCGGCCCTGAACGCTTGAGCATAGTGTGCCAGCGTCAAATGGGTCGGCAATATGTCGTTCCACTGACCACTGATGCTGGCTAGAGCGATCATGCCAATCGGCAAACCGTAGACAATGCCAAACATGACTCCCAGAACTATCCAGGCAAGAACTCGCCCCCATTTAGCCCATACCAGCACGGCGACCTCCGCAATATGCAATAACCATCCGATAGAAAGCGTAAAGGCCCAGCGACAACGCGATGTTGACGACCGCGATGACGCAGGCGGTGGTGTAGTCAAACTCCTGGATGGCTTTGTCGTACACGAGCAGCGGCAACGTGATGACGTCTTTGGCTCCAATGAACAGCACAATTCCAAATTCGTTGACGGTCAGAAGAAGGCATAAGCTGCCGCCGGCAATCAAGGCGGGTAATGCGGCCGGCAGGATAATGCGCCGCACAATGCGCCAAGGCCGTGCCCCAAGACTGCTCGCAACTTCGATTTGCGATGGATCGATCAGCGAGAAGCTGGCGAGCAATGGACGCATCACAAAAGGCGTATAGACAGTGATCTCCGAAAGAATCACGCCCCACTGTGAATAAAGGAAATTGAGCGGTGGCAATTCCAGGTGCATCAGGTGCATCAGTGATTGGTTGAGCAAACCAGCTGATCCGTAAATAAAGGTGAACGCGAGTGCGACGAGAAACGTAGGCAGCGCGATAAAGGTATCGATCACGCGAGCGATAAGTTTCGCACCCGGAAATGGGATGAAGGCGATGATTACAGAGAAAATGAAACCGAGCACGAGACATCCCGTCGACGCGCTTAGCGCGATGGTGATGGTGTGATAGAGGCCGCTCAGAAACTGGTTCGAGCGAAGTACGTTGGTGAAGCGCGCGAGCGACAGAACATGATCTTCTCCTGCCAGCGCTTCGCGCAAAATCAACGCGAGCGGGTAGAAGAACAGCACCACGAGCACCAGCAGTGGGGGCGCGATCCAGTACTGGCGCTGCGGCGAATGAACTGCACGGGAAGACGGTGCTACAGCAATATCAGCCATGTGCAACGTGCTCCGGAACAAGGGTGACGTCCGCTGGATCGAAGTGCACGACAAGCTCTGTGCCTGGCGCCGGCGGGTCGGAAAGAGGATTGCACGTGAGGCGCAATGTTTGCTCTTGTACCTCCAGGGCGACGCTATGGAGATCGCCCTGCCATTGGACGGCCCGCACGATCCCCGTCAAGATGTTCCCCCCTGCTCCGCTCGGCTGCAATCGCAAGTCGTGTGGGCGTATGCACACCAGGCTGTCGCTGCCGTCAGGCAAGGAGTGGTGATTGCGGCCGCGCAGCAGGGTATCGCCAAAGCGTACGCATGCAAAGCCAAGGTCGGCCGATTGCAACGATCTCGCCGGCAGGATATTTGCACGTCCAAGGAATTCGGCTGCAAAACGGTTTGGCGGGTGACGGTATAGCGATTGGGCATTGCCGAACGCAACCAGCTTGCCATCACGCATGATGCCAATGTGATCCGCGAGGGTCAGCGCTTCAGTCTGGTCGTGCGTCACATACAGCACAGTCAGCGACGGCAGGTCGCGATGCAGCTTGGCCAACTCGTCCAACATTGAACGGCGAATCTGTGCATCGAGGGCCGAGAGCGGCTCATCGAGCAACAGCACTTGCGGGCGGATCGCCAATGCACGAGCGATAGCAACGCGTTGCTGCTGCCCGCCCGAGAGTTCCCGCGGATAGCGCTTGCCGTAGGCCGTCATTCCCACCAGGCGCAGACATTCGGGGATGCGTTCACGGATGACTTCAGCACTTGCGCCGCGCGCACGCAGCCCAAATGCAACATTGTCTTCAACGCGCATGTGTGGGAACAACGCATAGTTCTGTACAACCATGCCGATATTGCGTTCATACGGAGGAAGGCGAGTCACATCCCGGTCGCCGATAATGATTCGGCCTGCTGTGGGTTGTACAAAGCCCGCCACCGCTCGCAGCGCGGTTGTCTTCCCGGAGCCCGATGGACCGATGAGCGCGACAATCTCACCGGGCTTCACAGTAAGGTTCAAAGCGTCAAGAATCACTTGGTCCCCATAGGCGACCGAGACATTCTCGAATCCAATTCCACTCGCTCCGGGAACAATGCGAGATGCGGGGGCCGACACGCGCATGTGTGGCCCTTGCGACATGGTGGTGCTGTTGGTAGCCATTTAGTTGCTCGAGATCGCTTGGTTGTAGGCGGCAATGTCTTGCTTCATATCTTGCAGAACCTGGTTCCAGTCGGGCGTCCAGATATCGACTCCTCCAAGCATCGCGTTGAGTGTCTTGAAGTTTGCGTCTGCAGGGTGCACGTCAGTGCGCACGGGAAAGCCATACGCGACCTCGCTCACCTGTTTTTGCGCCGCTTCGCTCAGCAGAAAATCGATCAGCTTCTTGCCGTTCGCCACGTGAGGTGCACCATTGACGAGACCGATGTCATAGGGCAGCGAAAAGGCGGTTCTCTTGCCATCCGGGCCTACGGGAAAAAACACATGAATGTTTGGGTTATCCCGCATCTGCGCGAGATTCATTTGCATATCGCCGTTGGCCACATACAACTCGCCCTTGTTGACAAGCGCGGTCAATTTCCCCGTCGACGCAGAGGGCCCAAGATTGTTGATTTGCAGCTTTCGCAAATAGGCGAGTCCGGCTTGCTTGCCATCAAACGAATGAAATGCCTGCAGCATCAGCGCGGTACCGTCGCCGGCTTGGCCAGGCGTCGAATACTGGATTTTCTGCTTGAATTTCGGATCCAGGAGATCTGTATACGTCTTCGGTTCAGTTTTTAGCACCGAAGAGTTGTATATAAAGTCGGGAAAGTTATTGACGATCGCGAAGTAAAGGCCTTTCGGATCCTTGTCTCGCGCGTCAATCTTGTCCGCCCCCGCTGGGGTGTACGCCTGAAGCAGACCGTCGGCGGCCGCTTTCTGTACAAAGGGAGGTATCGTGACAAGAACATCGGCTTGGGTGTTTGATTTCTCCTTCGCGAGTCGATCGACGACACCGCTAGACCCCGCTTCAATATATTGGACCGTGATACCTGTCGCTTTGGTAAATTCCTCGAACTGGTTCCCCAGCCAGCTAGGAGAGCCGTCATGGAGACCGTCGGCGCTATAGATCGTTACCACATCGGATTGTGCAATCGCCGGGCTTGCGGCTGAAACCATGATGCAGGCCGCCACGGCTATCGGTTTCGCTTTCATGTTCATCCTTGTATGGTTTTGGGACTCAGGGGATAACTTTGAACATTTCCATGTTTAGTTATCCTATTAGCTTCGATATGCAGAGGTGCCTACGCGCCCTACATTCGCTCGGCCTCACACCCGAAGCAACCTCGCATATCGACTCAAAAGCGCAACGAATCCAACATTGGCATGAAGCCAAATCGAACCATGCCCTGCCGGGAAGCACTCACCATCTAGCAACAGCAGACGCAAAAGACGCGTCTATGACCTCAAGCCCACGGAATCGACCACGTACGGACGTTGGTGAAACTCTTCATTGCCTCGACAATTCCTTCTTTATAACCGTTGCCGGAATCCTTGATGCCGCCAAACGGCGACATCTCGATTCGATAACCTGGAACCTCCCAAATGTTCACCGTCCCGACTTCGAGCTCTTTGACAAACCGGGTGATGTAGTCGAGGCGGTTGGTGCAAACGCCAGAAGAAAGTCCAAATGCCGTCGAGTTGGAGATCCTGATTATTTCTTCGATCTTGTCTGGCACCCGAATGACCGGGATCACGGGCCCAAAAGTCTCCTCGCGTACCAGTTCGCAATCGTATGGCACGTGGTCGACGACGGTCGGTGCAAAGAGAGCTCCCCTGTGCGGTGCGCCGTGTAATACCTTGGCGCCATGGGCAACCGCGTCCTGCACGCGCCGCGCAAAGAGCGCCGCTGACGTTTCGTTGATGACGGTGCCTACGTCAACCGTTGGATCCATGGGGTCGCCGGATTTGAGTTTCTTTGCCTTGGCCAGAACCAACTCGACAAATTCGTCGGCCACGCTTTCTACCACCAGAATGCGTTTGACCGCCGTGCAACGCTGACCAGAGTTTTTGGTCGCGCCTTGAACAGCGAGTTCGGCTGCCTTGTCGAGGTCGGCGTCCTCCATGACGATGAGTGGATCGTTGCCGCCGAGTTCCAGCACGACACGGCGATAGCCAGCCTTGTCCGCGATATATTTTCCAACCCTGACCGAGCCGGTAAACGTGATGAGGTCGCAATCGGGATCGGTGAGCATCGAGTCCCCCATGGTGCGCGGATTACCGGTCACGACACTCAGCATCTCTGGCGGCAATCCAGCTTCGTAAAGCACATCGGCCAGTGCGAGGGCTGTGAGTGGCGTGAGCTCAGTCGGCTTAAGCACCAGCCTGTTATTCGTGGCGATCGCCGGAGCGAGCTTGTGACTTACCATGTTTAGCGGATGGTTGAATGGGGTGATCGCGGAGACCACGCCGAGCAGAGGCGTGCGGGTTGTGAAGATCTGACGGTTCTTGCCGTTGGGGCTGACATCGCAGGCATAGATTTCACCGTCGTCCTTGATCATCAGTTGAGCCGCAAACGACCAGACATCATAGGCACGGCTTGCCTCGTAGAGTGAGTCCTTCCAGCACAGGCCCGATTCGGCGGTGATTAGCCGGGCGAAATCCTCCTTGCGATCACGCAGCATCTCCGCTGTCGTCTGAAGGATTCGTTGACGCTCGAAGCGGGTCAGTTGTGGCCGGAAGGCACGTGCCTTGGCGAAGGCCTCGCGCACGTGTTCGGGTCGACCGGCTGGAACGGTACCGACGACCTCGTTGTTGTACGGGTTCAACACCTCAATGACTTCGTCGGTGGTAACGAGCTTGCCTGCGATACGCATGGACTCTTGACGAAACGCGGGCTTGGTCAGGACGTTCATAAATTACCTCGGTCGATCGATCCTGGTTCACGGGCAGTGAATACAGGGAAAAGGGAGTGCCCCAAGCCTCAGGCAATATGCTTCAAGACGACATGGTTCAAGGCGATAGCGAACAAGTCGTAGTTCCGAGGTTCGCGATCCGCCGGCCAGTCGACCCGGCGGTTGACGAGCAGTGGAATGGTCTGTTCGGTCAACCCGCCGTGCGAGCGCAACGGCTCGGTTAGCCCCGACAGATCGTGCCGCGAAGCGCTGGTGCCGAACACCTTGTGGCGCGTCGCGAGAACCACGACATCGCCGATGCGATCGGCCGGCAATTCGAAGCGCTCACAGGCCTGCGCGTTCGATATCGCCAGTTCAATGCCTTCAACATCCCGCAGGCGGTTTATCACTGACGGCGTATCGGCGGACTGCGGCAGGTAGACCGTGGCGAACGAGCCCAACGCGCCGTGATGGGCGACGTAGGGATCCGTAATGGGCAGAATCACCCGGGCTTTGTCGTGGCCCATCCAGTCGTCGAAGATGTCCTGCAGGTAGATGACGTCCGGGGACCCGTCCGGCTTGTGTTTGTCGTTCATGCCGTGATCGGCCGTCAACGCCAGCACGCAGCCTTCCGCTTCCAGAAGTGCGACATATCGATCCAGCATCGCGTAGAAGGAATTCGCGTTCGGTGTGCCAGGCGCCGCCTTGTGCTGAACATAGTCGGTCGTCGAGAGATACATGAGGTCGGGACGAAACGCCCTCAGCAGCTTGACGCCAGAGGCAAAAACGAATTCGGACAGATCCGCCGAATAGACTGTCGGCAGCGGTTTTTCGACGAAGGCCAGAAGATCGTCGATGCCGTTTTCCTTCAGCGTGGCTTTGTCGGCTTTTTCCGCGGAGAACGCGATCGCTCGGCCTGTTGAGAAATCAAGTCCTTTGCCGAGCAGCGTTCGCAGTTTGTCCTTGGCCGTAACGACAGCCACTCTTGCACCCACGTCATGGAAAGCCTGGAATAGGGTCGGCGCGCGCAGAAAACGCGCCTCGTTCATCATGACTTCCTGGCCTGTGGTCCGGTCATAAAAATAGTTGCCAGCAATACCGTGGACCTGTGGCGGCCGCCCTGTGATGATCGAGATGTTGTTCGGATTCGTAAAACTCGGAATCACACATTTCGCCAGCAGGTTCGCACCATTTTTCATGAGGCGATCAAGATTGGGGGCAAGGCCCGCTTTGATTGCCGCTTCAATATAGCCGGGCTCGGAGCCGTCGAGACAGATCACAACGGTTGGAACTTGCGGGAAGCTGTAGTCGCGGCCATTCACAGAGACCGCAGAAGCATGTAGCTCAGTCATGATGGTGTCCTGATGGTCCATTAAGCGGCTTTGGTGGACGGGTTCGTCACACCCATTTCGTCGAGCACCTCACGGACAGCCGCGAGTGCGTCGCGCATCTGGGTCTCCCCCAGGCGACCAATGCAGCCGATCCGGAACGAATCGGCGACCGTCAGCTTGCCCGGATAAATGACGAACCCGCGTCGCTTCAGGCCATCGTAGAAATGCTGAAAGACGAAGCCGGGATGGTCGAGCATGTGAAATGTCACGATGATCGGGGCCTGTAAATCTGCCGGCAGGAGCGGCTTGAATCCGAGTGCCGTCATGCCCTCGAGCAGGATGCGACAGTTGTTCCGATAGCGGCCGCCTCGTCCCGGCACGCCACCCTCGGCAGTGAACTCTTCAAGCGCCTGATGAAACGCCACGATGACATGTGTTGGCGGTGTGAAACGGTATTGCCCCGTCTTTTCAAAGTTCGCCCATTGATCATAGAGGTCGAGAACGAGCGTAGTCGCATTGCCTTTGGTTTGCGCGAGTGCATCGCGTCTGCAGATGACAAAACCGAGCCCGGGAACGCCTTCAATGCACTTGTTTGAGGACGCAGCAACCGCGTCGGCGCGGATTCCTCGTGCGTCGAGAGGAAGTGCGCCAAAGGCACTCATCGAATCAATGAGGTAGCTTTTTTTGTACAGCGCCGCAAGCGCGCCAATTTTCTCGATTGGATTGAGGATGCCCGAGGTTGTTTCGCAGTGTATGGTGAAGATATGCGTAATGGCGTGGTCCCGCTGCAGGATAGCCTCTACCTCCTGCAAGTCCGGCGGTGCATCTTCGGCGGTTTCATGTACCACGGTCGCGCGTCCGGCTATATCCAGGATGCGCTTCGCGCGCTGGCCATAGGCGCCGTTGATCAGAACGAGAACCTTGCCTTTCACTGGTACGAAACTGGTCAACATGGACTCGACAGCAAAAGTGCCAGAACCCTGCATTGGCACGGTTACATAGTCATCCTTACCATTTGCAATCTCGCAAAGACGCGTCAGGACCTTTTTATTAATCGCGACAAAACTCGCATCGCGTGACCCCCAGTCGTGCACCATGGCCGCTTTGACCGTACGCGACGTCGTTAGTGGCCCAGGAGTCAGAAGTAATGGATCGCCCGTTTCGGAGGCGGCCGGCCTGGCATATGCGAAATGAGTCATTGGATACCCGTCCAGTATTGGAGTGATCGGCGATTGGCGCGCAGTAGTCGTTGCTCGCTTGGAAATCACTTTAGAATAAGCAACAAAAACAGTCAAGTCGCCACAATATGCCACATGCTCATATTTTATTCTCCCTGCCGCCATCGGTGCCAAGAGGCCCGTGGCAGTAGGCATGCGGCCACGATTCAACGGGGGATAGTGCTTACCCGTACAAGGGTTTTTCGAAGTTAGTACGGCAACGATTCCTGAAATGGAGTCATGTTTGTGTACTCTGTTTAGAGCGAGGAAAGCGGATCGCGATTGCGATCGGCTGAGCTCACCTGACGCATATCAGGTGGCCGTCTCCATGGAAAGACGAAGTGCGGTGGCTGTGCAAGTCAGGTCACCATTTCCTCACGAGCGAGACTGGGTAGAACCGCGGTGCTTACAAAAGAGAACCGATTCCGCTGGATAATAATGATGTGGCAGCGGCTGATCTCAACAAGCCACGCACGCTCCAACGGTATTGCCCGGTGGGCCGACGTAACAGGTTGATATGACTTTCGTGTCTAGCAGGGTTTATGGTCGTGCAACTATCACCTGCCAATGTCGATCCGCGAGTGCCTGCGAAAGCGACTTTGGCGGTGACTTGTCGACGATCAAACCGGCTATCTGGGATACAGGTGCAATCAGCACTGGCGTGCTAAGTTCAAACTTGGTGTGATCGGCCAGGACATAGGTCTTTTTGCCGACTGTCATCATTGCATGTCTCTGCTCTGCTGCAAGCCGCGAGTAGTCTGTGAGCTCGCCCTCGGGCGAGATACCGCTGACACCGAGAAATACGAGATCGACCCGAAAGTGGGCAAGCGCTGCTATCGTCTCAACGCCGAACGCCGCCTCGTCGCTAGGGGAAACTTCACCTCCAAGTACGATCACCTTCACGCCGGGTGACCGGCACAATAGAAGCGCGATTGGCAAACTATGCGTGATAACAGTGAGATCGTTGAAATTGGCCAGTGCGGCACTCAAGGCGAATGTTGTTGACCCTGAGTCGATCAATACAACCATCCCGTCACGAACCAGGGTAGCCGCCTCGCGACCTATGGCGGCTTTGCCGGCAGCATTCGCAGCCGCACGTGTCGCAAGCGACGGTTCGTCCATGGGTCGCCGCGCGGCACCACCATGTACGATGCTCGCCCGACCTTGCGTTGCAAGCGCTTTGAGGTCGCGACGGATAGTTTCGCGCGACACGCCCAGCCTGCCGGCAAGGTCGGCGACGCTGACGAAGCCGTCAGCGTCGAGGGACTGCACGATTTGGTCTACGCGACCGATAGCGAGCAGGCGATTCATAAAAGCCGATTTTGGACGAAGTGGTTTGATGTAGCATTTTGTGGCAATTGCAGCAAGTATTCTTTACCTCGATTCGTGAAAGCCACGAGCTGAGCTATCGCGTCTTACCCGGCCAACTGACGACCTGACGACCTGACGACAGGGGCTCTATGCGCTCTGTTCATCTCTTCTGGCACGCGAGAGCGTCGCCACTTCGCAGTTGGCCGCCGCCTGCATTGAGAATGACATCGAGCAGCGCCATTGCGTCCATGCCTCCCGGCAAACTACGGACGATGGGGTCGAGACGGCCGTCGATCTGTAGCATGGCGAATCCATGGACAAGTGCCCAGGCGGTGACTACCCGCGCGGCGCCGTCCGTGGGCAGGGGAGCATCGGACTCTTGTGGCGCCCCGACCGCTGCGCGCAACACCGACGACGCGTCGTTCATCGCTTCGCGCAACCCCGGTCGTTCGAGGTCGAGGCGTTCGCTGCGAAACATCAGCATGAAGAGACCCGGAAACTGCGTCGCGAACTCGACGTAGGCGCGCCCCTGGGCGGCAAGCCGCGCCTCCGGATTGGCGGCCGCGGCCGCCGCATCGAGCAGCCGACGCTCAAAGCGGCGAAACCCAACAGCTGCCAACTCGCTGAGCAGTCCCGTCACATTGTCGAAGTGATTCTTGGGCGCGGCATGAGAAGCGCCGGCCTCGCGCGCAGCCGCTCGCAGCGTGAGCCCGCCAATGCCCTCGCGAGCGAGGATGCGCTCGGCTGCCTCCAGCATTGCTTCACGCAATGCGCCATGGTGATACGGACGCTTGGTCACGTCGGTCAATGCTCGTTTACTCGCCTTTCTAATGGTCATCTGTTTCCACCAATGTTGACGGCGTCAATTTTAACTTGACGAATGCAAGCGCAGCATTTATTTTAAATGTTGCTATCGTCAACATTCAATCGAACCTATGACAATCTTCGTTGCAGGTCTCCTGGTTTTCCTCGGTATCCACTCCGTTTCCATCGTCGCGCCACGCTGGCGAGACGCGCGAGCGAGGCAGATGGGCGAGAACGCGTGGAAAGGACTGTATGCGCTACTGTCGATCGCGAGTTTGATTGCGACGATCTACGGTTACGGCATCGCGCGACAGATACCGGTCATGGTCTACGTGCCGCCGTTGGCGCTACGGCACCTCACATTGCTGCTCATGTTGCCGGTTTTTCCTCTGCTGATCGCAGCTTATCTGCCGGGCCGCATCAAACGCCTGTCCCGGAATCCGATGCTGCTCGCCGTGATTTTGTGGGCAGCGGCGCATTTGCTCGCCAACGGTACGCTGAACGATCTGCTGCTGTTCGGCGGCTTCTTCGTCTGGGCGGTGGCGGACCTGATCTCGGTCAGCCGGCGCGCCCACGTCCGACCGGTACCGAGCGTACCGGCTTCGCCGATGAACGATGTGATTGTCGTCGTCGCGGGGCTGGGGCTGTATGCGTTCGTGCTGCTGTGGGCCCATGCACGTGTGATCGGCGTGTCGCCGCTCGGCTGAATGCGGCAGGGTTTCAAAGTTCACGGTTCGTCACGCGTCGAACCCGGACACGGGGATCGGCAAAAAATCTCGTCCAACACGACGTGCAGGCGCTCTTCGTAACAGCGATCCCGTTGGACAAGCCGTGGACCTAGACCGGCTCGATCGGCCCGGCGCTCCGACTGGCCATCATCGTGATCCATTGCTCAAACGCCATGACGGCGTCGTCCCTTGCGCGATCGACGTTGCTCACCAGCGCGTAGTCGGGAGCGCGCCATGTTGGCGCTGCAATCGGGCACACCAGGCGGCCCGCAGCGATGTCACGCCCGATCAGCGGCAGCGATGCAAGCGTCACACCCCGGCCTTCCACGGCGGCGGCAAGCTGGAGATAAGCGTGTTCGAACTCGACATGACGGGCAGCCCGCAGGTCGGGTGCGCCGGCCTCCCGCAGCCAGCGCGACCAGGCTGCGCGTGTACTGGCGGAATGCAGCAGGGTGTGATGGCGCAGATCCGCCACGCTCTGTATTGGATGGTGGCGCAGGAGCGCGGGGCTGCAAGCGGGCAAGCGCACGTCGGCCATCAGCGTGCGCGACGCGAGGCCTGCGCCTTGTTCTTGCCCGGAGCGCACCCCGATGTCGAAGGCGTCGCCGATATAGCGCAACTTGCGCGATGTGGTCGACACCCGTACGTCGATGTCGGGGTAACGCGCGTGAAAGTCGGCCAGCCGCGGCAGCAGCCAGCACAACGCGAAACTGGCCAGCACGTTCACGCGTACGATGCCTGATACGCGGCGCGTGAATTCATCGTGGCGCAGCCGGGCCGCTCCGGTGGCAAGGCGATCAAAAGCGTTGCTCACATCGTTAAGCAATGCTGAGCCTTCATCGGTAAGCACGACGCCACGCGCACGGCGCTCGAACAGCGGCACGCCAAACCAGTCTTCCAGCAGTCTGATCTGTTTTCCGACGGCCCAATGGGTGACGTTCAAATCGGCCGCTGCGGCGGCAAAACTCCCATGCCGCGCTACTGCTTCGAAATTGCGCAGCGCGTTGAGGGGCGGCAGCTTGTCGCGGTCTTTTCCAGTGCCTGTGTATCTATCCATGACGTGACTTTTTTTCCCTGTTGACCCGATATTACGTCAATTGTTGCATGTGCTGCCCGGTCATAAAATTGCCTCATGACGACGCGCGAAAGCGCCACTGCGCCCCGCCATTTCGGCCTGCGCCTCGTCAACCGGAGAGAGTGATGCGCTTCACCCCATTTTCCTTGCCGTCCGTGAGCCAGGCCGATCAGGCCGGCCAGCCGGCCTCCCCGTCCCGCTCCCGCGTGCTGTGGCTCTCCTGTGTGGCGCATGCGCTGCACGACGGCTACACCGACATGATCTATGTGTTGCTGCCGGTGTGGCAGGCGGACTTCGGTCTGAGTTATGGCGCTCTGGCCATGCTGCGCGGCATCTATGCGGGCACGATGGCCAGCCTGCAACTTCCTGCCGGGCGCCTGGCGAATCGGCTGGGCAGCCGGGCCACGCTGGCCTTGGGCACACTGCTGGCCGCGTCTGGTTATGCCGTGGCGGGGATGTCGGGCAGCCTGCTTGGGCTGTGCGTGGCATTGGCCATATCAGGAAGTGGCTCGAGCACGCAACATCCGATCGCCTCGGGCGCTGTGTCCCGCACGTATGGGCGCAATGCCCGGGGCCCTTTGAGCATCTACAATTTTTCCGGTGACCTCGGCAAATCCGCACTGCCCGCTGCCATTTCGCTGCTGGTGACACTGATGCCATGGCGCCATGCGCTGTGGATGGTGTCCGTCCTGGGCTGCGTGGTTGCCGCAGCAATTGCACTATTTCTCCCTTCTATACCGCGAAGCAAGCCCGTAACCGAAGAGCCGTCCACGCCGAGATCAAGCACCGCTGGGAGGGGGTTTTCGTTGCTGTTCATGATAGGTGTGCTAGATACCGGCGTACGCGTGGGACTGTTGACGTTCCTGCCATTCCTGCTCAAGGCAAAAGGCGTCTCGCCACCGATGGTGGGAACCGCACTGGCACTGGTCTTTATAGGTGGCGCCGCCGGCAAGTTCGCCTGCGGATGGCTGGGCGCACGCATGGGGGTAACAGGCACGGTGCTGGTCACCGAGGGCGGCACAGCGGCCTTGATCATCGCCGTGATGTTTTGCCCGCTGGCGCTCGCCATGGTGCTGCTGCCGCTGTTGGGCATGATGCTCAACGGCACGTCTACCGTGTTGTATGGGACAGTGCCGGAACTGGCGCCCCTCGAAAATACCGAGCGCGCATTCGCGCTCTTTTACACCGGCACAATAGCTTCGGGGGCGATCTCGCCCGTACTCTATGGCTTTCTCGGCGACCGGATCGGTATACATGGCGCTACCTTTGCCACTGCCCTGACCGCCTTGGCCATCTTTCCGCTGGCAGTTGCACTGCGCTCGCACCTGATGCCTGAGAGGTGAAGCGACGTTATTCGCCGATGCCTCGAGCCTGCTGGACGAAGGCGGGGTTTGGTGCTCAACAGACGTGAACGGCCTTCTTTAAAATCCGCATACACCCGTAATTCGGGTGCTACTCTTGCTGTATGAGGTGCCCACTGCTTTTGACAGGCTGAAGAGGCGTGGCAAATGAAAAATAATCTTCATACTACTGATCATTGGCTGCTGGGCCTTCTCCCTTCAGCGGAATGGGTGCTTCTGAAAACGAGACCCGTGCCGCCTAAGATGCAGCAGGAATTCCTGATGTACGAGGTTGACGGGCACGTGTATCCCACCCAACGGTCCGATCGAAGATGCAAGCTTCGAACGCTTGTGTTTGTGGTCCTGTCTTGCTGCCTGAGCACCGCGTTTGCGGCACAAACGGCGGCATCCACCGATGCCACGCAGGCAAGCCCGAAGGGAGCTGATGGCGCCGCCCTTGACCGTTCCGGCAAGACACGCAAGGGCAAGGCCTCTTACTACGGCCAGAAGTTTTACTCGAAAAAGATGGCCGACGGTACGCGCATGAATCCGCAATCCAATGTTGCCGCGAGCAAGACGCTGCCGCTTGGCACCAAGGCCCGCGTCACGAATCTGGAAAACGGCAACAGCGAGGTGGTCGAAATCAGGGATCGCGGCCCGTATGTCAAGGATCGAATCGTCGACGTGTCGCCCAAGACCGCCGATAAGCTCGGTCTGAAAGAAAATGGCACCGCCCCCGTCGTAGTCAAGCCGATTGAAGTTCCACAACCCGACGGCAGCGTGAAGCCAGGCACGGGCGCAGCGGAAACCCGGCAGTGAGGTCGCAGTGCGGCCGCGGCAGGTAAGCCGCGATACAAATCACGGGTTTTCCGCGAGCAAGGACTTGATCTTCGCCTCGGTCTGTTCGTAGTCACCTTCGCCGAAGTGCGTGTAGACCACGTGCCCTTTCTTGTCGACGAGATAAAACGCGGGCCAATACTGGTTGTCGTAGGCGTTCCACGTTGCATAGCGGTTGTCTTGCGCCACCGGAAAAGTAATGCCGAAGCGCTTGATGGCCGTCTTGACGTTGTCCGTGTTGCGTTCGAACGGGTACTCGGGCGTGTGCACGCCGACCACCACCAGCCCCTGGTCCTTATATTTCTGATTCCAGCCCTTCACGTAGGGCAGCACGTTGATGCAGTTGATACAGGTGTAGGTCCAGAAGTCGACCAGCACCACCTTGCCCCGCAACTGTTGCATGGTCAGGGGATCGCTATTGAGCCATTTGTCGATACCGGTGAATTCCGGAGCGGTGCTGGCGCTAACCGGACGTCCGACGGAACCTGCAGCAGCGCTAGCCGCCGGGCTCGCAACAAGACTTGCGATTGCTGCGGCGCTGCTTGCAACCGCTGCAGCGAACAAGGCGACGATAGCGGCGGTTTTGAGTCGGGAGAGCATGTCAGAGTCCTTTCAGGGAGGGGAACAGAGCGGCGACCCGGGCATATACCAGGACGTCGTATTGCAGATAGATGGCAAGGGCGGTGAGCATCACCAGCACGCCGAACACCTGTTGCAGGCGGTATGCATGGCGTGACACCAGCCTCACGCGCTGGGTCATGTACTGACCGCCGTAAATGATGGCGAGCATTGGAATCGCGGCGCCCACCGCATACAGGCCAAGCAGCAGGGCTGACCATCCGAGGTCCTGGGCCTTAACCACCAGCACCAGAATCGATGCCAGCACAGGTCCGGCGCAGGGCGTCCATACCGCGCCGAGAGACATGCCAAGCACGAAACCGCCAGCGTTGCCGCGCGCGGCCCGAGCGCCCGGTGCCACCGCGGCGCCCATGCGCTGCAGTGGCTCCTGAATCTTCGCCATCAGCCAATCGTAGGGACGCGGCCACAACCGCAGCAGCCCCGACAACGCCAGTAACGCAATGGCGGCGTTGCGCAGCGCTTGTTGCGCCACGTGAACCGTGCTGGATACGGCGCCCAGCAGCAGCGCAAAGGAGGCGAAGGTCAGGATGAAGCCGGCAATGATGAAGAGCGGCCGCACACGGTCGGGCCGCTCAACGGAGGTGCCGAGCAGGATCGGCATCACGGGGAGGATGCATGGCGACGCAATCGTGAGCAGCCCTGCCAACAGAGCGATGGGTGTTTCAAACAGGTTGTGCATGGCGGGCGTTCCAGTGAGTGGCATGGCTGTATTGGAACGCCCCCTCGTATCTGGCTTGTGTCGCCAAGGCGGCTTGGGTGCAATGTTTTGTGTCAGGGGAACACCCAGATACATTGCGATACAAAGCGTCGTGCTTATTGGGCTATAAAGCCTAGGCTATAAACCAGCCCTGCCTGACGCGGAGAGCCAAATGAGTACCGAACTGCTGCAAGGATCCTGTCATTGCGGGACCGTGAAATTTGAAGTCCGTACCGCCGTCGTCCCTGCTGCGCGTTGCAATTGCAGCCTGTGCCGGCGCAAGGGCGCGCTGATGACGCCGCCGTTCGCTGTGGGCGAACTGAAGATCCTGCGTGGCGAGGAGGCCCTGACGCTTTACCAGTTCAATACGCGTACGGCGAAGCACTACTTTTGCAAGCATTGCGGCATTTATCCGTTCCACCAGACGCGTAAGGATCCGCAGCTCTGGCGCGCCAACATCGGTTGCCTGGAAGGCATCGACCCGTATACGCTGGAGGCCAGCGTGGCCAACGGCGCCAGCCTGTCCGTCGAGGAGGATGCATGAGACGGCTAATGGCGATTCTCGCCTTCCTGGCGGGTGGACTTGCAGCGGAAATGGCGCACCCCGTGCACTGTTCGCTGGTCAACGTGAACCGCGTGCGCGTTTATCGTCGGAAGGATTGATCCATTGATGGAAAACACCGACCACGTGCTGATCGTCGACGACGATCGCGGCATCCGCGAACTGCTTGCCACCTATCTCGAGAAGAACGGCATGCGCGTTTCGCTGGCCGCCAACGGCCGCCAGATGCGCACAGCCCTCGAGCAAGGCGCGCCTGACCTGATCGTGCTGGATCTGATGATGCCCGGCGAAGACGGTCTCGTGCTGTGCCGGGAATTGCGTGCCGGCAAGTTTCGCGCCGTGCCGGTATTGATGCTGACCGCCCGCAGCGAAGAGACGGATCGAATCGTCGGGCTGGAAATGGGTGCTGACGATTACCTGTCCAAGCCGTTTGCTGTGCGCGAACTGCTGGCCCGTATCCGCTCCGTGTTGCGCCGCACCCGAATGCTGCCGCCCGGCATGCAGGTGACTGAAACCGCGCCGATGATCGGCTTCGGCGACTGGCGGCTCGACACCACCGCGCGCCATCTGCTCGACGCCGAAGGCACCATGGTGGCCCTCAGCGGTGCCGAGTACCGCTTGCTGCGGGTGTTCCTCGATCATCCACAACGCGTGCTCACGCGGGATCAATTGCTTAACCTGACCCAGGGCCGTCAGGCCGATCCGTTCGACCGGTCGATCGATCTGCTGGTCAGCCGCTTGCGGCAGCGACTGCAGGATGTTGCGCGCGAGCCCCGCTACATCAAGACGCTGCGCAGCGAAGGTTATGTATTTTCAGCGGCCGTGACCATGATCGAAGGCACTCCATGAAGCTCAATGCTTTGCTGCATTGGCCGCGCACACTGTTCGCGAGGCTTGCGCTGATTCTCTTTGTCAGCCTTGCGCTGGTGCAAACGCTTTCGGTCTGGCTCACCGTGACGGAACGGGACCAGACCATGAGTAACGTGATGATGGGTTACATCGAACGCGAGGTCACCAGCTCGGTCGCGCTCCTCGATCATTTGCCCGCTGACGAACGTGCAGAATGGCTGCCGAGGTTGGCGCGACGCACCTATACCTTCAATCTGGGGCACGGGGTCGCGGGCGCGCCGCCGGATGCGAAGCTATCAGAGAGGGTAGCCCAATCCATCGCAGACGGCATCGGCAAGCGCTATGCCCTGACGGTCAACGCCGTCCCGGGTGAACCGGACCGCCTGCAAGTCCATCTGCAGTTGAGTGACGGCACGCCTCTGACAATCGACTACCGCCCGATGCCGGGCGCGCCTCTGTCGCCGTGGTTGTCGTGGCTGCTCATCCTGCAACTGGTGGTGCTGGCCGCCTGCTGCTGGCTGGCGGTACGGCTGGCGACGCGTCCGTTGAGCCAGCTGGCGCGAGCGGCCGATACCCTCGGTCCCGATCTTAAGGCGGAACGTCTGCCCGAAGACGGACCGGACGAAGTGGCACGCGCAGCTCGGGCGTTCAACGCCATGCAGGATCGCATCAAGATGTACATGACCGAACGCTTGCAGATCCTTGCGGCAATTTCGCATGACCTGCAAACCCCGATCACCCGAATGCGGTTGCGCCTCGACGTGATGGACGACAACTCCGAGGGAGCCAAGCTGCATCAGGACTTGCATGAAATGGAAACGATGGTCAAGGAAGGCGTGACGTATGCACGCACCATGCACGGCGCCAGCGAGGCGCCCCTGCGTATCGATCCGGATGCGCTGTTCGACAGCCTGGTGCTCGACTATATCGATGCCGGCCAGGACGTCTCGCTGCATGGACGAATCGACACTGCACTCGTGACGCGCCCTCAAGCGTTGCGCCGGATCGTGGGCAACCTCGTCGATAACGCGTTGAAGTTTGGCGGCACGGCCGAGATCACGGTTGCCGCCTCCCGGGACGGGAACGTGACGGTCTCGGTGCTCGATCGCGGGCCGGGCATTCCGGCTGAGTCGCTGGAAGCTGTATTTGAACCCTTCTATAGGCTGGAAGGATCGCGCAACCGCGGTACCGGTGGTACCGGACTGGGCCTTGCAATTGCGCGGCAACTCGCTTTGGCGATGGACGCGGTGCTGTCGTTGCATAACCGGCCCGACGGTGGCCTGGAAGCCAGGCTTTTATTGAAGGGCATCAGATAGATTCGGATAACTCATTGATTACGCGGCCTGGCCGTCTTTGTATCCCAATGTATCTACACCGTCAGTCAATACATGACGTTTCACTAGCTCTCTTCGCAGACACAAGCCAGATACGTCCACGGGTTCCAATAGTTCCGGGCCAGATTGTCTGGCTTCGCAAGCGCGACAAGACATGCAGTGCGCTTGTGTGGCAAATCTTCAAGGAGAATCAGCAATGCCAGACCAGATCAATACTCGACGTCGTCGTCTGCTTGGGACGACAGTTGCAGGTATCAGTTTGATGGAGTTGGGATTGAGCGGACTTGCCAAGGCGCAGTCGAATGCACCCACGGCCGGCACGCAACCTGCAGCGCGTGTTGCTTCGTTCGACACCATTCGGCAGGTCAACATCGGAACACTCAGTATGGGTTATGCGCAAGCGGGTCCGAATAATGGACCGGTGGTCATTCTGCTGCACGGCTGGCCCTACGATATCTACAGCTTTGCTGAAGTCACGCCATTGCTGGCAGCCGCCGGCTATCGGGTCATCGTGCCGTATCTGCGCGGCTACGGTTCGACACGGTTTCTCTCCGCGGATACACCGCGCAACGGGCAGCAGGCTGTAGTTGCCGTCGACATCATTGCCTTGATGGATGCATTGAAGATCGACAAGGCCATCTTCGGTGGTTTCGATTGGGGCGCACGCACGGTAAATATCATTGCCGCGCTGTGGCCGGATCGATGCAAGGCGATGGTGTCGGTGAGCGGTTATCTGATCGGCAGCCAGGAAGCGAACCGGGCGCCGCTGCCGCCGAAGGCGGAGCTGGCGTGGTGGTATCAATTCTATTTCGCCACGGAGCGTGGTTATGCAGGGTATGAAGCGAACCGCTACGATTTCAACAAGCTGATCTGGCATACCGCGTCGCCCAAATGGAATTTCGACGATGCGACGTTCGAGCGCTCGGCTGAGTCATTCAACAATCCGGATCACGTCGCGGTGGTGATTCACAACTACCGCTGGCGTCTGGGGCTGGTCAAGGGCGAGCCGCAATACGACGAACTCGAAGCGCGTCTCGCGAAGGCGCCAACCATTTCTGTTCCAACCATCACCATGGAAGGCGACGCCAACGGCGCGCCGCATCCCGCGCCGGCGGCCTACGCGAAGAAGTTCACCGGCAAGTATCAACACCGGGACATCGACGGGGGTATCGGACATAACCTGCCACAGGAAGCACCGAAAGCATTTGCCGATGCGGTTATCGATGTCGCTCGCCTTTAGGCAAACTGAAGAGGCGAGGTGATGGCAAATGCGCCGGCGATTGGAAAAACGTCGGCGCGTCCTGCCAGATCAACGATCCGCGAGTTTCCCCGAGATAGTTCGCACCAGCAATGCTCCCAGCACAAGACACGCGGCCACAAAATACAGTCCCATGCGATTATCGTGCGTCGTCACGTTAAGCCATCCCACCGCATAGGGCGAGACGAAACCGGCGAGGTTACCTACGCAGTTGATTCCAGCGATTCCGACAGCCACGGAGGTGCCGGCCAGGAACGACGATGGAATGCTCCAGAACAACGACAGCGCCGACAATATGCCCGCAGCCGCCACGCTCAACCAGATCACCGCGAGCGTCGGATGGTGGCCCACATAGCCGCTCGCCGCGAATCCGATTGCACCGATCACAGCCAGCACGGAAAAATGCATCCGGCGCGAGCGGAAGCGGTCCGAGCTCATTCCCGTGAGCACGATCGCGGGAATGGCGACAAGGTAGGGAATGGCCGATAACCAGCCGATCGTCGAGATGTCGCTGAGCCCGGAGTCCTTGATGATCGACGGCAACCAGAAGCTGATGCCGTACAACCCGATGATCTGGCAGAAGTAGACGGCGCAGAGTTTCCAGATGTGGCGATCGGAAAGAATAGCGCGAAGATTGTGATGCGTCGTCTTCTCGGAATCCTCCCGGTCGATCTCGCCTATGACCAACGCTTTCTCATCGTCGGTCAACCACTTCGCCTGCGTGGGACGATCGACCATCAGGGCCAACACGGCAATGCCGCAAAGCAAAGCCGGAAGCGCCTCGATCAGGAACAGCCACTGCCATCCTGCCATGATGGTTGAATGGCTGAAGCTGCTGAGTACCCACCCCGACAACGGACCGCCGACCACCCCTGACAACGGGATTGCAATGTAATACACGCCGAGCGCGAAGCCCCGTTTTCTCGCGGGAAACCAATAGGTCAGGTACAACATGATGCCCGGCGAAAAGCCCGCTTCCGCAACGCCCAGAAAAAAGCGCGCCGTGTAGAACTGCATCGGCGTTTTCACCAGCAGCGTGAGCGCGGAGATGATGGCCCATGTAATCATGATGCGCGCGATCCAGAGACGCGCGCCGACCCGGTGCAGGATCAGGTTGCTGGGCACTTCGAAAATAAAATAGCCGATGAAGAAAATGCCCGCACCCAGGCCATAGACGGCATCGCTCATGTGCAGGGCATTGAGCATCTGCAACTTGGCAAATCCAACGTTCACCCGGTCGAGATAACCGCACAAATAACACAGCACGATGAACGGCATGATGCGCCAACTGATCTTGCGGTACACATCGGTACGCGTCGCCGGCGCCACCAAAAGGGTTTCGCTGATATGGCTCATGTCTCCTCCGTCGTCCTTTACCGGACGTTATAGAGTGCGGCCGGGCGGACGCCAGGCCATCGATCAGTGATACTTATGATTCGATTACGATGCGAGTTTCTCGGCCGCCACCTCTACGCCAAGTTCCTTACGGAACAGCGCCTCCATCTCGAGGCGAACGCGAACGGATTCCCTGGTGGAATCGAAGGTCACGTCGCTCCAGCGAACCGGCTGCCCCGCCGCAACCGGGCGCTGCAGCACCATGTTGTGCGCAAGGCCAATGGGCAGCGCTCCCTGCTGCAGCGAGTCCACCGCGGGCATCAGCTTGCCGTAGACGGTGTGACCACCTTCGCCGTCCAGCCGTTCGCCTGCTCGCAGGTCACGCTTCGCGGTGGCCGCCACGTCTCCATGGAACCCTGTGGTCGCGCCAGTGGCCTCACCACGCACCGCAATGCTCGCAATCGATACCCCGAGTTCAAGACCGATCAGGTGATACGGCTTATACATGGCGGCGAAACGCCCGCTCTTGTCTGTCTTGAGACCGTATTGCGCAAAGCAGTCGCGGACGTAATCGGAGGGCGCTTCAAAAACGGCATAGACGCCCCAGCGCAGGTCGCGGAACACGGGGCGGCCATCGCGTTCGAGCGACGACACCACTTCCACGCTGCCGCGATGCGGCAGGATTCCCCCCTCGGAGGCCGGGCGCAGCAACTCAGGCAGGTCATCGACGCCACAGGCGGGAAACGCCAGGCCGTCGGGGGGCGGACGCAGATCGCATGCGTTCGATACCGCCGCCATTTCCAGCGCCGACTTCGTGCCGTCGAGGAAGGAATTGAACATCTGCGCGTTGAAGTCTCCGGAAGCAACCTGCTCTTCCGTGAAGCCGTAATAGCTCCAGACGGTGTCGGGAGTCGACTGGTGATAGACCGGCAAGTACTTGGTACCCTTGCCGGCGCAGATGACGTCGAAGCCGATCGTGCGAGCCCAGTCCACCAACTCCGCAATCAATGCCGGCTGATCGCCCGAGGCCATCGAATAGATGATGCCCGCCTCCGCGGCACGGCGCGCAAGGAGCGGACCGGCAAGCACGTCGGCTTCAACGTTGACCATCACAATATGTTTCTTATACTTGCAGCACAACAGCGCGTGATGAATGCCCGCGATAGGACTCCCTGTTGCATCTATCACGATATCCACGTGGTCGCTTGCGATCATCGCATCGGCGTCGTCGGTGATGAAGGTCGAGCCGCTGCGCAAAGCTTCAGCCCACGAACGCGCCGAGCAACGCGCTTCCTCCCAGCCGACACGCTGCATCGCGCTGCGCGCCCGCGCCGGCGAAAGATCGGCGATGCCGGTGAGGTGAATGCCCGGCGTACGCGGTGCCTGCGACAAATACATAGAACCAAATTTGCCGGCGCCAATCAGCCCTACTCTGACGGGACGCCCTGCCTGGGCACGGGCTTCGAGCTTCGCGATGAGCGACATGCTGTCTCCTTTATTCATACGGTTGAGTCGCGGTTCGACCGTGTTCTTCATACCGGAGCGAACCGCGCGCCTTCATCGGGGAAGGACATGAAGCCAAAGATAGCAGCCAACTTTTTGCAATAGAATGGGCAATTCCACAACCGTGCTGTGCAAAAATCCCCATGCGAAGATTTGATTGGGATTGCCTGCAAGCTTTCCTCGCGGTCGCCCGCGCGGGGCGTCTAACTGTCGCGGCGCAGCAAATGGGCGTTGATCATTCCACGCTAAGCCGGCGCGTCGCCTCGCTTGAGGCGAGCATCGGCGTGCAGTTGTTCGAGCGGCGCTCAGTCGGCTTTCTGCTGACGCCCGAGGGAGAACGGCTGATGACCGATGCCGAGGCAATGGAGAGTCTGGCTCTGCGCATCAACGCGCGCCTGGGTGATCCATCAGTTGGATTGACGGGGACGGTAAGGGTCGGCACACCGGAAGGATTCGGGACCTACTTTCTTGCGCCGAGGATCGCCAAGATCACGGCCATGCATCCCGACCTGGAGATAGAACTGGTCGCTAATCCGCGCATGTTCAGCTTGTCCAAACGCGAAGCCGATATTGCAGTAACCATGACGCGCCCAAGTCAGGGGCGAGTTCATGCGCACAAGCTCAACGACTATGCCCTCGGAGTGTATGCATCGCCTCAGTATCTCGATACGCATGCACCCATCACCACGTTTCAGGATATCTTCAATCATCCGTGGATTGGCTACGTCGAAGATTTGATGTGGAGTGCGGAGCTTGATTACCTGTCGCAGATCTCCACGTCGCTCAGCCCGTCCGTGCGTATTTCGAACGTCATCAGCCAGGGGGCAGCAGTTAGCGGGGGCGCGGGGATCGGTGTGTTGCCGTGCTTTATCGCGCGTATCGATCCCACCCTCGTTCGTATTCTTCCCGATGAAATTTCGCTCAGCCGCTCCTACTGGCTGGTCACGCATGCGGACTCGCACGATGTAGCGCGAGTGAAACTCATAGCGGATTTCATTCGCGCCGAGTGCAGTGCATCCGGATTGTTCTGGGTAGGATAACGCCGTGGACAAGCGAGCCCCGGTGTCAGCGCGCTCGCGAAGAACAGCCTTTGGATCATTGAGCGCGCGTTATCTGGCGTTCCTGCGATTCACCATACGTCGCGGGATTCAGGCTGCACGCAAGACCTTCCCAGTCGACATCGCCGGCCTCCCATCGGGCGGCATTTTCATGGGCGACACGTTGATAAAGCTGCATCGCCAGCTGGTCGTCCAGATGCTCAGTGCCCTGCCCCAGATGTTCAAGAAGAAGCTGACAGCGCAGCGCTCTCGCGACGTCACGGTCCCACACCGCCGCATTCATCTCGCTGTGACCGAACAGGGAATTCGCATGCAGGTTGCACGATCCTATCGTCACCCATTCGTCATCGACCACCATGACTTTCGCGTGTACGTAGACGTATTTCCGGCCTCCGGACTGCGTTTTCCCCGCGATGCCCGTCAGCGTGAAATGCTCGTATCGGCCGAGCGCTTCCAGCCTGTCGAAAAACGGTTTGCGCTCGGGACGTTGGCGCCACAGGTCCAGATATTCCTCGGGTTCCCCTGGCACAAGAAGGACAACGTGCACGCCTCGTTTGAGCGCCTCCTCGAGCGCATACGCAATCTCCGGCACAGGCAGCGCCTGATTTTCCAGATAGATGGAGCGGCAGGCCGCGTTGATCGCCAGCAAGTATTGATTGGTGATCGACCGCTCGCCGCCCACGATGTAATACGCAGCACTTCCGGGCGCAGCATGAGGGTCGCGGTAACACCCCGCATGCGCGTTGCGTTGAATCTGCACGACGCTGTTGCCTCGTGCATCGGATAGGTCTGTTGGGAAGGGCAAGCGCTCATCGCTGTCATGCCCCCACACCCCGAATTCCATGTTCCGTTCGCTGGCCTCGTTCCATCGCTGCACGAAGTTGTGATGCACGTCAGTAGCGGACGGACCCGTGATCTCGACATAGATATCGTGCCGTTGCCCCTCACCCAGGTGTCCCGGTTCGACGAGCGCAAAAGTTGGATTGATGCCGCCGACAAAAGCCGTTTCCGATGACCGGCCTGCGTCGATCAGCCAGCTTTTCTGATGATGACAATAGGCTAGAGGAGCGCGGTCCCAACGTGCGAGAAAACGCGAGCCGCGTGCGGCAAGCAGATCGAAGTCCGCGCTCGTGCCGGCGAACGTCTGCCCGTATCCGCTGCTCTCGGGGTTGGGCCGCCAGAAGATCACACGGACGTCCACCCCTCGTTCGGCCGCACGGTCAAGGACATCGAAAATCGAGCCGCGGCCGTCCGGCATCTGGAAATCCGGGGCCACGAAAGTGACCGTGAGCCAGACGCTGTGCTGCGCCTGCTCGACGGCTTCGCCAATCCGGCGGAAAGCCGGGCCGCTATCCACCAAAGGCTGAACCCGATTTCCTCCCCGCAGCGGATAGGATCCGTGCGCAATGAACGGAATGTGTTGCCCGGTTTCGGTGGTTGCAGGCGTCTCATGCTGGTCCATCAGGCGCTCCTTGTCCGCGCAGTCGGCGATGTTGGAAACGAGCAGGTCACGATACCGGAAATGAGAGCCAGTTGAACACAGCAATGCAGCCGCAGTGTCAGCCTCCAACGGCCGGTTGCTTCACTCTGGCGAAATACCAGATCGCGATGAGAAACGTGACGGCCACCGCAACGAGTGCAGTCCCGACGTTTCCATAAGACTCGTCCTCGTTTGTTGATGTCATGAAAAGGCCAAAGAATGCCGCGCCGAAAGCGCCTGATATCTGTCGAATGAAATTCATGACGGCGGATATCATGCCGATTCGATGGAACGGTTTTTCGGTCGCTGTCAGGAAATCGGGCTGACGCAAGAATGCGATGCTCCGAGGCGCGCGTCCAATATATTAGTGGCTTGTTAGGTCGCAAACTATATTAATATGTTCGGGTGAGTGCCGGGTTGTATCGGTTGCAACCATGGGAACCGGGCGGCTCGCCGCCTTGTTTTTTCGCGCGTACGTCGATATCGGAATGGCATCACTAATATGACTAGCGTAGCCCGCTTCAAAGTCGATGAGTTGCAGACAATGACTTGCAAGTTAGACGGTTAGCGCGAGTTCGACCCTTCCCACCCAGACTATGACCGACGAGGTTTCCGTTTTGCCATCACCTTCAACGTCCAGCCCTCTCTCGCCCAACGAAGTTCCGGTTGGCGAACCGCTCGCGTGGTCTATCGTTAGCGTCGATGGCGCGCTCTTGTTCGAAGCCGGCGCCACAGTATCGAACCAGGCCGCGCGAAGCTTCATGTTCGAGAACTTCGAACCCCACAAACTTGAAGAGGCAGGCGCTGAGAACGCGAATGATGCGGCGCAGACCGTTCACGCAAACGCGGAGTCACCCGAGGATGAGTCCGCCGGACATCTCACACTCGACAATATCGGCCTGAAGATCGGTGCACGCCTGGGCTTGCGCGCGGCCCCCGGGTCCGCCATGTATTCGAGCCGTGTCATCGGGTTTTCCACGCCGGGTGCGCGCCGGGCACGCGCGGTATTCATCACGCAACCCGTCATCTCCGGTCATCAGCCGCTGGACCTCGCACGCGGCGAGAAGGTGGAGCTTGTCGCGCTGACCTCGCGGTCGGTGTTCCAATTCGCCTGCACCGTCAACGCCGTATGCCACGAACCGTTTCACTACCTGATATTGTCGGAACCGGGAAATATTCGGCGCTTGCGTGCTCGCAAATTCGTGCGCATGACCACGCGAATGCCGGCTCATTTTTTCGACGCGAGCAGCGAGGAGCGCACGCCTCAACTTGGCCTGATTCGTGACATCAGCCCTTTCGGCATGTCGCTGGCTGTCGCTGAGCCGAGTGCAAAGCTCGACGACCGGCTCCACTTGTCGTTTCGTTTCAACACGGACGACACCGACGTCAACATCGACTGCGACGCGATCGTGCGCCACGTCCAGGAGCTAGACGCGCAGGGCATCAATGGCGCGTATGGCCTCGAGTTCGAGAAACTTGAATCGTCCGAGCGCATTGCATTGAAGTCGCTCATGGCTGAACAAATTTGATCCGGCACTGTTCAAGGGCGTCCCAGCAACTGAATGGCGGTCTGGCCACGAGCGTCAAGCCGTGTTTAACCACGGTGTCTTTCGTCGAGGCACAATAGAAGCTTCCAGCGGCATCAAGGCATATTGCCCGATGAATGTTTCGCCTTCTGGAGGCTTTGCCGCGAGGCCGACAACATGACAGCATCCCCCGCGCTAGTCCTTTTCGACATGGAAGGCGTACTGTCTCACTATGACCGCTCCGCACGAGTCGATCACCTGTCGGCCGTGTCAGGTCAGGCGCCCGACGCCGTGCGTCACGCCATCTGGGGGTCCGGGCTCGAAGCACGCGCCGATGCCGGTCAGATTAGCGACGACGAGTATCTAGGCGCATTGGGCGACCTGCTAGGCTGCCGCATCCACCGCGACGACTGGCTGGCTGCCCGCCATGCGTCGATCACGCCTTACACGGAAGTGCTCGCACTCGCCGCAAAAGTGGCCGAACGCTGCCGGATTGCAGTGCTGACGAACAACTGCCGCCTGGTCACCGACTATATCGGCTATCTGAATCCTCCCGTCGCGAAACTCTTCGGTCCTCATGTATATGCATCCGCATCGTTTGGAGCAGCGAAGCCGGCGCCTCAGGCCTATCTTCGTTGCGTCGAGCAACTTGGCGTGGGCGCGGACAAAACTCTTTTCATCGATGACACGGACAGCAACGTCGCCGGTGCGATCAACGCCGGTCTGCACGGATACAAGTTTGTGAGCGCCGAAGGGTTGGCCGAAGAACTCGTGCGTTGGCAGTTGCTTTAGCACGTGCGATAGGCCTTGGTTCAAAGAAAATCAAGCCGGGCAACTGAGCATCCACTGAACGCCGAATCGATCGGTGAGCTTGCCGAAGTAACGTAAGCGTCATCTGAAGGCCGCATGTACAGGCAGCTGGATAGTGTCCAAAGTAGTCCCCACCAAATAAGTGATGGGGACTACTTTGTCTAAAGATGAGATGCAGATTTCAAATCGCAAGGGCCGACCGAACTACGATCCGGCCTACAAACGACAGGTCGCGATCGCGGCCTGTGAATCCAATGTTTCCGTGGCTAAACTGGCTCAGGCCCATGGACTCAATCCAAATATGGTTTTCAAATGGCGCCGCGAATACCGCGCCGGGTTGCTTAGCAACGGCGGCGCTGAAGCGACAG
>NZ_MTHB01000251.1 GCF_002220365.1 Caballeronia sordidicola | reverse complement strand
ATCAGACAATGCGCGGGGACGCCCACCTTTATGTCCGCTCAGCAAACCACAGAGGCCTTTGTCGTTCCAGGCGTGCACCCAGTTGTACACCGACTTGTCGCTCACATCGAGTTCGACCGCGATCTCATGAACCCGCCGGCCGCGGCCAAGCTCCAGCAGACCTAGTCCACGGGTTCGAAAGTCTTCATGTGGATGTTTGAGCGACAGCTGTTGCAGGGTCTTCTTCTCCGGCTCGGTCAGTTCAACGGCACATTTCATCGGCAGGCAGGTCATCAGAGTCGCATTGCCTGTCAGACCCCATATTTTGAAATTCGTTTACTCGTCACACTTAACCTATTTTCGTACCCTTGCTGCATGGATGGGCAAGCATCAACTCGTCGGGACAGTAGATGACTATATCGAGCGTCCCGAAGGCTATCGGCGCTTTTACGTGGCACAACAGGATAAGTCGTGGGAAGCGGCGAACGTGAACGTCGACGATGTGATCGCGCGTCTGACCGAGCGAGACCGCTGGGTGGCGATTCAGGTTGAGTTGCAGTCGGCGTTTGGCTTGCGTGCGCTGGAGAGCATGCTGTTGCGCCCGCTCCAGTGTTTGCGTCTTTCGGGGCATTTGCAAATTATTGATGGCACGAAAGGCGGTCGCCCGCGCGTTGTACCGATCGAGGAAGGATGGCAATACGACTTATTGATCCGGGCTGCTCGTTTGTCGAATCCGCGTACTGGCTCGATGATTCCTGAGCCATGGACTCTCAAAAAATGGTACCGCCATTTTTACGATGTGCTGCAAGGCCAAGGCGTTGCACGAAAGGTGTTGGGCGTGACGGTTCACGGCTTGCGCCACGCGTACCTCCAACGTATGTACGAAAAGGTGACCGGGGTGCCCGCGCCGATCAAGCGCCCTGACCACCGGCCAGATCCCGAGTTGCACCAATTGGCAATGGAGCGAATTGTGGCGGCTGCGGGTCACGGGCTAGCAACGAAGGCGAGCGCATACATCTCGTCATTCGCGGCGATCCGCAAAGCCGACACGCCTGTGGTGAATTACGCGCAGGTACTCGCAGCGCTCGAACATTCGAAAGGCAACAAATCGAACGCGGCAAAAGCGCTCGGCATCTCTCGTCAGTCGCTATACCGCGTGCTTGGAAAGCTCAACAACGCCGAAGCCGAAGCCAACGCCGAAGCCAACGCCGAAGCCAACGCCGAAGCCAACGCCGAAGTCAACGCCGAAGTCAACGCCGAAGTCAACGCCGAAACCGAAGCCGAAACCGAAGCCGAAGCCGAAGCCAACGCCGAAGCCAAGGTCGAAGCCGAAGCCGAAGCCGAAGCCGAAGCCGACGGCCCTGCAATCACCGCCGGCGAAAACGATGCTTAGCTGTTTGAGGGAAGGTACGACGCGTCGCGCAACGTCGCGCTACCCTCCACATTGCCGCTCAGCGGCGACTACTCTAGGTCGCTCGATTATTGCCTGACTGCCCGGATCTGTTGGCGTCGTTGCTTGACTTTGTCACCTTCTCAGTAGGCTGGTATTAATCCAACTGAACGAGGCGAACATTTTGATCCAAACAGCTGAAGACAAAATCGGGGACCCGGATTGCTCTCGGAGCGTACGCGAGACCGCACGTTTAAATGCGCCCTGCATTCGGACGGCCTTGGGCTCAGCAACGTCCTCGGTGTCGGGTACATTTCGACAAGCGCTCGACCGTCTGGGCATTGACGACTACGTCTTACGCGAGCGCGTAATCTTGATTCACGCACCGGGGACACGCTTTCCCACGACAAAGCTCGACGTCCTCGTTGTGAGCCCGTTCGGCGCGTTCGTCGTGATGGCAATGCAGCTTCGGGGACGTGTTGCACCGGGCCCTGACTCAGAAACTCTAAGCGTTTTCAACGAAGAACGCGAAGCGATGCTTCACACCTCGCCGCTCAGAAGACAAGCTGCCGCTGTTCGATGTCTGCGCTCGTCGCTCTTGCAGCACGCATGCCCGGTTGAAAATCTCGCTGTTGCGGCCGCTATCCCTTGCGCGCTGCATCCGCTTTTGCCTGAATCGATACTTGAGGCCGATGAGCTCTATCATTACCTCCGGCTGCGCACGATCCGGTTCTTTTCAAGTCGGCAGCGGCATGTGAGCGTGGCGCGTGTGGTCGATGCCATTGAAGGCCGCCTAGACTCTCGCCCCGAAGCGCTCGATGAACATTGTGCGAGAATGTTCGCCCCGCGGCCGCGTTAATCGAACAGTCAAGACGTAGTGGACCTCGTCGTCGCGCTCGATTAATTCATCCAAAGCGACAACCGGTCCGCCGAATTCGTGTTCTTCGTTGGCTGCACCAGCATCCAGCAACGCATTCAACACGCGAACGGCTTCTAGGTACTGCGCGCGCGAGGCGATTGGCCGCCGTGGAACTTCCGCGGTAAGCGCGCCGAAGTTCGCGACAAGTTCTTCGATATAGTTTGGCGAAAGGGCGAAAGGGCGAAAGGGCGAAAGGGCGAAAGGGCGAAAAACAAGGATGCCATCTGCCGTAATCATTGTGCGTGAAAATGATAGGCGGTGCTTTCTCCACCCTTGGAAGAAGCATGAAGGGCAGCACTCCCCTAGAACGGCATATCGTCCAAACGCGGCGTGGCCAATGAGCGTTTTGCGGACTTTAGCCAGCCCTTCAGCTGCTTGACGTCGTCGAATACGAGCAGGTCATGTTCAAGGGCGTGGAGGCTCTCCTGCAGCGAGAAGATATCAGCGGCAAGGTTGCGCATGACGGTGCCGGGTGACACCTCGACGAAGGGCGGAATTCCGTAGCTGTGCTTGAATCCGTTCTCGACATGCAGAATTTCGTGGTCGAGTTCGCCGAGCTGTTCCTTCAGAATCTTGTTGTAGTGTTTTAACCGGTCTTCGCCGATATTGTTGATGACGCTTTGGTCGATGTGTTCTAACTCCAACTGCAACTCGAGCAGTTGCAGCAGGCTATTTTTGCTATACGCCTGATTGGCCCTCTGCATCAAGGTGGTCTTGCGCTCACGTTCCTGCGGATCGGTCTCGCGGTCGGGATGCAAGGCGCTGGCCAGTTTTCGATAGACCTCGCGGATCGATAAGCTCAGTTCGGCCTGCTCAACTTGTTCTCGTGCCTCAGCTGCGAGTTGCCTCGGTGTCTTTTTCCGTTTGGCGCGGCGCGCTTCCCGAGCCTGGTTTTCGAGTGCATCTTGTGCCTGCAGCTTTTCCATTTGCGCATGGGCGCGCTGCAGTACATCCTCGGGAGAGCTCATATCAACGTCGTCGCCAAGCTCGACCCCTAGCATGGCTTCGAGCGCCGTTTTCATGTCGTCCAATTCGGCGGCGGCTTCACTGTCAAAGTCAGATTCGCTATACCGGTTGTAAATCGATTTAAGCTCCGGATCATCGCTCTGTGCGACCAACTCACCTGTCAGGTCGCTGATCAGGTCTGCGATCGTGCGTCGCTCGGATTTGGTCAGATCCTTCTGAGCGTACGCCTGGTCCAGGCGATGCACGAGCTTGGTTCGCAAGTCGATGGAAGTTTGCTCAAGGGGAGCGAACTCGCTTACGTATTTCCGATGGAAGGCAGGCATTGCAGCCTCCCAGGCACTCAGTCTGGCGCGTCGCTTTTCGATCTGCTTGATGAGCGTGTTGAACGCCTTTTGCCCTTTCGACAGATTAGACTGGTTATGGTCCGAAGCAATGCTGATGGACCTGAGATTTGTCCTGGTCATGGGATGATTTCCGCTGGTTGATGCGAGAGCGAGCATCCCACTATTTTAGTCGAGGTTGCGGATGCACCGCGCTGCGATAGCGCAGCATGCGCACGTTGCCGCTCGATGATCGATTGATGCCGGAGCTCGTGGAGAACGCGGTTTGGATCCCAGATCGGGGTGCGTCACGGGTGGATTGTAGCGGGCTGCCCACGTTTGGCGCATTTGCACGGCAGCAGGGTGCTGATGTCAGCGTCCGATGTCCGTTTTGAGATCTCGGTGAGCACATGCGTGCAGACACGTACACCCGGCAACGGCTGCACGGGCATCGGCGCGATCACCATCGGCGTGCGTGCGGCGTTGCGCTCGCAGTGGCGGCGCGCGGGTTGACGTTAATGGGCCTTGAAAATAAGTGATGTCTTGACTGCGAACAGAAGAGCGCTACGCTTACCTTAAGGTCAATGTTAAAAGGGACAAAGATGGAGAACGACGGTTACCGATATGTCGTAGGAGACTGGGAGTCGCTATGGCCGTGCGAGCCATATATGAAGCATCGCATCGTTTTGGATCGAACGTCGCGTACGGTTGTCGCCGCACAGGACCGACGACACAAGTGCTGGACGCCCATGACGGAAGCAGATCGCAAATACATGGAGCAAATCATCCTCGAAACCTACGGTTGGGTGTTCGACGACCCTACCGAATTTGGCCTGATGTCGACCAACGAGATCCCGGCATGGGCAAAGGCCGCATGGCCCTGGCCTCGTGAGCAAGATCCCGTCGCGGCAGAAGACATTGTCGAAAGTGTTGTTGAGTTGATGCTGGTTGGTCGTGGTCGCCGCGAGAGATTGCGCTTGGTCAAAGTCCTTCGAGTGCGATCTAGCGATGACGCAAACAGCGAACACGACGTTGCCGGTTTTGAGGGCGATGACGGGCAGAGAGCGCCTTGATCCCAAGGTCGCCGTTTGTGGAAACTACGCAGTGAGTCGATGTGACCGCCACGAAATCGGCCAACGCAAGACTTAGGCCCCTGATGAGTCATGGGACGAGGGCGGATCTCTGACGAATATTGTCTTCAAACGTTTCAGGTAGCACGCGCTCGCCGCAGTTTCCCCGCGTCTAGTGTGCGCTCAAACAGATGGCGATTTCGCCCGATCCGCTCCAGCCAGCGTGAACTTCAACCAATCATTTTCCTACCCAACGTGCCTTGCTCAGCAAATGTGACAGCCCGAGATCCGTCGCGATCTTCCATACATGTTCGCGAGAGTATCGAACGCCGAAGCGACGTTCAATCGCCGTTCGAAGCCGTTCGTTGGTCCACCTATCGGCCGCAAATCCCTCCGCTTTCGGCGAGTGGCATAAGGCGGCTGCCACCCAGAACAATATTTCCGACGTCAACTCGCGTGTGCGTGATTCCAGCGAGGAGTCGCGTCTCGGTTTGAGACGGTCAGGAAAGCCCAAGTCGATGATGATCTGCCTGACGTACACACGGGAAAAGCTGAGCCCAAATTTCTTCTCAACTAAGGAGCGGAGGCGACCGTCGGTCCATTGATCCGAGTCGAAACCATATGCCACTGGCGAACCGCGCAGGGCTGATGCTATCCAATCCATTCCCGCCCCTCTGGGCTAAGCGCAGGTTTCCCACCTCCCACGGACATGCGCGCGAGTGGGTCAGTTTCCAGTGGAAATCAACAGCCATCAGCGACTGATACCGCTTCGCCGTTTGAGGTGAGATACCAAGCACACTGGCGACAGCGGAAGGGGACTTTCCCTCTAATCGCATTCGCCCGGCTTCCATTCGCAAGAGTACGCTCGGCAGCGTGTCCTTCGACATACTCATCGCATCACAGACAAGTTGAGTTTTAGTAATGCTGGCACAGAAACCGTTGCCACACACGAAGCGATGGGTTACCAAGGCAGGACTATTTCGGCGCTGAGATTACAAAATGTTGTCAACGTGTTGAATGGTCGAAAAAAAACTGCTATACGCCGGGCCCGTAAGAGCCGACGGCCAGCGCATCGCTGCACCGTTGCCAGATTTGTCCAACGAGCGCGCTTTGATAGTTCAGCGTCAACTCATTGGTGAATAGCGTGAGGACATCCGTTTGCCGCAATGTGCGAGAAGCGCTCAGTTGCTCGCAGGACAGCTTTAGCGCCATTTGTCCGAGCATTAGTCGGTCAAGCCAACTCGCCGACATCATGTTCCTAGCCAACCAGATGCGTGCTGATTCAACGACGTGCTCGACCCGCCACGTTTTCGTCAAAGCGTGTGATGCGAGCGCACTCGCCACTAAATAGCAAAGTAGGTGGGTTCGCGCCGCTGGGCTAATCGACTGTCTTGGGCGTGGCATGTTTGCTGATTTACACTCCGACGAAGGTGACGCGATATGGTGAACGTATGTTATCGGCACCCGCTCCCGCGGTCGACGACGACGTGCGCAACAATGCCGATCAAAACCTGAATTTATCAGTCGCATCCCCGACACTGGGTTCAGCGGGCTTCATATAAGAATGTTGCGGCTGCCTTGGCCCGAAGATCGAAAAGACAGGCAAGGTCATGAGCGGGCGCTTGCAGCAATATCCGATCCGACGATAACTTGCCGGAGTCGCGGTCAATTGGCGTCACGCGCGAGGGGACCACTCTCCAGGGAAGAATCGACCTTCCAGTGTCCGGATTTAAGCACCAACGAACGGCCATCGATCGCCCGGTTGTGGCCGCGTGCTGTCTCATGCAATCGGCATGCACGGTTTCAACCGCGCCAGGCTTCGATCGGCAGCACACGGTAGAGTCGAGATGTAGCGCGGTAGCAGTAGGTTCGGTTTGTCTGTTGCCGCCCCTTTCGTCTGGCGGTGCCCGAGTAACCTCGCCCTAACCCCGTTTCTACACCCCGCTCATCGAACCGGACATGCAGATCTCCCGCATCCGGCTCTCGGACAGGACATCACGCCTTCGTACATGGCAGGTTCACAACCAGGGACAAGTCAGACGCACGAGACCGAAGTGCCCGTAGAGGTGCTGGGATGGATAAGTCCCGCCCCTGCGACGTCGAACCTTGTACTTGTTGCGTAACCACCGACGCAACCGCGTAGCGGTGTAGCTGTCGAGCGCCCGATACGCGCGTCTGTCCGAGCCTACCTTGAAGTAGTTCGCCCAGCCGCGCAGCGTGCGGTTCAACCTGCCCACCAGCTCCGTGGTCTCTTGCCACACCGTCTTGAGGGCAGTCATCGCATGAATCTTTTCGACCATGCGTCGAATACTCTTCTTCGATGGACGCATGCCCATACGGGCCTGGCCAGTCGTTGCAGAGTACAGCCGCCCAAACGTGTAACCCAGGAAATCGAATTCGCCCTCCGGCACCTTGCAGATTTGTGTCTTCTCCTCGTTGACCGTCAGCTTCAGTTTGCCCATGATCTCGCGCAGTCGCGACAACGCTTCTTCCGCTTTGCCTCGCTTGCACAAGATCACAAGATCGTCCGCGTAGGTCACGATTCGACTGCCAAGACTTCGCTGAAGTCCGAGCTTCTTCCATGCCAGCACAAACCGGCGCATGTAAATATTCGCCAGCAGTGGTGAGATGGGTGAACCTTGCGGAATGCCGCGCCTGCTGTCCTTGGCCTCGGTCGTACGTGTCTTCCGGCCTTGGTTGTCGGTTTCTTCAACGGAGCACTCCAACCACATCTTGATCAGATGCAGCACGCGCCGATCAACGATGGGTCGCGCGAGCGACAACATCAAATCGGCGTGGGGAATGCTTCCGAAGTAGTCCGCCAGGTCGGCGTCAACAACGTCCGTTTGCCCTCTATGCAGCCGCTCCTCCACCTCGATCACCGCTTGCTGGGCATTGCGCCCCGGGCGGTAAGCGTACTGCTCTGGCGGGAGGTCCGCTTCGAAGATCGGTTCGAGCACCAGCATCGCTGCTGTCATGCACACCCGATCTCGCAAGGTCGAGATGCCCAGTGGCCTCAGCTTGCCATTGGCCTTCGGAATAAACACTCGTCTGATCGGGTCCGGCCGGTAACTCTCCTGCCTGAGCGCAAGCGCCAGTTCGCCGAGCCACTTCTGCACCCCGTACGCCTCGATCTCCGCGAAGTCTTGCCGATCGACACCCGGCGCGCCCTTGTTCGAGCGACACTGGGCGTACGCATGCGCCAGCACATCCTCACAATAGATCTTGTCGTACAGCGCGTAGAAGCGATACCCGGCTTCTGCCTTCGCTTTCGCGTGTAACGCCATCTGCAGCTTCTGAACACGAATCGGAGTTGATAGGTTGCCCAATCTCCACGTCCTCACTACGTATTGCGTCTGTCTTGAACTGAGGCCCCTTCCCTCCACCAGCATTACCCGGCTTCAGCGGTACTACGGGCCTCTCCGTCATCCCAAGGCGCCCGGCCTGTCCCTCGCGGGCGTCCGGTTGGTCATCCCTGACCACGCCAAGGGACTTCCCGTGTTGCGTACGCTTTCCTTGTGTACATGCTGTCGCCACTACCCCGGCGCAGCGACTGGACGTCCAGCCTGCTCATTCGCCCAGTCGTATCAGCCTTCCCCGATAGGGTTGTCGGGTCGGCCTGCGCATCGACCTTTTCGAGGTTTGCTCGGCGTTCACTCGCGTTACGGCCTGCACACTCGCGCTGTCACCAATTTGTGACACGCATAACCGAAGGCTTCAGCCACTTCGTTGCCTCCATAGCTGCTCCGGTTGCTTCCGGCTGGAGCGGTTGCCGGGCGGGACTCACACCCGCTGGAAAGCGCCACCTTTTCACGGCGCACACCCAAATCGGCCTTTCGTGCCGCCGCGACGTGCATGGCGAATTTCAGGGAACAACGGTCGTTCAACTATAAGCGCACGTCAGCGCGTCGTTGCCAATGAGGACGTTCGGATAAAGCCAAGCGTCACGGCTAGCAAAGCGTTTCGGCGCTGTCAGTTTTTGCTATTGCCCACATTCAAGCAGCTGGCAAAGCGAGCGGAAGGCTGTAGCGCTGAACGTTCCCTGTGAACACGGCTGTGTAGTGAAAACTTGACACCCTTGAATGCCTCGGAGCGAAGCGACAACACTGAACGGCTCGCTGGAGAGGGCGTCGCGGACGCGCTCACGCGGTTGACGCTTAAAAGCGTTCGCTGCGGCGGCATGGTCGCGCCGCGCTAAGAGTGTTCGCTAGCCCACATAACGTTCCTCCCGTCTGGCAAAAAGTGCTTGCGATGCCAAATCATCTTGCGGTGTTTCAAGTGCGCGCGGATGATGCGGATTAAGAAGCATGTGTGACGGATGTTTATGAAGCGCAACCATTCTTCTGACGTGTCTGGCATTGACGCATCGAGATTGCCGTCCGCCACGCCGACAATATGAGAGAAGGGCGTCATGAACGAGCTTCCGATTCGACGGGCTCTCGCCGCGTTGGGCATGCCCGCAGGCGCGGGCTTCGAGGCGATGAATCGCGTCTCCCAGCCAGACCAGCAAGCCGATTCGATGTTCGAGCGCGCGCGCGGATCATTGCCGGCGCTGCGTTCGGATGCATCGGAGATTGAGCGTGCCCGCCACGCGCTCGCGCGATCGCTGCTGGACGAAGGCGGGCGCGCATTGAAGGAAGTGGCAGCACGTGGCATCAACGCTTCGCTTTCGGACAGCGCGACCGCAGGGCTGGAAGCCATCGTGCGCCTGACGGGGCGTCCGTCCCTGCTCATCGTTGGCGGCAAGGTGGCGGGCGCGAGCGACGAGTGGGAAGAGCCGCTCGATATTTTCGAAGGGATGATCGAAGAGGTCATCCCCAAGGTCGGCAGGCTGCGTGTGCCCGAATTTGCAGATGAACCCTATCTCGGCACGGCGTTCATGGTTGCGCCGTGTCTTGCGATGACCAACTTCCACGTCGCCATTCATTTCGCAGAGCAAAACGGGGCGAACTGGAAAATCGGAACAGGCCTGAGCGCGCTGGTCGATTTTCTCGCTGAGAACGGGCATCCCGGCGTGCCGTCCGGCCAGCACGAATTCCGCGTGACGGGAATCGAGTATCTGCATCCCGATCCGAGAGTCGATCTCGCGGTGTTGCGCATGGAGTCCGCGAACGAATTGGGCAAACTCTTGCCTGCGCCGCTGCCGCTCAGCACGAATAAAGCGAGCATTCACGCTCGCGAGCGCGTGTACGTGATCGGCTATCCCAGCGCGGACGATCGCGTCGATGCATCGATCATCGATCGTGTGTTCGGGCGACAACTCGGCGTCAAGCGTTTCGCGCCTGGAGAAATAATGGCCGCTTCAGCGAACGGCGTCCAGTTCACACACGATTGCTCGACCTTGCGCGGTAACTCCGGCTCTTGCGTGATCGGCTTCAACACCGGCAGCGTCTACGGATTGCATCGCGCGGGAACGGCGAGCGTCGAAAACCGGGCATTGAGCCTCGCCGCCGTGCTGAACGATGCAAGGCTCATTGCATTGGGAATTGGAGGTTGACCATGCTGACGGAGGCCGAAATCAACGATCTGATCGTGAGGTTGCTGCAGGACTCGAACTCGGCGACCTTCGCGACGATGCTCGATGGGCGGCTGCACAAATCGCCAGCCAAATACACCAGCTCTCCGAACTTCGATGTGCAATTGCGGGCCACCTTCATCGGCGTGCAGGAAGAGGGCGCCATGCTAGACCTTCTGATGGCGATTGCGTCCTTGCCCGGCGAGGCCCGTCCGTCACGTATATCGGCGGTGTCTATGCTCTACAAGTATCAGGGCGGCGGCGGGTTGCAGCGTCTCCTGGCCTACTCGGAGCGCTACGAGGCGCAATGGGCCTGGGAGATGAACACGTTCATCACGGGTCACGTGTGCATGGTGGAGATCGACGGAAATCCAGAGGGCACTGGCGTGCTCGTCGGTCCGGATCAGGTGCTCACAGCCCACCATGTCGTCGAATCGCAGTTGGTACAGGCGGCCTCGGGCGCGCCCGGGACATGCACGGCGGCCGCCGGCAGCGCCGGCAGAGTCAAATGCCGCTTCGACTTCGCCGTTCGTCGCGGGCTCGGCGGAAGAAAACAACTGTTCCACGGCAACTACGTGTCGGTGGCCGACGACTGGCTGGGTCCGCACAGTCCACCTCATTCCGATGAACGAGCCGGCCGGGCGCCGCCCGATTCGCCGGAGTCACACACGCTGGATTATGCGTTGATCACCTTGGACGGTTCAGCCGGTACGCAAACGAACGGTCGAGGGACGGTGCGGGGCTGGTCCGCACTCGCGTCTCCGCCTAGGCCGCTTGAACCCTTCGGCTCGCTTCGCATCATTCAGCATCCATCCGGCGCGCCCGTGAAAAGCGCGGATGGCTTTGTGACCGCGATCGGGAAAAACGCGCGCTTGCGCTACTATGTCAGCGCGGCGAACGGCTCGTCGGGTGCACCGTGCTGGAACAAGGAGTTCGAGCTCGTCGCCATCCATAACCTCGGCGGGCTGATGGCGCCGGTCGGCATGGAGAATCAGGGCGTGCCGATCGACCTGATCATCGATCATATCCGAACGCATTTCGCCGCCTACGCGATTCCGGCTCCCTATCGGGACACCGCGCCCGATGACGCAATCGTCGTCGCAAATGGCACGCCCATCACCGAGACCTTCGTCGGCTCCGACAAACCGATATGGTGCATCAGCAAAGACTATCCGGTGCTGGACCGGGCGCCATTCCAGGCGACGATCCGGCAGATGTGCGCGCCGGGCGGCGAGCAGATTTTGCGCGTGAACGGTTCGCGCTACAGTGGCCGTTCGTTTTCCGAGAAGATTGCGAAGCGGCTGCTGGAGAGGCTGGGCCATACGGTACATAGTCTGTCGGCCGTCGCTGTTGCCGGAATGAAGCCGGAGCGATTCGTCAATGACCTGTGCCTCTCGGTCGGTCTCGACCCCGTGAAGGCGCCGGAAGGCGTGGAGTTTTCCACGCGCCCCAATGTCGTTCAGCGTCACCTCCTTACCGATCTGCTCAAGCACATCAAGCAGGTGTATTCGAATAACGGCGCCGCGCCGAGGCTCTTGTGGATCATCGTCGATGCACTCGATCAGGCCACGCTCGTGGCCGAGACCCTGGAGTTGCTGATCGCGCTCGTGCAGCGCGTCGGTGAAGCGCCGGGCTTGCGAGTCGTCCTGATCGGCTATGAACCCGACCTGCCGCCTGAGGTGGATGCGCTTCTCGCCGAGGAATTCGTGCCGCCGGTCAGTCAGAGCGACGTCGTCAGCTATCTACGATATGTATGTGAGCAAGCTGAGCGCTCGATGCCCGAGGCGAAGTCGCTCGAACTCGCGGAGATGATATTCACCCAGGCGCCTGAGGAGCCCGCGCAACGACTGCGAATGATTGCGCAAAACGTGCAGAAGATCGCCCGCAAACTGCAAGGCGTCGCGGCCGTAACCGACCAGAAAGGAGCCTAACGATCATGTCCGACGCTCCCCAACCGGGCGAACCGCGCCCGCTCTCGGACGACGAAATCAACGATCTGTTCGATACCGTTGAGCTGCGGCGCGAAGCGAATGCGCCGCCTCCTAACGCCCCGCCCGCGTACGATCTGGTCACGCAACTCTTCGAGCGCGCCTCAGTTCTCGGCACGTTCACGCCCGCGCAGCTCACGCAAGGCATCGTCAAAGGTGACGAGACAGGCGCCGCGCTAGACGAAGTGCTGGGCGACTCGGTGATCGTGCCGCAGGAGGACGGGCGGCACTGGTTGTTGAGTCCGCCGCGCCGCTTGCGCACGTTGCTAAAGATGGGCAAACGCGCCCTCAACACCCTCGATGAAGTCGCGCGCGAGGTTACGGACCCGCTCGGCCGAGCCATGTCAGCTCTCATCCGAGAGGAGGCGGCGCCCGCGTCCACCATGTCGATCGAAGACCTGCGTTCGTTCTCGGCGGCCGGCGAATGGCTGCGCGACTGGTCGGCGCTGGCGCGCGACAGGCTCGATCAATGGCGCGGCGAGCTGCAGCGCCGTGAGCTGCTCGAACCGCTCAGGAGCATCGCGGAGGATTTCGTGGGCCGGGAAAAGGATGTGACGAAGCTGCGCAGTTTCGTCGGTATCGCGCCGCCGGAGACCCGCTTCGAAGGATGGAGCCGATGGGCCCGTGGCCTTCTCGAATCGCGCAAGCCGCCACTGATGATTCACGGCATCGGCGGAATCGGCAAATCGACGCTCATGGCGCAGTTCATCCTGACGCATGCTGCGGTCGCCAGCGAGCGCGGTTTTCCGTTCGCCTACCTGGACTTCGATCGCGCGGCGCTCGATCCGAGCAATCCGGCATCGCTGCTGAGCGAGGTGCTGGAGCAGGTGTCCTCACAGTTTCCGCCCATGGCAGCGGGGCGCAGGGCGTGGACACGGCAGCTGCAGAGTGAGCGGCGGCGCAATCGCGTGGAGCAACTGAGCCGTTCGAGCGCGAGTTCGATGGTCGACTACGCTACCGACAGCGCCGGCAGCGAAAGCGTTGCCCGGCTCTTCGCCTCGTGGATGCACGACGCCGGGCTGAGCGACCGCCCGTTCCTCCTCGTGCTCGACACCTTCGAGGAAGTGCAGATCCGTGGCGCGGCGGCGGTGGACAGTGTGTTCGACTGGATCGAGGCGATGTCGGTGTTGCCGCAACTGCGTGTGGTGATCGCCGGGCGCGCGCCGGTGGAAGGCCACGCCATCACGGATCATCCGCTTGGCAATTTCGACCGTCCGGCGGCGCTCGCGTTCTTACGCAGTGCGGGCGTCGAGGCGGACCTGCGCAAGACCATCTTCGACATCGTCGGCGGCAATCCGCTTTCCTTGCGGCTGTCGGTGCAACTGGTTCGGCAAAACGCATTCGAGACGGTCAGGGCCGAAGACCTAAAGAGCTGGTTCGGCCGCAAAGACGGCACGTATATCCAGGGCTATCTCTACACGCGGCTGCTGCATCACATCAACGATTCGCGCATCGAGAAGCTCGCGCATCCCGGGCTCGTGCTCCGGCGCATCACACCGGAGATCATCGGCCAGGTGCTGCTGCCCATGCTCGTGCAGGCGGGCGTCGAAGAGCTTCGAGGACAGGCTCCGGACGACCTGTATCGCGCGCTGAAGGCTGAGGTGTCGCTGGTGGCTGAAGAAGACGGCGCGCTCGTGCATCGCAAGGATGTGCGCGTCGTGATGTTGCAACTGCAGCGCCAGGACGACCCGAACATGTTTGAGGCGCTGAATCGGGTCGCCGCGGACTACTATGGGTCGCACGATCCTGCGTCCCGCGTGTCGCGGCGCGAGCGCGCGTATCACCTGCTTATGCTCGATGAATTCCCGCCCGCGCAAGTGCTGTCGCGGCTCGATCACGGCGATCTGCTCTCGCTCGCTTCGGCACTGGACGAGTTGCCCGAGCAACCGCGCAACATCGTGCGTGCGGCGCTGGGACAAAGCCTCACATCCGGCCAGCAGGCGCTGTTGCCGGACTCGATCTGGCAAACCTATGCCTACCGGCGCGGCCTGGCGCTTCTGGCGGCGGGCTCGCCGTACACCGCGATGGAACTGTTCCAGAAGCGGCTCGGTCTCGTCATGGACGGACCCGCGCGCTTCCCGCTGGCTCTGGCGTTGTTCAATCTGCTGGATTGGCGCGAGTCCGAAGAAATGCTCACGGAACATTCCCAGCCGGTGCGGTGGCGTGCGATTCCCGAGCTCGATCAACACGAGCTGGATGAGCTGAATATTCGTCCGTTTATCGAGGCGGGCTTTCTGGCGTGGTATCGCGACGATCTGCAGAGGGCGGCCGCGTATTTCGGGCAGGCGCGCGCGCGCGCGGACCGTCCCGATGCGCTCTTTTTCAGGGTCGAAGCGATGCTGGGGCTGGCGATCGTCGAGCCGAAAGCCGGTCATCTTTCGCAATTGCACGAGACCCTGAGTCAGATCCACCCGGCGGAGTGGCGGCGCAACCTGCTCACGCTGCGGCGCGTGATTTTTCTTGGCGCAGCCCCGCGCTCGCTCATCCGCACCGCGGTATCACTGCTTGGCGTGCAGTTGCGCAGCACCAGAAACCTGTCGCGGCTCATCCATACGGACGGATCTCGCCTCACGCCCGCGACGCGGCAGGCAGCTAAAGCGGCCCTTGCTGGCGAACGCAGCGACGAGGTTTTCACCACGCTGGAGCGAAGTGCCGGCACGGAACTCGCCAAGCTAATCGCAACCGATCTGGAGCTCGATGTGACGCCGTATCTGCGCGGACGGTTCGCGCCGTGGAAGATTCCGCTGCGAGTCGCGCTGCTCGCGATGTATCCCAACGTGGATGATCTTCGCTCCGAATGTCTGCGCCGATCGTTTCTGCCCGAAGAGTTCCTGAGCCTGAAGGCGCGGTCCGCGCGCTCTCTGGCCGACGCCATCGTTGATCGCGCCGATCAGCACGGTGATCTCATGCGAATGGCCGAGCAGCTTCTTCTGCCTGAGGATAAACGTTCCCCCGACGGCGTCGATGCTCTGTTCCGGGCCATGCAGCGCTATGCGGCGCAGCTGCCCGATCCAATCGCCGGCAGGTACGCGTGAGCGGCGGCGTCACTGGCGAACGATGCAGGGCACGGCATCGTAAAACTTGAGGAAATTCGTCATGGAACTTGGCTCCAGGGTCGAACGGATCACACGCTTTCTCACGCAGATCTCGGAAGGCAACATCGAGAACGTGATGCCGCTGAGCGACCCGGACGCGGAAACGTTCGGGATCTTGCCGGAACTGATGCCGGATGAGGCGTCCAGCGCGAACGAAGGGCTGAACAAGATCAAGCTGGGCCGCAAGGGTCTCGTCACCTCGGACGAGGCCGACGGACTCGAAGCGATCATCATGTTGCGCGAGCGTCCCGTGTTCTTCCTCGACAAGGATCGGTATTCGACGCTGAAAAATCCTTGGACCGTGCTAAACGCGGAGGCGACGCGCGAACGGCTCGCAAAAGCGGCTCGCGCAATCGGGCGGATCGAGCTTCCGACGCAACTGATGTATCCTTTCGGCGGCACGGGCTTTCTCGTGGGTAATGGCCTATTGATGACGAACCGCCACGTCGCGCAGCTTTTTTCGCACGGCGTGGGAGTCGAAGGGCTGCTGTTCACGTCGGGCGACGCCGCCGTCGATTTCCAGCGCGAGCGCTACACCCCGCGGGACGACCACTCGAACTGGTTTGAGATCGAACGCGTCCTGATGGTTCATCCGTACTGGGATATGGCGCTACTGAGGGTGAAGGGACTACAGGGACGCGAGGCGTTGCGGCTGAGCGTGGACGAACCCTCGGTCGGTCAGAGCATCGTCACGATCGGCTATCCGGCGCGTGACGATCGCAACGATCTGGCGGAGCAGGATCGCATCTTCGAGCGCATCTACAACGCCAAGCGCTTTATGCCGGGCAGCATTCGTCCGCGTGCGCGTATCCAGAGCTTCGACCAGATGGTGGTCGCCGCGACGCACGATGCATCGACGCTCGGCGGTTGCTCCGGCTCGGCCGTGCTCGATCCCGATTCCGCCGAGGTCGTCGCATTGCATTTCGCGGGCGAGTATCTGATCCGAAACTACGGCGTCCCCGCGATGGAACTGGCGTGCAATTCTCCGGAACGCTACCCCCGCCGACGAACGAATGGGACGCAGCTTGGCGGCGCGTCGGCGCGACAGAGGGCCGGCGCGTGTCGCCGCCGGCTCGCGCCGCATCGGCGCAGGCTGCGCCCGCCACTTCGTCGTCCACCGTGTCGTCGTCCACCGCCGCGGATCCAGTCACCTGGGATGTGCCCTTGCGCGTGACGGTATCGATCGGGCCTCCCGCACGTGTCGATGCCGTCACGGTGACGCTTGCGACGGCACCTTCACTGCCCGCGCTGACCGAAGGACTCAAGATCCCGATCATCTTCGATGGGCTGGAGGACCGTGCGGGCTATGATCCGGCATTCCTCGGGCCGGACGTTCCGCTGCCGGCGCTGACGGATCGTGGCCAGCAAATCGCCGCTCCGCTCCAGGACGGCGGCTACGAACTCAGGTACGACAAGTTTTCCATCGTCATGCACAAGCGGCGCCGTCTCGCGCTCTTCACAGCATCCAATATCGACTGGCGTGAAAGCTCGCGGTTGATCGACGGCAATCGGCCGACCCGCAGGCAGCTCACCGGCCTCAAGGACGGCGACATCGAAAAATGGATGATCGATTGGCGCCTGCGCGACGAACATCAGCTACCCGATGCGTTTTGGACGCGCGACGGCGGCACATTCGACAAGGGGCATCTGGTGAGGCGCGACGACGTGGCCTATGGTCCCGACCTGGAAGTCATGCAGCGCGGCAACGGCGACACCTATCACACGACGAACTGCTCGCCGCAGATCGCGGCCTTCAATCGGTCGTCGCGCGGTGTGGACAACTGGGGTGATCTCGAGAACATGGTGCAGCAGCAGACCCGCAGCGAGAAGGCGGTGATTCTGTCCGGGCCGGTCCTCGCGAACGACGATCCGCTCTTCGACGGGCGCGGGGAGAATGGCGCAAGTGTCGTGCTGCGTATTCCGAGGCGGTTCTGGAAGGTGATCGTCGTGCTGGGTCAGGGCTGGCAGCCGCAGTCCTACGGTTTCATCCTGGAGCAGGACTTGTCGGGAGTGCCGACGCGGGAAGAGTTCACCGTAAGTGCCGCGTGGCAACGCTATATGTGCTCGCTTCGCGAGATCGACGATCTGCTGTTCGGTCTCGCGAGCCTCGGGCCGGTCAAGGCGTGGGATCAGATCGCCACCGCGAACGGAGAGGCGGTCAGAAGGACGATGTGACGGCAAGCAACGGCACTTTACGGTACGGGCTGCACGGGCTGCGCCGTCTGCCCGGATGGGTTCGCCGCCGCAACGGGCGCCGGCTTGTTCGTAGGGCAACTCATCACGAATTTCGGGTCGCCATGAAAGCAGTACGCGACATAGGAATCAACGCCCGCAGTCGCGCCCTGATACGCATGCGCGCGAATCTGCCGGAGAATTTCCGCGACGGGCACGGCCTCTTGGCCGTGCGGCACCGCGCCGTCGTACATCATCTGCGCGACATTGTGCGCGACGGAATCACTCACGCTCCACAGCGGCGCGATCACGCCGCGTGCATACAGCCGAATGAACGTCGTGACGAATCCCATCGTGCCGCCGAACGCAAGCGTCTGCTGCCCGACCTCGCACGCGTTCAGGAAAACGAACGGGGTGCGCCTGGCGAAGGCCGCAGCGATACCCGTTTCGCCGTCGAGGTTGAGCGGCGTGATGACATCATTGTTTTCCAGAAGGAGTTGCTGCTGTTTCAGGATATTCGTCAACGACGAACTACCGTGACCGATGAAGTGAAAGAGGTCGGGCTCGCTTTGCGATAGCGCGTTTCTCACCTGTGCGTAGGTGGCAGGCACGGACGTCTGCGCGTTGAACCGTCCCTGAAGATACGCGGATTCGGCGGGGCTGCAGGCGAGCGGCTTAATACCTGTGCCCGTATAGTCGGGCGCGACCACTAGGGGACTCTTGAACTCGAGCCGTTGCGCCGGTGAAAAGTGTTCGTCGGTGATCCAGCGCCCGATGGCGTGCGTGACGCCGATCGGATCGCGCGTCTTGCCTGCGGCGACATCCTCTTTCGACCCGCGCGGCACCATCAGCTCCCACGGGACGTAAGGATCGTCGGACACGATTAGCATTGTGTCGAGCACGTTGGCCTGGGCGAGGCGCTCGTAGACTTTTTTGAAGTTATCTGGCGTTGCGTCGAACAGCTTCCGGCCGGCGCCAATCAGCGTGGCCAGGCGATTGCCGTCCGCTTTCGGTGTCTGTATGAATGCATCGAAGATCGACTTGACGTAGTCGCGCGCGTCGCTGTCCATGTCCCAGATGCCGGCCTCGCCAATTGCATCGGCGTCCAGATGGGGCGACGTGAGCTTGACCTGATAGCACCCCTCGCTCCCGCTTTGTTTCGTCACGCTGATGATGAGATCGGCCGGTTCCATCCCCGCCGCGACTTTGATGCGCCCGTTGAATGTCGATGAAGCACCCGAAGCGCTCGATGCGGGCAAGCTGCGGGTCACGCGTCCACAGGGGCGGCCTTCGTAGAAGAAGTAAGCGTTGATGTCCACGTGTCCTGTCCCGGGCGGCTCCTTTACGACGATCTGAAAACGCGCGTGTTCGGATTCGTCCTTGCTGCGGCGAGCGGTGAAACGCTGCGAGGTCGGGCCGATGACGCTCAGGCCCACGCCCGGCGAGAGAAAGGCCTCGATTTCGAATTCGTCCTGCGTCGGCGGCGCCACAATCGCGATGGTGTCGGACACTTCGCCTTCTTTCGGTGGTGAGGTATCGCAATACACATCGACATCAAAGGTCTTGCCGGTGGGCGGACAGATCTCCTCGTCCGCGTCGAGATGCGGCGTTCGGATGAACACTGAGTCGGCGGCAGGAACTATCGCAGGCGCTTCGATTGCGAACCCTGGCCGGACCATCGATTCGAGGCCCTCATCCCACAACTCGGAGTAGTGCAAATCGGTGAAATGACGGCCGTCCTCGTCTGCCTTGGTTGAAACGCGGTTAACAAAAGAACGCGGCGTTCCGATCCACACGCCGGCGACCCGATCGCCGTCGAACACGATGATGTTCGTCGGGACGTTGCCATCAGGGGGCGTTTGCTCCAGCGACACGACCTGCGCCACGTCGTCTCTAGACGAACCGAAGATCGCCTCGAAGGACTCGAACGACTCGTCGCCCGTCGCCGCGAACTTTTCGCATCGAGCGATAAAGTCCTCGCGGTGAAAAATCCTCCATCCGAGGAGGGGATTCAACATCGCGAACACTTCGAACGGCGTGGCGTGCGACGGGCCCGCGGCGTAATACCTGACCTGATCGATCAAGTTCGATTGGCTTCCGCGCAGCAGCGCGACGGTGTCGCCTTCGACATAGGTGAAATGCATGATCTCTCCGCGCCAATGGTCCGACATGTCCCGCGCGTCAGTTAATTTCTTCGTAAAGCCGGCCCTGCCCGTCTTGCTGCGCGCCGTAGAAAGCGTTGCCGGTTTCGTCGACGTAATACGCGCGGATGGTGCCGTTCGCGTCGAAATCCAGAACGACGAAGCCGAAGTCAGCCCATCGTTCGATTCCGGGCGGAGTCGTGAACGAGCCGCGGAATTCATAGGATGCCGGCGGATTGACAGGATCGGCGACCTTGCGCCACTGATAGACCGGCACGCCTCCATGACCGATGCAACGCGCGTATTCCACGCCCATGAACGGCTTATAAATGGCGCAGCGATGCTCATGGCCCCAGAACCAGCTGCGGATCAGTCCGGCGCTCAACGCGTCGTGCATTTGTGCAGCCATTTTCTCGCTGCCGCTTTCATAGGCGCTGAAGAGCTGGTGATGACTGAGCAAAAGATTCTTTCGTCCAGAATCCGTTGCATCCGTGAGCCGCTTTAGTACCCAGTCCACCTGACCTCCCGCGTCGAGACTGTTGTCCTCGTAAGCGGAGTCGAGACCGAGGATTTGCCATTTCGGATGACGCAGTTCGAAGCGGCTGGAACCATTCTGATTCCGAAAGCGCGTATCGCTCAATATCGTGTCGAAATATCCTATCCCACCGGAAAACATGTCGTGATTGCCGTTGAGACACCACGATTTGATCTCTTGCTCCTGACCGGTTTTGACGGGCCAGGGATCGAGCAGGTGCTTCTTGCTTTCTTCCGGCCAGCCGGAATAATAGACATCGCCCAGATGGATGACATGACGTTCACGGCCGGCGGCTTCGTCGATCCAGCGCTGAATCACGTTGCTCGCCATGTCCGTGGCGCGGGGCAATCCGGTCGCCCAGTCGCCGATCATGATTACGCGCGCATTCTCGGCGATATTCAGTGCAGGAGCGGGGTCGGCCGGAAAAGGATGCTTTCCCTTCAGCATCGTGATGCCCTTGGCGATGAGCGACGCGACCCAACGCGGATCGGTCTGCGAGAAGGCATCGAAGACGCGCCGGTCGTCATCGTCTCGCCGTGCGACGAGAGCCTCGAGGCCCTCGTTGGAAACCGGGATGCGGGTCTCCGCGGCACGACGATCATCGTCAGGCTCCGGGGGTGCCTGCGTCACCGCGTTCTCGATGCTTCGCAGGTGCTCGTCGAGCGCCGACTGCACGATGCTGATGATCGCGTCGTGACTGACGAACGCCCAGTCCATGAGCGGCGCTTCTTGGCCGCGCACGGCCGGCGCACGCTCGGAGCTGCCCGAATAGGAAACGGCGAGTTTCTCGCGGCCTAGCGCGGCGCGAAGCGCGTCCGCTACTTCGTTTCGCTCGGCTTCGGTGAACTTGTCAAGAGGATCGTCGGTTAGACCCCGACGGTCATCCTCATCGATCGGCGTGTTCAGCTCTTCCAGCGCTGCGTGCGCATTCCTCAGGACGAAGTCGTGATTCAGGATGCATTCGATCATGAGCAAACCTCGTCAGGAAATGGGGTCGGTCGTATGGGAAGAATAGTACTTGAGCGAAGCGGTTGCCAGGCCCGTTGCAGCGTTTGCACGCCATTCCCTAGCATACAAATTCGATCAGCACGATTGTCGACGCTCATCGGCACGCCGCTGCGTGCCCGCGCAGAAACCGATGAATCACCCACGCGGCATTCAAATCGCCCGAACCGGCTAATGCCTTATTTATCCACTTCATGGAGAGCAGCATAAATGCATAAGTACAGCGGAACAGATGCGATACCTGGTGTACTTGCTGTGGGAAAAAGCCGGAAGCCCCGATGGCAGGTCAGAGGACTTTTGATCGAAGGCACTTCACGTTCGCGTTTCTTCACTATCAGCAGACTCCCCTGGATTCGCTGACTGTCGACACACAGCGCTCGCGGGTAATCCCGTTCGCGCACTTTTTCAGTCAAGACGGGATCTGTGCCATTGTCACTATGGTCGCTTTTCTGTCGTTCAGATATTAGCTTGGTCAGTTACCAGCGCTTTCGAGAAGCCAGTACGCTAATTTACCTGAACTGTAATCTCGTAAAAGTTACACGAGACAGGTCCTTCTTCGTCCATATTTCGTGGCAGTTGTGTTATTCAGGAGTGCTCTACGCGATCTTGGACCGCCGACGAGATAGCCTAGGCGAGAGGGGCGCCGTATCCCGTGCTGCTTCGGTTTTTCGGGCGTATTACAAATTGGATCGTGCTACTCACCGCCGGTAAAGACGAAACGAAAGTCACGGCCAGCGTGGTTCATTAAGGCGGCAGCTATCGGTGGACTTGCCGGACCTACACGTATTATTGGCTACCTGCGCACGAATGGAGGTATTCATGCCACAGATTCCCTACGATCCAACTCGGGAGGCACTCTACAGCCCAGAAAAACGGCCTTCTGTGTTCGATGCAGGAGTGCGGTATGAGTTAGTCCCGTTGTGCGTGGAGATGGCGCGACTTGCGTACATACGCTTCGAAGAGAGCGAGGCTGAACGCACTCGTCTGGAAAGCTCCCTTGCGCTGCCTGACTTCTCCGCAATCACGCCGTTCGTCGACTTGGCGACAGGAACACAAGCGTTCGGCGCGTTGCGCGAATCTGACGGCCTTGCCGTCGTCTCGATCCGAGGTACGGAGCCGACCAAGGCTACGGACCTGGCGACAGACCTCGAGTTCAGCCTCATCGATTGGACTGAGAGCGCTGGCCGTGTGCACGACGGGTTTGCCCGCGCCGCGCGCAGCATCGCGGCTCCAGTTGCCGCGTGGCTCGAGTCGATCTCGGCGTTACGCAAGACGCTTGCTATGACCGGCCACAGCTTAGGAGCAGCGGTGGCCACGCTTTTGGCGACAACGTACGCAGCGGATCATCTGGTCACAATTGGTTCACCACGCGTGGGCGACGCGAAATTCATCGCGACACTCAGTTCCGTGCAGATTCACCGCTTCGTCGATTGTTGCGATGTCGTTACAGAATTACCTCCCGAGTTGGGAGGTTATGTGCATGCAGGGCCCACAATGTACATCTCCGGGACAGGAGAGCTCGACGCAACGTCCGACTCGACTCAGATCGAAGAAGACAAAGCGGCAGCACGAGCCGACTACCTCCGCCAGTACGCCTGGAAGACGGGCACCGTTGCCATCCGCGACCTCGCAGACCATTCCCCAATCAACTATGTACGAGCTATCCTCGATTGAGTGCACAGACAGCCATCGTCCCGCTGCTGTACCTCAATGACTGCGAACGCCGGCCGTGAGTTACGGCCGCGCAGTTGCACCATGGCGACGCGAACCACCCGTTTCCCGCTGGTAGGCGGTGAACTGCACACTCAGCGAATCAAAGAGTTCGACGGTCGGCGATCGCGCACACTGCGGACGTGAAAACCGTCCCGCCCAAATGTCGGCAAAGGCCGACATGCGCGGGTTGAGCGTGATGCATCGAACACCAAGGCCCGGGCAGCGCGAGGTTCTGCAAGAATTCACGGCCCAATTCCAACGAAACAAAATACCGGCGTAACGCGCTACTTCATTGTCAGGCCCACTTTGGATGGTGCCGTCCAGCTTAATCTCGTGGACGATTTTCGCTGGGACCGGGAGAGTGTCGAAAAGGCTCGCGCTTTTATGAGCCGGTTGCAGCACACCGTCGGCATCGAACGCAGGAAAGCCGGTCTCCCGCTTCTGCCTTACTGAGGCACCATGGCGTTCGCCACTTTTTCGACGTTGAATTACACATAAGCAAGTTTTAAAGCGGGTGGGGCGCGCGAGCATATCCTTCGCCAGTCACGCCATTCGCCACCCAGGGCGTCGGTCGGTGAGCCGTTCGTCGGGTCGAGGCGCGATGCCTCGAACGCCGTTTCCGATCCGCAAGTTTCAAGCGCCGGCGAAGCCAGGGGCGCCTCATACAATTCGGTGTTACGCCCGGTATGGGCGGAGGAGCCATACCGGTAAGGTGATACGTTTTCGATAAAGACAATCGGTCGAAAACACCCGACGCCAAGCTTCGCAATCGGTTTGGTTCTTCAGTATTCTAAATATATCGGATACCTAAATTTATTGACCCCCAGAACGATACACGGATTCGGAGAAACCACCATGAAATTTGCTAACTTTCCCCCCCGACATTGGCCGTTCAGCGAGCTTCGTACAAGAAGGCCGCGCCTGTTGTTCGCTCGGCAGATGGAGAGGACCGGCAACGCCATGAGCGGGCGCTTACAGCAGCATCCGATCCGACGATGAACTGCCGGAGTCGACTCAGGGCGTGAAGCGGACCGTCGGTCGCGTGAAATATTGAAGGCGGCTGCCGCGCCAAAGCGGCCGGTTGGCCTGCACTGCTGCGAGAAAACGCCTAGCGGTACATCATGCCGCCGCCGCCGGCCGCTACGCTAGAATTCGGCGCGGGGAAGACTGTAAACGCGTATAAATCGGGGAACAATGGCGACAGCAACGCTGTGCAAGTTGGAGCAGAGGGAGATCAACGTTCAAGCGGCGATTCAACTGAGGCAAACCGCTCGCGCGGACGAACGGCCAATGCCGGCGTTCACTTGCACAGAATGCGGTCGACCAGTCCGTCCGCACCAGGACGGTGGCCACACTCCCGCTCACTTTGAACATCTGCGTCGCAACAGGAGTTGCTCGCTGAGCCACAAGGCGACGCATCGAAAAGGCGCAGCAGTGAAGCATGCCAGTTCGATCGACGCGGCTGAGCTAGCGCGCTTGACCGCTGGAGGGGACGACTATATTCGCACTAAGGATGGGGAGGTCAAAGGGCTTGCCCTTCGCCTTGATTTGAACGAAGAGGCTCCCGAGGTCATTGTTGTTGGAAAGGGGCCGCGCATCGAACATCGCGCGAAGCTGTTACTCGATACGCCGTACGCTGTTCCCACTTACGTTAAGCGGGGCACCAATGCGTGGGAGTACCTCGGTGAATACAGAGCAACCGCCTACAGGACAGGCAGGTCGACAATCGAGCAGTACCGTGGCGAGCGCAGAGCCGACGACATCGCCGGTATCTTGTTTCTCGAATCCGTCGAAGCTGTTTCTGTAACCGTCCGCGGCGGCGGATTCGCTGACCCGCAAACTAGACGGGAAATTGAGCTGGCGGCGATCCATTACGTTACGCGAGAACTGGAACTCCAAGGTTTTACAGTCGAGGACCGTCAGCGAGAGAACTGCGGCTACGATCTGCTAGCTCTACGTGGCCAGGAAGAGCTTCTCTATGAAGTGAAGGGTACAGATGCGATCGCCCCGCGCTTCTTCATCTCTCGAAACGAGCGCAACTGCTCAAAGCGGAACAAGAACTGGCGTCTCGCGGTTGTGACATCTGCGCGTGCAACTCCGACGCTACTCGTTCTGACGTCAGCGGAAATGGAAGATCGGTTCACCTTCGAATGCCTCGCGTGGGAGTGCACGATAACAATGCCGGCAGCCTGAATGGGGTCCGTTTTCATCGAGCCGAAGGCCGCTTTGCGATGAGGATGAGACAGTTGAACGTCCGCGCGCCGAACAGCGCGAACGACTCTTTGGCCGAACCCCGTCCTCTCGAATCTTGAAGGCTTTCCCCATCCGTCCGTCTACATAGGGCAGGAGGGGACCCGAATCGGACAGGCTGGTGAGACCCGCTACAAACTAACCAGAGCATTGTCGATTTCCGATCATCACATTCGTCGTTAGTGAACCCTATTCAAAGGATTTCCCATGAAATACCTCGGCCTGGCCTACTTCTCCCCCGAAAAATTCGCCGCGATGGCGCCAGACGAAATCAAGGAATTGGTGAGCCAGTGCCCGGCATTGGACGAGAAGATGCGCGCTACCGGCAAGGTTCTGATTTTCGCCTCCCTTGGTGATTTGGACACGTGGAGGACGCTTCGCCCGCGCATTGGAGAGACGCGCATCACCGATGGGCCTTACACCGAGTCGAAGGAAGTCGTGGGCGGCTTATTCATCATCGAGGCGGACAGCTTTGACGAGGCGTTACGCATCGCGTCCATGCACCCGGCTGCCACAATGGGCGAAGAAGGCGGATGGGCCGTCGAGTTTATCCCCTTGGACTTCTATCTGGCGCGATGAGGATTTGGACGCCTGTCTCAGAAGGCGTTGGCGTTCCTTTTACCGCAGACACCTTCGCCGCGTCGGGAGTCATCGCGGCGATGTACGCTCCTGGCCGGGTACTGCCTTATGCGATTGGCACACCTGCTTGTGCCCTGCACGGCTGCGGTCGGCAGCACGCGACCCATCTCGGCCAATTAAGACTCGTGCCACCGTCTGTCGCATTTCAAAACTACAGCGGCCACTCACAGCGGGTGTCCGATGCGCACCAAACATGCGTCATGAACGAGCAAGTACCTAATTCCGCCCCGCTCGGAATCGCTAAATGCGCGGTATAGAGGGACCAGTTTCTCATGCAAAAGGGGCAACAGGTGGGTGGCGAAGCGCGCCGGCATGTTCGCCGGTCGGAGGCGATTGAGAATGATTTATGAGAGTTGCAACTGTACCTGTGCGAAGGACAGGGTCTCGAGCACGTCTAACAGGGCCGCCCCATTCGGGCTACCCCAGCCGGTCACAAGGTCATAGCCCGGCTGTGCCGAATACCCGCCGTTAGAGCCCGCGGTTATGTCACGAAATGTTGACTGCGCCGAAAAATCCTCATAGATCGTGAAATTGAGGAACCCCGCGCCATGAGACCCCAGCATGGATTCAGCGCACAACGCAATCAAGCCGGCATAAAGCGGCGCGACAGCGCTCGTGCCATTTACCACTGCGTCGGCACCATCAAAATGGATCTTGTAATGTACCGCATTCGCGGCGACGTCCGGGACTGCGCGTCCCGAGTAGCCGAAGTTCTGCCAGGGAGGTGGAGGGAACATTGCGCTGATGCCTCCTCCGGACCCCGGCCATCCAACTTCGTCCAAAATGTTCACCCCGTCCGATTGAAGAACTGTGCCCCCGCAAGCCAGCGCATGGGGGCTGGATGCTGGATATTCCGTAGTCTGGCCCGAGGTGCCGTCGTTCGAGCCCCAGTCGCCCGATGAGATGCAGACGGTGATGCCCAGGGCCACGGCATCAGCGAGCGCCGCGTCGATCGCGGATATCGCCATATCGCCCCATAACGTTTCGGGCCAGCCCCAGCTCACCGACACAACCGTGGGAAGGACGGGACTTTCCATGACCGCCATGGAAATAGCATGAATCCATCCGAGCTCAGACCACGGCGCAAAGTAGACGACTATGTCTGCGAGTGGAGCAACACTTCCCGCAACCTCGACATCGAGCGCGACTTCGGTATCGTCGACCGAGCCCGGCACGTTCATATTGCCGTCGACCGACACCCACTCAACAGATGGTTGCGCTCCTAGCCCTTCCTGATGAAAGTAAGTGGCAAAGTCGGCCGACTGGTACCCGCCGCCAAACTCCAGAATCGCAATGGTTTGCCGGTCTCCACGAAGGTCTGGAGGGAAGTGATACAAATCCCGGATCTGTGTCGCGTAGAAAGAACTGAGGACATTCTGGGACTGAACGAGCTGTACATGGGACCTTGCCACGCGCCGCGTGTCTAATCCCAGCACGGCAACGACGACGCCGTTCAATGCTTCAGGAATGAAGATGGGACCACTCAGGGCACGAGAGACAGCGCCTTGCTCGTCCAGGTTCACGATTGTTGTATCAAATGCGTTTGCAAACTGACCCACTGTACCGGAAAGCCGGATCGTACGCGTGCCTTGGCTAACTTTGACGACGGATAACGAGTTGGAGGCGGCGAACGCGCTGACTGCTTGCACGTCGTTATCTTGGGCACCGTGCCGTTCCGTAAGTTGTTCGCGGGTTAGCACGCTTCTGCGCCGCGAGACGTCGATCGGGTTGGCTCGACGCAGAATAACCGAGACCTCGATCACTTCAGAGGGATCGGCCTCCCCCGCCACTACAGCGTTGGTAGAGGTTGGCCGCATGCTCCCGAGAAGCTCTGAATACCCACTTCGCATGGCCAGTTATCCTAAGCAAGCGTGCCAAGTTGTATGGACGTCACCACTGAAGTCGTGTCGTCGATTGTGGCTACAATCAAAAGCTTGTTTACGAACGCATCTCGTAAGAGCGCAAGTTGAGCGTTTCTCAGAATCCATTGGGCAGCAGTGTCAACCTCATCCGTTTCAACCCACAGATAGATGTTTTCTGCTTGACCACTATTTCCGAGGAGCCCGAACAGACAAAAGTTCAAATCGACTGTTGCATTGCTGACCTTGACGTAAGTCACTGTCCCGGATTCGGTGCTCATGTTCGCCTCGCTCAGCAAAGTTGAGTTCGGCTGCCAGAGCCGCGCATATGACGCAAGACCTCGACCCCCAACTGCGTCGAACCGAATACTCGCATGTGTCGCCTGGCGAATGCCTCCAACGGCGATAACTTTCCCGCCGCGATTTCTCGCCACGTTGCATGCGTGCAAATGATCTCGAGTGCCGGGCTTAAGATGGGTTGCTGCGTCACGCTCGCACCCTCCGTAGTGATGTCGATCCCAAATGTCTGCATCGGCTCGTCTCCTTCCAACCGGACCTGAACACGCGCGGGTCGACCGAAGTCGGACAACAGTTTCGCCATCGCGTCAAAAGTGCTCGCCGCGTCTGCGCCCCCTTCCGTCAGATCCTTCAATCTCGCGCAATCGGCAAACTTGTTAATGGTCGAAGTCATTGGTCCCCCTGATAATGCCGCAAGGAAGCGACGCATAGCGATAGACGTAATTCGAAAGGTGGCTTCCCAACCGGAAACGTTACGCCAGTTCACTAAAGATCGAGCACGGTTCCGACTATGCCTGGAACACAATTGCTTTCAAGCTCGAAACGATCAGCAGTCTGAACCAATTCGAAAATCGTGGCTTTCGCAAAACCAGTGCTCGTTTTCCTTTCCTAAGAAAAGCAATCCCACTCATGTTATTCGCTTGTCTTGACTCAGAAATACTCCGCTTTTCGATTGTTCATTACATATTGATTGTTTGCTGCCTCGACTGTTAAGGCTACCCACAGACGTAGGCGGTAACGCTGCTACATTTGTGGGTGACATAGGAGCTGGCGCCGTTCTGTGCTGCCGAACGACCTCTCCGTAGAAAGCCGAAGGTCCCTTGTGGGTCGGCAACGGGCCGACCACTCTTCAAGTTCATCGCAGGAAAGCGGCTGGTGGAATTCCACTTCCCGGAAGCGGCCAGTCGGCAGTGCGTACTCCCGACCCACTCCGGCTGTTCGGGCAAGCGCCGGGGCATGGCTTCTTTCAACAGCACAGCGATCGTTTAGTCTTAACGACAGCCTGAAAATTATTGCCCTTAGTACCTTTGACGGCAATCGACAGAACTATGGCGCGACCGCGCTTGTGCGTGGCTTGCATTTCCCCACGCCGTTTCCTATTGTTTTGTAAGCCCTATTCTCGATCGCGAGGCCGGCATGTCTACTGTCTCGCGTCACTTGACGAGACGCAGCACTCCTGACTAAACGGTGTGGCCACTGTATTCAGTGCTTAAAATTATTACCTTAAAGAAGCAAAATATTCACCCCGCCTCTGGGCACTAGCGTTAGTGACCAACGATGTCTGAGCTTCTTAAGGTCGCTTGCTTTCGGAGTTTTAGGACGGAGAACGTTATGTCTCAACCCACGAAATCCACAAGTACAGTGAGTAATGCATCTAGCCTTGGCCTTCGTTCGGGCCCACGAGACTATGTGCCTTACATCGTCAGTCAGTTGGAACCCAACGGCCGCCTCTCCTCGACAGATCGGCTAAACATATCAATAGCACTACCGCTCCGGAATGCGACTGAGTTAGACGAACTGTTGCGCGATTTGTACGATCCAGCAAGCGCTCGCTTTCACCGATACGTGACCGCAGATCAATTCACCCGAGACTTCGGTCCGACTGAACGGGACTACCACGCAGTGCTTGAATTTGCAGAGTCTCGCGGACTTAAAATAACTTCGACTCATCACAACCGCACGCTTGTCAGTCTGAGCGGACAAGTTGCTGACATCGAGAAAATGTTCCAAGTGAACATTCTTACTTATTCGCATCCGATTGAACAACGGCCGTTCTACGCTCCGGACGCGGAACCACACATCCATCAGGGCTTGGAGATTCTGCGAGTAAATGGGCTAGATGACTACTACAGCAGGAAAACTCCATTGCGCTTCGCGAGGCAACGATCTGCCTCACGTTCCGGTCCGGCAGTCGGTTCTGCACCCGGGGGAGGCCTGATTAGCCGCGATTTTCGTAACGCATATGCACCGGGCGTATCTCTGGACGGAGCGGGACAGGCGGTGGGAATCTACACCCCACCACACGGCTTTGATCCGAACGATATCATCAGCTATCAAATGACTGCGGGCATCTCGCCGTTGGTTCCCGTGAATAAAGTGCTCGTTGATGGAATAGATTACCCTCCCGACAGTTATAGCATCGAAGTGACATTAGACATTCAAATGGCCATAGCGATGGCACCCGGCTTATCTCAAGTGCTTGTCTACGAAGGGGAAGATGGCGTAAGCATCCTTAACCGAATGGCAACTGACAATATTGCCAAGCAATTAACTTCGTCATGGCCGACGCCACCTGAGAACAGTAGCGCGGACCAAGTATACAAGCAGTTTATGGCACAAGGTCAGACCTTTTTCTGCGCATCGGGTGATGCCGGCGCCTACTATCCCACTCAACCTTTCTCGGTGGACGACCCAAACATTACCGCCGTGAGTGGAACGCAATTGATACTCACGGTGACCGGAGATACCTGGGAATCGGAGATTGTTTGGAAAGACAACAACTTCGGTAGCGGAGGCGGTGGAACGATGGGGCACTACCCGTTGCCCGACTGGCAGAAAAACATCGATATGTCGCTCAATCAGGGGTCGACTACAAGTCGCAACAGTCCTGACGTTTCCATGGTTGCAGCAAACATCTACATGATTTTGAATGGCAGCCCGGCTTTTGTCGAAGGAACCAGTGCGGCGTCGCCACTTTGGGCCGGATATATGGCGTTGATTAACCAACGAGCCGCACAATCGGCAAAGCAGCCGATCGGGCTACTCAACCCCTCCCTTTATGCTCTTGGAAAAAGTTCTAGCTATGCTAGCTACTTTCATGACATCACCGTAGGCAACAATCTCACAAAATGGAATACCCAACCCAATAATGCTAACCAGTACTTCGCCGTACCGGGCTATGATTGTTGTACCGGCTGGGGCACGCCGACCGGAAGCGCACTTATTGATGCCATCGGCCGTGATGGCCCTCCTCAGGATCTGATTCCATCATCCGCCATCGCAGTATCTAACGAGCAAGATAGACGCTTGAGTCTGTTCTCGTTAGCGCAAGACAAAAGCGTCTACCGTATCTCCCAAACGGCGCCTAACGGTAATTGGAGTCCTTGGCTACCATTGTTAGGGAGACAGATCCGGCAAATCTCCGTTGCCAGAAATTCCGACGGACGCCTCGAGCTGTTCGCCCTGGGCGGCGACCGCGCTATTTATCATATCTGGCAGACTGATACCAATGGGGGCTGGGGTGACTGGGCAAGTCTGGCCGGGCATGACCTCCAGCAGATCGCTGTCGCCAACAACGCCGACGGGCGTCTCGAGCTTTTCGCCCTGGGCGGCGACCGCGCTATCTACCATATCTGGCAGACCGTTGCCAATGGGGGCTGGGGTGACTGGGCAAGTCTGGCCGGGCATGACCTCCAGCAGATCGCTGTCGCCAACAACGCCGACGGGCGTCTCGAGCTGTTCGCCCTGGGCGGCGACCGCGCTATCTACCATATCTGGCAGACCGTTGCCAA
>NZ_MTHB01000231.1 GCF_002220365.1 Caballeronia sordidicola | reverse complement strand
CGCGCCAGTGGCTCAGATGCGAGCTGTAGAGACCCTCACGGCGCAGCAGTGCCCCGACCGCGCCGCTGGCATTGCACGCGTCGGCTTCCCGCACAATACGGCGCTTGTAGCTCGTCGAAAAACTCCGGCGGCTTGGCGCCGCGACGACCTCAGCATCGGTTGCCGTTTTCCCCGAGGCCCCCTCGGGGAAAACCTTCGCACTGACGTCACGTTCCTCAAAAACCTCTTTCATCTGCTTATCCATCTGTGGGCAACTTCCTTAAACTGTTTGAAGAAGTTGTCTCACAGCAGTTTGACACAGGGGGGACGGTGCATCGATCGTCAGCATCCGAGCGACGCGCTTGAGCGTCCCGTTGAGCGTGGCACCCGGCCCTAAGCGGATCGTGCCGCTGTGCAAGATATCGCCGGCGACGTGTCCGTTGATCTCAAGCGACTCACGGGCGTGAACATTCCCATCAACACGGCCGTCGATGCGTACGTGTTCGCCTTGCACGCTGCCCTTGATCAGACCGCCTTCACCGACGTGAAGCAGACCGCGAGTCGAGATCACGCTGCCGTTGCACAGGCCGAAGCAACTGACGCCGTGATCGACAATCATGTCACCGTTGATCGCGCAGCCGGTGGCGATGAGGGTAATGTAAAGTTCGTTTTTCAATCCGCATTACGCTAGGCACCGGACCGGCTTCGATGGTATTCAAGCCGACTGTTTTGCTCGTTCATCCGGAGCAAGACCTTTGCTGGCGTGGTAGTGTATGGATCCGCGGCATTTTCGACGGTACGCATTGTGTCCACCTCACGGCCGTAGCGGGCGGCACCCATCTTGAGCAAACGGAGTCGTTCTCGGGATTGCTTGTGGGGCGGTTGACGAATGACGTAATCGAGGAAACTCAGCGAGAGTTTCAGGCAATGAATGCCGCGGTCAAGCAGCGCGCGGAAACGAAAACACCGTGAGCGCACGCGCACGTTTTATCGCGCGACGCCAACGCGGTCCACAGCAGCAGTCGCTGTGCGGCCATCTACAGCCATTCGACAGGGCCCCTAAATTGCCGACAATCGTATCTTGCGGCCCGTGAAGCTACTGCCCCGAAGTCAATACGATGACGTCACCGGCGAGGTCAGTCACTGATTGGAAGTCCGGCGACTAATGCGATTCCATTCGCAGCCTGTTCACCTACCGCATTCGAAACCTCTTCAATCGAACGATAGCCGGTAACGGGCCAATATAGCCATGTGTCTTCTTCGACCTTGAAACTAACATCGCCTACACTGACGACTCCGCTAAGATGATCAGCGCCGTCGAAGAAATTTAAGAATGCGCGAGCGGATTCGGACCTGCTTCTAACGCTTGTAATGTGAATAGTCACGGGAACACCGTTCGGATCGATCTTAATCCCGAGGCGGGATGCTCGCATGTAGAACGCTGACATCATCGAATTGCGTACCCAAGGCGACACCAAATTCCCGTTGGCATCGATCTTCGGCGCTTGGATCCCGTCAGAAATCAATTGTCTGGTCTGGACGCTAGCAGAATGCTGCGCATCAAGCTTAGGGACAGTTGTTAGGCATCCCGCGAGCAACACGCACGAGAGTCCGAGAACGCAGGCCAGACTTTTGTTCTTCATGAGGGTGCCGTGGGTTAAGCGGTCCGTATTGAACCGCTGCCTGTATTAACGGCCGACAACACGCTTTCTTTAGTTTGATAGTCCGGCGGCTTACCTGAAAGACCGCTGAGGGTCGACATGCGCCCGACGCGTCGGGCAGCGGCCACTTTCAGGCATTCGACAACGACACCTGAAGTGCCGACAATGTAGCGTTCATTCGTCATGGATCGCGCTTATTTAAGCGGATCAGCCTTATGATTTGAATAACAAACGCTGTCGCGTAAACCATTGCAACGGTCATCAGCGCTTTGAGCGCTACTGGCGACGAACGGTTGAAGAAATATAAAATAATTAAGGTAGCTAATGCCAACAAGACACTTGTCGCAAAGCCGACAAATCTTGCTCTTGTCTTTGTTGTCATCCATGGCGTTCGATACTTGACTGACATGCGGCTCCGGTATTATGGCCATTCTTCCCGTTTACGCGCCGGGTTTTCGTCCTTGGAACGCAGTTCATACATGATTGTATTGACGGCAGACAACACTCTTTCTTTACCATTTTTCGCAACCATTTTTCGCATTGGGTTGGCAGAAAACGTCTGAGCAGCAAGTTTGATAGTCCACAGTTCGGTCCGTGTCGCACGCGTGCACCTCCACGATTTGCGAACGTCCGCTGCCTGGAAAGTTGGCCGTCTCTAATGGGTCGCGTACCGCCGATCGCCTGCTCACGAGTTTCGAGCTACGTATGTCCATCGCATGAGACAGCACCCGGCCATGTTCAGACGTCGCACCCTGCATTCACGCGGACATTGGAGCGTCGGCTCCGCTCAGGTAACGGAGCTTCCCTCGGTGGTCATGCTCCTGGGGTCTCGGCAAATAACAGCCCTTCGCCCCTCTCTGAATGCATGTCCAGGCGCACGCGATACGAAGCGATACACATTCCGATGACGAATTTTGGCGCGCAGTGCCAGTCACTGCTTGCACGCCATCAGACGCTCGATTGCCACCGCATCCGGATGCAAAAAACAAGAGTTGGGCGGTAATCCGAAGCATGCAGCGCTGGATCTCGCTCGTGGGCGGCAAGTGTTTGCGCGGGGGACTGCCTATGAGTCGCCATCTTGCAAGGATAAAGAAAGAAAAGAAGAGTGCGGAGGCGCACAAAATTTCTAGCCGTATTCAGAACTTTGTCCTTTACTGCTTCTTGCGCAGTTCGCATCAGTGTTCCCCGAGGCACTTCCGGCGAGGAGCTGGTTATGGTTACAACTGTCTTGTTGTACATCGCATTGGCCGGTGCTGTGGGCGGTCTTGGGAATGCTTTCCTCTCGGACAATGGGATGGTGTTGCCGAGGGTCGAAAAAGTCGCAGGCACCGCGACCACAATTTATCGACCCGGGTTTCTCGTGAACATGTTCATCGGCGCCTTGGCGGCCGCCATCTCATGGGGTCTCTACGGAGCTGGTGCGAACGCATCACTGCTCGGTACACCCGGTGCACCTAACGCAGTACCTGTTAATTTGACAGTCTCCTCTTTGGCGGGAGCAATATTAGTGGGACTCGGGGGAGCTCGCTGGTTGTCGAATGAGGTGGATAAGAAGCTGTTGAGGGTCGCCGCCACCCAAGCCTTAGATGCAGCGGGAGCTACTGAAAAAGCGCAGCAGGCAGCAACAGGTACGCCAATTCAAGCGCTGCATATCGCGGAAAAAGCAGCAGAAGAATCCAGGAAAGACAGAAAGCCCGCAGGACTTCCACCAGGACCTGTGATTACACCACAGCCTAGAGTTCACGTTGATCCCAACAAGGGCGTTGGTAAAGATTCAGGCGCCAACGTGTGACGCCCGATTGCCATAACCATTTTCCGCTACGGTGAACATCATGTCGGTACATCCCGGCTCGATATGGATAGACAACAATTGGCACCGGATTCGGCCCGGGCTATGGGTGGCGGCGACAGCTGGCGGGATAATAGCCGAGGGCACTGACTACAACCAAGTCATTATTCATCTTCAGAACCTCGGGGTTTCTTTGGACGAGGTCACAATTGTCCTTGCCCCTCAGCTCCCTATCGTCCAATGAGCACTGTCAACATTGCTTTCCCAAACCAAATTGCGTATTCGGGCAATCGACCATATGCGGATGTCGTCCTGCTCGGAGGAGCGGCCGCTATAAATCCGGCGCCTACGCATAAGTGCTTGGTTGACACCGGCGCCGATTACCTCCAATTGCCGGCGTCGGCAGTCTCTGCGGGTCTGCTGTCGGCAGGAACCGCCACGTCAGTATCGACCGTTGCCGGCGCAGTTCCATTAACCCTCGTCCACAACATAACCGTCTCAATTGAAACGTGTCAGGTTACGATTGACGTGCTGTTCGACCCTAGTAATTCAACCATAGCCATTGCTGGGCGTCAGTTGCTTCTAACAGCGTTCAAGATGGGGTTTAGACACAGCGACTGGCTCTGGGTGTAGCGGGCTAAATCTGAAACCGAGGCTTCCAACCGCTAGTGTAGGCGCCGTAACAACTCTGACTGCAAGGCTCCTTGGCTATGCAGGTGTGACCCGCGCCGGAGCAGATGGCTCCGGCGGATCTTGTCGCTATCTTGCCGTTCCGACCGCTCGCTTGGCAGACGTTAATTGTCGACGCGCGGGTGAAAGTCACGAACGGCCGTGGCGAGTCGCTACTGAACACGAGGACTGTGCGCTAATGGACGCGCTGCTGGACGGCTGTAAAGCGCAAAGGCAATTTTAAGTTTGCTCACCGTTAACGTTTACCTATACTCCATCGAAACGTGCCGCTGGGGATTAGAGGGCTCGGACGCTGGCTAACATTTTAGATTCATCAGCTTAATCTGTCCGAAGTCAGAGTTAACTTAATAAATTCGTTTTTCTCAAACTTGGGCTCCGAGTCCAGGTCGACCTCTTGTTCTCAATAAAACGAAAAGGGAGCGGTAGAATGAACACAGCCTTTCCTGCGGTAGGGCATCGTTATTTGGTAGATTTCGGTGCGTTTCAGGTAGAATTGTTTTTCACTTCATTAGGTTCTCTTACGTACACCGATATTCTTTCGCGCGGCGAGCGTGGTCAGTCAGAAACTGTAAACATTCGAATCACACCAATTGGCGACCTTCTTTTTCTAGTTACTTGGCAGGAGGCCGACAAGACCACAGTCGTTCACGTTGAAGATTTTCAAAATAATACGATTATCACAAACATTACAAATCCTGATTTATCCTTCAACCAGTTTAAAGGCACTTTCACTGAATCAGTCGGTTCCGCTTTCGCTCAGAATGTCTTGACTTACAGCAAAGACATACTCCCGCTCTTCAGAGATACTGACATAAAGTGCATGACCCGCCGAGGTGTTCCACTTAGCGACTCATCGTGGATGTGCAATCCAGACCATGCCAAGAAAGTTTACGCAAAGCTATCTTCTGGCGAAATGCCACCAGACGCGCCGTGGCCTCCACAACAAATCGAGCTGTTTAACCAGTGGATAGTTGAGGGTTGCCAAACCTAGGCCCTTGAGTGAACGATGCGGTCATGTCCATTACCTGCGGAGCCGACAATGAAAAGAATTCTATCGCTTATAGGTGCAGCTGCACTATGCCTGCAGGCCCCGTTTGCCGCTTGCCAAGGAACTATACTGCCATGGGGGCAATCGTCCGACCAACTTGCTTGGCAAACCTTCGTGCAAGTCACTGCTCCGTCAGGGAATCCAAACTCGTCTCAAGTCGAGTTCGAGACATGGGCTTCTGATGACGACATCTATCACACGTCGCCCCCCCGCTGGCCCGCACCCGGAACTCCCAAGCGACTTCAAGCCAGCTTATTGGGAACCGCTCATCGGATCGCCGTACGAAAACCGTTGATCATCTCTCCTTCGGATTGCAATCCTCCATCAAATACAGATTCGAAGCTCGGCTTGCCGGCTAACGTATGCATCGGGGAAGAAGTGCGTCGGAATTGGGCCTCGTATCAATACATAGTTTCGAACAATCTATACAACGCGCAAGGGCTGGCGACAGCTTATGCAAAAAAATCGCCAGTTAACCTGCCAGCAGACGCTGTCGAGTTCAAGGGTGATTGGATGAAGGTTGCAGACTTAATAGGGTGGCTTAAAAAAACGGAAGGTCTCACTCTGACCGAAGCCGATATTCGACATAAATTCTACGTGAACACCGCGACAGATGGAAAAACTAGTGCGGATTTTGCTCTTCTTTCGTTTCATTTCAGTACTAAGCAAATAAAACAATGGGTTTGGTCTGATTTCGAAAACAAAATGAACCCCGGGAGATGCGATGATACCGGCTGTCACGACTCGTTTGGCGCCGTGTCATCAAATACACCTCCGAATGGTCTGGCCAACCAGAACTACGGCGACTGTCAGAAATCCGAAGCCCTCTTGGCCATGTTTAAAAATGCAGCGATTGACCCGGTCTGGCGAAATTATTGCCTGAAAGGCTCTCAGACAGACTACGTAGAAGCAAACACCAGCACGCCGACGATACTTGGGAACTCCGTTATCGAGAGAATCACAGCGAATGTGCCGATCCTTCGATCGTCCTGCATTAGTTGCCATGCGTACGCCTCCTTTGATAAAGACGGTAACCACGGGCTTGATCAAATCGTGCTTGATCCAAAAAAATACCCCGTTGGTCCCATCGATCCAAAGATACTAGTTCCCGGTGAATATGTTCAAAATGATTTTATCTGGGGGATTATTGCTGTGCCATCCAAATGACGCGACATAGATGCCATAGCTCTTACTGCGATACTCTTTGCTTCCAGGTTCGCTAGGGGGCCGCTTTCTCACGACACTTGGCAAGGATGCCAATGAGAGCGGCAATTGATTAAAGAATGTTTTGGGAGAGGAAATGAATACCAACCCCTGTATCCCTGTGCCGTCGCCCACTGAAATCGGAATGAAATTGTTCCCCAACGGACGCCTGCAACCCCCTCCGCTCACAAATGCCTGGACTGCAACGGTATTGCTAACTCCACCTGGCGGCCAAGTTGCTCCAGTTAAGCCAAGTGATCAGTTAGCGGTAGCTTACGTTACCTACAACCAAACCGATCACAGCAACCGCCAAATTCGATTTCAGATATTTTTGCTGGAAAGTCTAAAATATTTTGACGTCCTGTTTCGGACCGAAGGTGATGTGACCAGTTGGTGGAGCTTGGTTTCCACACCAGACCAACTCGGTGGAGTGCCGAGCAATGCCTTTGGTCCGTTCAGCACATCGGTGGTTGTACCGGGAGGCAATTTCCTCGCTGATTACGGATTTGCACATGTAGGCTCTTGGAACGTCATCGGGCGAACGAGGGATGGATTTGTTCTTAAAAATAAAATTCCACCGAAAAATAAGAACGATGGTCCCGGCGGCACGTGGGTTTGGTGTGACACCGTGTCAAATGCTTTGGCGCGAATGATGACGACAAGGCAAGATAATGAAGCGTTAATCCCGATATTCGGCGCTTATTACCTGTCTGATTTTTGTGAGATTTCCAAAAATACCAATGCCGATTGGCCAGGTATATTAAAAGTCTGTGATCGCGCGAAGAGCGTCGGATCTGTGACGAGTACGATGCTGACACTTGTTGACCTATTGCAAGGTATGTCCGAGGTGCCGCAAGAGGCGTTTTCCAGTTGTGTGTTCGGCGATATCCAAAGATTGCTACCCGGGATCCTCCCGGATATGAATGGGATAGTCGTGCCAACGTGGACCAACCGGGTTAATAGCGAATGCTTCATGATGGGACAGGAGTTGGCACCTTTCTATTGTCAGCTTTGGTACGACTGGGACAAAGGGGTTCAGGTGACCGTTTTTGTGTATCCCGACGACGAAGGCTCTTATACGAGCCGCTTTGACGAAATGCTACCGAAGGGACACGTTGGTCCAGAGAATGATTACGTTTGGGATGGCACCCAATGGAAGTTAAGATGCTATAAGAAGTCCGGCGGATTCGTACCAATGCCTGTACCAAACTTCGTCGCTGCTGGACAGGGACGCTGTCGGGCCGCGTTCAAAAATGACCCTTATTTTTCTAGTAATTCGATCTGGAGCGTTGCACTGGATGCCAACGAGGATGTAGCGAATTTTTGGTATATGTTCAATGATCAGCAGCAGGGCGTAATTTTCTCCCTATCTCCAGCTGGCAGCTTAACTCTAATCGATTATCAAACATTCAAGCAGAACGCACAAATACAAGATTGTGTTTTTTACGATCCGCAGGGAAAGATTCCAATGTGCTCGGATGAGATGATGTCCGCAGTGAAAAACGTAGGCTTTTTACCAAGAAATGCCAACGCAAATAAGTAAGACATACTTTAATTTTGCAGGCAGGCTCACGAGTGACGAACCAGGAGATAACGATGTTGAAGTCGATCAGCGTACTCGTCGTGACCGGAATTTTTGGCGCTCTCCCGGTTCAAACGCCAGCCCAGACCAATGGGAAATCCGTGTTTCAGGCCGAATGCGTAAAATGCCACCAGAGTAGTCCAAATCCAAATAATTCTATGGCCCCTTCTCTATCTGGCGTGTACGGGCGGAAGATCGCAAGTACGCATTACGCGTATTCGGATGCTTTAAAAAGAAAGCCAGGCGTGTGGGATGATCGGGCGCTGAATGACTATCTGGAAAGTCCACAAAAATATGTGCCCGGAGGAAAAATGAGGGAGGCCGTGCCCGACGCCAATAAACGAGCTGCTATCGTTCAATATCTGAAAAGCCAGTAGCTACCGTGTGTTGATCAACGCACTCTTCTAGAGTTACGTGTAGCGCCGTGCAAATGCGTCTGCTGCGATCCCTAACCGGCCATTCGGCGATCGACACGTCTAACGGCTGCTTGGGGTCGGGAAGCGCCGACCGCCATCCGGCAAGGACCGGCCACAAAACGACGTTCGTGCATGCAAGTAGAATCGTCAGCAATCGGCTGCAGTTATTTGATGGCCGTTCCTATTTCATGAGAGGCAGCTATGAAGGTAGCGATCGCGTACATCGAAGAACCGCCGTTCGGCTGGACGGAAACGGATCGTACCGCTACCGGTGCTGACATTGATCTTGCGGAAGCGGTTTTGCGGGCTATTGGTGCCACTCAGATTGAGCATCGCCTGACGACGTTCAGCGATCTGCTGCCAGGTGTCGAAGCCGGCCGCTGGGATATGAACGTCTCCCTCTTCGTTACACCTGAGCGCGCTAAGCGGGTCGCGTTCAGCGTTCCAGTGTGGGCGATCGGGGACGGGTTTTTGGTTCGGGCTGGAAATCCAAAAGCGCTTAACAGCTACCCGTCCTTCGTCAAACGGCAAGATGCGCGCCTTGGAATCATTGCCGGGCAGGTGCAACACGACTCGGCGAAAGCGGCAGGCGTGAGCGACGACCAGATAGCCATCTTCGAACATCAAGCGGATGCTATCGAAGCGGTTCGGTCAGGAAAGATCGATGCGTATGCGAGCACTGCTCTGGGCAATCGCATACTCGCCGATCGCATCGGCGGTTCAGTCCTGGAGGCCGTGGAGCACAAGCCGGGAACGAATGGCATTCAACAAAAACTGCCGCTCGGAGCATTCTCCTTCAACAGAAGGAACAGCGATCTGCTCAATGCGGTGAACGCGCAACTCCGTTCATATCTCGGCTCACCGGACCATCGCACTCGCATGGCAAGGTTTGGCCTGACGCACGAGTATATCGACCCCACACTTGCCCGTTGAGCGTGGAGGCGGTCGTCGGCCATTATCTTGTCTTCGACAACCGCTGCTAAATTGCCGACAATATTAGATGGGCCTACGATCCAAACAAGGCGACGTTGGTGCACGATTGAGTGGTGAAAGCCCCTAAGGCAGAACAATTTATCGGCGTGGACGATCTTGGGAGATTGCAAGTGCGTCAAGAAGAGCTGTTATTTGCTTTGAAGGCTGCGAATGCGCCGACGACGATTTTCGCGATTGGAATGGATGGGTTAGCTCCGAGGGGTGCCGCTGTAGGGATGGCAGATCAAACTGCTTACCAGCCCCTAACAACCGATACACCGCTGAGGATCGCCAGCAACACAAAAATGTTCGTTGCCGCTACGGCGTTGCGTCTTTGGGAACAGGGAAGGCTTGAACTAGACGTTGGTATTTCGGCGCTCGCTGACGAGAGCTTGGTTCGTTTATTGGATGAGCGGGGGTATCGCACGAAGTCGATAACGGTGCGCCAACTGCTGAACCATAGCGCGGGCTTAAATGATCACGCCGACGAAGAATATATTAAAGGGGTTCTCGCCGAGCCCGCGCGCGTGTGGACACGCGAGGAGCAAGTGTGTCTTGCGATCCGGGCGAGCGGCCCGTTAGGTCCGCCGGGCGAGGCATTTAGATACTCCGATACCGGTTATATTTTGCTCGGCGACATCATTGAGCGCGCCACTGGCGGGACGCTCGCTTCTGCTGTCCGAAAAGAATTGCGCTTCGATAACCTAGCATTAACATCAACGTGGTGGGAGGTTGCTGAACCTCAGCCTGCAATGACTGAACCCCGAGCTCGGCAATTCTTTGGGGGCGTCGAGATCACGAACGTTAATCCTACAATGGACCTTTATGGCGGCGGTGGGTTAGCGATGTCAGTGCGGGATCTGGCGGCCTTTACAAGCGCATTGTTCCAAGGGCGCGTTTTTGAAAAACCGCAGACCCTAGTCGAAATGCTTTGTCAAGGAACACATCAAGGGGCTGAAGGGTATAGGCTGGGTGTTGCACTAAGCGTCGTAGGTCGTGCAGTCTGTTATTCCCACGCGGGATTTTGGGGAACGGTGGTTTACTATTCGCCTCAGGCCGAGTTGGCAGTCGCGGGTTTCACTACTGAGCGCAATGCTCGGCCCGCGCTGGTGTCCCTTGTTGAAACGCTGATTGCGAGATGCAACTCAGCTGACAAGATCGGCTAGGTTTGCATCGACTGTTGATTGGCGCGTATCCACATTCATCTCTCCTGAACCGCGCAAGCGTCGTGAATGGCCGCTTGGGAGAACGGCCGATGGCAGTTGTGGGTGTGCGCCGTGAAAAGGCGGCGCTTTCCAGCGGGTGTAAGCCCCGCCCGGCAACCGCTCCAGCCGGAAGCAACCGGAGCAGCTATGGAGGTAACGAAATGGCTGAAGCCTTCGGGTAAGCGTGTCACGAATTGGTGACAGCGCGAGTGTGCAGGCCGTAACGTGAGTGAACGCTGAGTAAGCCTCGAAAATGCCGATGCGCAGGCCGACCCGGTGACCCTTTCGGGGAAGGCTGATACGACTGGATGGATGAGCGAAGCGGTGCCGCCAGTCGCTGCGCCGGGGTAGTGGCGACAGCATG
>NZ_MTHB01000013.1 GCF_002220365.1 Caballeronia sordidicola | reverse complement strand
CATTGCGCTTCTCCCGGACGATGGTGGAATCGTCCGTTGAGTTTCCGCGCAAATGTCGATTGATAAGAAGTTGGTGCAGATTGCACAAGGCCGCTACGCTGACGCGCGGATCGCCGAGAACCAGAGCGGAGCATGCGGCAGCATCCAACATCCATTCGGCAATGACCCTAACCTCACTGTCGCCCGCGTCGATATGGACGACCCGACCTCCGCCGCGCTGCTCAACATCTCGAACCTTGACGCGACGACGAAACAGCGGATGCCAACGATAATGGACTTCAACTTCTTGCCCGATATGGGCAGAATGAACGGGAACTGGTCGTCGGAAGATCGAATTGGATGTTCGCAGGTTCTCCACGAGGCGCCCGGGCGGCGGCAACCATGTATTCCCTCATCGGGACGGCTCGCCTTAACGGTATCGAACCCTATGCGTGGCTCGAACGAACGCTTGAGAAACTGCCATCGTATCCCGTCAATCGCGTGCACGAACTGTTGCCGCTCGCCCGTTAAAACACCTCTACACCATGGACATTCTCGACTCGCTTCGGCAGGCGCCCAGCGCCGAGCTATATCGCCTCTATCTAGCTATCGGCAAAATGCTTGATGACCCTCGACGTATTCTCGAAATACGTCAACGCCTGCACCTGGGGATGGCCGTGAACTACGTCGGCGACAACCCGCTTGGACCGCCGGCGCAAGGCACCATAGTTGAACTTCGCCAAACACAGGCGGTGGTTCAAGAAAGCGCAACTCGACGCCGTTGGGGCGTGCTCTATGCAGCGATTATCCCAGAAACTTCGAGTGCTCAGCCTCACGTCGAACCAACACCGCCGCCGAGAACGCAGCGTGAAGAATTCTTCATCGGTGACACGGTTGGCTTCACCGACAAGCACCTGAGCGAGCGCGTCGGCATCATCGTTCGACTAAATGCGAAGACCGCCTCGATTGCCGTCAATGACACTGATGGTCACTGGCGCGTTTCGTACTCTCTACTGCGAAAGATCGTCGACATCTAGCCTTCGGGAAACGCCCCTACGGGTTCCGCTGACGGATACCTTTCAAAGAAGATATTATGCAATGCGAACAATAATCGATTGAAGTGTATCGATCCATCTCGAGGGTTAGGCCGCTCGCGATAGGTCGCGGCAGCGAGAGTCGCGACCAGCATGAAGGTGAGCGGCACCCGATAGGGAGAAGTCAATACCACTGGACGTAGGAGATGCAGGAGACCGTGCGTTTGCGGCCGCGACATAGCTAAATTTCTGGTTCGCTTCTCGCGCCGATCCCGTCCAGCAAGACTTGTCAACTTTAAGTCAATTTCAGCAAAATGGACAACTGTGCGTCAATCAAAATTGACGTAAAGTCGTCCAGCACTGCTCGCTGTGCCTTATAAACTGGTCTTTGGGTCCGAACGACTTTGTGTCATTTGACAGCCGCGGGTTCAATCCGGTACTGAGAAGTATTCCCTCAGCTTGACACCGAGGATCTGCTTCCACCCGTCCTCGAACCGTCTCCTTGCGAAGTGGGGGTCGTCAGGGAAGCTGTCGAGGCCGGTGTGGGTGACGCGCAGGCGAGTGCTGGCACCCTCCGAGAACAGCTCGAAGATGACTTCCGATAGGCCAGGGAAACCTTTGTAGCCCCAACTGTGCGCGAACTTGGCTCCTTCGACGACCTGCGTGACCCGCCATTCCTTCTGGTAGGCCGAACCATCGTCGGCAAATTCGAACCCGAAGCCTACGTCTGGATTGACATGGCGCAACTGCGGGAAGTACCAGGCCCTTAGCGCATTCTCATCCGTGAGCGCCTGCCACAAGCGTCGGGCGGGTAGATGAAAGAGTTCTTCCGTCACAAGTGAATTGTCCATTTTCGACTCCCTATTGTTGCGTAACGCTTAGCATGGGCGCGCGGGCCGCTCGCGCCGGGCGCAATCCGAGGACCGGCGAGCCGCTTCAGATCGCTGCGTCAAAGACCGTCAAGTTCACCGCCGGAAAAGCATTCAAAGACGCGGTGAACAAGTAGGGCGCGGGACTATTCTGAGCCCGAATGTGAGGGCGGCTAAGCATCACTTACGCTACGGACCAATCCCGACATCAGGGACATTGCAATCATTGCGTTCACTGCGCTCGATGCGTACGAGGTACGTCGCCATCTCGTCGATCACGCATTTGACGGCTATTGCCAAAAAGGGCCAGCGGTCCATTCGGCTAGCCGCCTTTAAACTCTCTTGCAGAAAAACGAATGAGCAACGACAGGCTTTGAAAACGTCAAGCTCCTGGGTCTACGCTGCCATCAGCAAGAATCGCCAGAAGCCGTTCCAAATCGACCGGCTTTGTGAAATGAAAGTCGCATCCTGCCAGCTCTGCATCTTGCTTGTCTTGCTTCTGGCCCCAGCCCGTCAACGCAATCACCAAAGCGGACTTTCCCGGTTGACTTTGCCGGACAGCCTGCGCGACCTCATATCCAGTCATATCGGGAAGCCCGATGTCCAGGATTATTGCCTCCGCGGAAAACTCATCCGCTATGCGTATCCCTGTCCTTCCATCCGAGGCTGTAAGCGCGTCGTATCCCTCCGCTTGCAGCAACATGGCCAAACTCTCGGCCGCATCTTCGTTGTCGTCGACAATCAACACCCGACGCCGTGCCGCGTTGCGAGCCGGCAGATCGGATACATGAGATATCGCTGTTGCGCTTGGCTCGTTCGAAAGCGGAAATCGAACGATAATCTCGCTGCCCAAGCCAGCGCCCGCGCTGTGAGCCGACACCGACCCACCGTGCAACTCTGTCAAGGTGCGAACCAGGGATAGGCCGATTCCGAGTCCTCCCTGCGAGCGCTCGAGACCCGCGTCAAGCTGCGTAAAGATTTCGAACAACGAAGGCAAGTGTTCGGTTGCGATGCCGATGCCATTGTCGCGGACCGAGATGACGGCCTGTTCGTCCTCGCGGCGGACTGTTAGCCAGATAGCCCCACCGTTCGGGGTGTATTTGGCGGCATTGTTCAGCAGGTTCTGAACGATCTGGGAAAAGCGTGTTGGATCCGCGTTGATGAAAATTGGCTGGTGGGGCAGCTCTACCGTCAATGTATGGGACGCCGCGGTGACAATTGGCTGACACGCTTCGGCTGCGTATTTCAAGGCGGTAGCCAGATCGAGGACTTCCCGGCGCAGGGTAATTTTCCCCTCCGAAATCCGGGACACCTCCAGCAGCCCGTCGACCAAATGCGTCATCTGAGTCATTTGACGATCGAGTACGTCACGTGCCCACAGCATTTGCGGGTCTGCGAAATTCTTGAGGTGCAACAGATCGACCACGTTTCGCATAGGAGCCAGAGGGTTTCTGAGCTCGTGCGCGAGGGTGGCCATGAAAGCGTCCTTTCGTCGATCGGCCTCGCGCAATGCCTCTTCGGCTGCTCGTTTTTCCTCGAGCGCGACCTCCGCTCTTTCGCGGGCGCGAAGCAGTTCACGCTCGTATTGGTGCCGGTCAATGACTACGAGCACTGCGAATTCATTGTACTCAACATCACCGTGCCGACGGCGGGCGGCATTGATCAACATCGGCACCTTGCGCCCGTCCCGATGAATCATATCCACCTTCACTTCCGCCACCGATCGTTGCATCTGCAGCAGTGGCGCCCAATGGGTCTGGTGGAAAACCTTGCCACCGATCGTCAGCAGATCCTGGATCCGGCGCTTTTCCAGTAGCTCTTGCGCCTGATATCCAACCCACCCGCAAAACGTCGAATTGACGCGCACGATCATGCCGTCGACCGTGGTTGCAAGCAGACCGCACGGCGCTCCCTCGAAAGCCTCGTCTATCGGAGAAAGCGGCCTCTGCTCGCTATCCATGGTCGGTGAGACCAAGTTGGCGCAGGAATGCTTTGGTCGCGTCGACGCTGGCGCAGGGCGCGCTCAGGTGCGGGCAATGTCCGACGTTGTCCACAACGCTAAGTGTGCTGCCAGGTATTTGCGCCAACATGTACTCACCGACGCCGAGCGGCGCCAACAAGTCGTCGCTCGATTGCAAGATCAGCGTAGGCGTGGTGACCCGCGCCAGGTCGGCGCGATGGTCCGCGAGAAAGGTGACTCTGGCGAAGTGCTTGGCAATCTCGGGATCCGTACGGCAAAAGCTGTTGGTTAGCTCCACGCCAAGCTCGGGTTGATCCGGTGAACCCATGATGACAGGCGCCATGGTGCTTGACCACCCGAGGTAATTGCTTTCCAGGGTTTCAAGCAGACCATCGATATCGCTGCGGGTGAATCCGCCAACATACTCGCCATCGTTGATGAACGAGGGTGAAGGTCCGACCATGACGTTCGCGACGAAACGCTCTGGGGCCTCTATGGCTGCGAGCATGCCAATCATCGCACTGACAGAATGGCCCACATAAATAATTGGCCCACTCGCAAACTCATCCATGATTTCGAGCAGGTCCGCAGCATATCCGTGCAGCGATCCATACTTGGCGTAGTCATAGGCAGCAAGGTCCGACTGGCCGCTTCCGACCAAGTCAAAAAGAACGATCTTGTGCCGGTTGGCAAAGTCCGGGTGCAGATACCGCCACATGGTCTGATCGCAGCCGAACCCATGGGCAAAAACGATTGTCGGGGAGCCCTCACCGCTCGAGTGAACATTGTTCCGCTGTTGAATGCTCATGATTCAAATCCCGTATGATTTACCGAACGTCGCCTTATTTAGTTCTATTTTGCCAGCATTGCCGGTGAACGCGATCTTCCGACTATCGGCTACGGTTCAGAGTGAGAAGACGCGCGGTTAGCCCCGATCTCGGTTCCCACCATCAGAGACGCATCGCTTTGCGCTGGCGCCAGTGAAGCCAATTGACGGGAATGGATGCCGGACGACAGACGGAGAAACAGTTGACTTCGCGGAAGATATCGGCCGTTCGACACGCGAGAGCGACAGCTTGGTAAGGGTGGAACCGGGCCGTTCAATGTCACTTTGCGGGGCCTTCCTAGGTGGTCATAGTTCAGGGGAATGGAATGACAGGCGCAAGGCCTGCAAATATGGATTGCTATCATTGCTATAGCAAATCTGTAGCACACGAAATTTCCCCTCTTAAGCATCAGCCGACTTCTATGCTGTTCCGGCTCACGCGAACTTATCCGACGGAAATCGGCCATGATGGGTCGTTCGTCCATTGGCGCTACTGGCCATTCGTGCGACCGCTTCGCTCAGGTAACGGACGTTACCTGCAGACATTCTGAGGCTTCCGGACTACTGGGTGCCCTCCGGTTTCAGGCATCCGGGACCATCTTCATGCTGTCGATGGCCGCTTCCACCAGCGCGCGCGCATCGCCGAAGTCCGGTGCCGCGCGCGCCACGCTATCAAGCCGGTGGTCGACCAGCAAGGTCGCGAGTCCGTGTACGTAGGCCCACGCAGCGGTAATGGCGATCGCCTGCGCGGTGCCGATTCCGGCGAATGCTCCTGCTTCCTGTTGAGGTTTCGTCACCGCGTCGAATACACCTGCGAGCGCACGCGCAGAGATCTGCCGCGCTTCGACGAGCGATGGCCGCTCGGAATCCAGCAGTTCGTTGCGCGACATTAGTCTGAAGAGGTCCGGATGTCCGATCGCAAAGTCGATGTAGCCGTGCGCGGTCGCCTTGCGCCTCGGCTTGCCTGGCGCCGCGCTCCGTGCCTGTTCCTCCATCTCGTTGGCAAGCCGTCTGTGTCCGGCAGCCGCCAGTTCGCTCAGCACTCCTGCGGTATCGCCGAAATGGTGTTGAGGGGCCGTGTGGGACACGCCGGCCTCCCGGGCAATCGCGCGAAGGGTCAGCCCACGCAGACCGTCACGTTTCAGTACGATCTCGGCCGCCTGCAATAGGGCTTCGGGGAGCGAACCGTGATGATAGGGACGTGCCTTGTCGGCACGGCGAGGACGGGCGCCAGCCGGGGCGGCGCGGGAAGCGGTTGATTCAGTCATTCAGCTTTTAAATGTTTCCAGTGTAAAAATATGTTGACGGATTTTTCGTGTCCAGTCAAAATCTTTCCATCGGAAACATTAACTGACATCATCACTGATCGTGATTCAAAGGAGGTTGACATGGGAATTCTGCTGGCCTTTGCGCCGTTCCTGGCTTTCGTGGTTATTGAGCGCACAATTGGCGTGCCGGCGGGCCTTGCAGCCGGCGCAATCGTATCCGCGCTATTGCTGTTGCGAGACATGGTGAGCCCCAAGCGGAAGGTAAAGGTGCTCGAAATCGGCACCTTTATTCTATTCGGTGGATTGACGGTTATCGCGCTGTTGCCAGGCGCGACGGAATGGTCGATTGCAGCGGTCCGCCTGCGTGTGGACACCGGTCTGCTGCTGATCGTCCTCGCGTCGATCGTGATGCGCCGTCCCTTCACGTTGCAATACGCCCGCGAAGAGGTGTCATCTGATCTATGGGAGAACCCGGGGTTCGTGCGGACCAACTACGTGATTACGGCTGCATGGGCCGCGGCGTTCGCCGTCATGGTGATCGCTGATATCGCGCTGACGTATCTGCCCGCGTTGCCCCGTTCAGTCTCGATCGTCGCGACGGTGTTGGCGCTGGCGGGCGCGGTTAAGTTCACGGCTGGTATCCAGAGCGGGAACGTAACGTCGTCCCGGGCCGTTAAGTAACGGGAAAATGCGACATGACAAAAGATAGGCTGAGCCGGCGTGCATTCCTCTCGGTCGGGGTCGCATGATGGCCGCCGGAAGTCCTGGGACATCGCCAGCGTTCGCAGCAACCTCCGATGCGGGAGGCGAACCGCCCGTCGGTACACCCTGGCGCAGCAACAATCCGGCGCTAAGCGGCGCATTTGAGCCGGTATTCGATGAGCGCGACGACGCCGACCTGCGGGTTCAGGGCGAGATTCCCGCTGGCCTGAATGGCGTTTTCATGCGCAACGGGCCGAATCCGTGCTTTGAACCCGATGCGCGCTATGCGTATCCGTTCGACGGCACTGGCATGATCCACGCGATATTCCTTCAGGACGGACGTGCACGATATCGAAACCGCTGGGTCGCGACTGATGAGTTGCGTGCGGAACAACAGGCCGGACACCGGCTCTACAACTCGACGTTCAGTCCGCCACCGCAAGCGAATCTCGCGAATACGAATATCGTTCATCATGGCGGCCGGTATCTGGCGCTGTACGAGGGTGGCAAGCCGTATGAGCTTGATGGTGGCATCGGCACATTGGGGCGGTTCGATTACCAGGGCAAATTGCCTGGCGTGATGTCCGCGCATCCGAAGACCGATCCGGTCACCGTCGAGCTGCTGTCGGTCTCATACGACCTGAGCAGCGGCATGTTGACTTACATGCGGGCGAACCGGTCCGGACAGATCGACCGCGTCGTTCCTTTCCAGGCGCCGTGGGCGGCTATCGTGCATGACGTCGCGCTGACCCGCGGGTATCTGGTCGTGTTCGTCTGTCCGTTCGTCTTCGATTGGTCGCGGCAGGGCCCTCCTGGATTGTGGGAGCCGGAGCGCGGCGCCAAAGTTGCGCTGATTCCGCGCGACGCGCAGCACGCGGAGCAGGTCCGCTGGATCGATGCACCGCCGTTCTTCCACTGGCATACGATCAATGCATTCGCGGACGGCGACCGGATCGAAGCTGTCCTGCCGTGGTATGACTCTCTCTCTTTGACGAGCCATTCGAAACGGCTGGAGCTTCACCGGCTGGTAATCGACATCGACAGGGGCGTAGTGCACGACGAGGCGATCGACGATCAGCCGTGCGAGTTCGGACGGGTCAACGACGCGTATCTTGGACGACGCGCGCGGTACGGATACGTAGGGTTGCGCATGCCGCGGCCCGGCGAGAAGCCGCAGATCGGCGCGTTCGAGGCAATCGCACGCTACGATCTCGTCACCGGCAGCAAGACTGTGCACCAGTTCGCGCCGGGCTTGACGGTTTCTGAACCGGTGTTTGTTGCTGACCCGCACGGCCGGCGCGAAGAGGACGGGTTCATCGTGACGTTCGTACATGAACTGGGTAGCAGCGCCGGACGTTTCGTGATTCTCGACGCGCGGCAGCTCGATCGCGAACCGCGCGCCGTGATCGAACTGCCACGGCGCGTGCCGGCCGGGCTGCATGGAGCGTGGATTTCTGCGTCATTGGCCTGAACCGGGCTTGCTCTTTTGAACACCATGCACAGCGAAGGGCGCGACTTACTTGCGAGGGAATTGGCGATGACCACAACAATGCGCCGTGAGGGTGTGACCTATACGTTGCACCATATCGGCATCCCCACTACGGAGAGGCGGCCCGGGGAACGATATGCCGCGAAAGTAAAGATGTACACGACGGATGACCTGAGTGGCCCCGTACCGGTACAGTGGCATCGGTATGAACCCGGCTCGCCGCTACATCCGCTACTTCGAGAACAGCCACATGTGGCATACAAGGTCAATGACCTGAGCGCGGCGATCGAAGGTCACATCGTGCTGCTCGGCCCGTACGAACCGATCGACGGATATCGCGTCGCGGTGATCGACAATGCGGGCATGCCGATCGAGTTTGTCGAGACGACCCTCACGGATGACGAGATCTGGGGCCGGGCGAGAAGTGGGCAAAGCGCCAGCCTGTACACGTAAATCGGTAGAGAGTCTTTAACATGCCTTACCTTTCCGGTCGTGTTCGGCAGTCTTTATGCCTCGAAAGCACCGCTGGGAACGGCAGGATACGTCCGGCTTAAGACAGCCTGTCGCAACGGCCTCAAGCCATATCGACACTTCAATATGCGAAATCCGGACCGCAGTTTCCGACCGGCCTACTGACATCGCGGCAGGAACGAACGACCGCTTCAGCTTCAAGGCAGTCGCTAACCGCTACCGACGCGAAAGTCTGCAACGGGTGACTTCTGCTCGACGCGGACCGATCAATGACGACTGATCCGGCAGTTCAACGTCGAACCGGGTCCGCCACAAGCGGTCCTTCAATACCGTGACTTAGATAGTTGACAGCCGATGGAAAATCGTTTTAAAAAACGGCTAATCCACTTGGGCTATACCTTTTACGAGAATCCTTCGTTGCTGGTCAACCACGTAAAAAACCTTTATTGATTCGCCTGGATTTGCATGAAAACTCACGCGATATTCTACGTCTTGCCCTTCGACGCGAAATACGAATGACTGCTTCATTAAGAAGCCGCCTTTGGGTCCAGGCCTAAGCCACGAGAGTTTATCGATAGTCACAACTGCTTGACGTATCGGTGGGATCGGCGACGTCACGTTCACCCTGAATGCCGGAACGATCGCAAGGTGCCACGTCGTTAGAAACAGCGCGAGTGCTACTAGAAGGGCAGCCACCACTCCGAGTGGTCTTGCCTTGGCGGATTCAACTGGTCGTTGCAACATCTCTTAAAGGAGGTGTCAAATGGGACGACCACAGGGTTGGGGTTCGCAACAGACAGGAAGACCAATAATGCAATCGCCCGGCAGGCCAGGTGTCAATCAGCAAGCGACATTCGCTCTTGCCTCAGACGGACATCCGAACGTCGGCTCCACTCACTTAACGGACCTTTGTCCTGCGATCACTTATATCGCGCTGTCGTCTGCGCCAACGCCTAGGCATCTTCCCAGTTGTGATGCCTCAGGTTCCAGCCCTGTGGCCGACTGCGGTCGCCGGGCGAACCACATGCTCATTGTTGCTCTGTAACGGTCGCCCTTTTTGCGCAGCCTGCGGGCTGTCCTGAATCGAGAAGGTCACGCATGCTCTGCGCACGCGTTTTAGCGATTATGTTTGGTTTCGTCGCGGACAGAAGGGCCGTTGCCGCTGTCTGTGCCGTCGGGCGCTGCGCTGTGGCGTCCTGTTGACTATTCGGGCACAGCGCCAAGCATATGCCTGCCGGCCGCGAAGGTTGTGGATAGCGGAAGCGGGGAGAACGCGTTTATACCGCTACATTTGTGTATACCTCCTCGATTGACGTGCTGCTATTCTGTTGCGGATGAAACGCTGCCGTATTTGCGGACGACAACATTCCTGATCGGGCATCGTCATGAGAGCGTCGAGCTTAGTGGTGCACAGGTTCAGATCGGCGGCTCTGGAACGTGCGTTCCGAAAAGACTACGCGCGGCGCTTCTCCGGACAGCGAAAGTTGGCCATCACAATCTTCACCGGATTGTGGATCGTGTTTTCCATCCATGACCTCGGGCGGATGGATGTGCTCGATCCCACCCATCTGCACCGCAACGAAATCATTCTCGTTAGATTCCTCGGATCGATCGGCATGCTGATCCCCGTGCTGCTTTGGACCCCACGCGCATTCGACGAGCGCTGGGCCGTCGGGCTGCTCAGCATCTGGACACTCAGCGGCTGGTTTGCCGTCCTCAGATTGATGCAGATTTACGTTGGCGTTGTGCTTTGGCGCGAAGTTTACTCGATCCTGACGTTGTCGCTGTTCATGATATTCGGCGCCTTCCGGCTCAGAACGATCACGACGGCGTGGCTGATCGGGATATGCATGGTCAGTTTTCTGCTGATGCTCTATTTTGTGCCTTTCGGCGCGAGCTTCGGCGTGCACCCGGGGATGGTTATTGACCGCGGCGGGATGGTAGCCATGACCTATGTCATCGGTTTGGTCGTCAGTATCCCGCTCGAACAAAGCGCGAGACGCGAGTTCATATTTCGGCGTAGCTTGCGCGCGGCTAAGGCGCGCATTGAAGCGGCGTCGCGCGTGGTCAACGATCAGAACCGGCGCATGCAAGAGCTGATACGGGAGAAGGAGCGATTCTTTTCATCGGCGTATCACGATATCCAGCAGCCGCTCGCTGCCATCAACCTTTTCATACGTAGTGCCCGGACCAACATGAGCGACGAACGCGCGGTGGATCGAGACCTCAATGTCATCGAGGAGACTGCGTCCGATATTCTCGCCATGTTTAAGGACATACAGGACTATAGCGAGTTGGGATCGTATGCTCCCCGCCTCACGCCGGTCAATGCGCATGATGTGTTAACCGAAGTTTTCGAGCAACACCGGGAGATGGCACGGTTGCGCGGTATCGATTTCAGAATCGCGGGAAGGCGAGCTCGACCGCCGTTCATCGAGACCGACCGTTCGCTCTTCAAGCGGGCCGTCTCCAATCTCGTATCAAATGCAATCAAGAATACCTCGTCGGGCGGCGTAGTGCTGGGCTGGGTGCAACTTGGGGACCGGCTGCGCGTCGACGTATGGGACACCGGGATCGGCATTGCACCCGCGCATCGGGAGGCGATTTTCGCCGAGTATTATCAGATCAACAATCCGGGACGCGACCGTTCGAAAGGGCTGGGACTAGGGCTGTCGATCGTGCAGCGCGTGGTCCGGCTTTTGCACGGCCATGACATGAGTTTCGCGTCGGTCGAAGGGCGCGGGTCGCATTTTTCGCTCTACGCGAGGGTATCGGCATTGAATCCGGCAGCTGAAGCGAACGAACGAGATATCGACGTATGCGCGCCCGATCTCAGCGGCATGTTCATTCTGCTATGCGACGATGAACCGATCGTCCTCGAAGGGCTGCGGCGGCTTTTTTCGCGCGCGGGAGCGCTCGTGTATGCCGCGGAGTCAATGACGGGATTCGAAGCCATCCTTGCCGATGACAGCCGCATCCCGGATCTGATCGTCACCGATATCCGGCTGCGTGACAGTGCGACTGGCAAGGATGTGGCCGGGCGGATCAGGCGCCACTTCGCCTGGGCGGGCACCATTCCTGTTGCATTTATCACCGGGGAGCTGCTGTCTGATCAAGCGCTTCGCGATTTTCCCGAGCCGTTCATGCTATTGCGCAAATCCTCCGCTCCGGAAGATTTGCTCGTGGAAATCAGCCGCTATCTTGCCGCTCAACCGCCGGTAGATCTCAATCTCGCGAAGGATCGTTGACGCAAAGGGGGGCCGAGCGTGATGTCGCGCAGATTGAAGTGCCCGAGCAGGCGGCCGATGTACGTGCGCACCGCAATATGCTCCAAGCCCTATTTTTAACGCGATGGCACCCTTTCAGCTACCTTCACGGCCGTTCGGACGGTGTTGTCAGGTTGCTGGCCCGGTCACGTAAGATGGCGTGATGCAGAAATCGAAATCGCTCTATCATGGTCACCGTTCCCCAGCCGAAGTCATCAGTTGTGCTGTGCGCTGGTATTTCCGCTTTCAGTTGAGCTTGCGCGACATCGAGGAACTGCTCTTCGAGCGTGGTGTGACCGTGACATACGAGACAATCCGATGCTGGTGCGATAAGTTTGGCAAGGGTTTCGCTCACCGGGTCAAAGCGGCGCGACAAAGCCGCGGCCAAACGCTTCTTCAAGCGTGTGCTGCGCTCGAGCCCGGTACCGCGCAAGATCGTCACCGATCAGTTGCGCAGCTATCCGGCGGCAAAAGCGGAGATCCCGGAACTTGCGAACGTGAAGCACGTGTTCGTCAAAGCGGCCGCCCGACTGAACAACCGCGCAGAGAACAGCCACCAACCAACGCGCGAACGCGAGCGTCGCATGCGCGGCTTTCGCGACCCGAAACGCACACAGAAATTTCTCTCGTGCTTCGGGCCGAGCAGGCAACACTTCGCGCTCAAGCGGCATCTGCTGCGCGCTTCACTCTATCGCACACAGCTCGCGGTGCGATTCATTGCCTGGCGCGAACTCACCGAAGTCACCCACAATCCGTCCTACGCGTTCTGAGGGACGCTTTTTCCTGCCGTCTTTCCGCCTCAGTCTCGACAAGTTGACAGAGCCGATCAGAGACATTCGGCCGGGTACCTCGCAGACGCCCGGCGTGCGTGAATTTCCTTTTCCTTGGATGCCCCCTCTTTACACGCGGATCCGCTCCACTTCGTCCAAGCTGATCTCGTCGTGTCGCCGGTCGTACAGCTGCGTGGTGCGCGTGGAAGCGTGATTCGCCATCGCCGCAGCGTTCTCAAGCGTGCCGCCATTTTTCAGGTACGCGGTGATGCCGGTCGCACGAAACGTGTGGTTGCCAATCTTCGTGTCGAGGCCGGCCGCGAGCGCCCGGCGCGTCACCATCGCGTACGCATTAGCCTGGGGCAGGACGGTCGCGCTCAGTCGGGCGGTGCCGCGCTGGATCGTACGAAACAACGGGCTCTTCGCGTCATCGGCGATGCCGGCGCCATCGAGATAGGCGTGCAGATACGCCTCGAGCGTGTGGTGACATGGCATCTCGTAACGCTTGCCGCCTTTTTCACGCAGTCGCACCCACAGTCGCCGGTGCTGCACATAGACGTCGTCGACCCGCATCGCCAGCGCCGCCCCGACCCGCGCGAACGAAAACACCATCAACGCAATCAACGCCCGATCCCTGAGGCCAATGGGCGTGCTGACATCGATGCTATCGAGCAGCTGCCGCGCCTGGGACGCATCGAGCACGGTCGTTTTGCCCTGGCGTGCGCTATGACTGGGTCCGCGCACGGACGCGGCCGGATTGTGCGGCACCACCTGACCGATCATGAGCCAGTCGAAGAGATGCCGGATCGCAGCGAGATGCTGCTTGACCGTCGGTGGCGACAGCGCTTGCGTCTGGAACTCGATCCAGGCGGCCACATGCAGCGGTTGCACGGCCGTGATGGATCGAACGCCAGCCTGTGCGCACCAGGTCAGGAATTCGCTTACTGCATGCGCATACGCTCGCCGCGTGTTTGGGTTGCGGATGGCCGAGGCGAAGAACTCAAGAAACCGGATGCCAGCGCGTTCGCCGGCACTGACCACCAGGGCGGGCAACGGCGCAGACGACCGGCCGGCGAGCGCGGTCTCAGGCATGATCGGTCGCGGGTTCTTCGTGCTGTTCCGTGACCGCCATCGTCAGATTTAAAAGCCCGTACAGTTCGCCCGCACTGGTTGCCTCAACTTCAACGTCGCCCATTGTCAGGCGCAACGTGCGCCCGGCTCGACCTTGTAGCCAGGCGCCGGTCGCCCCGGTGAGCGTGGACCCGGCGACGGGCCTGCATGGGACCATGAATTCCCCAACGAAGCCGTCGCCCCCATCCGCGCGGTCGGTTGTGAAGGCGACCGGGGTTATCTTGCCGCCCTCGGCCCGGGCGAGGCTATAGAACTTCCGCAACTCGGCCTGGTAGCCCGGACTGAAGGACGCCTGATCGTCGGGTGCGCGCACCAGGGTCAGACGCATGGTTTTCGAGGTCGGCATGGCGTAGCCCGTTGCGGACGCCTCAGCTAGGGGTATGCCGAGTTCTCGTAGAACCAGGCACACGAAGCGCTGTGCCTCGAATGGCGGCTCATGCAACGCGTTATCTGCAAGGACCTGCAACGTCGGGTACGGCAGAGCGCCTCCGTGTGGTAAAACATGCTCGATAAATATGTAAATATTTGTTACAAAATCGGTAATTAAGTGATAAGCTGTTGATAGTTTGCGAAAGCGTAAGAGAGTACGCGGCCCAACGCAAAAATAACGAGCGCTACTGCCAAATCGCGGGGCGCGAAGACAACAAGAAAAATGATCAAAATATCCGGGGTTAGCGTCGTTCGCGCGGCGCTAGTAGTGTTCGCCTTATTGATTGCTGCCCATAGCCATGCTGCAACGGTCTATATCGGGGGCTTCGCATACTCAGGCGACGCAGCGAGTCTAGATACACGTTTCCATTACACCCGGGGCATCGAGGCCAGTCTAGGCTCGCAGACTCCCGGCAAGCTTCTGCGCGAGATGCTTGAGAAGTCACCTCCCCAACATTTTAAAATCGAACCGAGAGCGATCGCGGATTTATCCGATAACGATCAAGCCATCGTCGCTGCGTTGATCATGACCAACGAGACAGTGTCGGTCGAAGAGATTGGCGGGATATATAAGCTGCTGGTCAATCTCCGTGCTCAGGCTTTGTTTTTCGACTACAAATCCATGACGATAATGCGCGCTTATCCGATAAGCGTCGCGATGCTTGATGTGCTGGACCATCCGCCGACTGACGCTGAGACAAGCGCTCGCGTGCGGACGTTGTTACTCGGTGGATCCGACCCAGGCTTGCTTTCCCGCTACGTACAGCGTCTTGACGAAGCTAGCTTGTCAAATACGGCAACTCGTTTCGTGCAGATATCCAAAGTCACGGTTGCGGATCCTGCCCGTGCACTGCTCCCGCAAAAGCTCACATCTCCGGGCGCATCTGAGACGTGGGTAGCAGACACTTTCGGCGAAGCTCTTTCATCCCAAGCCGGTGTACCTGTCTTGCCTTACGCTAAAGGTTATGCTATCGGCAAGGTAATGGCGACGCAGTTCTCCGATGGTTCAATCTTCAATCTCAAGATCCCCGAAGCGGATTACGCGATCACGGTCGACGTGACCGGGCTGAAGCGCGTCCCGTTCGGGGAGTCTGCGGCCGGTTCTAGTTTCATTTATGCGTCTTACGCGCGAATAAAAATGGAGGAGCCGCTCTCTGCGATGGTGTTTTTTGATTCCCCACTCAAGAACGGTGAAACCAAGGCAGTTCCGGCAACGCAGCAATCAGTTGACGACGCCCCAGCGTATCTGGATTCCCTCCGGGGACTATTCACCCGTACGGCGACGGTTTTTGGCGGGACCAACTTGCCATGGCTGAAAGCTGCTGCTGGCGGCGCCGACATCGACAAACAACTCGCCGACACACGCACGGTTATCCAACAATGCAAGTAAAACAATTGATTATTACCGCAGCGACGTCCATGGTCATGGTGGCGTCGGTGCACGCTCAACTTGTGAACATCAAAGGCGTAGGGGTCGTTCAATACACGGGCAGCGCGGCTGATCCACAGGCTAAGGATGAGGCATTGCGTAAAGCTCAAGTCAACGCGATCGAACGATATTACGCTTCGAACGGCGAGGCCGAAAGCGAGAATTTCGACAATGTACGAGATAAAGTGGAAGGAAATCTCGATAAGTTTGTGCTCGATGCCACGACATTGAGCGAGCAGGACCAACCCGACTCGCATCGATACACCGTATCGGTTCGGGCCGAGCTTAATGTCGCAAAACTACGCAATACTCTCAAGGCTAGCTCGGCGACAGCGAAGACCGCGGCGGGTCAGAAGTCTACGCTTACTTTCGTGTTCCTTGCTCGCCAAGTCGCATCGGTCAAAAGCTTCGATGCTCGAGTCTACAAGCGGGCGGACATGAATGTTTCCGGTAGCTTGCGCGGCACGGAATCGGTCAGCGGAAGTGAGGGTGAATCGGTAGATGACGCTCACGTGTCAACAAACGCAACGAAGCGCAAAAATGCCGTGAGCTCCGAAAATGTGAGCGCTAGCGTCCAGACCGGTGGCAGTACTACTCAGAAGGCCGATGACGTTCAATGGAAGCTGATGCCGAGCGGCAATCTCGATGCGGCTGTGTCAGGAATATTTGCACAAGCTGGATTTGACGTAGTGGATGTGGGCTATGTTGAACCGCAATCGCATGGTCTTCTGAGTTTGAAGGCATTGCAAGACGACTATAAGACCGGCGATGACCCAAAGCCGCAAACCCTCCGCAACACGGCTGCCGGTTTGCAGGCTGCACAGGTCCCATACCTTGCGCTCACCACGCTTGACGTTGGCACCAAAGACGTTGACCCAGACACCGGATTGACGCGTGTCTACGTAACGGTAACCGGCAAGGTCCTGGACCTTAGTGGCCGTTTCCCTCGCACTGTTTCGTCCGTTGGGCCTGAGCAATACGCAGGCACCGGCCCATCTCAGGATGTTGCCCAGACCAATGCGCTGAAGCTAGCTGCTGACAAGGCGGCGCGGGAGTTGGTCAATCAAATCAATGTAGTCGGAGTTCGTTAAATCAGCGCGTATGCAACGCGCAATCACTTTGAACCGGGGAATAAAAATGAAAAAACAATTGGTTGTCGTGTCGCTGATGGCAGCTATCGCTTCGCCGATCGCCGCGAATGCATTTGGTCTTTCGAATCTGACCGACGCAGTCACCGGAAAGAAAGCGGACGCTGCGACGCCTTCGACGGCTCAAGGTGTCGATCCGTCTGTCGCTCAGGATCAGTTGGTCCAGGCGTACGTTGCCGCTGATAAGAACGTACTCCAATCACAGGTACAGATGGCTTCGGCTCTCGGTTTGAAAGACGAATCCGCTAAGGCCCAAGCTGCAGCGGACGCATTGTCGTCCGGGGCAACGAAGGGTGGCTTAGAAGACACGCAGACAACGCAATCGGATGTAGCTAAAGCTATTACCGCAAAATTCCAGGACAAGGACGCACCAGCACTTAGCGATGAAGCCAAGAAACAATTCATCTCTGGCATGGCATACCTAGCAAAGGGTGCGATTGGTTACGGGTTGCTGAAAGACAATGTATCGACTTTCAAGAATTCTATGTCTGCGATGTCTCCAGTCGCCCTCGGCATGGCTTCCACAAAGCTTGGAGCGGGCCTGTATGTCGCTAAGACCGTGCCGACAAACGCAAAAAACGTTTACGACGCGCTTAACGGTGCGGTGTCGTTTGCAAAAGAACGCGGCATTCCTGTTCCGAGTGACGTCGCCAGCGCGACGTCCGCAATCTAATCGGGGCGTATACGGGAATGTCTATGCGTGTGCGCGCTATCGCCGCTTTGGCTATGTCGACGGCGTTTATCGTTGGCTGCAGTAAGTCGGAACATACGGATGCACAGGCGACGGCCCCTATCGCCGCGCCGGTCCAAGTGGCACCCGCTACGCCGATGCCTGATGCAGGCAAGTTGACGACCGTGCCGGTGAAAGCTGATGGCTCCGGGCGTAGCGTCGGTGAGGCGGTTAACGAAGCAATAAAGCTCGCAATTTTGCAGGCAAATGGGGCATCCGTTGACATGTCGTCTGAACAGTTCAGGTTCGCGCTCGATGTTGCAACGCCGTTCGATTCGGGCAGCGTTCGCGCAGCAGGGTTTGCGGAAACCGTTGCGCAAAAATCGAAAGGCGCTGTGACGGGGTTCAGTATCTCGAGCTTGACAGGTCCCGACGCCAGCGGCATCTATAAGGTCAGCATTGAAGCATCGGTCGCAAAGTTTGCGCCTCCAGCCGATAGCAAAAAACTAAAGGTGGTAGTCGCACCCATCAAAATCGACGTAACGCAGATTGAGTTGGGTGACACGACGGTTCCGGCGCAGAAAGTTGCCCAAGACATTCGTCAGCAAGTAATCGACGCACTTTCGCAAACCGGCCGGTTTTCAGTTCTCGATCGCGACACGGCAGATGTGCAAAGTGAGTTGGATATGATTTCGTCCGGGCAGGCGCCGGCAGCTGAGATTGCCAAGCTCAGCCAGGCGATGAGCGCCGATGTCATTTGGGTCGGTCACATTAACACCCTGTCTTACCGTAAGAATGCGAGAAAGCTTGCAACCAGTGACCGCGAGCTAGTTAGCTACGGTGGTGGGTGGTCTGTTTCGCAACGGATTGTTAACGTCGCCACACGACAGGTAATGGAGGCTGACACTCTGGAAGGTCAAGCGTTGCCCATCAAGCCGACAACGCTAGGCGCCAAGTTTGACCCGTCGCAGACGCTCCGCGAAATGGAAGGCGACATAGTCGGCAACATAGTGAGCGCCACGCTGATGCGCACTTTCCCTGTCACAGTAATCTCACGCGATGGTAATACCGTCGTTTTGAGCCAAGGTGGGCAGTCAGTGAAGGAAATGGCGCGTTATCAACTCGTTTCGATGGGGGTTGAGATGAAAGACCCACAGACCGGAGAGTCGCTCGGCCGCGTGGAGACACCGTGCTGCGAGGTTGTTATCGACCGTGTCACTCCGAAAATGAGCTACGGGCATCTGGAAAATGTCCGCAGCACACTTGACGGAACGGCGGGTTCCCTGCAGGTTCGCGGAATCATCAAGACTTCGAGCCAACCCAAAACGCTGGAACCCGCAAGTGGGTCTGCAACGGATTCATTGAGCGCTGCCGCTTCAACGCCTGCCGTAACGCAAGTTTCGCTGTTGGGCCATGCGAGTACCATAGCGACCTCCAAGAAGACGTCGAGGCACGGCTCGAAAGGAAATGCAACTGAAGGTGGGGACGACTCCAACTGGTAGAAATTTGTCCTGTTCTATCTAAAGAAAGAACCGTAGTCCTATCGATCTTGATGCTTTCTTATGTTGAAGCCTTTGGCATGCACGAACGAACATTGCAAACCTTGCGGTTTGCCGATCTCATGCCGATAAAGAGTTTGCATTTCCATTCGAAAAAACGATTTCATCAATTTGGACACTCAAATGCAGAGACGACTACTATCGATTCTTATCGTGAGCGCAAGCACAGCTTTATTCGGCGGGTGCGCCGCCACGCTGCAGACCCAAGACAATGCGCCGTCGGGTGAAAGAACCTCGGTATCCGGTATCGTCGTTCCTCCTGCTTCGACCCATACAGTTATTTTGCGTATGAACGGATCAAAGGTAGCCACTGCTTCGTCCGACTGGCCGCAGGTGCAGACAGAATGGCGAGAAGCCATGCAAGGTGCCTCAAACCCGGACGGACTTAACTTCATCGATGAAAGCGCAGGAATAGCATCCCGGAGCGGCGCCGGCACAGTCGTGGATGTCTATGTTGACGACTACCACTTCGTCTCTCAAGGTGCACGGATCGCATTTGGGATCATGACAGGCAATGCTTTCATGCAAGCCAAGGTGACTTTCCGCGACCTGCAGACTGACCAGGTATTCGGGGAGCGCTCCTACAACACCAAGTCTTCAGCATGGCAGGGCATCTTCGCACCGACTACTGACAGGCAGACCCGTGCCATCGTGGCTGATGTCGTGAAGCAGATTAATCCGCGTTAGCGCATCGGGGGCGGCCGGCCCCAAGACCTGACGGCGTCGTCGACTTGCGGGCTCCTGCCGTTTCCTTGTGCGCCGCATGTGGGCCAGCTGAGCCACCGCCCGGATGGCAGATCAACAATCTGCCGACGAGCTGCATCTCATCGCGAGGATTAAGCGCATCTCGCAGATTGACCCCTACGAAGTTGAAGCTCGTCAGAGCCAACGTGATCGCGAGGCTGGGTGCGGTCAACGACCGTCGGAAAGTAGGGCGATGGTCGGACGGCGAGCCGTACATACTTAACTCTGGTGTATCCGGCCGAGTATAAGGGGCGTCGGTACGACGTTGCGTCCGCCCAAGACAAGCGACTACGCAACCGAGTATCTGACGCGACATCGAAAAGACGAGGGACCGCTGTACTCGAAAACTCGCCGATCACTTGGCGCGACGAGCGTCCGTTGCACTTTGGATGCGCTCACGAAGATGTAAGCAATTCAGGGGCAGTTCCGTGTTGATGATAGCCAGTCACATCGGCCCACAGCGATCACCGCAGCCTCTCGAGGCGAAGACGAAAGTCAGGCAGTGAATGCAAGTTGATCTTTTTTGGTGGCTGTGATCGATTTATCGGCAAGCCAGACACAATGCAGTGACAAAGTTATGTAATGCATCGGAGGTTCTTTAACCAGTATGCCGAATCGATTTGACATAATGTTATGAACGATTTTAAGTATACGATTAGCTAATTTACAAACCATAGAACTCAATTTTGATTGCGATTGAAGGCTGGCGTTGGCGATAGTTGCGGTGCGGCAAGTCGGGCGGCTCCCCAATAAGAGCGCCTTTTCGATGGTGCTGCCGCCTCGTCGAGCACAGTAGCTTTGCGCTGGCGCGCGAGTGGCTCGGTCCGCACACCGAGGCAGCCGGATCGCGCGGCACTACCTGGCCGATCACGAGCCAGTCAAAAGGGTCACTGATTTGGGCCACGTGCTGTTGATGGTTGGCGGCGACAACGTCTTGGTATGGAGTTCGTTCCAGTCGATCACATACGGTGGCGACACGCCCGTGATCGACGTGAAACCGATCTGCTGGCATCGGGCCATAAATTCACTCACCTCGCGTGGGTAGGCGCGGGGGGTGTTCGTAATCCATGTCTTCGCGCCTCTCGGCCGGTCATCGGCCTTTGCGGTTGTTGGCGAGCTCGTCGCAGTCTCCGCGATGCCGGCTTCAGGGGCCTTAATTGAACTGGCGCTATCGGCCATGAAGGGACATCTGCTCGGACGATCGAAACGACATTCGAACGGCTGATGTTCAGGTAAAGCGGCCATGCCGATGACGCTATCGATTAAGCGGATCCGACCGCATCTCTGGATCCGCCGAACCATCTCGTCAAGGCTACGGCAAATTCTTTGGCGCAAGGAGTTGCTTCACTCACCCAAGCGACAAATCCGTCAGGACGCAGCAGTACAGCGCTCAACCCCAGCCGTTCCTTGGCATCGCTCGCGACATAGGTAACCTGCTCTCGCCAACCGCTTGCAAGCGCCTGAAGCGACGCGCTCGAGTCGAATTGCAGGAGCAGGCCCTTGCCATCGCGCAATTGGCTGCCGATTTTAGTTCCGTCGATTAGCTCGAAATCAGGCGCGCTGCGGCCGGCCAGTGGATGGTCGCAGCCAAGGTCGTAGCGCAGCGATACGCCCCACACACGCTCAGCGAAATAGGTTGCGCCATCGCGGGTCTCGATCAAATCACGGATGACTGCTGCAAGCGCGCGTGTGCTCTGCGTGGGGCGCATAAGTGCAACCTGCGCGCGCGACCAGTCGAGAACGTCTGCTCCCACCGGATGCCGCTCTCGCTCATAGCTGTCGAGGAGATCGCTCGGCGCGTCGCCGCGGATAGTCGATGCCAGCTTCCAGCCCAGGTTCATCGCGTCTCCCAGACCCAGATTGAGCCCTTGACCGCCCAATGGAGAATGGATGTGCGCAGCATCGCCCGCTAGCAGCACGCGCCCTTTGCGGTAGGTCGTCGTCTGGAAAGCGCGATCCGTCCAAGTGGTAGCGAGCTGAAGTTTCGTCAGGGTGATATCAGTGCCGGACACCCGGCGCAACACCGCTTGCACGTGCTCTAGCGTGATTGGGTGGATTCGGTGAAAGACGCCGCCATCGAATTCCACCATCGCGATGGTGCCGGGCTGCGCATAGGTGAACATACCGGTTGGCGTGTAGTGCCGGCCGGGTCGAAGTGCCTCGGGGTCAGCCAATTCGACTTCGACGGAATACCCGGTGAATTCGGGATCGGTGCCAACGAATTCGAACGCCGCCGCCTTGCGTATTGCGCTGCGGCCACCATCGCAACCGACAATCCACTGTCCGACAAAAGTTTGGCCGCCCGCATGGACGCTCACCTCGCCGTCTGAAGCATGAATTGCGTCGACGCTTAAGCCGCGCCGGATCTTAACGCCCATCGCAATAGCGCGCTTGGCCAAGACGGTTTCGAGTGTTTCTACTGCGATCGCCATGCTGGTGCCGGCCGGGCTTGGCAGGCGATACGGCCACTTTGAGGTGTCGATATTGTCGCGATAGAACTGGATGCCAGCGAAGTGGCCGGCCGCTCGGCGCTGCTGTCCCATCCAATGCGGGGTGCTCGCTGTCTTGCCTGCGGCATCGCTTTCACGCTGCATCGCGACTACCTCGTCCAGCAGTCCTCGGCGATGTAGCGAGTCAAGGGTAAGCGCCGAGAGTCCGCGCATGCCGAATGGAAGGCGCTTTAAAGTGGAATGCGGGCTTTCGGCTTGCTCCAGCACCAGGACCGAGATGTCAGACAGGCGCAACTCGGAAGCGAGGAACAGACCGACGGGACCGGCCCCGGCAATTACAACGTCGTAGATATCTGAATGATGTGTGCGCATGAACCGCTCCTGTGTCGAAGTCCGACCGGAGCGTTTCTCGGTTGAGATCCACACGGACGAACGTTCAGACGCCAATGCAGCGTCAAATGTTCGTCGTGGGAATCTTGTGCGCGAGGCCAAAGACCAGAGCTTTCGTTACCGAAAGGACTTGGGCTTACCAAACCAAGTCTGCCTTTTCCGACACAGCTTTATAGCATCGTGACAATGAGACGGCAACAGGGGCGGCAGGCAATCTGGTTGATCGGGCTGATCAGTAGTTTGCGGATCATACGGCGGCGTGAGAATGCCAAGGTCTGGGTCGCCGCGATCAACGGCATTGATCCGCTGCAACCACTGGCTGGACGCCGGACGGATTCGAGAACCGAATGACCTTTGTATATCGCAAGCGAACATCGGATGCGTTCGATGACGATCGACCCGCAAGGGTCAAGTTCGGAACCTAACTTCGCGTGGAGCGCTCGTTCGAAGCCGTCATCGATGGCGCCGCATCGAACGCGGCGGCCGAATTTCGGTCACGGTTGAAACGGCGGCCGTCCATTCACGGTGTAGTATTTCACCATGACTAAGTTACTATCGGGCGTCGACAGTGTGCAGATTTAACGCACCCATGACAAGGATGGCAAACTGGTTGAAAGACCGGAAGCTGCTCCGGCGATACCTATGATGTTCCGGCCGTTGAAACGGCATTGATCGGAAATACGTCATGTCAGCTGAGTGGAAGCTCCGCTTCCGACTGTTTATCCAGCGTTTCTGGCAGCCGACCAGTGCGTGCATGACCTGCATGCCGGGGAGTTGGGGCAATATTATGAGCCTTGGCCACTGGACGATTGCATTCCACACAGGTCTGCTCACCGGACTCCTGGCTGTCCTTTTGACTTTCACGCCTGCGGCGAAGCTCTACGCGAATCGATACGGCAATTCGCTGATCGTCGGCATCCTGACGACGGTAGGCGACGCCTTTTCCCATGCGAGTCACTATCGCATTCCCTACGTCGAGCACATCGTAACGGGTGTTATTGCAGGTCTCTTTGCGCTGGCTGCCTCGTATCTCTTCGAAGACCACGCGCGACGTCTTCGGACGGCATGGGTTCGGGTTTTCGGATAAGTTTTCCGTTGACTCTCTGCGCCTCTCGTCAAGGCGAAAGAGGCTCTCCGGTTTGGCCGCGCATCATTGCCGGGAAACCTTTCAATGTCCGATATCGATCACCACGACCGTTACATGTGGGTCGAGGCTGTGTCAAATTCAAAAACACTAGGTTTCAGGGGGTCGATTCACCCTACCCGGAGGGTTACGACTCCCCTATTGAGCGTTCTTACAAGCCGACTTTCTAGCTAGGTCGTAGCGCCACGCGTTTTGACAAAGTGCCGGTCGACTTCTACGTAACGCAGATCCGTTGACCCGATCTCTTTTCGCCGATTCTACGTCGGACCGGGTCCGGCCCAGAGTGTGTCAAAACGCATTTTGAACACCTATCATGGTGGCACCGGGTTACGGGGCGAACGAGATGAAGCGTTTTATTCAAGGCGACAGTCGTACGCAAAGCATCCTTCTTCCTGAATCGCTCGACGATTACGTAACGGACACGAATCCTGTCCGCGTGATCGACGTGTTCGTCGACGAACTCGACCTTGGTCAACTGGGCTTTGACGGAGTTGAACCAGCTGATACTGGCAGGCCGTCATATCATCCCGAAGTCATGCTGAAGATATACATCTACGGCTATCTCAATCGCATTCAGTCCAGTCGACGACTGGAGCGCGAGGCTCAACGCAATATCGAACTGATGTGGTTGACGGGGCGATTGATGCCAGACTTCAAGACGATTGCCCGTTTCCGCAAAGATAACGGGAAGGCCATTCGAGCCGTGTGCCGGCAGTTTGTGATGCTGTGCCAGCAGCTCGATCTATTCTCCGATGCCCTAGTCGCGATTGATGGCAGCAAGTTCAAGGCTGTCAACAATCGGGACCGCAACTTCACCAGCGCGAAGCTGAAGCGACGCATGGAAGATATCGAGTCGAGCATCAATCGCTATCTCGTAGCGCTTGAGACGGCTGACCGTCAGGAGCCGGTGATTGCGAAGGCAAAGACAGAACGCTTGCACGACAAGATTGCGGCGCTCAAGGAGCAGATGCAGGTGCTCAGGGATATCGAGGTGCAACTCAATGCGGCACCCGACAAGCAACTGTCGCTGACTGATCCCGATGCGCGCTCAATGAAGACGCGAGGCACGGGCATGGTTGGCTATAACGTGCAAACGGCGGTCGATGCGAAGCACCATCTCATTGTTGCCCATGAGGTTACGAACACCGGCCTCGACCGGGACAAACTCACGTCGATGTCGCGCCTCGCACGCGCGGAAATGGGCGTTGATAATCTCACCGTCGTCGCTGATCGAGGGTACTTCAAGAGCGAAGAAATCCTCGCGTGTCATGAGGCAGGCATTACAGTGTTCGTGCCAAAGTCGGTCACCTCGGCTGCCACTGCCGATGGTCGGTTCGGCAAGGACGACTTTATCTATGACGCAGCGAAGAACGAATATTCCTGCCCGGCGGGTGAGCGTCTGATCTGGCGGTATGCAACCGTGGAGAGCGGTCTGAGACTTCATCGCTACTGGAGTTCGAATTGCCAGCAATGCACGCTAAAGGACAAGTGCACGCCCAGCATTCAGCGACGAGTGAGTCGCTGGGAACATCAGGCGGTTCTCGAACAGATGCAAGCGCGCCTTGACCATGCACCGGAAATGATGCGTATCCGGAGGCAAACCGTCGAGCATCCGTTCGGGACGATCAAGGCCTGGATGGGCGCAACACATTTCCTGACCAGAACTATTGAGAAGGTCAGCACGGAGATGAGTTTGCACGTGCTGGCATATAACATGAAGCGGGTCATCAAACTACTCGGCTCGACAGACCTGATCCGGGCGATTCAAGATCGAAGCGTGCAAGCGGCGAGTTGATGGGCAGGGAGGAGGATCGCACCTCATCGTCTCGCTCACGCGACTCTACGGCATCAGAACCTTCTACGGACGACGCTTTGGTCCGCCGCCGTTGGCACTGTTCTGGCCAGCCCTTGTTATTGGGGTTTTGACACACTCTGGGCCGGAAGCGGCCGTTGCGACGGCACTGGTTCGAAGGGCATGGGATCGGCGACGGCCTTTATCAAGTGCCGTCGCAGTGTGATGATTCTGGCCCACGTCGTGCATGAGTGCGAGCAGACGTTTTCTATGACAGACAGCGCTGGTATTATAAAAACTGTATATACGTACAGTTTTTATGAAAACTCTCGCTCACACCTCCCCAGCCAATTTTCAGCGGCGCTTCTACTATCTGCTGAACTTCGAGACGGCCCTCGAATGGCTCGCCGCGCGCTACGACGATCTCTGGAGCGACGACGAGCGCGCCTTCCTGCTCGCGTTCCCCCGGCTGTTTACGCCGACCGAAAATTGAGCCACTTGTAGGGATCGCGCCGACTGAAAATTGAGCCGGGTAATCAACCTATCCTGCTAGTTTTTCAGGCAGGGTGTTTGGGGATGATCCCGATGACGATGATTGGCAAGGTGCGGCGGATGTTCCACCGCCAGAACAAGTCGGTACGCGAGATAGCGCGTCTCACAAGCCTGTCGCGCAACACGATTAGCAAATACCTGAGCATGGAGATTCAGGAAGAACCGAAGTATCAGAGGCGCTCGCAGTCGACCCGGCTGACACCGTTTCACGAGGCGCTGGTGCAGGCGCTCAGCGTGGACGCGAGGCGGGCGAAGAAAGAGCGGCGCACCGCCTGGATGCTGTTCCAGGAGATCAAGGCGAGCGGCTACGATGGCTGCTATTCGCGGGTGACCGACTTCATCCGGGTCTGGCGGCAAGGCGAAGGCCAAGCGGTTTCGAAGTCGGCGTTTGTGCCGCTGCAATTCGAGCTGGGCGAAGCGTTCCAGTTTGATTGGTCCGAGGAAGGACTGGTTGTCGGCGGCATTTACCGCAAGCTGCAGGTGTCGCACATGAAGCTGTGCGCGTCGCGGGCGTTCTGGCTCGTGGCCTACCCAAGCCAGGGTCACGAGATGCTGTTCGACGCCCATACGCGCTCGTTCACGGCCTTCGGCGGGGTGGCCCGTCGTGGCATCTACGACAACATGAAGACGGCGGTCGACAAGGTTCACAAAGGCAAGGGTCGCACGGTAAATCCGCGTTTCGCAGTGATGTGCGCGCACTACCTGTTTGACGCGGACTTCTGCAACGTGGCCAGCGGCTGGGAGAAAGGCGTCGTCGAGAAGAACGTGCAGGACAGCCGCCGGCGTATCTGGATTGAAGCGCGCGAGCAGCGATTCGGCAGTTTCGCCGATCTGAATGCATGGCTGGCGAGCCGGTGCCGGTCGTTGTGGGAGCAGGTGAAGCATCCGGACTATCGGGACCTGAGCGTTGCCGACGTATTCGAGCAGGAGCGCGGCCATCTGATGCCGATGCCAACACCGTTTGATGGTTACGTTGAACGCGCGGCCCGGGTGTCGTCTACTTGCCTCGTGGTGATCGCACGCAACCGCTACTCGGTACCATGCGAATTTGCAGGCCAGATGCTCAGCACGCGCCTCTATCCGGGTCGCGTCGTTGTGGTGGGCGATGACGCCGTGGTGGCCGAACATGACCGTCTGGCTGACGAAGGTCTGGTGCGCTACGACTGGCAGCATTACATCCCGCTGATCCAGCGCAAGCCCGGCGCACTGCGCAATGGCGCGCCGTTCCTGGATATGCCCGAGCCGCTGCAGCGCCTGCGTCGGGCGTTACTGCGCGAGCCAGGTGGTGACCGGGTAATGGCTAAGGTTCTGGCGCTGGTACCCGAAAGCGGTCTGGATGCCATAGTGATTGCAGTCGAACTTGCATTGGAGCAGGCGCCGCCCTCCGGGCGCGTGAGCGTCGAGCATGTGGTGAATGTGCTGTCGCGCATGCGCAGCGTGCAGATGCCACCGAAGATCGATACGGCGCTACAACTGACGACACCGCCGCTTGCCGACACATCGCGGTACGACGGGCTGCGCCCGGCGCTACAACAGCCGGAGGCCGGTCATGCGTGATCTGATCGTCGAACTCAAACACTTGCGGCTGCACGGCATGGCTGCCGGCTGGGCCGAAATGCTCGAACAGGGTAACGTCGAGGTGGCGTCTTCACAGTGGCTGCTTGAACGGCTATTGCAGGCCGAGAGTGCCGATCGGGCCGTGCGTTCGGTCAGCCACCAGATGAACGCGGCGAAGTTCCCGGTGCATCGTGATCTGGCCGGCTTCGACTTCGACGGTTCGCCGGTCGATCGCCAGCTCGTCATGCAACTGGCCGGTATGACGTTCACCGAGGGCGCGCACAACCTGGTTCTGGTCGGCGGACCGGGCTCGGGCAAGACTCATCTGGCGACCGCCATCGGCGTGGCCGGCATCACGCACCACGGCAAGCGCGTGCGCTTCTACTCGACTGTGGATCTGGCCAACGCACTGGAGCAGGAAAAGGCGCAGGGCCGCGCCGGACGGATCGCGGCAAGCTTGCTGCGCCTTGATCTCGTCATTCTGGATGAACTCGGATATTTGCCCTTCAGCCAGGCCGGCGGGGCACTCCTGTTTCATCTTCTGAGCCGCCTGTGCGAGCACACGAGCGTTGCCGTTACAACGAATCTGGACTTCGCCGAATGGTCCAGTGTGTTCGGCGACGCGAAGATGACCACGGCGTTGTTGGACCGGCTAACGCACCACTGCCACATCGTGGAGACCGGCAACGAAAGCTATCGTTTCCGGCATAGCAGCGCCAGTGCAAAGAAACGCATCCGGTCGCGCGAAGCGGCGCGCATAGGCGACAGCGCGGGCGCGGCCGAACCAGCCTGACGTCGTTCGCCGGCGCAGGGGAATCTGCTACGGGCTACGCCCTTCGCAGCTGCCCCTGCGCAACGCATCCTCATGCGAAGGAGGACAACGAGCGCAGAAACCCATACACTTATCCACAACCGGTTCTGCTTCAGACCGGTCTCCACCCCGGCTCAAAATTCAATCGGCCCGGTGGCTCAAAATTCAGTCGGCGCGGACAGTCGGGAGACACGCCGAAGACCGGTCGGGCTGTTGTGCACCGTCGGCGGGGGGAGTGGGGTTTGGCATCTTGGATCCTCGGGCGGGAGATTCGTGGGCTTATGCTCCAAGCAGTGCTTAAACATTGGCCGAAACACAGTTCATTCCCGGGCGCCCGGCCGGCGAACTTTCCGCAGCAAAGCCACGTCGGGCGAGTCCGCTGATGCACCTGCGTTTTGGACGAGCCGCGCTCGACGTGGTGGCAGCACGCATTTTGCTGCGAGCCGGAGACCTGCAATTTCTTCCTGGAAACCGACACAAATGAAAATAGCGACCTTCAACATCAACGGGATCCGTTCACGGCTACGCGCATTGCTTGAGTGGCTGAGGAAGGAAGTGCCCGATGTAGTTTGCCTGCAGGAACTCAAGGCGCCGGATTCCGGATTTCCTGTGAGAGAAATCAATGCAGCCGGGTACGGTGCGATCTGGCACGGCCAAACGTCGTGGAATGGCGTCGCGATCCTGCAGAAGGGCGCAGATCCGCTCGAAAGCCGCCGGGGCTTGCCCGGCGATAAAGACGATAAACAAAGTCGCTACATCGAGGCAGCCATCGAGGGCATGGTCATTGGTTGCCTCTATTTACCGAATGGCAATCCGCAGCCGGGTCCCAAATTTCAGTACAAGCTCGCGTGGTTCGAGCGACTGATCGAGTATTCGGCGGCGCTGCTTGAGAGCGGGCATCCTGTGATCCTGGCAGGCGACTTCAACGTCGTTCCTACCGATAACGACATCTATAATCCGCGCTCCTGGTTAAAGGATGCGCTGTTGCAGCCGGAAAGCCGCGAATGTTTCGAGCGGCTGTTGAGCCAGGGCTGGACCGATGCGCTTCGCCGCATCTACGGCGATGAACGGGTTTATACATTCTGGGATTATTTTCGGCAGCATTGGCAAACCGACTCCGGTCTCCGCATCGATCACTTGTTATTGAGTCCCGATGTTGCGACGCGCCTGAAAACGGCTGGCGTCAGTAAATGGGTGCGCGGACAGCCGCATGCCAGCGATCATGCGCCAACCTGGGTCGAGCTGGGGCCACCCAAGCGCATGCATCATGCGAGGAAGGGCGGCTCCGCATAGCCGAAGAGAATGCGGGCATTTTTTGTGCGGATCGCGAACAAGACCGACGGAAGCTTCGACGCCCGGTGACGAGTCACAACCCAAGGATTTTCGAACGATGCCCGGTCCCGATGCTGGCTCCAACTCCCCTCATCTCGATGACGGGGAACAAAAACAGGCTGCCCAACACGCCTCCCCACGCGCCTTGGTTATCCACGAAGTCGTCAGGGAAGAAGGCGAGGCTGCCATGGAGCGAACCGCCGGTTCGCTCCTGATGTCTGCGCTGGCTGCCGGGCTGTCGATGGGATTCTCCTTCCTGGCGCAGGCCGTCATTGAAAGCTCTTTGCCCGATACCCCTTGGCGGCCCCTCGTCGTTTCTTCGGGCTACACGGTCGGGTTTGTCATCGTCATTCTTGGCCAGCAGCAACTGTTCACAGAAAGCACGCTGAGCGCTGTACTTCCGGTCCTGACGCGACGCGACATGACGACCGTCGCGAAGACCGGACGGCTGTGGGGACTTGTGCTCTTTGCGAACATCGCCGGCACGGTGATATTCGCAGCCGTGCTCCAGATTCCAGGCGTATTTTCCGATCAAGTAGTCAAGGCGCTGGGCGTTTTGGCCAAGCAACCCTATTCCGGTACCTTCTTAGTGACGGTCGTGCGTGCAATGTTTGCCGGCTGGCTGATCGCGTTGATGGTCTGGCTGCTGCCTAGCGCGCGTTCGGCCCGGCTCGTGATAATTTTATTGATTACCTACGTGGTCGGGATCAGCAAGCTATCGCATGTGATCGCGGGTTCAGTTGAAGCGAGCTACGGTGTGATGGTGGGTGCAGCGAGCGTGCAGGACTATCTCTACGGGTTTTGCGCACCAACCCTGCTCGGCAATATGATTGGTGGAATCTCACTTGTCGCGATCATCAACCACGGTTCAATCGTGGCGGAGATGACGGATTCCGACGATCAGCGCTAGCCGAGGGAGGCGTGCAAGCGGCGACGCGGGCGCAGTCTTCCACGCCACGCATTGAAAGCCCCACACATGAACTATTCACGGCGGGTTTTCTCGGTAGAGACGCAACCCGGCGGTAGCCAAGCGCCAATTGTCGCCCTTTGCCGTTGATGTGCACGTAGGAATGACTCACTGTGGGTTGTGTTGTTCGGTGGAATACAACACATTGAGTTTTTCGCAAAGCCGCATCTGCTGAAGATCAGGGCCAAACCGATCCAGGTTGCGTTAAGCGTGTAAAAGAAGACGTGATGAGGCGTTTGGCCGGTGCCGATATGCCTTGGGCGATCGGCCTCAGTGGCAAGCCCCGGGCGCAGCCTCGAACCTGGGAACGCGAACGCTAGACACATCGAAAACAGTGGACTTACGGGTGACTATACCAAGCACGGCAACCCAACGGCACCTTTCCCCGAAGGCCGTTAAGTGCTTGCGCGTACGGTGCCATACATTGGGTTTTGCACTGAAATCGAGCGGCGTTTGCGAAGAAGAACTCCAGGGAGCCGGTGCGATTCGCGTGTAGGAGAATTGAGGTCGGTCGGAATCCGTGGACGCCAACGGGTTAAGCAGCGATTTTGTTCAAATGGAATCGCTGCGTGAAAGCAGCAGGCGACAGATAGTTGAGCCGCTCCTGCGTTCGTTGCCGGTTGTAAAAGATTTCGATGTATTCCGTGATTTCTTTCTGGGCTTGTGCACGGGTTGCGAACTTCCGATGATAGACGAGCTCATTCTTCAGTGAGCCCCAAAACGATTCGATCGGTGCATTATCGAAGCAATTTCCCCGTCTGCTCATTGATGCCTCCATGCCGAACTGTTTGACGAGCTTTTGGTATGCGTGAGCGCAGTACTGGCTGCCGCGGTCCGTGTGGTGAATAAGGCCGGCCGGTGGTCGGTGTGCCGCGACAGCACGGAATAGAGCCTGCATTACAAGCTGTTTTGTCATACGCTCGCTCATCGCGTAGCCGACTAGCTCCCCGCAAAACAGATCCTTGAGGCCAGCCAGGTAAAGCCATCCCTCATCGGTCGCAATATAGGTGATGTCGCCGCATCACGCCTGGTTCGGTTCACTCGCACTAAAATCTTGGTCCAGTATATTCGGTGCGACTGGCAGGTTGTGCGTCGAATTTGTTGTCGCCTTGAACTTGCGTTTTTGCTTGCAGCGAAGGCCGAGCTTCGTGCGCAAACGCTTGATGCGGTGAACACCGATCTGGACGCCGCGATCAGCCAACTCTTTCTGTAGCCGTTCCGGACCAAAGGTCTCTCGGGTACGCTCGTGAGCGGCACGAACTTGCGCTTCGTACCGGGGCTCTTGCTGAGCGCGCATCGAGGGAGGCCGTTTGCGCCATGCATAGTAGCCGCTGGTGGACACACCCAGGAACCGGCACATTGGAGGCACTGGATATTGCTGTCGCATCTGTTCAATTACGCCGTACCTCACCGCGACTCCTTCGCGAAGTACGTCGCGAACTTTTTTAACAGATCGCGCTCCATCTTTACTTCGGCCAATTCCCGCTTGACCCGCCCCAGCTCGGCCTCGACCTCTGTCAGAGGCCTCTGATACTGTCCAACGTTCTCCAGCTTGCCGGCCTTGGCGGCACGAACCCAGTTTGCCAACGTCTTCATCGAAATCGACAATCGACGCGCGGCTTCGGACACGCCGACGCCATCGGTCATTGCCAGCTTTACTGCTTCTTCACGAAATTCCTTCGTGTACACAGCCTTGGGGATTCGGTTCATCAATGCCTCCATTCCTCAATTTTACGGAATGTTGGCGTCCACTTTTTTCAACCGACCTCAACTCGTCCGTGCCGGCTAAAACGCTCAGCGTCGCACGCCGCAGCGCGGGTCGCCGCCCCAACAAGCTTTGTCTGCAAAGCGTTTGCTGGCGCGTCGTTCTCACTTTGCTCGAGTGGAAATGGTCGCCCCAACAGATATCGGGCACACTTAAGCGTATGTATCCAACCGACTCGACCCAGCACGTTTCGCACGAAACCATCTACACGGCCATCTATGCCCAGCCGCGCGGCGAACTGCGCCGTCAGCTCATTGCCTGAACTGGCACGGGCTGCACAAGCGCGTTTTTGGGCCTGATGGCCGCAAACTTCCTCGGAATACGCTGAGCATGCGTGCGCGTTCCGGGCGGGGCAAAAATTCAAGCAGTAGCGCTTCTCTGCCGTTAATTCATGCGGTGGAAGCTTGCCGCTTGACCGAAGTGGCTTAGTGGACTAATATGGGCTTAGTCCACTAGGAGCGATTATGCAGACAGTCAATATTCATGAGGCGAAGACCCAGTTTTCGCGGCTGGTCGATGCCGCAGCCAGCGGTGAGGAAATCGTCATCGCTAAGGCCGGCAAGCCGGCCGCCCGACTGGTGCCGATGGAGCGGGCGAAGGTCACGCGCCGTTTCGGCGGCCTCAAGGGCAAGGTCCATATTGCGGACGATTTCGATGCCCCGCTTCCCGATGATGTGATTGCAGCATTCGAGGGTCGTTGATGCGCCTGCTTCTCGATACACACGTCTATCTCTGGTCGGTCATGGATGACCGCAAGCTGACCAAAGCGGCGCGCAAGCTGATTCTGGAAGCTGACGAAGTATATGTAAGCAGCGCGAGCATCTGGGAGGCTTCGATCAAGGTCGGGCTCGGCAAACTTGAGGCCGACGTCGATATGCTTGTTTCGGAGATTGAAGCCAGCGGATTCATGGAACTGCCGGTGCGGGCCGTTCACGCTGCATTGGTTCGCAACCTGCCCGACATTCACCGCGACCCGTTTGACCGGCTTCTGGTCGCGCAGGCGATGTCGGAGCCGTTGCGGTTGGTGACTTCGGACGGTCATCTGTCGAAGTACACCGATCTCGTTATCACTGTGTAGGAAAAGCCTGAACTGCGGGCGAATAGGAAAAAGTAGATGACGTTTTCGTTGCCCGCCGTGGCTGTCGGCGCGATCGGTACCTCGATCATTGCCGCGATGGTCTCCTTGGTCGGACTTACTGTTAGCAAAGAGCAGAAGGTTTCCGAACTCCGTCAGGCCTGGATCGACGCATTACGCGATGATTTGGCAGGGCTCTGTCAAGTTGACGGGCGTAGATTGCCTGAGTGACTCAAGCGTAGTTATCCTTATTAGATAGGTTTCTCGGATGCGGCAGTGACCGTTCAACCGTGCCATGTGGCGAAGCGTTCCTGAAGCACGGCACGATGATATGCAGCGCTCATCTGATGTCTGGGCAACGCGAAGTGCTGTAGGATCGGGCCGAAGCATGAGAGAAACGCCTGCGTGCGACGCGCATCACAAAAGCCGCACATCTGACGTTCACGCCTGCGGGTCGGCTGGTGGCTGTCTCGGCACGGTTGTTCACGCGTGCAGCCGCTCTGACGAAAACGTGCTTCACATGAGCGAGCTCGGGAATGTCAGCCTTCGCCGCCGGGTAGCTGCGCAGCTGGTCGGTAACGATCTTGCGCGGCACGGGGTTTGAACGCAGCACGCTCCAGAAGAGGCGCTTTGCCGCGGCCTTGTCGCGACGCTTTTGCACCAGCACGTCGAGTCGGCACCATGCTCGTCGACCGCTCGCCACAACAAATACGGCTCGCCGCGCAGCATCACGAACATTTCGCCCAGATGCCATGTGCTGCCCGGCTTGGGCCGCCGCTTTGGTGCAATGGGCGAATCCAGCGCCGAACTTGTCGCACCAGCAAGGGATCGTTTCGTACGTGACCACGACACCACGCTCGAGCAACAACTCCTCGATGTCCCGCAGGCTCAGGCTGAACCGGAACCATCGAACCGCGCAGCTGATGACGACGGCAGGGAACCGGTGACCGTGATAAAGCGATTTCGTTTTCTTCATCACTTAATCTACCGCCGCTTTACCGTCAACCTGACAAAGCCGGTATGTCGCCATACGTTAGAGGATCATCGATTCGCATGAGTATGGCAATGAACGTAACCAATCCCGTTGAGCCCACTGTCGTAGGCGGACTCGCGGTCGCCTTCGAACTCATCGCAGCGGGTCGCGTCGTAAAATGCACGGTTTCGCGCGAATCGCTGCAGCACTACTTTTGGCAGTTTTGGTGCAAATGGAGGATGTGAATGGGTTAGAGTCGTCGAACTACACGAACCTCGCTTCGAAACAGTATTCGTCGCTCTGTGATCTGCTGGGTCACAACGAAAGCGTTATTGCGCTGCATGGTGGGGATCAGCAGTCCAAGAACAAGACTCACCTCTTGGCCCGAATGAGAGTGAACCAAACCGTGGGAGGTCAATTCATGCCGCGCGGCGTGCACTCTGCGAGTTTTCAGCTGCAGAAGTCTTGGTCAACACGGCAAGTTTCTCAACCGAGAATTCTTCGTTGAGTACAGCAACTCTGACCTGTGCCAGACAGTGCGCTCCCTCGTCCGTCCATCGCATTTGTTGCTTCTTCGCCATGCGATGGCTGACCACTAGGTTCACTGCGGACTCGGCAATGCTGCTGCTGATCGGTAGCCCCTTGTGATAGCGCGTTCCATAGTTCACCAGCGTACCGGCGTTGCGCTCGATGTAGAAGTACAGGCGGCGCAGGTTCCAGTACAACGTCGAGTGCTCGTAGCCTTTGTCGGGTAGCCGCCGCGCATTACTGCGCAGCGGCCCCCTCAGAACCGTGCGTGCACCTTTCAATGCACACGGCTCAAGCCTCTCAAAGCCCCCGTTTGGGAGCCGGTTTCATCACTGTTAAACCACGGCTATGGATCTGTCGGTGGCAATCAGGATGGACCATGACGAGGTTTGACCACGCATCCGATCCGCCGTCCACGCGGCGGACGATATGATGGACGTGCCATCCGGTCGCCGCTGTGATTCGCTGCTGACATACGATACAAGCCCGGTCCTGATCGAGCCAAAGGCGGATCAGTTTTCCTCGACCCGACAGGGCGTTCGCCATTTTCAAACCGTAACGGTCTTCGAAGTAGCTCTCCCATGCCGGGTCGAAAGGGTTGGCATTGCCATGGACCTGCGTGTGTCGCCGAATTGGGACGTCGGACGCTTTGCGTAGCTTTAGTCGTCTTGGCTTTCCCTCTGCTGTTAGTTCACCTGTATCAGCAGCAAATACCCAATGCCGCGCCACCTCGCGGTGGAAGTATCGTGCTCTGATCCATCGTGCGCCCTTCCACGGATTCTGCCGATCTTCGATGTATCCCGCCTTCAACCACTTCTGCAAGATCACCGTATCCGTGGGGACGTTGGTGACCAACCAGGAATGGGAGATCTCGTCGAAACAAGCCCGAATATCGCCTTCTAAAATCCACTGCGACGATGTCTTCTTCGCGAGCGCCGTGAAGCATTGTTCGATAGCGTCCGCTGTCGAGCGATCCCGGCGAAATCCATACGAATGCGAGTCAGCGCACGTTTCCGACACGGGCTCAAGGGCAAGCAGGTGTAACGCCTGCATCGCTCTATCGACCATGCAGGGGATACCGAGCGCTCTCATCTTGCCATTGCTTTTTGGTATATAAATTCTCCGCAATGGTCGTGGTGCATAGCCATGCCGAGATAATTTCTTGACGGCACGATATTTGGCATCGGGTGTGGACCACGTTACCTTGTCCACACCGGGCGTCTTCTTGCCATGATTCTCAGTCACCCGTCTGACGGCGAGTGCTTTGCCGGCAAATGAGTGGGTCAGCAGCCATTGCAAGGCTTTCACCTTG
>NZ_MTHB01000047.1 GCF_002220365.1 Caballeronia sordidicola | reverse complement strand
CGTGAGAAAGGACCAGGCCGAAACCAGCGTGCTGTTCGAGTTGATAGCCGAGAGATATGAAAGAAAAAGTCTTCTCATCACGGCCAATCAACCATTCTCGGGGTGGAATGACGTGTTTCCTGACCCTGGTATGACCGTCGCCGCCATAGACCGCCTCGTTCATCACTCGACGATCTTCGAACTGAATGTCGAAAGCTATCGGCGCCGCAACGCCAATGACAGACAGAAAGAGCGGCGGCGTCAATTACCCACAGACGACCACAACGGAGCGACAACTATAGCCAATTGACAGCGACAATTACCCCCGTCGACCGGCCATCATAGTTGTCGCGCAACCGGACATCGTAGTTGACGATATCCAGCTGAAGCGGTACACCCACCTCAAACCGGAAAGTCTCCTCGATAAGCTCGGATAGAATCGCAACCTGATTGTCCACACGGGCAACGCGTGACTCGTCGAACAGCCCAGAAGTGACTTCGACGAGTAAAATGTTCAGATCCATGTAAGCAGCCAGCTCATTTTTCCCTTGCACTATCGTCATCTTCCATGACGGTAAGGAGGAAACGACGCCGGACAACAAGAGGCACCGCCCGGTTGCGCCAAGGATACGATCAACAGACGCACTACGGGGAAGTGATGATCGAAATTGCATACACAAAACGGCGAATCGCGAAATGCATAAGCTACAGCGATCTGATTGACGACAAATCCCTCTTAGACCGAAAAAATCGAGATGCTGCTGCATCGAGGGCATTAAATGAAATCAATAAAGATACGCTTTTTCAAAAAAAATCTAAAAACACTGACAATTAGAGGAAAGCAAGCCTTTGCATGTGCCAATATTGAGCAAGCGCTGGCAACAAGACTCATTTCAAAAAATATAAAAGCCAACTACAAGATAAAACCGCAGAACAGAAGTGCAATAATTAGGAACTTAATTTCCTCTTTACGGGAAAGCGGTCCATACAATATTCATCGATTCGATATTGAGAGTTTTTTTGAGAGCATTAATCGCGACGCTCTGTTTTCCAAACTCATGAGCGATGATCGATGTTCTAGGCAAACACTGCTATTGATTTACCAGCTCTTTGAAAAAATTAAATCTCAAGGCATATCTGGTTTGCCTCGCGGCATTGGATTGAGTTCGACACTTTCCGAGCTGGCTTTACACGATTTTGACAATAGCATTAAGCGAGAAAGAAATATTTTCTTTTATGCTCGATTCGTCGACGACATCATTTTAATAACAGCCCCGGATCTTCAAAAAGGCGAGGTCATTGAGCTTCTTCAGGGAAATTTAAAATTTGACCTGAAACTGCATAAAATTGGCAAAAAGATATCGCATCACAACATCAGTAAAGCAACCGACAAGAGTGACCCAACAAATGCGACCTTCGAAAAATTTCAATATTTAGGCTATGATTTTTCGATATTTAACAGCAACGCTCGCAATGAAACGATCTTGGGAATTCCTCGTCGCCAATTGAAAGTTGATATTTGCCAAGAAAAAGTCGAAAAAATAAAATCTCGAATTATCGCATCATTCACAAATCATTTAAGCACGTCGTTTGAGCCCGGTTCATTTGATCTCCTAGAAATGAGAATCAAGGCATTGACCGGCAACTACATCATAAATGACCCTTCGACAGGGATAAGCATCAAGACGGGTATCTACTACAATTATTTCGAGAAAAATAATAAGACAAAGTGTCCCCTCAAAGACCTTGACGCTATGTTGCGTGGTTTATTGTTTTCAAAAAATCATAAGTTGTCGTCTCGAATTCAGGCTAAAATTCCGATTCATAGACGGCACAAGCTTATTGGCTATACGTTTACCGAGGGATTTTACGAGGCGCGCCTTCATTTCTTTAAGCACGAAGACTTAAAAAAAATAAAAGAGGCATGGAAAAAATGACAAAATCATTGCGACGCGTAAAGAAAGAAGACTATGCACGAGTTCTATTAACAGAGACCCCTTGCTATGATGCACCCGTGACGTTCTCAAACGTTGGCTTTTATTGGCATTGGAAAAAGTACCAGGAGGGGAAAAGCTTTTTCCCGGAAATTATGGACTATTTTTTCAAAGATGGCGACTTGAGTAGCTACACGATCCCGCTGCCGTACAAAATCAGAAAAGACAACAACTCATACCGTCAGCTCTCGTTAATCCACCCTATCACTCAAGCCAATTTTGTCGATTTTTACAGAGCATTTGATCAACAAATCATTTTAGCTTGTAAAGACAGCCCATTTAGCATTCGCTGCCCAGAAAATATTGCCAGCAAGTATTACGTTCGAAACAGCAATGAGAATGCGTACAAATTCAAACCGGAAGGAGTAACTACAAAGCAAGCAGAAGCGAAGAGTCGATATCTAACTTCCTATTTCTCTTACAGAGGCTACGGTCGACTCCATCATTTTTTCGATTCTCAAGAATTCATATCTCTTGAACGAAAGTACTCGTCATTTTGGTCTGTCGACATATCAAGGTGTTTCGACAGCATATACACGCACTCGGTAACCTGGGCGCTGAAAACCAAAGTGCACTCGAAAAACATCGCGAACGTTAAAAATACATTTGGCTCGGTTTTTGATACATTAATGCAGCGATGTAATTACAACGAAACCGCAGGCATTGTTATTGGTCCAGAAGTCAGCCGCATATTCTCTGAAATAATATTTCAAAGAATAGACCGAGACATTGTTTCTGAACTTGAGAAAACTGAAAATCACTGTCTAAAAAACGAAGTCGACTACACGATCCGACGATATGTCGATGATATCTTTATTTTTTCAACTGCGGATGACATTTCAGCTGTCGTCGCGAAGGTCGTAGAGAACTGCCTCAAGACGTACAAGCTCAATCTAAATAACGCGAAAACCGTGAAGGCAACTCGGCCGTTCATCACGGAGAAAAGTAGGTCGCTGCAGTTGGTGAAAAAGGCGCTCCAAGAATTCACCGCAAAATTAATCAAAGTTCCAATCGATGAAAGTGAAATTCAAACACCTGTGCCAAGGCGCATATATAGGCGCAGAAGATTTATTGCATCATTTCTTAACGACGTTAAATCCGCATGCATAGGGTCGACGCAAGAATATGAGCTGGTCTCCGGCTATCTCATCTCGGCCATATCGAATCAGGCAATTTCGTTTTGTGAAGAAAGCATGACGCAACCGATACCGGAAGACGAAAGTAAATCGAAATATATCGATTTTCTACTGATTTTGATCGAGCTTGCCTTTCATTTTTATATTGTCAGTCCAAGTCAGAGTGGATCAATCAAGATTTGCGTTTTGACGGATATTGCATGTCGCTATGTTGATCAAAAAATACCCGACGAATCCCATGAAATTCGCAGCCTTATCTATACTCTGGGTAATGACTTTTTCTCAAGTAGTGGCTTCAAGAAGATTTCCAAAGACAATTCAGACGTTGCTCTTCTGGAAGCACTGAACATTCTCGTCGCACTTAAACTTCTGGGCCGTAAATATCTGGTTTCCCGGGAAGTTTTGGGAAAGATAGTTAACGTTGCCGAAAATCGCCGCATCTCTTATTTTGAGATTACGGCCCTTCTATTTTATATAGGCAATGACGAAGAGCATTCGTATAGTGCGATAAAGAAACGCGTCATTAAAGACATTGATGCGGCCTTGCACGATCTCTCTGACGTAAAATCAAACTCCGAGAAGGCCTATATTCTCCTCGATGCTCTAACCTGTCCTTACATCGAAGATGAGAAACGAAGAGGGTATGTGAAAAAGCTTTTAACGTTGGCTACTCAGTCACAGCCGTCGGACCATCTCGTCCTTGATTATCAAAAGAAATTCGCGAAGTATCGATGGTTTACGTCTTGGAATAAAACTGAGTTACTTGCATCACTCGAGAAAAAAGCGTTGCTCAAGAGTTATTGAACGATTATGCTTTCGAGGTAGGGTGTACCGGCTCGTCTTACGGATCTGGCAACCATGGATCCGGCTAATCTAAATGCTTGTTTGAGCAATTTCCCGGCGAGCATGAAGATATCGCTTTTTTCCTAGGCGGCGGAAACGCACACACTATACTGGCTGGACACCCTACACCTTCGCATTATGCTTGCAAGGCAAGCCGTTGCGACTGACCTTCTTACAGTCTCGTTTCAATTGCAGCGCCGACGTCGGGATACGATGTCGGGCTGACAAAATGTCTGCCGCCGCTGTGCTGGACAGCGCGTATCAATCCGGGACTAGCAAGAGCGCATGCGTTTGCGGACCCACGTGACCCTACAGTGCCGACCGTTGTGCCGCGCTCTGCGGCAACAGCTCGGAATAGACGCGATCTATGCAGCAACGATCGCTGCCAAGGTTTGCAAGATCCGCAGTAAGTGGTACCACCGCCCCCCTAAATTGACCACTGGAAAGCGCCCAGCCGGTGACCACACATTCGCCGGCTGGGCTCAGCATGATCATAACCTCCTCGTTATGACGATTCCCGGCGGAAGCCTATCCTGCCTTAGAACCAAACCGTCGTACTTCTTGCGCTGTCGCAATTTTTTGCGGATGGCGTTGATTTCGGCGCTGCATTGCCCGACCCTGCCGGGCACCCTTAAAACCAGTTTGGCAAAAGGAGGAAAGCTTCCGCTTTCCGTGCGCGCCCTGCGCGAATGCGGACGCGGTCCCAACACTGGGAACGGCGTCTAATTGTATTGCGCAATACAATTAGATGCTTATGGACGGGCGTTATTTCTTGCGACGTCGCAATTTTTCACTCTGGGCGCGGACAACGCTCTGCGCTGAAGAACTACCGGAGCACCCCCAGACATGCCCCTACTGCGAGTTCTATGCTTCCGGCATGGCGAGAGTGCCGCGAACGCTGGCCACGCGACGAGCGATCCGGTGTCGATCCCACTGACTGAATTGGGCGAACAGCAGGCCCACGCGATCAGCCAGCGCCTTGTCGAATCTCCGTCCATCGTGATCTGTTCGCCCTTTCTGCGCGCCCGGCAGACGGCTGCGCCGACATTGGCCCGATTCCCCGCCGTGCGAAGTGATATCTGGCCGGTCCAGGAATTCACCTACCTGGCACCGGCCAGATGCGCAGGCACGTCGGCGCAGCAACGTCGGCCGTGGGTCGACGCGTACTGGAATGCGTTCAATCAGACGCTTGTGGATGGGCTAGGGGCCGAGTCGTTCTCCGCCTTCATCGAGCGCGTGCTCGAGGCTCTGAACCGCTTCAGGATGCTCCACAATGCGTCAGACGCTACAGCAGCGATGTTCGGGCACGGTCAGTTCCTACAGGCAATGCGGTGGCTGATCCAGAATGGCGACGGAGTAATCGACACTGACGCCATGCGCTCATTCAGAATTGTCGATCAGCGGTCACCCATTCACAATGCGGGCGGGTTTGTGGCGACGTTTGACGGACGGTCCTGGTCCGTCGAGCAGGAACATGCGGCGCTGGAGACGCCGCTGCGCTGAAGAACTACCGGCTGGTGAGATGTGAGCGCGACAGACCACTGAATTGCGGCAGCGCAAATTTCTCGCGCTGTCGCAATTTTTCGTCGCACGCGCGTCTATCTGGAGGGTTCGTCAGATCCCCCGTTGGGCTCCCGATTCCGAACCGTTCGTTTCGGCACATCGGGGCGAGGTGAACTCGATCTATCCGGCCGATCTGTTTGGAGTGACATATGTGCGAGTTGGACGGATGGCATCTGCTTTACCAGTTTGACGATTTCGACCGCCATCTTCCGGTCTTCTACGTCCTCAGAGTCCGCCATAGTCTTCGCCATCGCGCCGTATGCTTGCAGCACCTTGTGCCCAGTCTCTGAACGGTCTCCTGCCTGGGTGTGCTTTGCATCCAGAAGCGGTGTGCTGTGCGGCCGCCGGGGAGCCGTGCCGCGCTTCTTCTGCATGTTCACAACGGGTTGCGGCACCGGCATTCTCGTTACCCCACGCGCCTGGCGTCGAGTGGCATTGGCATCAATCCCGTGTTCACGCAGATAAGCAGCGAACGACTCTCGCCAGTCCTGCAGGTCCGCCTTGCGCGGATTGAGTCTCGTACCGTCGTTCGACCGGGCTATGACGCAAAGGTGCACATGGGGATGGGCCTCATCCGTGTGGCACGCGAATACGTAGCGAAAATTCTTTCCGAACTCGTCTGCGGCAAAGCTACGTACGGAATCGTGAACAGCAGTCCTGTCGGTACCCGGTGGCATCGATAGAACGATGTTGAACGCTTCCCGAACCGTACTCTCCTCAGGGATGCCGAAGCCGCCAAACTGAAGTTCAGTCTTGAGGTCTCGAATATCATCGCGCCCGACAAGAGCATCACCGTCTTGGTTCTCCAATGCGACCTTGCCGTTGCGCGAGATGTAATCGAGATGGGCTCGAATAGCCGTCATCCCCCTGCCGCCGCCGCTTATCTTGACAACCACCTCCGGTGCTTTCTTGGTGGTTGCCGCGAGCGTTTGCCGAATTCTTAAGATGCCAGAGGGCCGTGCACGCCTGCTAGGTGAAAGCGTTCGAGGAGGAAGTATCACCCCCGTGCCAGCTTTACGCGGCCTGACTACACGTGTAGTGCTGCCAAACAGCTTGTCCCCCCACGTCTGCAGGATTCCGTTGACGTAAATTTTGGGTAGCGTCATGCCTTACCTCTCTGCGCGCACGTATCTAATCCTTTGCCAACAAATCGATAGGACTTCCACAGTCGATCAACGCTTGCCTCCCAACAGACGATCGATCGTCGCCCGTTGGTACGCTGGAGTCGGCGCACTACCGCCGCCAGAGGCCCGTCCAGAATTTCCGCCTCCGTCTCTCGTGACGGAGCCACCCTCTGCACCGTTCTTCGGAAACGGTTCATTCTGTTTGCCGCCGCCGTTTCCCCGGAGCATGCGACTCATGAGGGAAACAAACGTGATGGCTGCTCCGCCGGAAATTGCTGCACCACCCGCTATGCCGGCCGCCATGCCGGGCAGCTGCACTATCACGAAAACGAGAGTGCCGCACAGTATAAGGAAGCTCATTGCGTCGCCCAGTGCGTTGTCGTTCGCGGACGCAGCGGTTACCGTGTCGACAAACGTTGAGTAGATCGATAGGCACATGGCCGCCGCCGTAGCGAGAAAGAAAATGAGCAGCACATAGTTTGCTACCTTGGCGAACCATCCCTCTGCGAACCGCTTTGTTGGTGCAAAAGCCATGCACGCGAGAAACAATGGGCCCACTGCCAGCATGAGCGAAATTGCGACTTTCGCGAGTGACAGCAGACCACCCATTACGATCTCAATGGTGGCCGCCGAAAACAATACTATCGCCGTAGAAAAGAGGTCCGCATACCCGCCCATTGGGAAAAGGTTTGTGCCTCGCTCCCAAAGCATATGCATGTAGTTGTACGCTTTGGTATCGACCAGATCGATCGCGGAAAACATGTTTGTATTCGAGCCAGGCATCGCGGTCTGCACCAACCCAGAACTCAATCCGTTCACAAACACGACGACGTTGGCCTGATAGATAGCCGCGTTCAATGCCAGCGTCAGCAATGCGGACACCTTGAACGCGCGAATGGCGAACTGACTAACGGGTTCCTGAACCTCACCCCTGAGCGTCGCCCACCCAAACATGATGATCCAGATGGTGACGGCGGCGAAGACCAGTGGTGCAATCGCGCTCGCAATGGATGACGAGATGCTCGCGACGAACACCGATAGTGCGTTGTCAATCGAGCCCGTAACAAACTGAAATAGTCCGGTCAGTGGCATGCTGCTCCCTGTCTATTTGTTCCAACGAAACTGGCTTGCTGGTACTGGCGCTAGGTTGTCCTGCGCGCGGGCCTTTTTTTTGGAAACATCGTCGTCCTTCTTGCACGCGACGAGAGCCATAATCACGGCACATATTAAGAGCGCCCTCATTGATATTCCTCCTCTGCCGCACGCAGTCCTGCATTCGCGCGACGATGGCCGACGATAAATACAACGGTGAGAGCTGCCATTACGTACAACCCATCGGCATGAGCAATGCCGAGGGCCTGTCGTACACACAACGCCAGTAGCACGAAGTAGGCGACCATCGACGCCAGATCACCGACAAAGTGAGTGGGGGTATGGACGAGGTAGCCGAGAAGCTGACGATTTCGTATCAGGAACGCCCAGTCGAGACAATGAATAAAAAACAAAAAGCTTGCTGTTGCCAATATCAGGAACCAAAGCGAAAACATGGCACCTCCCTCCTTTCATTGAGCGCCCAGGGGGCGCAACGGCCGCAGGCCCGATCTTGCAAAGCGACTGCATTGAGGCCTCGCGGGGCGAGGCTCATCGGCGCGCGGCGGCATCATATGGCAGTCCCACATGCCGAGGTCCAGCAGAACATGCTCGAAGTCAAGATCAACGTCGAGGTCCAGCAGTTCGTCGGTACATTCTTCGATGGACTTGAACCACGTCGCTGTACCTTCACGCAAAACAGGAACCGGTCCAGAAACGGTCATGACATATAAGCCGAACCCCCGATACCTATTCGCTCGGAGCAAGAGAGTCGGGGGCGGTTCCAAATGACGAGCCGCAACGTCTGTTCTTGGAACAGGCTGGTTCTTCCGGGGCACAAGTGTTTTGAGATCAGACCATCCGAAATGAAGCTTTGATCGCATACGAACCTCCTAAGCTAACGGGACCAGCGTTGAACATTCGATTGGATGACAGCGGAGACCGCTGCCGTATGAGACTTAATTGCTTCTGAGAGTGCTTCGACAACATCGACTCGATAAACCGTCTGCTCGGTCGGCGCCGCGTTTAACGCACGAGCTATCTGGTTTAGGTTCCTGCCAATCGCGAGAAGCCGAGTATTTGACTCCGCAAGCTTCTCTAGCTCGTGTTGACCGAGCTGAGGCTGGACCGTCAACTGCGCCCGGGCGAGCGAAGCAATCCACGAATTGATCGAAAAGCCCGCCAGCGTTGCAACTCTTTTCACCGTCCGATGTTCCTCCCATGTCAAACGGATTTCGATGCGCTTCTTCGCGTGGAGAACGTCCGACGAAATCGAGTTATCTAAGCTTTCAGCATAGGGTTCTGGTCCAACCAGCTTCCGAATTACCTGCCTAGTTGCATCGCTGGGCGACACTCCGTGAGAACGGCAGTAGCTTTCCCATTGAGGCTTCAGCGCTCCCAATTGAACGCTGAGCACGCTGCTATTTCTGCTCTTCACGCCGATGCCTCTCTTTGGAGTAAACATCTCTCTTATTAGTGGCTCACGCGTGACCTCATTCCACGACGAAAGAGGTCACGCGTGAGCTATGACGAGCAGTGATATGGGTCACCCGTGATCCGGGTCATCGCTGACCTGTGTATAACTTCCAACGTCTATCGCGCCCGCACGCTCCAGCAAAGAAACCAACTTTTGCCGCATACTCGGGTGCATCTGATCAAGCGCATCTTGGACATTGATGACAACCCCGCCCGCGGCGACATGGTTGATATTGAGTTGCAAACGCTCGATATGAACGTTTGGCGGTACACGCCCCGCCCTTAGGTCATTCGCCGTAGACTTAACGAGCGCGGGGATATATGGCCAAGACGCCATCGCAGTATGATTCCCGGACTCGTCATGTATCCGCCATTTTTCCTGGAATCGGTATATGTAGGAGCGACCGCAAGGAGAGCGTGAGACGTAGCCCAGCGATTCAAGCAACGGGATCGCGCGCTTGACGGAGGACACGGAGATACCTGCCTTCGCAGCAATGGTCTCGTACTCAATGGGACCCGCGACGCCGGTGTCGATATTGGTGTGCGTCTTGATGACGAGATACACCTTCACCGTCTTCCCGTCCATTGAAGCGAACGCGGCGCTGTTGACTAAAGACCGAAAGACGTGAAACCAGCCGGTCTCAGCTTTGAACAGCTCCCCTTGCATCGACTGCGTGCTCACGCTCAGTCGCTCGTCGCATGACGTGGACGCCCGATACGCGGTCTTGCGCTACCCTCGTTCATAGCTATTTGCTTGTTGTTTCTCTTTGTCGCTGCGTCGTCAAGCCATGTGCGGATATCACTTACGAACCAGCACGCCCGTCGTTTCGCTGGAAACGCCGTTGCGGGGAGTTCGCCGCGATACGCCATCTGCGTTACAGCACCAACGGTCGTTGCAAGTAACGCCGCGAGCTCGTCCCTATTGATGATTGCTTGTGGCGCCATGCGCTCGAACGTTTGTCGAAAATCACTGTCCAATTTCCGCATCAGAGATCACCGGTTACTTGTATTGAAGACCAGTGCAGACTAGCCTTGACGTGACGTCCGCACAAAGACCAGTTTTTAACTTTGGAAGATCTTGATCGTGAACATTGGGACTAACCAAGGGCAGCGGCTGAGGCCAGCTCTGCAACGCTTTACTCGGGGATTAATTGCAGAGGCCCGCGACTTAAGCGGTCTCACGTATTCACAACTTGATGCGCATCTCGCGCCGCCTCGCGTCGATTGGGATGGACAGGTCAATCGATACGCATGCAAAGATCGGGCTCCGCTCGCGTCAGCAATTCAAGGTCTAGAGGATCGTGTAGCACGCCTCTTGCAACGTAAAGCCCGGAGGGTATGTGTGCGTACGCCCTGCGGGGGCTCATTAGGTGTCGCGCGACCGAGCAAGGAGCTCCGTCTTCTTGAGCAGCATCACGTCTCTCTCGGCTATGAGGACGGCTGGCCGTCGTACTTGGACCTAATCACGCGTCAGGACGAAACTGACCGTCCGGGGGATAGGTTCAAGTCGTTCGCGTGGCAATGGGGAATTCTTTGGGGACGGCAGGACTTCCAATGGCTCAACAAAATCGGACGAGGGTTCGGCTGGTCGCCGCGAGAGCCAGTGACAATCCTCGTGGATGAACTCGTCGACCATGCCGAATATAAAAAGGCAAAATACGATCAGGAGGTCGGCCCGCAGCCATGGATGATCGACGAGAAACCGTGGCGTCACTTGCCGTGCCCGACCTCTTGGCCGCTGATCTGTACTGTCCAGACGACGTACATCCTGTACTCGATGACAACGGAGTCGAGATGCCGCTCTGGCAACTTCGATACGAAGTAGCTGAAGAGCATGCTCAGCAGGAGCTGCTATGGACGGAGGGTTGGGACATTCTTCCAGGCGGCTTAGCTCGTTGACTGGACTAGCAAGCATTGACCACCCGTGCGCAGTGCCGGAAATCTGCCGGATTTCGCTGGTTAGCGCGTGGCAAGCCGGGTGATCTCCAGCGATCAATTTTCTTGTAAAATCAAGTGACTACCTGTAATGTGTAAGGCGCTTGGTTTGACTCTTAATCCGTAGGTCGACAGTTCGAATCTGTCACGCCCCACCAAAGATTTATGTAAAAAGCCCAGTCCTCGTGTCTGGGCTTTTTACTTTGTGACATCGCTCAATGCATCGGGCGCTGCAACCTGTCGGGTAAAGCGACGCCAGCGCCACGCCGGCGCAAATCCTTTGCTCCCGCGGGAGCGCCTCGGACACAATCCCCTTCAAACCACCGCGTCCCCCTTATCGATACTGAATCGCAGCCTCCCTGCATCAATAAACACTCGCAACTGGCGATACTTCGCCAAATACCGAACCCCAACGATCGCCGCCGCAAACCCCGCCGCTGCCGCCACGCCAAGCGCCCAACGCGGGCCGAACGTATCGGCGACCCAACCTACAACCGGCGCACCCAACGGCGTGCCACCCAGCGCAATCGCCAGAAAGATCGCCATGACGCGCCCGCGCATGGCGGGCTCGGTGGATAGCTGCATCGTGCTGTTTGTCGTCGTGGTGATGGTCTGCGCGGACACGCCGATGACCACAAGCGCAAGGCCAAAGAACCCATAGCTCGGCGCAATCGCTGCCAAAGCACAGCCGAACCCGAAGACCGCGGTACTGGCAAACAACACAGCAATCCGCGGCTTCGCCCGCCTGGCCGCGAGCAGCGCACCCGCGATCGTTCCAATAGCCATGATCGATGTCAGGAGTCCGTATTGACTCGCTCCGGCATGAAAGACGGTGACGGACATCGTGGAGATGAAAATCGGGAAATTGAGCCCAAACGTGCCGATCAGAAACAGCATGAGCAGCACCGCTTTCAAATCCGGCCGCTTCCAGACATACCGGAACCCTTCAGCCAAACTCCCTCGCGCCCGGACCGCCCGTTTGCTCAGATGAAATTCACCAACACGAAGGAACCCCAGCGAGCAAAGCACCGCGACAAACGACGCCGCGTTGATCAGGAACACCCACCCTGTCCCCACCGACGCAATCAGCACACCGGCAATGGCGGGACCTATCATGCGCGCCGCGTTGAACGATGTGGAGTTCAACGCCACGGCGTTCGACAGATCGGTTTCACCGACCAGATCGGCGACGAATGTCTGGCGCGCGGGAGCATCGAACGCACTGACGCTGCCGAGCAGAAACGCGAACACGTACACGTGCCACAAATGGACCCATCCAGCGACAGTGAGAATACCCAACCCAAGCGCGAGCGTTCCCAAAGCCGCCTGGGTGCCCATCAGGAGTTTGCGGCGATCAAGATGATCGGCCGCAAAACCGGTGAAGGGCAACAAGAGAAGATGCGGACCAAACTGCAGCGCCATGACCACGCCAACCGCGGTCGCATTGTGGTGGGTCAGTTGCGTGAGCACGAGCCAATCCTGGGCCGTGCGCTGCATCCACGTTCCGATATTGGAGACGATCGCGCCGCCGGCCCAGACCCGGTAGTTGAAGCTGTTCAGCGAGCGGAACGTGCCGGTCACCGGCGCGCTCCCGAGGCTGCTTTCACCGCGCCGAAAGCGCTCACGCGCGGGTGCTGCCGAGCATGTCGACGATCTCCCGGGTCGTGCCAGTCTCGCCCAGCCTCGGAAAGATCCGCGTGACGCTGTTGGTGTGGGCATCGGCGTTCATGTCGGTCATCGCATCGACGGCCAGCGTCACGTTGAACCCGTGCTCGTGCGCGTAACGCGCGGTCGACTCGACACCAACGCTGGTCGCCACCCCGGCAATAACGACTTGCGTGACCCCGAGCTTCTTCAGATGTTCATCGAGACCGGTATTCGTGAACGCACCCCACGTACGCTTCGTGACAATGTGATCTTCCGGCTGTTGCTTCAATTCGGGCACAAGATCGGCCCAATCGGCGGGAAGCCCGGCAAGGTTGCGAGCCTGCTCAGACCGGCCCGGCGCGCCGCCGGCAACGTTGACGAGCACGACGGGCAAGCCGTGGCTGCGGAACGCGTCAAGCAACTCGACGGCGTGCTTGACGACATCATTGACGGGGTGCGCGGTGGGAAGCGCAATAATGCCTTTCTGCAAATCGATGACGACAAGAGCCGTCTTCGGGTCGAGCGTGGTGATAGCCATGGTGTTCTCCTTCCTGCAAGTTGGACTGCGACGCGCCTGGAATGAGGCGCGGCAAAGGGGATAGGTGAGCCGGCGGCACCGCTTGCGCCACGCGGGCCCAAGTCAGGAATCGACGAGCCGGTTGAGCAGCGCCACGGTGACCGCGAACTCCTCTTGCTCCGCAGGCGTGAGCTTGGTTCGAATGGCGCGGAACAACCAGTCTTCCCGGGCTGCCCGGCTCGCCTTGATCCATTCGCGGCATGCGTCAGTGAGGGACAAAATGGTCTGACGTCCATCGGCCGGGTCCGGCGTACCGGTCACAAATCCGGCCGCCTCGAGGACAGACACGGTGGCGCCCATGGATTGCGGGCGCACACCTTCAGCGCGCGCAAGCGTTGTGACGGTCGCGGGACCCTCGCGCTCCAGACGGCCAAGGGCTGACATCTGGGACAAAGTGAACTCTCCCAGATTCGCCTCTTCGCGCAACCGTCGCTTCAGCTTGCCAAGCACCACGCGCAATTCTCCCGCAACAGCATGCGCATGCGCGACTTCATGATCGGTGTCTTGCGTTTGCTCGTTCGTGTTCATCCCCGCACCTTAGCAGATACCAAGGAAAACTACAAAGTTAAACTTCGCACTTGAGTCGATGAACGACATTTGGCAACGAACCCGGGGCAACTGAAGATGCGAGTGAGTGGACGAGTGAGTTTCGCCGCGGAGGAAGCGCACCGGACACCGGCAGCGTGACGCTACATGCTCGGCGATAGAAAAATGGCGCTACCAGTACGAATGGTCTGGTAGCGCCAATCTGCATCCTGTCTATGAAATGCTAGCGGAAGACTTGGCGGCGCTAATCCGAACCACTAAATGCCAATGCGCCTGTCAAAGTTGGTGCAATAACTCTACAAAATCCGTTTCACGATCAAAATATTTCCAAAAATCTTCCCGAAAGCATTACCGGTTTCACAGCCGGTAACGGCGGATTGCTGAAGCAGAATTGTTTCCCGTAAGCATTGTATTTTGGGGACCGCAAAGACGCTTCGGGATGAAAAGCTTACGTTCACACCCTTACCCAGCGCGTATTGGCCTTTTTGCACGCGTTGTTTCTGTTTTTTTCAATTACTAACAACCACGTTTACCCCAACACGAGAGAATCACTAATCGAAAATCTCGTTTGACGAGGAGACCGAATGCACGCCATTCCACTCAACTATAACGATCATGTTTTGGTGCCCCTTGCAGCCGGGGAGCGCGGTAGTTATGCGTCAATGGTTATTGTCACCAAACCGAACGGCGCGCGCTGGGCATCGGGTGTGCTCGGCCACTTCGCCGAAGCGGACGACGCCTGCCGGTTTGCTATCGAATATGGGAAAGCAGAGGTGGACGGACGGAGGCGTCCCCGAACGGTGAAGCCGCCTGCCGACACTGAACCGGGAAAGAATCGCACCGCTTTCCAGCGCGCGCACAGCCCAGCGCCATGAGGTTTCGTCACCCATTTCTTCTCTGCCCACTTGCACTATGCAAGTGGGCTTTTTGTTTTTAGCGATGCATTAATGCTTGTGGTGCATCCAGCTCATGTGGTGCGTATCGAGCCACTCACGCATACGTAGCGATCCACTGCCGTCCTCTGGGTGCTCGCGGCGATACCGGCGACCCAATATGGCAGCTATCACTATCAGGACCGCAAGGCCCACCACAAAACCGATCATCGACTCAGTCATGGCCGCCTCCTTAATACGTCACAGCCTCCTTACATTTTAGGTCACGCATTTTGAAATGCGAATTTCGCCGCGTGCAAACGCTGTCTTTGCTGCACGTCTGGAAGTTGCCCGTTTTGGTAAGTAGCCTTTTATGTATCGCCGAAATACGCAAAAAAGCCCAGACACCAAAGCTGGGCAATTCCACCGCGAATAAACCCGATGGAGGAGGTGCGGATTCAGACTTTTATAACTCTGCTGAAAGCATTTTGCTCGCTGGATGTACACCGCCAGGCGACTCGCAATCGGACTCACACTCGAATAGTCGCCGACGCCTTCTCATACAGCGTGATGGTTAATCTGATTAATGACCCATGTACACCGAGTGCACATTGTCGCCGAATGAGGATTGGACAGCGCTTCCTGAATCCGACGACCCATTAGACACGCCGCCATAGCTGCTGGCGCCGCCGTTTTGGGCCGCTACGCGTGCTTCTGCGGCTTGAATATTGGCTGGATAGTCGTAATCGTTCGCTGTTGCCGGGTTGTAGCCGGCCTTCTCAATCTGGATCAACTGCGCCTTCACTTCAGCACGGGTCAATGGTTGTTGGCTCGACTGAGCAAACGAAACAGCCGGCACTGCCAACACTGCGGCCACTACAACGGCTTGAATGAGCGACTTCATGATACTTACCTCCGAATCTTGTTTTATCGCGAACATCCTTGTTCGCGTTCTCTGATTCAAGTGTAGGTAAGCCGTTTCTGAAAATTAACTACGATGCGCGCAAGAGATTATTGTTGTTTTAGGTAAAAACCCTGAGATTATATGGGGACAGATAGCTCACCCGACGCGACCTGTAATTTTCCGAAACCAACTCGTGATGAGCGACACAATTCCAGCCGAACGATAGTCCGGTTTGATCTCTCTAAATCACAACAGGGAGAAAAATCATGCTGAGGCTCTTTCTTGTGGTGGGGCTAGCGACCGGCCTTTCGGGGTGCATTGTCGCGCCGCCTTATGGGTATGCTCCGGCGCCCGGATATGGATACGGCTATGCGCCCGCGTATTACGCGGCGCCGACTGTCGGCGTGGGGATCGGGTTTGGCGGTGGGGGATGCTGTTGGCGGAGGTGATAGGTTTGGTCGCAGGCATGCCCGCCGTTGCCGTCGAGGATGACCAAGACACCTCGGGGTATGTAAGGGGGTTTGAACAGGGCCGTTGTAGCGGGTGTCAATGAACCCGCTCTTTCCTATCGGATACAATACTCGGCCTCCCCACGCAGCGTTTTTTAACTTGCAAACCGTTAGAACTGCAAACTAGATGAGCGCAAAGACCGTCATCAAGTTACTGTGACCGGATCGCAGTTCCAGCCATGGAAGGCACCTCAGAACAGAGGATTGGCCGAAGCTCTAACGTGCCGAGACGTTTTGAATGCGCGAGGGACGTCCCGACGCCATCTCAAAAAAATGCGAAACTTGGCGCTTCGCTCCTTCAACCCTCGCGCCCATGCTCCCCACCGTCCTCGTCCTGGTTCCGCTTCGTCCCGAAAGCCAAACCACCGTTGCAAACGCCTTCAACGTCATTACAGCCCTCGATCGACCAGCGCTCGATCAAGCCCTCACCGACCACGCGGACAAAATCCGCGCTGTCCTGACAAACGGCACCATCGGCATCGATGCAGCGTCCATCGCGAAACTGCCGAAGCTCGAACTGATCGGTGCATTAGGCGCGGGCCACGAAAACATTGCACGCGACGCCGCTCAGGCGCGTGGCATTACCGTGGTAAATGGCGCCGGCACCAACGATGACTGCGTCGCCGATCACGCCTTCGCGTTGCTCCTCGGCGTCGTCCGCCAGATCCCCGTGCTCGACCGCGCATGCCGCGCCGGCGTATGGCGCGACGAATTGCCGTTCCAGCCGAACTTTTCGGGCAAGAAACTAGGCGTGATCGGGCTTGGCAATATCGGCAGGAAGGTGGCCAAAAGAGCGCAAGGCTTCGATATCGAGATCGGTTATCATAATCGCCGGCTGCAACCGGGCTCGGCGTATACCTACTTCGATTCAGTAGTCGCGCTGGCCGAATGGGCCGATTACCTCGTGGTCGCCACGCCCGGCGGCGCATCGACGAAACATCTGATCGACGCCAGCGTGCTCGCCGCACTCGGCTCAACAGGCTATGTGGTGAACGTGTCGCGCGGTAGTGTTGTGGATACCGCCGCTCTGGCGGACGCGCTCGAACGCGGCGTCATAGCCGGTGCGGGACTCGATGTCTACGAAGGCGAGCCCGCGCCGCCCGCGTTGCTGACAGGCTCCGAGCGCGTCGTGCTGACGCCCCACGTGGGCGGGCGCTCACCGGAGGCGGTGGCAGCGTCGGTACAGATGTTTGTCGATAACGCCACGCGGCACTTCGCCGGCGAGGCCGTACTGACACCTGTTTGAAAGCTCCTGCGGGGGTGCCCGGCGAGCTTCGCCACGATCCCGTATCGTGTCGGACTATCGCCGATCACGCCTAAACCAAAAAACCGTGTCAGACCAGACCACTCTCCCCACCGACGGCCCCATGACCGCGCTCCAGCGTCGCGGCATGGCGGCCATCCTGCTCGCCGTTTCACTCGCCACGCTCGATACCGCCATCGCGAATACCGCGCTTCCCGCGATCGCCGCCGATCTTCACGCAACGCCCGCCGCGTCAGTCTGGATCATCAACGCGTATCAACTCGCCATGGTCGCCACGTTGCTGCCGTTCGCGGCGCTGGGCGGCATCGTCGGGCACAGGAAGATCTATCTGGGCGGGCTGATCCTGTTCCTCGTGGCGTCGCTGACGTGCGCGCTGTCGTGGTCGCTGCCATCGCTCACCGCGGCGCGGCTGTTGCAGGGCATTGGCGCGAGCGCGGTAATGAGCGTCAACACGGCGCTGATCGGGGCGATCTATCCGCATCACAGACTTGGGCGAGGGTTTGGGCTGAACGCGCTGGTGGTGGGGATATCGTTCGCGGTCGGACCGACAGTCGCGTCGATCGTGCTCTCACTTGGACCCTGGCCGTGGCTTTTCGCCGTGAACCTGCCGGTGGGGCTGCTGGCGTTGTTTATCGGCTGGCCGGCTTTGCCGCAGACGCCGCGCGCGCAACACGGCTTCGACCGCGTGGCGGCCGTGCTGAACGTGATCACCTTCGCCGCGCTGGTGTTCGCGCTTGGCGAAGCGGCGCAGCGCGCGCCCACGCATATCGTGCTGATCGCGCTCGTGATAACGGCGGTGGCGGGCGGGCTGATGCTGCATCGGGAACGCGGTCACCCCGCGCCGATGCTCCCCGTCGATCTCTTCAAGCGTCCGATGTTCGCCTTATCGACAGCAACCGCCGTCTGCTCGTTCGCCGCGCAAGGGCTGGCGTTCGTGTCGCTGCCGTTTTATTTCGAAAGCGTGCTCGGGCGCAGCCAGGTGGAGACCGGCTTCCTGATGACGCCGTGGTCGGTGATGGTGGCCTTGCTGGCGCCGGTCGCCGGGCGTTTATCGGATCGATATCAACCGGGGCTGCTGGGCGGCATCGGCCTCGCGATCATGTGCGCGGGCATGGCGTCGCTGGCGCTATTGCCGGTTCATCCCCATGCACTCGATATCTGTATCCGGATGGCCATATGCGGCGCGGGTTTCGGGTTCTTTCAATCGCCCAATCTGAAGGCGCTCATGGCGAGCGCGCCGCGCGAGCGTAGCGGCGGTGCGAGCGGCGTAGTGGCAACCGCCCGGCTGATCGGCCAGGCGACCGGCGCGGCGTTGGTCGCGCTGAGCTTTGGAATTGCGGGGCATCATGGACCGGCGTTGGCGCTGGCGATTGGCGCGGGATTCGCAGGCGTCGCGAGTATTGCAAGCGGCTTGCGGCTGATTACCCGCGATAAACCCAGCCAAGCGATGCAAACAGCGGAGAAATAGGCGGCGATCACGGTGGGGCGACGTCACGCAGCGCAAGTCGCCCATGCGCGAATGGCCGAGGCTGGCGGGACGCGATTCTGCTGCGCTTCACACGGTAGGCGCGCGGAGCTTGATCCGCGAGCAACGGTTGCTCGTCAGGTAACCGGCCGCCACATCAGCCAGCGCAAAAACATTTACCCTGCCATCAGCGCTGCTTTCGCCCGCGCCACGGGCTCGGTCCAGTCTCCGAGCATAGTCTGCTTGAACAGGCGCGCGTGCGGATACCACGGGCTATCGTCACGATCGAGCATCCAGCGCCAATCGTAATTCGCCGGCAGCAACACCCACACGGGCTTGCCAAGCGCACCGGCCAGATGAGCAACCGATGTATCCACCGTTATCACCAGATCGAGTTGTTCGATCAGCGCGGCGGTATCGGCGAAATCGTGGATATCGTCCGTCAGATCGTGGGGCTTCAGCGCGCACTCCGAATTTGAAAGCTGTTCCCGGGCGGACCCCTTCTGCAGCGAAAACCATTCGGCGTTCGCCACCTCCGCGAAGGGTGACCACGCGGCGAACGGCATCGAGCGGAATTGATCGTTGCCGAACGTCGGACTGCCCGCCCACACGATGCCAATCTTCCTGCGAGTGCCCGCCAGTTTTGTCACACGCGCCGGCCATGAGCCAATCCGCTCGGCGCTGACGCTCATATAAGGCGTCTCGGCCAGCACGCCGGACACATGCTCGGCCAGGCGATGCGGCACGCTCATGGACGGCGTCCAGAAGTCGTAATGATCCGTTGGCCCATGTGCAAAGGCCCGGTGCACGCCCGGAACGCTCTGGATCAGTTCCACGATGTTCTCCGGCACCCGCATATCGACGGTCGCGCCCATTTGCGCCAGCACCGGCATGTAGCGAGCGAATTGCATCATGTCGCCGTGACCCTGCTCGCCGACCACCAGCAGTGTCCTGCCTTGCAGCGGTTCTCCGCGCCATTCCGGTACGCCGGGAATCTGTATTGCCTTGTATTTGCTTGAGCGCCAGCGCACTTCGTGCAGCGCCCAGCCTTCCTTGAAGTTCCCGCGCCGCAACTCCAGCAACGCGAGATTGTGTTGCGCGTCGGCGTGATCGGGCGCGAGTTCCAGCGCGCGCCGATAATGCGGTTCCTCCCCCTCAAACCGCCCCTGCGAGCTAATAGCCGCACCCACGCAGACGTGAATCTGCGGATCGTCGCGCAAGGTCAGGGCCCGGCGATACTGCGTCTCCGCTTCCACGAATTTCCCAAAAAGCCCGAGCGTCGTGCCGAGATTCACGTTCGCCTCGAAGTGGTCCGGCCTGAGCGCCAGTGCTCGCTGCAAGCTGGCGACCGCTTCCTCGAATCGCTTCAGTTCGCGCAGCGCGTTGCCTTCGCCGAAATGTGCGTGGAAGTTGCTCGGATCCCGTGCGAGCGTCTCGCGATATACCGCCAACGCTTCGTCGTAGCGCTTCGCGGACGCGAGCGTCGAGCCGAGGTTCAAACGCGAGTCGATGAAATCGGGATCTCGAGCGAGCAACGTCTTGTGCTGTTCAATGGATTCGTCGAAGCGGCCTTGCTGTTGTAGCGCTGTGCCAAGGTTGTTGCGTGCGTTGGAGAACGCCGGATCGATGGCGAGGGCGCGCTCGTAGCACGCCACGGCATGGGGAAGATCGCCCAGCGCCGCCGCCACCAGCCCGCGATTGCTCCAGCACGCGGACGCATTGGGGGCAAGGCCAAGCGCACGATCCAGTAACTTCGCGGCATCTTCATTGTCGCCACGTTGATGCAGCAACACACCAAGGTAATGCAGCGCATCAACGTGATCGGGACGCTCCTCGAGAATCGCCCGATAACCACTTTCCGCTTCGGCCATATGGCCTGTCTGATGGAGTTCTAAAGCGACGGCAAGCGGTGCGGAAAAATGATTCATGGCGGGCGTATTCATCAAGGTGGATAACTTCTCGATGCTAAGCGCTGCCCTCCCGTCCAGCTATCGGATTGCTCCTATCCCTTGTTTCCCCATTTGAAGTTATGCGTTTCGCACGCTTGGCGGTGTTTAGTCCTTATCGCCGGGGGAATGGAAGCCAGGTTTGCCGACTTGTTCCGGCATCTGCGGCACGCGACGCAATCGCGAGCTGTCGTAACCCATCTCGTCCAGACGGCCCAGCAGTTCGTGGTATTTCGCGTCGCTGATGTCCGGCGAGCGCGCGAAGATCCAGGCTAGCTTCTTGCCCGGATAACCAAGAATCGTGTACTGATAATCCGGATCGACATAAAGCGTTTGCTGGCTCGCGTAGATCGGCCAGAAAATGCGCACGCTCCATTCAGCGTTATTCGTCCCGGGAACGATCGAATCCGTGAATTGATAGTGCTTGAGCGGGGCGTCGAATGAGCCCTTGTGAGCGTAATACGAATCGTCGATTTTGCCGTCATCGCGAAGTTTCCATTGCGCATAACTGCCGACGAAATTGTCTTCGGCGAAATACGGAATGTTCGCGACGATGTACCAACGTCCCATATAACGCGGCAAATCGACGGATGCGAGCTTTGGCTCCACATTCGCGCGAGGATTGGGGTTGGGTGGGGAGGAAATACACGCGCCCAATAGCAGCGTGAACAAAACGGCGACAACAACGCGCGAATAGCGGGACATGGGGCACCAAGGTATCGATTAAGAGCGGACATGAATGCATACGCATATCCGCCCTGACTGGTTTCATCGATTCATAGGTGCAAATTGCAGGCCCGGCGCTCTAAATCAGATGCGCCGCACCTTCACCTTCTTGCCCTTCACCTTGCCCGCCGACAGCTTCTTCACCGCCTGATCCGCAATATCCCGCGCGACCGCCACGTAGGTGACCATGTCCGTCACATTGATCTTGCCGATCTGCGAGCCTTCAAAACCGGCATCACCAGTCAGCGCGCCAAGCACGTCGCCGGGACGAATCTTTTCTTTGCGGCCGCCCAGGATCTGCAGCGTGGCCATGGGCGGCTGAAGATGACCCGGCGTCGCCGGCGTCAGCTCGCTCAGCTTGTGCCATTCCACTTCCTTTTTCTGCGCCTGTTCGATCGAGCTCACACGCGCCATTTCATTCATGCTCGCGAGGCTCAGCGCCCAGCCTTCCTGATCCGCGCGGCCCGTGCGACCAATTCGATGCACGTGGATTTCGGGATCTTGCGTGACATCGACGTTGATCACCGCTTCCAGTTGCGTGATATCGAGGCCACGCGCGGCAACGTCGGTCGCGACCAGCACTGAGCAACTGCGGTTGGCGAACTGCACGAGCACCTGATCGCGTTCGCGTTGTTCGAGTTCGCCGTGCAGCGCGAGCGCGTTAAAACCTTGTGCGACTAAAACGTCGAGCAAGTCGCGGCATTGCTGTTTTGTGTTGCAAAACGCAAGTGTGCTCACAGGCTGATAGTGATCGAGCAACTGGCCTACCGCGTGCAAGCGTTCGTTGTCGTGGACTTCGTAGAAACGCTGCTTGATCTTCGAATTCGTGTGCTGCTCGGTGAGCTTGACTTCCTGCGGCTTGCGCAGGAATTGCTGGCTCAGTTTCGCGATGCCTTCCGGATACGTCGCGGAAAACAGCAGCGTCTGGCGATCCTTCGGACATTGTTTGACGACGGCGACGATGTCGTCGAAGAAACCCATGTCGAGCATGCGGTCGGCTTCATCGAGGACAAGCGTTTTCAGCGCGGTCAACGGCAGCGTGCCGCGTTCGAGGTGATCCATGATCCGCCCGGGCGTTCCCACGGCAATATGGCAGCCATGCTCAAGACTCGCGATCTGCGGACGCATGGGCGAGCCGCCGCACAGCGTCAGGATCTTGATGTTGTCCTCCGCGCGCGCGATTCGACGAATCTCCTGCGTCACCTGGTCGGCGAGTTCGCGCGTCGGGCACAACACGAGCGCCTGGACGGAGAACAGCCGCGGATCGATTTTCGCGAGCAGCGGCAACGCGAACGCGGCGGTCTTGCCGCTGCCCGTCTTTGCCTGCGCGATGAGATCGTGGCCTGCGAGCGCGATCGGCAGGCTGGCGGCCTGGATCGGGGTCATCGTCAGATAACCGAGTTGTTCGAGGTTCGCCAGCATGGCCGGCGAAAGCGGCAGGGCGCTGAAAGAGGTAGGCGTTGTCATTGGATTACTTCACTGCAGGTTTCGGCGGGACCGAATTGTCCTGCTCGTAGGTGATCGTGCCGTCGGGCGCGTCGTGGCGCAGCACCTTGTTGCGCGCGCCGCACATGGGGCAGCGGAACATCAGGCCCTGGCCTTCGTTCTTGATGAGCACGTCGGCGAGTTGCCATTCGGCGCCGCACGGCTGGTTTCGGCAGATAAACATGATTGATTTGAGCGTAATTGATGGGGTTGCGGCGTGAAAAGGGCATCGGCGGGGCCGGCGCGCACTGTTTTACGCGCAATTAGAAGCCGAAGTGTACGCGTACACGGCGCAATTGCCTCGTTTTGCGGCGTTTTCCGGGGCCTTATCGGTCGAATGGCAGCCGGTTCCGGCGCTTGGGCGAAGTCGATCGGCTAAACTGGCAGCCACTAAAACGATGCGCGGCAACGCCTTCAACCCACCTCCCCGATGCGAATCCTGCACACCTCGGACTGGCACCTCGGCCAGTACTTTCTTGGGCATTCACGCCAGGCCGAACATCAAAAGCTGATTGCGTGGATGGTCGAGCAGACGCGGCTGCACGCCGTGGATTCGGTGCTGATAGCCGGCGATATCTTCGATACCGGCGCGCCGCCCAGCTACGCCCGCGAGCTCTATTACACACTGATTCTGGCCTTGCGCGACGCAGGCGTCGGTTTGACGCTGCTGGCGGGCAATCACGATTCCGTCGCCGTGCTGGAAGAGTCGCGCCATTTGCTGACGGCGTTAAATACCGTGGTCATTCCCTCCGTGCAGGACGATCCGAACGAACAGGTTCGTCTGCTCACCACGCGCGACGGCAAGCCTGGCGCAATTGTCTGCGCCATCCCGTTCATCCGTCCGCGCGACGTGCTGCAGAGCATCGCGGGACAGAGCGCTCGCGATAAACAGCAATCGCTACAAGACGCGATTCACGCGCATTACCAGGCGCTGTTTACGCTGGCCGAGCAAAAACGCCTGGAGCTTGGCGCGCATTTGCCGATTATCGCGACCGGTCATTTGACGACGGTCGGCGCGAGCGCGAGTGAGTCGGTGCGGGAGATCTATGTCGGCGCGCTGGAGGCTTTTCCAACGAGCGCCTTCCCGGCGGCCGATTACATCGCGCTCGGGCATATCCATCGGCCGCAGAAAGTGGGCGGGTTGGAGCACATTCGCTATAGCGGATCACCGATCCCACTGAGCTTCGACGAAGCGCGGCAGCAGAAAGAGATGCTGCTCGTGGATGTGTCGACGAACGGCCTTGAACGCGTGACTGTACTCGACGTGCCGTGCTTTCAGCCGTTGTTGTCGGTGAAAGGATCGTTGAAAGAGCTTGAGGCTGCGGTCTCGGCAGCAGCGTCCCAAGGCGAGACCGTGTGGCTCGAAATCGTAGTCTGCGCCGATGACTACCTCAGCGATCTCCAGTCGCGTATCCAGACAATCGCTGAAGACCTGCCGGTTGAAGTGCTGCGCATTCGCCGCGAGCGTTCTTCGGCTTTGAACACGCTGCATCGCCAAGCAAAGGAAACCTTGAACGAGCTCATGCCCGATGATGTATTCGCGCGCCGCCTGCAAACGGAGACCATCGACGAGGAAACGCGCTTGCAGCTTTTATCGATGTATCGCGAGGTGGTGGCGCAGATTGGCGAGGCGGATGCAGCATGAAGATCTTGTCGTTGCGGTTGCGGAATCTGAACTCACTTAAGGGCGAGTGGAAGATCGACTTCAGCCAACCACCGTTTCGCGATAACGGCTTGTTCGCGATCACCGGCCCGACTGGCGCGGGCAAAACCACGTTGCTCGATGCGATCTGCCTTGCGCTCTATCACCGCACGCCCCGCATGGACACCGTCTCTCAAGGAACGAACGAGCTGATGACGCGGCACACGTTCGAATGCCTCGCGGAAGTGGAGTTCGAAGTGAAGGGCGAAGGGTATCGGGCGTTCTGGAGCCAGCGTCGCGCACGCGATAAAGCCGACGGCAATCTGCAAGCGCCCAAGGTGGAGCTCGCGCGTCTCGATGGCACGATCATGACCGAGCGGATCGTGGATAAACTGCGGCTTGTCGAAAGCATCACTGGACTGGATTTCGGCCGCTTCACGAAGTCCATGATGCTCGCGCAAGGTGGCTTCGCCGCGTTCCTAGAAGCGAAGGCGAACGAGCGCGCCGAGTTGCTCGAAGAACTCACCGGCACCGATATCTACGGCACGATCTCGCAGAATGTGTTCGAACGGACGCGCGACGAGAAGCTTGCGCTGGATACGTTGCTGGTGCGCGCCGATGGTGTTCAGTTGCTGACTGAAGAACAGCGAAACGGCCTCCAGCAGGAACAAACTGCGGCTTGCGAGCAAGAAACAGAGCTCGGCAAGCAACTCGATACAACGCGCGCGATGTTGGCCTGGCGAGCGGCGTTATCGGCGGCGGACGTGCAGCTTGAGCAGGCACTGACGAACCAACGGCAAGCTGAATTGAAGATCGCCGATGCCAAGCCGACACTCGATCGTTTAGCGGCAAGCGAGCCCGCTGAAAAGCTGCGTGCGGATCATATGGCCATGCTCGCGGCTCGCGACAGGCATGTGGGAACCGCGCGTCAACTAGAGAGCGCGAAGGCGGACAAGCAGGTTGCATCGCTCGATGCCGCGCGCGGTCTACGTCTGGCATCGGTCATAAGTGGAAGGATTGCCGAGCTTCGACAACGAACACTGAACGAAATTCTCGCCGATGCTAGAGCCGTTCAGTCCGCACTCGATGAACATCCGCATCGAAGCAAACTTGGCGAACAGATTGTGTTGTGGCAGCAGCAGTTCGCGGTGCGCCAGCAGACGCTGAGCGACATTGAAGCGACTCGCAGAAAGCACGATGAGTTGAAACTCGCGATCGATAGGCAAGCCCAGGCGATCGATGCTCAGCGAATTGCAGTGCGGGACGCAACGACCGCAACCGAGTACGCGCGCAAAGGCGAAGCCGAGCAGCGCGCGAAGCTCCTGGCACTGTTGAACGGCGACATCGAAGGCGATCTAAAGACGCGTTGTCAGCGGCTTCAGGATCAACATCAATTGTTCGGCAAGCTTGCGCATATCGGCGAAACGATTGCTCGCGGGACCAAACAACTCGCACTGGATCGCGAAGAACTCGCGCAGAAGAACGCTTCGGTCAAGCCGCTGATCGAGCAACGCGATCGTCTCGCCAAAGAGATTGAAACGCTCGTGGAGCAGATTGAAGACAAACGCAAATTACTGCATCAGGAACAGCGCATTCTTGATCTCGCCGGTCATCGCGCGGCGTTACAGCCTGGAGAAGCCTGTCCTTTGTGTGGCTCGATGGCGCATCCGTCGATCAGTGCGTATGAAGCGCTCGATATCTCCGCGACCGAGCAAGCGTTGAAAGACAAACAACTCGCGTTGGACGGCAAACGCAAGGAAGCTCTAGCGATCAATGTCGGAATCGCGGGGTTGAGCGTGGCGATTGAACAACTCGGAAAACGTATCGATACATGGATCGTCGACGCTGGTTCGCATGCCGCAAGTTGGACGCAGTTATGCGCTGACCTTGAACTCGAAGCCATTGAGCAAAGCGCGCTCGATACTCATGTGCACCAACACGCGACCAAGTTAAAGCGCGCGCAAGACACGCTTGCTGCGGTGGATCAACAGAAGACGGTGATCGAGCAGCACGCGAACGCCGCGAATGCGGCGGAGCGGAAGTCAGTCCAGCATCAACACGATCTGAAACTGCTCGAAGAGAAACAAAGCGGCGCTGAAAAGTCGCTCAAGGAAACCAAAGATCACACGGAGTCGTTGCAGAACGCGCTGGCCAAGCGAGAACAGGCGCTTGATGAATCCGTGACGTCGGTCGGTTACGCGCGTCCCGATTCGTGGGCTTCATGGCAAACGTGGATCACGCACCGCGAAGCCGAATGGAAGGCGTGGCAGACGGCATCGGATAAAAGCCACGTGTTAACACAGCAAGCCGATCGCACGCGGCAGGCGCTTGAAGCGGTATCGGTGGAAGCAAAAAAATGGTCCACGCGATGGGCTGCTTGCGAAGCGGATTTTGTCGAATTGCAGACTGAGGTTGTTGCAGCGGCCAACGATCCCGATGCAGCGTTTTCATCGGCCATACAACGCTACGAAATCGCACGCGATAAAACCAGCGCGCTCGAAGGCACGCAGCGAACGCTCACGATACGCCTGAGCGAAGACGCCGAACGCGCGGAGAAAACATCGGATGCATGGACGAGTGCGTTAGTCGAAAGCATATTCGCCAATGAACAAGCGTTCGCCGAAGCGCTGCTGCCGAACGAAGAACGCGAGCGCTTGCAAACGCTGAAACGCGAACTTGACGATCTGTTGACGACCGTGCGCACACTGCGCACGAACGCGGAAAACCATCGCGCGGAATTGCTGAAAGAGCCGAAGACCGAACAAGACGCGCAAGCATTGCAACGCACGGTTGATGAACTGCTTGCAACGTTGAAGACACTGAGCGAAAAGCAAGGCGAGCTTCGCTCGACGCTCAAGAACGACGACCGGCTGCGCGTGGAAAAGCAGGCGTTGTATCAACAGATCGATGCTCAACGCGCGCGCTACGACTTGTGGCAACGCTTAAGCAGTCTGATCGGTTCCGCCGATGGCGCGAAGTATCGGAAGTTTGCGCAAGGCCTCACGCTCGATCATCTGATCTATCTCGCGAATCGGCAACTCACGCAACTGCATGGGCGTTACCAGTTGAACCGCAAGTTGGCGGGCGATCTGGAAATGGAAGTACTCGATATGTGGCAAGGCGACATTGCGCGTGACACACGCACGTTATCGGGCGGCGAAAGCTTTCTGGTGAGTCTTGCGCTGGCGTTGGCTTTATCGGATCTGGTAAGTTTCAAGACTTCCATCGACTCGCTGTTCCTCGATGAAGGTTTCGGCACGCTCGACGGCGAGACGCTGGAGATCGCGCTGAACGCACTCGATTCGTTGAACGCAAGCGGAAAGATGATCGGTGTGATCAGTCACGTGGAAGCACTCAAGGAGCGCATTCCTTTGCAGATCAGAGTGACGAAAAGCCTGGGGATTGGCTTCTCGACCGTGGAAGTTGTCGGCGCGTGAGGAGCGCTTGTTGAGCGCTAGGTGAGCGCTTATTCCTCCCGACGCACCACGATTTCCTGGGATGCAATCTTATCTATCACGAAGAACGGCATGTCCAAGCGCCATTCGCCATTCTGAACGGTCGCTTGATAATCGAACAATCGCTTGCCATCTGCCGCACTGAAAATCAACCGTTGCTCGGCGCCTTCGGGCAGCACGCTTGGGCCGCCGATCGCCTGATAGCTTGTATTGCTGCCGACATGGAATTTTTCCGTGTTCCATCGGTTTGGCGCGTGCGGCGGGAAAGACTTGGCATCGTGGAAACCGAACAGGTCGTCGTGGGACAGCACGCTCTTGCGCAATGTCGGCCATACGTGTTCACGTAGATAATGTTGATCGATGAAACGGCCGCTATCAGCGTTTTTCGCGGCAAACTGCTGCATCGATGAAACCGCGTTATGCAGCACGCCGGTGCATCCGCCCCATAAGCCCGCGAGAATCAGTTCGGTGTGGGTGAAGTAGTCACGGATGATGTGAAAGTAGTACGGGCTATTCACCCATTCCTGTAGAGCTGCGTGTTCGCGCTCGGACAGCAGCGCGTCAGCATCGCGTAGAAGGAAGCGTTTAACGCTTGAGTCATCGATCACGAGAAAGCGCCACATCAGCGGATGAACGCCCGAGTCGCGGTCCATGAAAACAACTTCGGCGCCAGCGTCCTTGAGTCTGCGTTGGACGTGCTCGGGCACCGTAGCATCCAGATAAACGCGGCACGTCCAGCCCTTGAACACGTCGCGCGTTATCTCGGCGTTCATGACGGCGGGCTCGCAATATCGCGGATTCGATCCGAACAGCGAGTAGGCGATCACGTTTTCAGCGGGGTTCGCAGGATTGAATTCGGGCGGTGGGGAATCGGGAATGGGCTCGCTCGGATTAGCACCGCATTTTGCGTCGGAGGCTCGCAAGGAGCGCAATCCGTACTCGCGCATTTCTTCGGTTTTACCCAGCCAGCCGCATACCTCCACCAAGCCATCAAGCCAGGTCGCCGATGCAAGCTTGCGCTTGCTCGCTGGTGCATTGTGGATGCTCATGTATACCTTGTACGCGTGGTCATAGGCGTTGATACGCATGAGGCACAACGCGTAGTCCGGCAAAATCGTCATGTTGTCTGGCGTGATACGAAGCGCTTCTTCGGCAAATCTCGCACCGCTTTTATAATCCCCTGCCGCGTACGCCGCCTGGAACTGTTCGGCAATTTTGGCCAAGCGCGCTTGCATAGCCGCAGAGGATTGGCGCACGCCGCCGGATTGTTTCGCTTGTTGAAAATTAGGTCGGGCCATGAAGTTTTATCGGTTATTTGCGAACGGCATTGTTCGTACGCGCGCTTGTGCCGCAGCGCCGAAGCGCTTCGAGGTAACCGTGGACTTTAAACGGCGTGACGCCTATTGCCGACGCTTGAGATCGTTTTTCACAATTTCGCGGCGTGAAATCTCCGGGCGCCGGTAGCCGCGGGACTCGCATATGACTTGGCTTTAGCTAATCGAAGCGAATCCCGGGCGCACCGAGCCGCCGAGTAGCGAGCCTCGCCCGGCATAAGAAAATCTGCATGCGCCTTTGCGTTTGCAAATTTTTTACGGAGCCAGGAAGACGGCCGTTGGCTATCAATACTTACACCAGAAGCTGGCCGCCGGCGCGCAAGCGCCGCGACGGCCTGCGCTCGTCAAGCCAGTTAGCCGTTTGACCGAAATCAACGGATGCCTGGCAGTTCGGAAGCATATTGCGCCGCCCGACGACGCCTACCTTGAGCATGTCCTTATTGTCCCCTTATGATTCAGCGATAAGCACCGCCACGAAAGGGCATTCGCATTTTCGAGATAAATGTTTGCAAGAAATAAGTTCGGAATCCATAGAAATCGCCACTATTTCCGTACCTTTGTACTTCTGGAATGGCGTGGTCAAAGGCGGCAAACAGAGGGGTTACATCGTCGCTGGGCTACCGGGATCGTGGCTATGCTGTCGCCCAAAACAAAAAGCCAGTCACATCGAAGATGCGACTGGCTTTTTCCAAGCGAGTTGTAGATCGTGCTACCCGAACTTCTCAAAAAGTCACAATCTCAAACGTCAATATTCCCCGCCCTTAGCGCGTTCGATTCAATAAACGCGCGACGCGGTTCAACGTCATCGCCCATCAGCGTCGTAAAGATCCCATCGGCTGCAATCGCGTCTTCGATCTGAACCCGCAACAAACGGCGTACGGTCGGGTCCATCGTCGTTTCCCACAACTGCGACGGGTTCATTTCGCCCAAGCCCTTATAGCGCTGCTTGGTTACGTTACGCTCCGCATCCGCAATCAACCATTTCATCGCGCTCTTGAAGTCGGTAACCGCCATCGACCGCTCGCCGCGTTTAATCAATGCACCCGGCCCGATCAAACCCTTGAACGTATTCGCAGTCGTCTGCAGTTGCTTGTAATCCGCGGTCAGCTGGAAGTCTTCATCGATAACCGAAACCTTCACGTTCCCGTGATGCCGGCGGTTGATATGCAGCGACCGAATCTCGCGCACTGAGTCGTAAGCCGGCTCGACACTGACTTCCGGCTTCAACGGATCGGCACGCAAAGCGGCCTGCAAAGCGGCAGCCGAAGCCACGGTGGATTCTTGCGTCGACAAGTCCAGCTCGATGCCATCCATCACTGCGCCAAGTGCGTTGACGTCGTAAAACCGGCTGAGACGATCCACCACCGCTTGCGCTAGCAAATAAGCACGCGCCAATTCACCGAGCGCGTCGCCGCTGATTGGCGTGGCGCCTTCAGTTGCAGTCAGCTCCGAACCCTGCAATGCCAGCTTCAACATATGCTGATTAAGCTCGTGCGTGTCCTTCAAATACCGCTCGTCCTTACCCGCCTTGATCTTGTAAAGCGGCGGTTGCGCGATATAGATAAACCCGCGCTCCACGATCTCCGGCATCTGCCGATAAAAGAACGTCAACAGCAGCGTACGGATGTGCGCGCCGTCCACGTCCGCGTCGGTCATGATGATGATGCGGTGATAGCGCAACTTCTCAAGGTTGTAATCGTCCTTGCCAAGCCCGGTCCCGAGCGCCGTGACCAACGTCACGATCTGCTCCGATGAAATCAGCTTGTCGAAACGCGCGCGCTCCACATTCAGCACCTTGCCGCGCAGCGGCAGGATGGCCTGGAACTTCCGGTCACGCCCTTGCTTCGCCGATCCGCCTGCCGAGTCACCCTCGACAATATAGATCTCGGACTTCGCCGGATCCTTCTCCTGACAATCGGCCAGCTTGCCCGGCAAACCAACGCCGTCGAGCACGCCTTTACGCCGCGTCATTTCACGCGCTTTACGGGCGGCGTCGCGGGCACGCGCTGCATCGATAATCTTGTTCGTGATGATCTTCGCGTCGTTCGGCGTTTCCTGCAGGAACTCTTCGAGCGCCTTGGCGACGACATCTTCAACCGGCGCACGCACTTCCGACGACACCAGCTTGTCCTTCGTCTGCGAGCTGAATTTCGGCTCCGGCACTTTCACTGACAGCACGCACGACAATCCTTCGCGCATGTCGTCGCCACTCGTCTCGATCTTCGCTTTCTTCGCAATATCGTGGTCGGTGATGTACTTGTTCAGCACCCGCGTCATGGCCGCGCGCAGGCCGGTCAAGTGCGTGCCGCCGTCGCGCTGCGGAATGTTGTTCGTGAAGCACAGCACGCTTTCGTTGTAGCTGTCGTTCCACTGCATGGCCACTTCGACGGTGACGTTGTCCTTCTCGCCAATTGCGTGAAACACGTTCGGATGCAGCACTTGCTTCGCTTTGTTGATGTATTCGACAAAGCCCTTCACACCGCCGATAAACGCGAAATCGTCTTCCTTGCCGTCACGCTGATCGGTCAGGCGAATCCGCACGCCGTTATTCAGGAACGACAGTTCACGCATACGCTTGGCGAGGATGTCGTAGTGGAATTCCACGTTGCCGAAGATGGTGATATCGGGCATGAAATGCACTTCGGTACCGCGGTTTTCGGTATCCCCTACAACGTGCATAGGCGAGTACGTAATCCCGTCTTCCGTCACGAGCTCACGGTTCTGCACCACGCCACGATGAAACTCCATGAAGTGCTTTTTGCCGTCGCGGCGCACGGTGAGGCGCAGCCATTCAGACAGGCCGTTCACGCACGACACACCCACGCCGTGCAAGCCGCCCGATACCTTGTAGCTGTTCTGGTCGAACTTGCCGCCCGCGTGCAGCTCGGTCATCACGATTTCGGCGGCGCTGCGCTTCGGATCGTGCTTGTCGTCAAGCTTCAGGCCCGTCGGCACGCCACGGCCGTTATCGGTCACGGAGATGGAGTTGTCAGCGTGAATTGTGACGTGGATGTCGTTGCAATGTCCGGCAAGCGCCTCGTCGATCGAGTTGTCCAGCACTTCGAAAACGAGGTGATGCAGACCCGTGCCATCCGACGTATCGCCGATATACATACCCGGCCTCTTGCGGACCGCCTCCAGACCCTCGAGGATCTGAATGGAGGATGCGCCATAAGCGTTGTCGGGTTGCGAAATTGGGTTTTCAGTCATGGGTTTTTTTCCGGTTCTGCGTCACTACTAGGTCACTGCGGGGTCGCTACTGGGTCGCAACGTGGTCGCTGCATGAGACTTTTCGAAACACCTTAAAAATGCCAAAGGGGCAATGCGCCCCTTGGAAAGTTTTTAGTTTTGGCCGCGTCAGATGCGCATCGGCATCACCACATATTTGAATTCGTCGTTCTCGGGAATCGTGATCAGGGCGCTTGAGCTAGCGTCGCCGAGACTCACTTGCAGCATGTCGATCTTCAGGTTCGCGAGCACGTCGAGCAGATACGTGACGTTGAAACCGATGTCCACGCTGTCGCCCTGATACGCGATTTCCAGTTCTTCCTGCGCTTCTTCCTGGTCGGCATTGGTCGACATGATCTTCAACTGACCCGGCTCGATCAGGCAACGCACGCCCTTGAACTTGTCCGACGTCAAAATAGCGGCGCGTTGCAGCGAACGCTGCAATTCTTCACGGCCGATCAGGAACGTGTTCTTGTGCGACTTCGGGATCACGCGCTGGAAGTCGGGGAACTTGCCTTCCACCAGCTTTGAGACGAGTTCGACCTGACCGAACGTGAACTTGACCTGGCTCGCGGCAATGTCGATAACCAGCGAGTCGTCAATGTCTTCAAGCAAGCGCTGCAATTCAAGAATGGTCTTGCGCGGAATGATCACTTCCTGGCGCGCGAACGATCCTTCGATTTTCATCGACGAAAACGCGAGCCGGTGGCCGTCCGTTGCAACTGCCATCAACTGGTCGCCGTCGACAACCAGCAGCATGCCGTTCAGGTAATAGCGGATGTCCTGCTGCGCCATGGCGAAGTGGACCATGCCGAGCAATTGCCGGAAGGTCTTTTGCGGAACTGACAGGCTCGCGCCGAACTCTGTAGCCTGGTTGACGGTCGGGAACTTATCGGCAGCAAGCGTCTGGAGCGCGAAGCGGCTTTTGCCGGAGCGTACCGTCAGCTTCTTGTCGGTGAGATCGAGCGACACTTCGCCCGGCGGCATGGCGCGCAGGATATCAAGCAGCTTGCGTGCGGCGACCGTGGTGGCAACCTGATCGCTGCCCGTGCCGAAGTCAGCACGCGTGGTGATCTGAAGTTCGAGATCGGTCGAGAGGAACGACACGTCGGCGCCAGTCTTCGTGATCAGCAAATTGGCGAGGATCGGCAACGTATGACGGCGTTCGACGATTCCGCTCACGGTTTGCAGCGGCCTTAGGAGATTATCTCGTTCGGTCTTGACCAGTTGCATAGAGTTCCTTCGTTGATGTGACGGCCGTCCGCCGCTTTTGTCACCGCTGCAGTCACCACTTTTGCCTCCGCTTTTTGAGAAGCGTTTGCCACCGCATGGATGACCTTCGGACGGTCTCGTGTCACGCGCTTGCGGCGATTGCCGCTCGCACGTGCCAGGCTTGCGCCAAAACGCCGCCCAGGGCCGCTGGACGGTCAAACCCGTATTGTGCCTCAAAACCTGACCGCCCCCTGAAAATGGGGGCAATTTCGTCAATAAACAGGCCCATTCTTTGACGCTTTTTGTGGCGCTTTTGGGCGCAGGCGACAAACGGCCGCGCGCACGATCATGAGCGGCCGTTTCCCTGCATTTCCTGCGTTTTGTGCACCGAGCGACGTGTGCCGCGTTCCCGCGCAGAACGCTCAACCTTTCAGCGTTTGCTCGAGAACGTGCAGTTCGTGGTTCAACTGGGCGTCCGTGCCGCGTTCCGCCGAGATTTTCCGCACGGCATGCAGCACCGTGGTGTGATCGCGGCCGCCGAACAGTTCACCGATCTCCGGCAGACTCTTCTGCGTGAGTTCCTTCGCCAGATACATGGCGATCTGACGCGGCCGCGCGATGTTCGCCGGCCGCTTCTTGGAATACATGTCGGCGACCTTGATGTTGTAGAAGTCCGCCGCCGTCTTCTGGATGTTTTCCACCGATATCTGTCGGTTCTGCACCGTCAGCAGGTCTTTCAGCGCTTCCTTGGTCAACTCGATCGAGATCTCGCGGCCGTGGAACCGGGAGAACGCCAGGATCTTGCGCAACGCGCCTTCGAGCTCACGCACGTTCGAGCGCAAATGCTTTGCGACGAAAAACGCCACATCCTCCGACAAACTCACGCCTTCCGATTGCGCCTTGCGCATCAGGATGGCCACGCGCATTTCAAGCTCCGGCGGTTCGATCGCGACCGTCAGGCCGGAGTCGAAGCGTGAAATCAGCCGGTCATCGATACCCGAAATCTCCTTCGGATACGTATCGCTCGTGATGATCACCTGCGCCTTGTTCGCCACCAGCGCCTCGAACGCATAGAAAAACTCTTCCTGCGTCCGCGATTTGCCCGAGAAGAATTGAATATCGTCGATCAGCAGCAGGTCGAGCGAATGGTAATAACGCTTGAAGTCGTCGAAAGCCTTGCGCTGGTAGGCCTTCACCACGTCCGACACGTATTGCTCGGCATGGATGTAGCGGATGCGCGCGCCGGCCTTGTCCTGCAACAACTGGTTGCCGATTGCGTGAATCAGGTGGGTCTTGCCCAGGCCCACGCCGCCGTAGAGGAACAGCGGGTTGTACGAAATGCCGGGGTTATCGGCGACCTGGATCGCGGCCGCGCGGGCGAGCTGATTCGCCTTGCCGGTCACGAAGTTATCAAAGGTGAGGACGGGATTGAGCTTCGAACGCTCGTAAGCCGAATCGTTTTCCCCATTCGACGACGCCGTGCCGCCCGGCCGCCATGTCCGGCGTGCCGCAGCAGCTTCGTTGGCGTCGAGACTCGGGAGGTCGAGATCGCCGTTGTCGCCCTGGTCATTGTGTTGCTGGGACTGCGCGTTTTGCGCGGCTTCCGCCGCGAGCGCGTTGATATGGGCGCTCGCATTCGCGTGTCCGCCATTGTTTCTTTCAGCGGGCTGAGGCGCCGTTCGCTGCATGGGCGGAGAAGCCGGTGCGCCAGAGGGCGCAGACGGCGCGGACGGCGCGGGTGCGCCACCCATCGCCTTGCGGGCCGTGGCTTTTGGGTCCAGGACAAACTGGATATCGACGGGCGCGTGCCAGAAATCCCGAGCCATATCAGCGATACGGCCGGAAAACTGGCTCTTTACCCAGTCGAGCTTGAACCGATTGGGTGCGGCGATGCGCAGCGTGCTCGCATCGGCATCGAAGTCGACCAGGGCCAGCGGTTTGATCCATGTGACGTACTGCTGCGGCGTAAGTTCGCGCTCCAGCAATGCGGAACAGTGTTGCCAAAAATCGTTCATCGAATGCAGTCGTTAGGGTTTACCGCGAGTCCTGCCGCCGCCCTCGCCGCCACTTGGCGACAAGGCCCGGTGCGCGCGGGCAAGCGTGCCCCGGAGCCTTGTCCACCATGCTTTTGCAGGCGGCACAGCGGACCGGGACAACGTGCGGTTACGTCGGATTGAGCGGAGATTCTAACGCCAAATGCAATCGCGGCGCGAGTTATCCACAGGGACGGACCATGCCGTGTATCGAATCATCGGACCTGTGGACTTCTTGGAAAACCGCTCGCCATGCCTCGTAACCTATTGACGGTCAATAGGAAAACGGTTTAAATAGCGGGTTCCGCAAAACCCGAATTCCTGTACCACCGGCCGGTGCGTCGCCTTTTACGTCGCTTGCCTCTAGCCGGGCGGTCCGTTTTTACCCAAGTGAGACCAACATGAAACGCACTTACCAACCTTCCGTTACCCGCCGCAAGCGTACCCACGGCTTTCGCGTCCGTATGAAGACGGCCGGCGGCCGCAAGGTGATCAACGCACGTCGCGCGAAGGGCCGCAAGCGCCTGGCTGTATAAGGTCGCTTTTGACGGCGCGCCCCGGCACTCGCCCAGACGCGTGCGACGGCCAGGTGCGCAGCACGGCAAGCTCCGGACAGGAAACCCGTCAGTTGCAAGCAAGTGCCGCGTTCCCCAAGGCCGCAAGGCTGCTGAAAACGGATGAATACTCATCCGTTTTTCGTTTGCGCCCCTGGCGCCGGTCCCCGCACTTTGTCCTGTATGGCAAGCCGACAGGCAGCGAGGCGCGACTGGGCTTGGTTATCGGCAAGAAGTTTGCGCCGCGCGCGGTGACGCGCAACCTGATCAAGCGGTTGGCGCGCGAGGCATTCCGGCTTCGGCGCGCGGAGCTTGGCGGCTGGGACATCCTGCTGCGGCTGCATGCGAAAATTGACCGCAAGGCTATGCCAAGCGCGAAATCGCCGCCGCTGCGTGCGTTGTTTCGCGAGGAGATCGACGGCCTGCTCGAGCGTGCAGTGCGCGAAGCCGCTCGACGTACTGAAGGCATGGGTGAGCAGGGTGCACCGCCCATCGTCAACGATCCACCCGCGCCTGCGGGCTCATGAGCCGCTTCAGGCGCACACCGGCTTGGTCCGGGGTCGACCCGAGCGTGAATTCTATGCAGACGGCACGAATGGCAGAAACGGCGTTGATCGCCTTATTACGCTTCTACAAGGTTGCGGTGAGCCCCATGCTCGGCAACCGGTGCCGCTTTTACCCATCGTGTTCTGACTACGCGCGCGAAGCAATCCAGTATCATGGCGCCGCGCGTGGCTCATTCCTCGCAGCAAAACGTCTGTGCCGCTGCCATCCGTTTTCGGCTGGCGGCATCGATCTGGTCCCCGTGCCTCCGTCCGCCGCCGGCTGCGTTCAGCAGGATGGCGCGTCAGCGGCCGACCCAGTCGACGACTCTGCCCCGAGCTCATCGAATTCGCCAGATCCAGCTTCGTTGGATCCGGAAAATTCAGTAGGTTCAAACCCAAACGGCGCCAATAACGCGCTCTTCGATCGACACTGAGACAACGCATGGATATCAAACGTACCGTCCTATGGGTCATCTTTTTCATGTCGGCTGTCATGCTGTTCGACAACTGGCAACGTGACCATGGGCGCCCGTCGATGTTCTTCCCGAGCGCCGTCCCGACCAAGACGGTCGGCAGCGCTGCACCGGGAACCACGACGCCGGGCACGCAAGCCGCCGATTTGCCGGCCACTCCTGGCGAACCCGGCGCCCCGGTCGCGCCGGGTTCGAACGCACCTGCATCGAGTGCCGCAGATCAGCTCGTGAATTTCTCCACGGACGTCTATTCCGGCCAGATCGATACGCGCGGCGGCACGCTGTCGAAGCTGTCGCTCGTGAAGGAAGGTGACGGCAAGCAGCCGGATCTGTACATCACGCTCTTCGATCACACCGCGACGCACACGTATCTCGCGCGCACGGGCTTGCTCGGCGGTGACTTCCCGAACCACAACGACGTCTTCACGCTCGTGCCGGGCGGCCAGACGACGATGGGTGACGGCAACACGCTGTCCATCTCGTTCGAATCGCCGGTCAAGGGTGGCGTGAAGGTCATCAAAACCTACACGTTCACGCGCGGCAGCTATGTGATCGGTGTCGACACGAAGGTGCAGAACGTCGGCGCTGCGCCGGTCACACCGCGCCTCTATATGGAACTGGTGCGCGACGATTCGCCGGTGGAAACGCCGCGCTTCTCGCATACGTTCATCGGGCCGGCTGTCTATACCGAGCAGCATCACTTCCAGAAGATGACGTTCAGCGATATCGACAAGGGCAAGGAAGATTTCGCGCCCTCCGCCGATAACGGCTGGGTCGCGATGGTGCAGCATTACTTTGCGTCGGCGTGGATTCCGCAGCAGGGTGTGAAGCGCGATATCTACGTGCAGAAGATCGATCCCAAGTTGTATCGCGTGGGCGTGCAGCAGCCGTTGCAGACCATTGCGCCGGGACAGACCGTCGACGTGCAATCGCGGCTTTTTGCCGGTCCGGAAGAAGAGCGGATGCTGGAAGGCGTCGCGCCGGGTCTTGAGCTCGTCAAAGACTACGGCATGGTGACGATCATCGCGAAGCCGCTGTTCTGGCTGCTTGAGAAGATCCATAGCTATGTGGGCAACTGGGGCTGGTCGATCATCCTGCTCACGCTGTTGATCAAGGCCGTGTTCTTCCCGCTGTCGGCGGCAAGCTACAAGTCGATGGCACGCATGAAGACCATCACGCCGCGCATGACGCAATTGCGTGAACGGTATAAGGGCGATCCGCAGAAGATGAATTCGGAGCTGATGGCGCTCTATAAAACCGAGAAGGTGAATCCGTTCGGCGGTTGTCTGCCGGTCGTTGTGCAGATTCCGGTGTTTATCTCGCTGTACTGGGTGTTGCTGTCTTCGGTGGAAATGCGCGGTGCGCCGTGGGTCCTGTGGATTCACGATTTGTCGCAGGCCGATCCGTTCTACATCCTGCCGGTGATGATGGCCGTTTCCATGTTCCTGCAAACGCGGTTGAATCCCACGCCGCCGGATCCGGTTCAGGCAAAGATGATGATGTTCATGCCGCTGGCGTTCTCGGTCATGTTCTTCTTCTTCCCGTCAGGACTGGTGCTGTATTACGTCGTGAACAACGTGCTTTCCATCGCGCAGCAGTATTACATCACGCGCATGATGGGAAAGAAGAAGGTCGCCAAGGCTTAGGTTTTTGAGTCTTTGGTTGGAGTTCAAAACGCCCGGTTTATTCCGGGCGTTTTTGTTCCAGGTATTCGATTGCCATTTCGTTGATGCTGCCAACGACGCTTGACACAAACTTGCTTAACACCGCCGGAAGGTCATCTACCCTCGGCGAGAGTTGAAACGATGCCAAACGACGAGAGTGCGTTTTCTGATCTTGCCTGGCCTCTAACTCTTGCGCACTCGCTGACCCATCAATAGCGCCAGAAATCAGAAAATCCCACGTCACACCTAGCAGAACACACAGGTCAATACGATATTTCGGACTCGGGATGCGCTGACCCGCAAACCAACGTTTAGCTGTATCACGACTAGGAGATGGTCCAACGCGTTTGAGGTTATAAACTTGGAGAAAATCGTCTATGTTTCCTACTCGCACAGGGGGAAGCCTATATTCTTTTCGAACGCTATCGAATGTTGGCTTCGCGTCAATTGCAGCAGCTTTTACTCGATTGCCGAAGGCCTCCTTACGTTTTCGGTCTGCTTCCAACAGCTGCTTTGCTTGTTCTTGCTTGGCGACAACATTCATATTTTGATTCCTCACTGCTGTTGCATTCGACAGCCGAATTTTTGCGCGCTTTCAGGCAGCGAGAAAGTGACAGCGAATGCCTTTTCAGGCATTCGCTGTCTTTGCATCTCAAATTAATCTGCGCCGCCGATGCATCGCACGACGAGCCGTCCAAAAAATATTTGAATACAGCGAGTTAGCGTTCGGCTACCTGCTCCGCGTTAGGAACAAAAAGACAACGCAGTATCTTAATAAAGATAAATTTATCTCACCGCTTCCCGCCCACCCCATAAAACTGGTCGATGAGTTCTTCCAGCAAATACCGGTGATGCGACGAAAGCGCCTCGATCTTCGAAGCCAATTCAAGCGTCTCCTCGGACGCCGGATACTTCTCGTCATGCGATATCGGCTTCGGGGTATTTTGCGGATTCCCGCTTGGCGGCGGCCCGTAGTGAAGCCAGTGCTGCTCGACCTTGAACCACTCAGCAAGTGTTGCCAGTTTGTCGGCAGTCGGAATTGAACGCGCGGTCAGCCACTTATGCGTGGTTTGCGGCGACACGGGTTCGCCGTGATAACGCAAATTAAAATGCAAAGCGAGATCGGTTGCACCGCGCATTTTCTCGGGCGCGCGTGTCATCGAAAATTTGAGCCGATCCGAAAAATCGGTTTTCTCTTTGGGTGTTGGCATGGTCGCGATTGTGCGAGGCAAACGCAGTGGCGAAGTCAACTGCCTACGCTAGATATGGCGCATCTTTCTCATTTTTAGCGCGTTCAGGAAAAACAACACCAAAATGCCGGGATGGTTGATTGATAGGCGTGGCCCAACAATGACCACATTTGCACCCAATGAAACGATGCACGCCAACAGCCAGTCCGATGTTCCATCATATCCCACATAAGATAAATTAAGAATCCTCCTAGCGACTCGTGCGACGCAGCGAAACAAAGGCGCCACGCTACAATGCCGCCACTCGTTCACTCGCGTTCCGCTGGAAATAACCATGTCCAATAACGACACCGATCCGATTGTCGCGATCGCCACCGCGCCGGGGCGTGGGGGTATCGGCGTGATCCGGCTGTCGTTCGGGCGAGCCGGCGAAGCGGCGGCAAAGCACGCAATGCTCGCGCTGTGCGGTCAGCGGCTCGACGCGCGGCACGCGAGCTATGTGCCATTTATCGATGCACGCGGTGAAGCGATCGATCGCGGGATTGCACTGTATTTTCCCGCACCGCACTCCTACACCGGCGAACACGTGCTCGAGTTACAGGGACACGGTGGGCCGATCGTGCTGCAACTGCTGTTGCAGCGTGCTGTCGAGACCGGTCGTGAATTCGGCGTGCGGTTGGCCGAACCGGGCGAGTTCACGCGTCGCGCCTTCCTCAACGACAAGCTCGACCTGGCTCAGGCTGAGGCTGTTGCCGATTTGATCGAGGCGAGCACGGAGGCCGCGGCGCGCTCGGCAGGCCGCTCGCTCGATGGCGCTTTCTCGCGCGAAATCCATGCGCTTGTGGAAGACGTGATTACGTTGCGCATGCTGGTCGAAGCGACGCTCGACTTCCCCGAGGAAGAAATCGATTTCCTGGAAGCCGCCGACGCCCGCGGCAAGCTCACTCGCATCCGTGCCTTGCTGGACAAGGTGCTCGCCGACGCTCGTCAAGGTGCGCTGCTGCGCGAAGGGCTGTCGGTCGTGCTGGCGGGACAGCCGAACGTGGGCAAATCGTCGTTGCTGAACGCGTTGGCCGGCGCGGAACTCGCGATCGTCACGCCAATTGCCGGCACCACGCGCGACAAGGTCACGCAGACTATTCAGATTGAAGGCGTTCCACTGCATGTCATCGATACCGCCGGCCTGCGCGAAACCCAGGATGAAGTGGAGCGGATTGGTATCGAGCGAACGTGGGGGGAAATCGGCCGCGCGGATGTCGTATTGCATCTGGTGGACGCCCGCGAAACGCTCAGTGCCGACGATGCGGCAATCTCGGCGCGTTTTCCCACGGGCGTGCCGATCGTGCGCGTGCTGAACAAGGCGGATCTGGCGGGCGTGGAGGCATCGGCGGATGTGGCCGGCGATGGTGTCCGGGAAGTGCGTTTGTCGGCGAAAACCGGCGATGGTATTGCGCTATTGCGCAGCGAATTGCTCAAGATTGCCGGGTGGCAGGCGGGTGCGGAAAGTATCTATCTGGCACGCGAGCGGCATTTGATTGCGCTGCGCGCGGCGAGCGAACATCTGGCAATTGCCGCCGACCATGCGGACCAGAATTCGCAAGCGCTCGATTTGTTCGCGGAAGAGTTGCGGCTCGCCCAGGATCAGCTCAATTCGATCACCGGGGAATTTAGTTCCGATGATCTGTTGGGCGTGATTTTCAGCCGGTTTTGTATTGGGAAGTAGGCGTCGCATGGCTCATAGCGTTCCTTGATGTAGGATTCCTCAGAGAGAAGCTACGCAGGGAGCCCGACATGGCGAAACCAAAGGGTCTCGATGAAGAGCAAGCAGTTCGGTGCCGCAGGCAGATAGCCTTGGCCACCATCGCTGCCGTGATCATTATTGCCGGGCTCTGGCGGATGGCCGTGTGGTTTGGATGGATTGGCTTGTGATTGGGCTTGTGATTCGGGCTTCCTATTCAGAGCAAGTCATGGCGCCGCCGAATCGAAGCGGGTAAAAACGGGGCTTGATTGTCGATATCGTCCCGGCCTTGCTCACCCCAGCCTCAGACTGCCTTCTTCCACGCCGCCGCAAACACCCCTGCCCCCATCAACAACGCGCCGCCGGTCCGGTTCACCGTCCGCTGCACTCCAGGCCGCCGAATCGCCCGCCGCGCAACCGATGCGAGCATTGCATAAGCGAACGCATTGGCCGCAGCCAACCCGACAAACGTCGCCTCCATGATCGCAATCTGCGACATGCTCGCCACATGCGGATCGATGAATTGCGGCAGGAACGCGATAAAGAAAATGATGCTCTTCGGATTGAGCGTGGTTACGGCGTAAGCGTGAGCCACGATCCGCCGGGTGCGCAACTCGGCAGGCGCGCCGACTGCATCGGCATCCATCACCGGCGCGCGCCACAACTTGATGCCCAAATAAACGAGATAAGCCGCGCCCACCCATTTCAGGACCATGAACAGTTCCGCCGATGCCGCGAGCAACACGCCGAGCCCGAGCATGGAAGCGGTCATCGACGTAAGGTCGCCCAGCGCGACGCCAGCGGTGGTAGCAAGCGCATATTTGCGTCCGTGGCCGAGCGCATAGGAGACGACCAGCAGCACAGTCGGTCCGGGAATGGCAACAAGGATGGCGGAGGCGACCGCGAACGGCAGCCATTGAGCAAGGGTCATGGAAGCTCCTGTAGAAAGCGTCGATTAATCCACGAAGTTCCGCGTCTGACAAGACACTGTGTAAAAACGGCAGAAACCGCAACACGGGCCGGCCCAAGCCGGGGGCAACATGTGACGCACCAAGTTCCTGAATTGAAACGGTTTCATCTGCAGAATTGCTTTTCTGTATTTTATTTCAACGTTCGGCACAGATCCTGCTTGGTGTTAATTGGGTTTTGACCAGCGATCAGGCCCGGTAATCTGTAGTGTCTCCTCCCTCACTCGTGAGGTTAATGCCCGGTTCCAGCGAACCGGGCATCTTTTATTGTTTTTCTAATTGCGCCGCATCATTCGGCATTTTTGATTACAGCGCCGCGCGCTTAAAGCCTCTTATTACAAAATACCCAGCTGCGACAATCTGTCTTGTTGCAAGCGCACACAAGTTGTGCTTGCCTCTTGCAAATTCTCGTCTAGGATAAACGCTGCAGATTAATAACTAGTCACTGAATACATAGCTAAATCCCCGCTAAAGAGTTGCATGGAGGCTATAGATGAAAATGCGCGCCATTGCTGGTTTCGCGATGATCGGCTTATGGGGGGCGATCGCCTCGGCTCAGGCCCAGGACAAGGTAGTCCAGCCGCAACAAACGTTCAGCTTCATGCCTAACGCGTACGGCTGTTTATCGAAGGACAAATTTGATTCCGCCGATCAGCACGCCCAGGCAGGTGAGCAGCAGAAAATGCAGGAATTCTTCACCGGATTTCAATGCATACCGGCTCCGGAAGGCGCTCATTTCCGTGTAGTGCAGGTTGTCGGCCATGACGTCGAATTTGTGAATGCTGCAAACAGCGATACACAAGGCTTGTGGACTGCAGATCGATTTATTAAGCAGTAAATTAATCAAATACAGGTCACGGCTTAAAAGGATAACGGCGGCGTATGAACCGCCGCTTATCTAATCGTGCGAGTACTCGGGGAGTGAATTTATTCTTACCCGCTAGACGCGGCATCACGTCCTCTCAGGACAGACTCAAGCCATGTCGGTCACGGCATGGGTCAACGCCAAACCGCCCCTCTTTTCCCTGCAACACTTCCCCTCCACCAGCGATTCCCCGCAACGAGCGAACGCGTTCGGTATCATCACGCGTCGAACGTCGTCGAATGTGATTCGGAACGCGTCGGCACGCTGCGGCTCCGCTCGAAACATCCGTTCCGAATTCCCCCTTTTTTCCGGCCTCTCAAACAGGCTTTCCGGTGTTGCATGGCCCTCAAATCCACAATCTACAAAGCTGAACTGCAAATCGCCGACATGGATCGGCACTACTACGGCGACCACGCGCTGACCATTGCCCGGCATCCGTCCGAAACAGACGACCGGATGATGGTGCGCGTCGCCGCGTTCGCGTTATTCGCAAGCGAACGCCTCGAATTCACCAAAGGCCTGTCTGACACCGACGAACCCGATCTCTGGCAAAAGGATCTGACCGGACAAATCGAAACGTGGATTGAAGTGGGTCAGCCGGAAGAACGGCGCATCGCAAAGGCGAGCGGACGCGCGGACCGCGTGATTGTGATCGCGTATGGCGGCCGCACCTCCGATATCTGGTGGCAGGGCGTCAAAGCGAAGGTCGAACGGATGCAAAACGTGACCGTATGGTCGCTCACCGATGGCGTGGCCACCGCTCTCGGCGCGCTGGCCGAACGGACCATGCGGCTTCAATGCACAGTACAAGACGGCGAGGCGTCGCTGGGCAGCGCCACGGTCGATCCGGTCGCTATCGACTGGACGGTGTTCAAGGGAAAACCGCGCTGATCGGATGACTCAGCCGGCCACCGGTCAGCCTTCCGGTGGCCCTTTCAGTTCGACGAGATTGCCTTCCAGATCGAAGAAATAGAGCGACGGGCCGAAGCCTTCAGCGCCGTATCGGCGGCCTTCTTCTCCCATGCGCACACCGTTCTCAAGCAGATGCGCACGCAACGCGGCAGAATCGAATGGTTCCACGCGCAGGCACAGGTGATCCATGTTGTTGCCCGCGCCCGGCGTACCGCTTTCCGGCCGGTCGATCTTCGCCCCAACGGCCAGCAGGTCGATCAGCGAGCGTCCCGCGCGCATCTGCACCAGCCCGAGTTCGCGCTGTTCCTTCTCTACCGGACAGCCCAGCACCGTCTTGTAAAAGCCAACCATGGCATCAAGGTTCGCACAGCGAATCACGACGTGATCAATCTCGCGGATGGGGATGTGCATCGCGTGTCTCCGTTTTTAGCGTGTGACGGCCAATGGTTGGCCTAAAAACCAGCTTCAAGTTTAGCAAGTGTTGCGAAACAGCACGGCTATAAAGGCGCCAACGCGTACAGACGAAAAAAAGCCCGCTCGTTGCGGAGCGGGCTGAATCCATATCAGGAGGAGACATGGAGGAGACAGTTCCGATATTACACAGCCGATAGGGCCGATGCAACACTTATCGTAGTAAAAACCCCTATGGTGATGATGTGTCGCATCTGTGCGTCATTTGTCCATGTGTTCACATCCCCGTGATCCAAGGAAGCAATGACAGAGCAAGATCCGGCGAGTACCTACAGACGTGCGCCTCTAAAGTAGTCACGTACCCTTCGCAAATCGAGGATTGTGATGAAACCCGAATCAAGTACCGCTGGTTTTTCCAACGATGAAACCCGCTGGAACGCCTTGTCAAGCCGCGACTCGAGCGCCGACGGCGAGTTCTTCTATGCCGTTCGTACGACCGGCGTGTTTTGCCGCCCATCGTGCGCGTCGCGCCAGCCGCGGCGTGAAAACGTTGAATTCTTCAATACCCCGCAGCAGGCCGAAGCCGCGGGGTATCGGGCGTGCAAACGGTGTCAGCCGGGCAGCCTGTCGCGTGAGCTGGCCATTGTGGAGCGGGCGTGCAAGGTGCTCGACGCAGACCCGCAGGAACGCGTGACACTCGCTGAATTGAGCCGCGCCGTGCATGTCAGTGCGTTTCATTTGCAGCGGCTGTTTTCACGTGTGGTCGGCGTGTCGCCGCGGCAATACCAGGCCGCCCGCCGCGCGGATGCATTGCGCGGTGCGCTCCAACGCGGCGATGACGTGACGCGCGCCATGCACGACGCCGGCTTCGGTTCCACCTCGCGGATGTATGACGCGGCGCCGGCCGAGCTCGGGATGACGCCGTCGACTTATCGACGCAAGGGGGCGGGTCTGGTCGTGCATTTCGCCACTGCGCAGACAGCGCTCGGGATCGTGCTGGTCGCGGCGACGCCCAAGGGCATCTGCAAGATCGCTTTCGGCGATAACCCTGGCGCGCTCGAAGCTGAATTGGCGCAGGAGCTGTCGGACGCGCAACGCATCGAGGATAAAGCGCGGCTCGCACCGTTCATCGTGCAGATCGATGCCTATCTGCGCGGCACGCGGGAGCACTTCGACCTGCCGCTCGATATCAGCTCGACGGCGTTTCAGCAGCGCGTATGGGATGCGTTGCAGAGGATCCCATACGGCCAGACACGCAGTTATACCGATATCGCCGAAACGCTCGGATCGCCACGGGCGGTGCGGGCTGTGGCGAATGCGTGCGCGTCGAACCCGGTGGCGCTTGCCATCCCGTGTCATCGCGTGGTGCATAAGGATGGTGCGCTGGCGGGGTATCGATGGGGCACGGCGCGCAAGGTCGCGTTGTTATCGGCGGAAAAGGAGCATCGGCTGGAGGCGCCGCTCGAAACCGTCGGCGCGGAGGACCTGGGCTGATGGCGCATGGTTGGCTTGCGGGTTTTCGACATCTTCTGAATCACATAGGGCGATACGATGCCGATCAGCATCCCGATCGCCCGATCCTCCCTGCTTTCGAACGCGCCTAAATTGCCCCAAGCCAAGCCCACCCGCATCCAACTGCCCTACGTCGAACCCTACGATTGGCCCCGCGTCCTGCGATTTTTCGCGGGGCGCGCGACGCTTGGCGTCGAAGCGGTGGAGGACGGTTCGTATCGACGTGCCATTGAGTGGCTTGGCGATTCAGGCACGCTCAGCGTGACGCGGCACGCCAGCAAACCCTGTCTCGTCGCAACACTGGAAGGCGCGGCGAGCCGTCACGCAAAAGCGATCGGCGAGCATCTGACGCGCATGTTCGATCTTCAGGCCGACGCACCTGCCATCGCCGCCCATCTCGGCCGCGACCCATGGTTCGCGCCGCTGACTCGTGCCGTGCCGGGGTTGCGCGTACCTGGCGCGTGGTCGGGCTTCGAGCTGGTCGTGCGCGCGATAGTCGGCCAGCAGGTCAGCGTGAAAGCGGCTTCGACCATTGTGGGAAGGCTGGTCGAACGCGCCGGTACGCCCCTCACCGATCATCCGCATGCCGGAACGGCCTGGCGCTTCCCCACGCCCGCCGCGCTGGCCGCGGTCGATCTGGAAAAGATCGGCATGCCGGGCAAACGCGTGGCGGCGTTGCAAGGGTTCGCACGCGAGGTCGCGGCGGGCGCGCTGCCCCTCGACGATCCTCATGCGGACCGCGCCGAACTGCGGGCGGCGTTGCTGGCCATGCCGGGTATCGGGCCGTGGACAGTGGAATATGTGGCAATGCGCGCACTACGCGATGCCGACGCGTGGTCCGGCACCGACCTGATCCTGATGCAGGCGCTGGTGGCACGCGATCCGTCGATGGCAAAAGCGACGGCGCTGCGCGCCCGCGCTGAGGCGTGGCGGCCCTATCGCGCGTATGCTGCACTTCATGTGTGGAACGAGATCGCGGACCGGGCGGGATCGGCGAAAGGCGGGTGACACGCAGCGTCGTTACGTGGGCCCGAAGCGGATCCTAAGACCCGCCCCGAAGAGCCGCCTCAACCCACTGCCGCTTACGCAGCCGAATCGGAAGTCCTGCATCGCCCATCGAACCCTGCCGCTACCACTCACTCGCCAAACCACTGGAATTCGCGCAAACCCTTATCCGGCAAGGGTTCAAGCACGTCTTACACTGAGATGTTAAAGTGCCCGCTACCCAAAAATCTGGTTCGGCGCATTCGGTTCGGCGCCAGACACGCAACCGTCGCAGCAATGGCAAATACGAATTTCTCATCTCCGTCTGACAGCGCTTTCCTGCGCCGCTTATCCGCGCTGACCAGCGGCCCGCAAGGCGCTGCGTTGCGCCAAGGGCTGCGCGGCATCGAGAAGGAAAGCCTGCGGGTGACGCACGAGGGTACGCTTGCCACCACACCGCATCCGCACACATTCGGCTCGGCGCTTACGCATCCGCTCATCACCACCGACTACTCCGAAGCGCTGATCGAACTGATTACGCCGGCCGAGCATGACGTCGCGCGCACGCTCGAGCAACTGGACGACTTGCATCGCTTCGCCTACGCCCATCTCGGCAGCGAATTGCTCTGGAACGACTCCATGCCCGGCGAGCTTCCCGCCGATCAGGACATCCCGATCGGCTGGTATGGCACATCGAATATCGGCATGTTGAAGCACGTGTACCGGCGCGGTTTGTCGCTGCGATACGGCCGCACCATGCAATGCATCGCCGGAATTCACTACAACTATTCGCTGCATGAAGACGTGTGGCGCACGTGGGCCGCGCTCGATAACCGCAGCACCGTGCCGGTAGTCGATTTCCAGTCCGAACGATATTTCGCGCTGATCCGGAATTTCCGCCGCACAAGCTGGCTGCTGATGTATTTGTTCGGCGCATCGCCTGCGCTCAACCAGCAGTTCCTGCGCGACCGCCCGAATTCGCTCGAGACCTTCGACGCCACCACGCGTTATCTGCCGTACGCCACCAGCCTGCGGATGAGCGATCTCGGCTACACGAACAACCCTGCGCAATCCGCGTTGCTGCCGAGTTACGACACGCTCGACGGTTACCTCGACGTGCTCGCGAAAGCGGTCAGCGAGCCGTATCCGGCGTATGAAGCCATGGGCACGCAGCGCGACGGCGAATGGGTGCAGATCAACACGAACGTGCTGCAGATCGAGAACGAGTTCTACTCGACCATCCGGCCAAAGCGCGTCACGCAACCCGGTGAGCGGCCGTTGCATGCGTTGTCGTCGCGTGGCGTGCAATACATTGAAGTGCGTTGCCTCGATATCGACCCATTCGAGCCGACCGGGATCTCGCTGGAGACCACGCGTTTCATGGACGCGTATCTGCTGTATTGCGCGATCGAAGACAGCCCGCTTTTGCCGCGCGCTGCCAACGAGGAAGCCAACGAGAACTTCGCGCGCATCACGAAGGAGGGCCGCAAGCCCGGCCTGACGCTGGTACGCGATGGCCGCGAAGTCCCCATGCAAGGCTGGGCGAATTCGCTGCTCGACGCCATCGAACCGGTCGCGCAGGCGCTCGATGCGCTGCATGGTATCGACGAACACATGACCGCCTTGAAGGCCCAGCGCGCACGATTGGCCGATGTCTCGCTGACACCGTCCGCTCGCGTGCTGGAGACCATGAGAGAGCGCCATCAAAGCTTTAACGAATTTGCGTTCGAACTGAGCGCAAAGCACGCCGATTACTTCCGCAGCCGTCCGCTCAGCGCCGAGGCCGAACGCGAAATGGCGGTGCTCGCTACAAAGTCGCTGGACGATCAGGCAAGAATCGAGCGTGAAGAGGTCGGTTCGTTCGATGCATTCGTCGGCGCTTACCGTGCTTACACGCTGAACCGCATTAGCGTTTGAAACGGCTGGGCGCCGGCTTCAACGCCGGCGCCCT
>NZ_MTHB01000300.1 GCF_002220365.1 Caballeronia sordidicola | reverse complement strand
CCCACTTGCATTGTCCCCGCTGTCTACAGCCATAACCCGCGGCGACACCTCTGTCGATGTGCACATCTATCGGTCCGATAATAATGGCCGCGATGGCTGGGTGCTGGAAATCGTCGACTCGTTCGGGACGTCCACGGTTTGGGATGATCTGTTCCCGACCGATGGGGCTGCGCTGGCCGAAGCGTTCAACACAATCGACGCGCATGGGATTGAATCGGTAACGGAAGAGGTACCAGCGCACGTAACGAAGCACTGAGCGCTGTGAAACCGGCCATCAGTTCCTCTTTTATATCAGTGTCTTAGATTGAGATGTGGCGGATTTTTTACGAATCCCGGTCATACCTCGATATGTTCAACTACCTTATAAGCCGCGCTAATATCCCTACATGGATCTCACTTTTCTTCCATTCTTTATTGCCCGCAGGGATATGTACGCGACCTGCCCTTAGCCCTCTGGGTTTTCAGCGACACGTACGAGTACTTCACCGGCATGTTTTGGCGTCGTCCAACTTTGCCGATGGAACGTTCGGATAGCACTCACGACACCGATAAGAAGCACCGTGATGCCTAATACCTCGGACCATGTCGGCCAGCGACGGTGAGCAAACAGACCAAAGGATGTTGCGAATATTGTTTCCGTAGCAATCAGTTGTCCCGCGAGCCCAAGCGGAAGACGTTGCGAGGCGATGGTCCATGCCCACGAACCGCCGATCGATCCAACCGCGGCGAGCACCAACGCTGACGCAAAAATCGGCCAGAAGAGGTTCCAGTCGAAGCCGACCTGCACGAACCGAAACAGACCGAGTGACAGACCGACCGGAACGAACGCCACGATTTCGATGCTACCCGCAATCATCATCAGGGCCGTCCATATCCGCGCATCCATCCCTGGTCGGCTCCGCAGCGCGGCTTCGTTGCTAACCCCGAACAAAGTCCATAGCGAGACGGCTGCGATCGAGAACACGATCCCGATCCCGATCGAGCGAGTCGAGCCCGCCGACCGCTGCGCCAGATGCAAGATGTTGGCCGCATTCAGGAGCAGCAGACCTGTCGTGGCAAGAACGAGTGGAAGTGCAAGGGACCGCCAACGTATTCCTCGACTGCCGAGATTGGCAACGATCGCCAGTACAACGGGTACCAACGCAACGAAGGCCGGCGGGATGATCGGCCCCGCGTAGAGGACTGCAATCATGATGGTCAGAAAGTATCCGACATAACCGATCAAACCGAGCCACGCCGCGACGATCCAATCAACGAAAGTGAGTCTGGGGCCTCTCCCACGCAGGGCAAACAAGATTGCGAGTCCCAGTACCCCCGACATCATGAAGCGGCAGACCGCCAAGTCGTAGATCGAATACGCACCGGTTACATATGGAGCAATGAAGTTCAACGACCAGGCAAACGCCGCGAATATCGCCGCCGATATCCCTAAGAGCAACTGCTTTTCCCTCATGATCGACTCCTGATTCGGGGTATCCGTCGATATGATGGATTTGGCCCGCTTTGGAAAGCCTATGCTTACGCCAGGTCGATGCTTTCCGGAAAAAGACGCTCACTTGCGCCTAAGCGCCTTTCGGGGTCGAAGTGGATGACCTCAAGGACAACCTGGACGAATACCTTCGCGTTCTGGTGGCGTTCGTCCCCTTCGTCATGCCGCAACCTGCCTCGCCGCACTTCTCGAACGCAACCACTCCATCGTCAAAAGCAGTAATCCCGAGAAGATGATCAGGATGGTCGCCAGTGCCGCGATGGTCGGGGAAATGTTCTCGCGGATGCCAATAAACATCTGCAATGGCAACGTGCCTTGCGTGGGCCCGGCCAGAAACAACGTCATCACGACATCGTCGAATGACGTTGCGAAGGCGAACAACGCCCCGGAGATCACCCCCGGAGCAATGATCGGCAGGGTCACTGAAAAGAATGTCCTGACCGGCGACGCACCGAGACTAAGGCTGGCGCGAACGAAGTTCTGATTGAAGCCGCTGAGCGTTGCGGTGACGGTCACGACGACGAACGGCGCAGCAATCGCGGTATGTCCGAGCACGAGCCCAAGGTAGGTTCCGGCGAGACCAAAACGCGCGAACAGGAGGTACATGCCTACCGACGTGACGATTACCGGAACAATCATGGGCGAGATCAGGACGGCTACGAGTGCGCCTTTGCCTTTGAACGTGGCCTTGTTAAGGCCAAGTGCCGCAAGCGTTCCCAGAATCGTCGAAAGAAGTGTCGCGAGCGGCGCGACGATGAAGCTGTTCCTTCCTGCCCGCAGCCAGGCCGTGGATGTAAAGAGGTTTTCATACCAACGGAACGAAAAGCTGTGAATCGGATAGATCAGCAGTGAGTTATTGCTGAACGACAGCGGGATGATCACCAATATCGGCGATACCAGGAACAGCAGCACCACTACGTTCATTGTCCTGAGCAGATAGAACCATGCAATCTCAGGCACTGAAACATAGGGAGCGAATCGAGCAACACGAGTGTTCATAATCTACCCCAGATTCAATTCGGTTCCGACGATCTTCTTGTAGCAGGCGAACAGCAGCAGCGTCGCTATCAGCAGGACCGTTCCTAGGGCACACGCCATCCCCCAGTTGAGCGCAACGTTTGTGAAGTACGCGATGTAGTAGCTGACCATCTGATCGCTAGCCCCGCCGAGCAACGCCGGAGTAATGTAGTAGCCAAGCGCCGTGATGAACACAAGGAGGCAACCGGCGCCTACTCCCGGCAGCGTCTGCGGGACATAGACCTTCCAGAAGGCGCCGAACGGATGACTCCCCAATGATATGGCAGCCTTCTGATACGACGGCGGAACGGACTTCATGACGCTGTACAAGGGAAGCACCATGAATGGCAGAAGGATGTGCGTCATGGCAATCAGCACTCCGGTGCGATTGAACAGCAACGGTAAAGGCGATGAAATCACACCTAGCGTGAGCAACAATCGGTTGACCAGTCCCGATCCCTGAAGGATGACAATCCAGGCCGAAATCCGAACCAAAATCGACGTCCAGAAGGGCAACAACACGAGAATCATGAGCAGGTTCGAGCGTCTCGCGGGCAGAATCGATAACCAGTAGGCTAGGGGATAACCGAATATCAGCGCGGCGGCTGTAACAAGAGCGCTGATCACAAATGTCCGTTTGAACAGTGCCTGGTACGCGGTTGTCCCGGGCGGGACATGGACAATCGCCCCGTTCGCGTCCTGCATATAGTCGACTGACGCAAGTAGATATGCCGGCGTATAGCGGGACGCGTTACCTGCAATCGCTGTCCAGAATGACGGATCGGACCAGCGTGAATCGATTTCGGTCAGCTTTCGCCGAATCTCGGCGGCCGGAAGTTCTGCATCCGTTTTGCCAAATGGCAGTGCACTTGACGTCTTGTAAAAGAGTGAACGAAAACCCTCCTTCTCGGCATTGAGGCGGCCTGCTGCGCTCCCGGAGCTGTTGTCACCTCCGTTTCGCTCGATGTCCAGCATGATTCCGCGGAAGGCCTCGTCCGGCACCAGTGATTTTCGGTCCCACTGGCGCAGCGCTTGGGTAGTGGCTGGCAGTGCATCTACTACCTCTGGATTCTCGACAGAGCGCATCAGCATGGACGCGACCGGTAACAAGAACACCAGGAGGATGAATACCGCAAGCGGGCCAATTAGCGCCAGCGCTCCGAGTTGTTTTCGCACATTGACGTGCCGGAGGGAGCGCTTAAGCTCCCGACTCTGCCAATCCTGACTGCTCATGATCGCGTCCATTGTTTCTCCTCAATCAGCACATCCGATATGGATTTCCCGATGCGCTGCAAAGTTTTACTTCGCCGCCCAGGCAGCGAATCGCTGTTCGAGACCATCGCCGTGATCGGTCCAAAAATCAACACTATCGGGGATCGCGTTCTTCGCATTTTTCGGCGCATTTGGCAGGTTCCCCAACGTATTCGCATCCAACAGTTTCAGGGCAACCTTGTTGGTAGGACCGTACGGAATATGTTGGGCGAATGCCACTTGTGCCTCCGGTGTCAGCGTGTAGGCAATGTACTTTTGCGCAGCGTCCTTGTTCTTCGAACCCTTCGGAATGACAAAGAAATCGAGGTCGTAGATGCTCTGGTCCCACGAGATCGCCAGATTTTTGTTGCCGGCGCGTTGTGCTGCATCGATGCGGCCGTTGTAGGCGGTGGACATCACAACATCTCCCGCTGCGAGGAATTGGGGAGGCTGCGCACCTGCGTCCCACCACTGGATGTACGGCTTGAGCTCATCAAGTTTCGCAAATGCCCGGGTGATACCCGATGCCGTGCCGAGTGCCTTGTACACGTCTTGCGGAGGTACGCCATCGGCCATCAGGGCGTACTCGAGGTTATAGCGAGCCTCCTTTTTCATGCCACGCTTGCCAGGAAATTTTTTCACGTCCCAGAAGTCTTTCCAGCCGTGGGGCTCCAGGCTCTTCGTGAGCGTGGGGTTATACGCAAGCACCTCTGACCAGACGTATTCTCCCGCGGCACACGGCGTGACCGACCCGGGCATCAGATCGTCCTTGTTCGGAATCTTGCTCCAGTCCAGTCTCTCGTAGAGACCATCCTGGCACCCGCGACCGACGTCCGCGGACTCGACCTCGAGCACATCCCACGTGACGTTCTTCGCGTCCACCATGGCCTTGACCTTTGCCTGGTCACCGGTGTATTCGATGGCGTCTGCCGCAATGCCACTCTTTGCTGCAAAGGGTTTGACCCAGGCCTGCGTCTGGGCATCGCCCGTGGCGCCCCCATAGTTGACCGCCGTCAACGCGTCGGCGAAAGCCGCACCTGAACACCCCAACAGGACAGCGGTTCCCACCATGTATTTTCGGACCTTCATTTCCTTCTCCTTGTCGCACCGTAACGTTGGCAAAAGTGGTTAATGGAAGACCTTGAGATGGTCTTCATGGAACGACAACAAAATGGATTGTCCTGGCTCGATATGCGCGGCGCCGCTGCCTTCCAGCGGTACCTTCACGAAGCATTCGTTGGAATCCGGCAGTCTGCAGCGCAACCGCACGTGATCCCCGAAATAGATCATCCCAAGTGTTTCACCGCTGATGACATTGCGTTGCACGGCGCCATTGCTCACAATCGATAGCCGTTCCGGCCGGATGACAGCGGTCGCGTCGGTACCGACAGCGAGCCGGGCAACATTGAGCGCACGCACCGTTGCGCCGCCATGAATCTGAAGGTCGCAGTAAGCACCGTCAGTGCCGACAACTTTTCCCTTAACGCGGTTGCTGTCACCGATGAAGTTGGCAACAAACAGGTTTTTCGGTGATTCATAAAGCGAATCGACCTTGTCGAGCTGCTGGATGATTCCCTGGTCGAACACGGCCACCCGGTCGGACATCGTGAGTGCTTCGCTCTGATCGTGGGTGACGTAGACGAACGTCAATCCAAGTGATTCATGCAATGCCTTAAGCTCAATTTGCATATGCTCGCGCAGTTGCTTATCCAACGCGCCAAGTGGTTCATCCATGAGAACCAGCTTCGGATTGAACACCAGTGCCCGAGCGAGTGCGACGCGCTGTTGTTGCCCACCTGAGAGCTGACCGGGCATGCGCTTGGCCAGCTTCTCCATGTTCACCATCCCAAGCGCCCGCTTGACGCGCGATGCACGTTCGTCGGTAGGTATTTTCCTGACCCGAAGCGGATACTCGAGATTCTGCTCAACCGTTAGATGTGGGAAAAGTGCATAGTTTTGGAACACCATCCCGATGTCGCGCTTATGGGGTGGGATACGATTGAGAAGCTGCCCGTCCAGCCATATTTCTCCATCGGTCGGGTACTCGAATCCTGCGAGCATCATCAGGCAAGTCGTCTTGCCAGAACCGGATGGTCCGAGCAGCGTCAAGAACTCGCCCTTTCTGATGTCAAGATTGAGATCCTTGACGACGAGTGATTCGCCGTCGTATGTCTTCCTGACCTTCCGGAAGCTCACGAACGTATTGCTCTGACTTTGCATGATCGTTCCTTTCAAGGTGCCTCGTGACTCTCTGGTTGCCCGGCATCAACGCCGGCAAATCACCGGCATGGCGAATGTAATGACGGGTTACCAAACTGTCCCCATCACCCTCCAGCGAAATGACGCCAGGCGGTCAGATGAAAAATTCGAACCAGCCACTGCACGCCGGGTTTTCTGAGCTACTCTTCAGATAATTGATTTGTATTACTCAACACAAACGGGGCGATGTTTGACTGTGGCGATCAATCGGCGACAGTACGAACACAGGTCTTAAGAGCCGATCTGATCCGCCTCTCAGGTTCGTTTTGGAATAGTTCATGTCGCCCGTTAGCGTGGGCAACATGAGCGAGTGATTGGCGACGGGGGCGCGAGCGATCTTGTTTCTCGTCTGTTCGACGCAAAACGCTGCTGGAATAGCTGGCATTGCTGTCTCCTAGTCCGGCTCGACCGGATCATGTGTATGTTGTGTCACAACCATCGCACGGAAAATCCGTGCGGATCAATCTTCGGCAGCGTCGATGACGACGTCCACCAGACAACTTGTTCAGTGCGTGCTCCGCGATCTCACAGCGTGTTCGTCTCCCGAAGGAAACGGTCGGCTGTGTGCTCTCGATTGGAGCAACGATCGCCCGACGCCGACGCCGACGCGGCTGGACCTTTCTTACTCGGCTCAGCTCGGCAAGTACTCTTTACTCCAGCTGTCATTGATTGCTTTGCATTCAATCAGCGCTTCGATCTGGATATCGCTGTAGCCCAACTTACTCAGCACGCCGCGAGTCGAAGCACCGAATTTCTCCGCCGGGGCCAGCGCACGGATTGGCGCGTGACGAGGACGAATCGCAAGAGGGTCGAGTTGGGTCACGCAATGACCGCTGGGGTGTCTCGCGTAGACGCTAAAGGAGTAGCTTCCGTTGTCGGTTCCCGGTCGGTTGTCCGCTGGACGGCTGTAGCGCGGGCGCAGCGCGTCGATGTTGTCGAGCGCGGCAGCCGAAATGTCCGCCGCGCGGAGCCGGGCTTGCCAGGTTTCGGCAGGCGCCGTGGCGAAGGCAGCGCAGAGGAATTGAGCCCGATCAACCGCGGTGCGAAGACCTTCCAGCCCTTCCACGGCATCCAGCTTCGAAAGCTCAGCCTCGCTGGCAGCGAGGTACAGCCATTCGTCCGCTGCCCGATACAACCGGGAAAGATCGCTATAGCCCAGCGCGCCGCGGCCAGAAGGCTCGTTAAAAGGCTCCCGGCCCGGGTAGTCGTAGCAAAACGGAATCTGCACCAGACCGCCCAGCGCCGCCAAGGACGTCCGGGCGCGACTGGCTTCGCCGGTCCTCGCCTTTCGATACAACGCAGCGGCGACGCCGAGCGCGGCCGCAAATCCGCACATCACGTCGATCGTGCCGACGTGGGCGTGTTCTTCCGGTGTCTGCATGCTCCCGCCGAAGCGGACCATGATGCCTGTGGCAGCCTGGATCAAGTCGTCGTAGCCCAGGTAGTCGGTCCGCGGGCCGCGGCGCGGGCCGCCAAAACAGTCCAGCTGACAGAAGATGACACCTGGATTGATGGCTTGCAGGCTCGCTTCATCGAGTCCAAGCGGGGACAGCTGCCGATCCGGCGCGTTCATCACGATGACATCCACTGAACGCACGAGGCGGTTGAACACCTCACGCCCGTCTGGCAAATTCAGATCGACCAGGATGCTCTGCTTGCCGCGCGCCGAGGACATGCCAAAGACCACGGTGTTCCAGGGATCGTAGTTGGGCGTGGCGGGATCGAGTTTGATTACCTCGGCGCCAAACCGGCCTAGTACAACATCCCTGAACTATCTTTCAATAAAAAAGAAGTACAAGTAAACTCGACTGCATGGGACGCGGACGACAAGCGCAGGTAATCAAACTATCTCGAGAGGAGCGTAAATCGCTTGAGTTGTTGACCCGACGCGGTACGGCGGAGCAGCGGCAAGTGATGCGAGCGCAGATTGCGCTGATGGCTCACCGAGGCGAGTCCACGACGGCAATTGCGCAGGCGCTCGGCGTGTCGGTGCAAACCGTCTCGCATTGGCGTACTCGCCTCGTGCGTCAGGGCGTCGAAGGCTTGCAGGAGGTGTCGCGTCCGGGCCGTCCGAGGCGTATCGGTGAGGCGCAACGACTCGAGTTGCTTGCCTTGGCATGCGAACCGGCAGAACCAGACGGCCGCGCGACACCGACGCTGGACGAACTGGTTGAGCGTGCGATCGAGCGCGGCGTGACCAAGCAGATCAGCCGCAGTCATTTGCAACGAATCTTGCAAGCGGGCGATTTGCGTCCGCACCGGGTCAAGCAGTGGCTGCACAGCCCCGACCCCCAGTTCCGACAGAAGGT
>NZ_MTHB01000272.1 GCF_002220365.1 Caballeronia sordidicola | reverse complement strand
TCACGCGGGATATCGAGCGGCAATTCGCCAAACTCGCCTTGCAACGTCTTTGCGCTGTGGCCGTTGCGGGTATTGCCCGTGGCATTGGTCACCGCTTCGCTCTTGCCGTGGCCCAAGTGCTCGGACATCTCGGTTTCCAGAGCCCGCTCGACCAACATCTTGGTGAGCTGCTTGAGCAGCCCATTCTCGCCAATCAAATCCTCAGGTTTCTGGTAGTTCGCCAACAGGCTGTCCGCCAATTTGACCAACTCAGGATCGGGCTTTACTCGTTTGTTGCGCTTCACGACGGTCATCGTTGCTCCTAGATACTGGCAGTCTCCTGCCAAATGACCGTTTACACAAAACTAATTACACCCCCGGTCAAGATGAAAAACCAACCTTGACCGCTAATCACCTACTGCTGCGCTCGCTCGCGCCAGCGGACCCTCTGGTCCACAGACGCGAGCTTAACCAACCAAACAACGACCCGAGCGTGAACGAGAAACCCTCTTAAACCGTCCTCCACCCGGACCGGAACCGTCCGACGAGCTTCTCGAAACCGCGCGCCAGCCATCCAATCGCGCGCTGATCCACCCGGGGCGCCAATGTGAACACCACCTGCGCGGTGCGCCCCTTTTCCGTACTCAGCCACAGCCGCTCACGCACACGCAGCTTCAGGGAATCGCCCGGCACGAGCCAGTAATCTTCCGTATCGTTACTACGCGTAGCCCACACCGGCGCACCCTGAACGACAAGCCGGACGCTGCGGCCAATCTTCATCGGAACGGTTTCACCATCGCCAATCTCAAACGTGATGCTTGTGGATATTTCTCGCATGACAGCCTCCGCCAAAAATCGTGTTGATGGCTATAAGATAGGCTCAGCATACGTTTTAGCAAAACGAGCAATTTTCTTCAGTTTGTGAGATAAATTCACATACACCACTCGAGAGACCGCCCGTGGACCTCCGACAACTCCCCGCCCTCAATGCGCTGCGCGCGTTCGAAGCCGCTGCGCGTCACGAAAGCTTTTCACGCGCCGCCGACGAACTTTTCGTCACCCATGGCGCCGTCAGCCACCAGATCCGTGCGCTCGAAGCCGATCTCGGCGTCACGCTTTTTGTTCGCGACGGCAAACGCGTACGCCTCTCGGACATTGGCCGCCAATATGCCACCGAGGTTCGCGCCACGCTCTCCGCCCTCGCCGAGGCCACGCGCCGCCTGCGTTCGGGCGAACGGGACCGGCGGCTGGTGGTGTCGATGCTGTCGTCTTTCTCAGCCCGCTGGGTGACACCGCGGATCGGCGGGTTTATCGAGGAGCATCCGGAAATCAATCTGGAACTCCTCTCGACCAACACGCTGACCGATTTCACCCGCGACGACGTGGACGTCGCCATCCGCTTCAGCAGCTTGGGCAAATATGCCGGATTGCATGCTGAAGAATTGCTCGATGAAGTGTTTTTCCCTGCGTGTTCGCCAAACTTTAACGGCGGCAAGCTGCCGCGCACGCCCGCCGACATGGCCGACGCGCCGCTGCTGCGCTCGCACGACGAGCTCTGGAAGCCATGGTTCGACGCAGCCGGACTCGTGGACTGTCCAGAGCCAAAGCGTGGGGTTTTGTACGAGGATTCATCGAATTTGCTGCAGGCGGCCATTCAAGGCCAGGGAATCGCGCTCGTGCGCCGATCGCTTGCCATGCAAGAAATCGTGGCGGGCCGGCTCGTACGCCTGTTCAATGTCGACGGGCCGAGCCCGTGGAATTACTACTTCGTGTGCCCGCACGCGTTGCTGGGAACGCAACGCGTGCAACTCTTTCGCACCTGGCTCTTCGATGAAATCATGCGCTTCAAGCAGCTCTACGAGTGCACGCCGGCAGCCTGCGATGCACCCGTGCAGTCGCTGCCGGTCGCGCCTGAGCCCAGGCTCAAAGTACCACTTTGACCATCGGGTGACCGGTCAGCGCACGATAGATATCGTCGAGATGTGCACGGCTTTGCGCCCGCACGGTAACGGTCAAGCCAGTGTATTTACCGCCCGACGACGGACGCACTTCAATGCGCTCCATATCGAACTCGTCGTCAAATTCTCGGATTACGGTCACGACGGCATTGCGGAATTCCGGATGCGTCGCGCCCATCACCTTGATCGGAAAATCGCAGGGGAAATCGAACAGGGCGTCGATATCGGGTGAGCTCATGGTGTTCTCCATCACAGGACGCCCGGTCCACCCGGGCGTCTTACAGCAAGCATAGATGGAGCCGGATCACACAATTCCAACCGCCGCCCCTGCCTTGCCGCTTACTTCTTCTTTTGCCACATCATCAGCAGCGAGTCCCACGTCCGGCCGACAAAACCGGCTTGCGGCACGTCCTGCAAAGCGACCAGCGGAAACTGCGCCACTTCCTTGCCGTCCGCCATCATCTTTACAGTTCCAACCTGCTGGCCCTTCTTGATCGGTGCAACGATGGTGTCGTTATGCGTGACCGTCGGCTTGACCTTGTCGCCCATGCCCTTCGGCACCGTGATGTACTGATCCGTCTCCACGCCGGCCTTCACCAGGTTGTCGGTGCCCTTGTACACACGCGGCGACTCGATCACCTGACCCGCCTTATAAAGGCGCAGCGCGTCATAGGCCGTATAGCCGTAGTTCAGCATTTTCAGGCTGTCCTGAACCCGGTTGTGCTCTTTCGGCTCGCCCATCATCACGGCGACCAGACGGCGGCTCGCGTCGGGCACACCGTCCAGCGGACGTTTTGCCGTGGCGATCAGGCAATATCCGGCAGCCTTGGTATGACCGGTCTTGAGGCCATCGACGGTCGAATCAATCCACAGCAAGCGATTGCGGTTCGGCTGCTTGATCTTGTTATAGGTGAAATCCTTCACCGAGAAGATGCTGTAGTACTCGGGAAAATCGCGAATCAGGCGCGTGGACAACACGGCCAGATCGCCCGCCGTGGTGTAATGCTGCGGGTCGGGCATGCCGTTCACATCGGCGAAATGCGTATTCTTCATACCGATCTGTTTCGCCGCCGCGTTCATCAGCGCGACGAAATTCGACTCGCTGCCGCCCACCAGTTCAGCCAATGCAATAGCGGCGTCATTACCCGACTGGATGATCATGCCGTACACGAGATCGTGCACGGTCACCGGCTTGTTCGCCTCGATGAACATGCGCGACTCGTCCGTGCCTACGCGGCGCACAGCCTCGCTCGGCATGACCGTCTGGTCCATGTTGATCTTCTTCGACTTGAGCGCGTCGAAGACAAGATAAGCGGTCATGAGCTTGGTCAGCGACGCCGGCTCCGAGCGCTCGTCCGGGTTGCCGGAAGCAAGCACCTGATTGCTGGTTGCATCGACGAGAACCCACGAATGCGCCGTGACATCGGGCGGCGGCACTTGCGCAAACGCAGTCGCCGCGACAAGTGTCGCAGGCAAGACGATAGCGGCAGTGACAGCGCGGTGAATGGAGGACGGAGCGACGAAGGACAAGCTTGAAGGGGAAAAGCGCATAGGTTCGGATCGGCAGAAAAAACATCGGCGAGTCAGGCATTCCCTTCAAGGAAACACGCAACGCACGGGTTGTACAGGCGGAGGGTCAGTCCAGTAGAGCGCTTGGGTTATGACATCGTCGGACGTCGCGCGATAGCGGATCGATTGGACCTGTCAGGACCGCTTGGGTTGCATCGGTTTTCGTTTGACGGCTCTTAAATCGCGTTCGAACTGCCCTGAATGACGGACAACTTTAAACCACGACGTAAAGCACGCAACACTGCAAAAACCCCAGACAAACCCGGCTAGAGCCTGGTTGAATCCTTGATCCGCCGGCGCGGCGTGAAACGCTCGCTGGACTGACCTCCGCGCGCTTCGATACTCGAGCGGCGCATGGGCTTGGCGTACCCGGTCTTGCAGACGCCGGACACGTGCCGCATGCGCTACGGCGAGCGCAGAACCGACAAGCGGTCGCGCAAAAGTCTGCGCCATTATACGCGTGCGCCAAACCGCTTTTACCGCGAAAGTGGCGGGATGTGCAGGGGATTCGTGAATAGAGGGATAAAAACGGCTGCGGCGCAAAGCCTTTGAAAGCCTCGCGCCGCGCGTTGATTCAACAGAAGGTTTGTATTAGTGAAGCGTCAAGCCGAGGCCGGCTCAACGCCATGCGTCGACGATAATCTTCTTCAGCACATGCAGCTTGCGATGAAAGAAATGCTCGCCGCCGGGAATCACCACCACGGGCAATTCCTGTGGTCGCGCCCACTCGTACACGGAGCTGATAGGCACGGTTTCGTCCACTTCACCGTGAATCACCAGCGTGTTGTCCGGCACCTCGGCCACCTGCCAATTGCTCGCCGCCGTCCCCACGAACACCATCCGCTCAATGGCCTCGCCCGAATCGCGCAAATGCTTCGCCACATGCGACATCACAAAGGTGCCGAACGAGAAACCGGCGAGCACCAGCGGCACATCGGCTTGGCCCGGCTGCGCGCGCATATGAGCGACCACGGCCAGCAGGTCGTCGCGTTCGCCCGTGCCGTTGTCATGCTCGCCTTGCGTTTCACCCACGCCCCGAAAATTCGAGCGATACGTGACGTACCCAAGCTGCACAAGCGTGCGCGCGAGGGTCTGCGCGACCTTGTTGTCGATCGTGCCGCCGAACAGCGGGTGCGGGTGCGCAACCAGCGCAATGCCTCGCGTAGGCGCTCCGTCGGCGGGACGATCCAGCGCGACTTCAATCTTGCCCACCGGCCCTTCGATCAGAAATCTGTCAGTCTGCGTGTTCATTGCGTGAGCCCTCAGACCACGGGCTGATCGATCAGCAAACGCTCGACGATCTTGCCGTTCACCAGATGCGAATCGACAATTTCATCGATATCCGCTTCATCCACATACGTGTACCAGGTCCCTTCGGGATACACGACGACGACGGGCCCCAGTTCACAGCGCTCGAGGCAGCCTGCCTTGTTGATGCGGACCTTGCCGTCGCCCGCGAGCCCGAGCTGTTTTACGCGCTTTTTCGCATACTCCTGCATAGCCTGCGCATTGCAATTCGCGCAACTCGGACGCGCGGCGTCGGGGTCGCGCTGGTTGAGGCAGAAGAACACGTGATATTTGTAGAACGGATCCATGAGCTTGGCCGGAAGATGTTTGATGTCGTGGGATTTTTGTGTTGCTTTGTGTTGCTTTTAGCCGATTATAACGACCGGCGCTTTTCGCCGCCGTCACGCCGCCGGGCGAGAAATGCGCGCTCCGCAGTCGATGCCAGCCAGCCAAGTGCGGCATACGGCCACACCCACGCAAGCCACTGCGACAGACCGTTGAAATGCAGATAACGCCCCTGGCGCCAGTCGGCGAGCACGATATCGAAGTAGGGATTGACCGGCAGAAGGTTCACCAGCACCAGCGCCACGATAAGCGCAAGACCGGCCAGCGTCGCACGCCACGCCCGCGAGCATCGCAGGGAAAGCAGACCCGCCAGCGTTCCGCACGCTATGCCGGCAATGGCGCCGTCGGTAGCCCAGTTAAACGTGAGCCCGGAGCGCGATTGCAGGAACGTCGCGCCCGCCTTCGCGCCGAGTGTCGCGATCACCAGGCCAAGCAGCAGTCGCACGCGGGGCGCGCGGGTGCGCATCGGCAACGTGGCCAGCACCAGCGCGGCAAACAGGTTCAGCGAGGTGATGAGCGTTTGCCAGGCGCCGTCGGGAAGCTTGGCGCCCAAGTGCGCCGGCCACGCCGCGACGTTCCATGCGGCAGGTGTCCACGCGAGCAGCGTGTCCTGCATGACCGGGTCGATGCTCGACCAGAGCACGCGCGGCAAATCGCCGACAGCGAACAGGAACGGCGCGGGATACATCGCGGCGAACGGCCAGAGCGCGGATAAGCCGATCATGTACGCGGCATCGCGCTCGAACCACATGAAACGCATACGCCGCAGCAAGCCTCGGTCGAGCAGCATGCTGGTGGCGGGCGCGGTGAGCGCCGCACCCAGCAGCGCGCCGAGGGCGTTTGCGGCCAGGTCGAGATTCGACGCCACACGTGTGGGCAGATAGGTCTGCACGGCTTCCATCGAGCCTGACAACATCGCCCCGCCGATAAACGCAACACCCGCCGCAAGCGTGCCGCGCCAGCGCGGATAGAGCGCAAGCACGGCCAGCGCGCCGAACGGCATGTAACCGAGCACGTTGGTAATGACGTCGAACGCAGTGAGATATTGCGGCAGCGGATCGGTGAGATACGCGAACGGGCCGATTCCGAGCGTTCGCCAGCCGGTAAACGGATACAGCGACCCGTACACGATCAGCATTGTATAAACCGCCAGCGCCTGCCGCGAGAGCGCGGACGGCCGGCGCTGCCAGTGCTTGAGAATCATGCGCGCCGCCCTCGCTCTTGCCCTGTGGTGCAGCGCGCCGCGTCGGCATACGTGGCAATCACTGGGCGGTCCTGAGCACGTTCGCGGCTTTCAACGCGGTCACTGCGACGCGACCAGCGGCTGCACGCCGAGCCATGCCGCCATTTGCGCGATCAGGTCGTCGGAAGCTGCGGCAAGCGCACGCGCGCCGCCGGCGGCATCAGCCGTGTACGAAGGCGCCCGCGCAATGAACGTGCGCTGGCTGACCACCTGCCCATGCTGCGACAACGTCACCCGCGCCGAGACCTCGCCGTGGCTTTGCTCGGGGGCATCGAAGACTTGTTCGAAGTTCGTCAGATCGACCTGCAACATGGGCGCACGCACCGGGTCGGCACCGGTCAGCACCGGTCCGCGCGAGGCCAGCGCCGCACGCAGGCGCTGCGTGAGCAACTCCGCCGGCGACATGGTCCAGTGGCTATCCGCATAACTGCCCGTGCGCTGGGCATCGGCATATTTCAAGCGATACACGAACGCGTCGGTATCCAGGTTCTTCGCGGCGCTCACCGCCAGCACTTTCACCGGCGGCATGTTCATGGTGTTGCCGAGCGGCGTAGGCGAGCCCAGGTCGTAACGAATATTCGACACCGCCGCCGGCGGTCCCGACGCGCAACCTGCGAGCATGGCAACAACGGCCAGGCTGATAAAACCGGAGCGCGCCCGCGGCAGCGGGCGCGCAGCGCGCTTGGATAAGCGCATCGCCTGCAAGATCGTGTGTGGCATCACAGTTCCCTATTTCAAGATCAAAAACGCTTGGACATCGCACTCTAGTCCGCCAAATTTCTGCGGGCAGCGGATCCGGTGCCGATGGTTCTGCGCCATGTTTTACAACTTCATTCACCACTTCATTTCGACGGATTCGATGGCGCCGACGGCCATTGGAAACCCGGCTCGCCAGGCCCCGGCGTCGGCTGCGGCGCGCCAAACAGCAGGCTGCGCGGATTCCGGTTGAAGGTTTCGGCGGCGTGATCCACCGAGCGCGCCGCACTGCCGACGTCGTCGGCCAGGGAATTCACGCGTGGCAAGGTCTCATAACCCACCCGCGCGGCCATCTCCTGCAACGACTCGTTGACTTCGTTCATCACCCGGCCGGCACGTTCCGCCGCCTCACCCGCCCGGTTCATGTTGGTCACGAACGGGCCGTCAGACCGGCTCAGGCTGTTCGCGAGCGCATTGGTCGAAGCGAGCGTCCGGTCCAGTTGATTCAGCGTCCGTGGCAGTTGCTCCGCCACCGGGCCGACCTGCTTGCTCAACACAGCAATGCTGTCAGCCGCGCCTTGCAGGCTTTTGGCGGTCTGCTGCACCTGGTCGCGCATGTCGTCGGAGAGGAATCTGTCCGCGTCGTCGGCAATCCGTTCAAACTTTTTGATCAGGATGTCGCCTCGTTGCTGCAACTGGTCGAACAAACCCGGCCGCAAAGGCAGCGATGCCACATTTTGCGTCGATGACGTCAGCGGCGCCGGATTCTTGCCGGTATCGTCGAGTTGCACGAATGCAATCCCCGTCACGCCCTGAAAACCGAGCGTAGCGAACGTGGACTGCGTGATCGGCGCGTTCTTGTCGACCTCGATCCGGATGCGGATCTGCCCCGGATTGGCATGATCGAACTTGATGGACGTCACCTTGCCCACGCCCAAGCCGCGATACCGGACGTCGGCATCGGTGTACAAACCGGTCACGTTGGTGCGCGCGACGAGGTCGTACGGCACGCGCACGGTGCGGTCCACGTTGAAAAAGAACACCGCGAGGCCGATAGCGACCAACAGCCCGATAGTGAACAGACCGGCCCAGAACGCATGGGATTTGTTTTCCATCAGCAGGTTCCTTTTTTTACTACGTACTGCCAGAGCTTTCCTGAAAACCGTTCATCAGAACGCCCTAAGAACGACTAGAGTGCTGGACCGCAAGGTGCGTCTTCCAACGCGGTCGCCGGCAATTTGGCGCGGCGCTCGGGCGGCAGCGCCTGCAACGCGCGCCTGCCTCGTCGCCCGAGAAAATATTCGCGGATAAAAGGGTGATCCACGGCCACCGCCTCTTCCACGGGCGCTGCCACCAGCACCCGCCGGTCGGCCAGCACCGCGACCCGTGTGGACAGCGCGACCATGGTATCGAGATCGTGGGTGACGAGAACCACGGTCAGCCCGAGCGCACGATGCAGCGTGGCGATCAAGTCGACGAATTCGTCCGATGCCTTCGGGTCCAGTCCCGCCGTGGGTTCATCGAGAAACAGCAATTCGGGTTCGAGCGCAATGGCCCGCGCGATCCCCACGCGCTTTATCATGCCGCCCGACAACGCCGACGGCATCTTGCTCATGTTCTTGCACGACAGCCCGACCATCTCGAGCTTGAGCATCACGAACTCACGGATCAGGTCCTCCGGAATCTTGCCCAGTTCGCGAAACGGCTGCGCGATGTTGTCGTACACCGACAGTGACGAGAACAGCGCACCCTGCTGGAACATCATGCCGGAGCGCGTGCGCAAGATGCGCGCAGTGTCTTCGTCCATGTTCGCCCACTCGTCGCCGAGCACACGGATCGTGCCTGACGTGGGCGACTCCAGCCCGAGCATCTGCCGCACGAGCGTGGTCTTGCCGGAGCCCGACCCGCCCAGCAACGCGAGGATCTCGCCGCGCCGCACTTCCAGGTTCAGATGCTCGTGAATCACCGTACGGCCGTAGCGTTTCGTCACGTCCACGACTTCGATCACCGGTTCGGCGGTGACGGGCGTCGGTTTGTCGCGAACGGCGGATGCAAGGGTAGCCGACATCAGATGCCCACCGACTGGAAGAGGATGGCGAACACGGCGTCGGCAAGAATCACGATCGTGATGGACGACACCACCGAGGTCGTTGTCCCCTCGCCCAGGCTCTGCGAATTCGCCTTGATCCGGAAGCCGAAATGGCACGCGGCCAGCGCGATCAGCATGCCGAACACGACGCCCTTGCCGAGCCCGATCCACAGGTTGGCGATGGGCACGACCGAGGGCAACGAGCGCGCAAAAAAGGACAGGTCGATACCCAATACCAGCTTCGCCGCCAGCGCGCCGCCGAGCAGCGAAACCATGTTGGTCCACATGACCAGCAGCGGCATGGCAATGCCGAGCGCGAGCACGCGCGGCAGCACGATCCGCAGGCCATGAGGGATACCCATGACCTGCATGGCGTCGAGCTCTTCGGTCACGCGCATCACGCCGATCTGCGCGGTGATGGCGGAACCGGAGCGGCCGGCCACCAGGATGGCCGACAGCACCGGGCCGAGCTCGCGGATCACCGACAGCCCCAGGATATTCACGATGTACTGGTTTGCGCCGAACATGCGCAGTTGTTGCGCGGACAGGTAACTCAGCACGATTCCGATCAGGAACGCCACGAGCGCCGTGATGCCGAGCGCCTGCGTGCCCGCGCTATAGATGTTCGCGGAGATTTCGGTCCACGGAATGCGCTTCGGGCGCCGCACCAGCCCGATCAGGTCAAGCACGAAGCCGCCGAACAGGGCGAGGCCGCCCTGCAGATGCTCGAAGAACGAGAACAGCATCAGGCCGAAGCGGGTGATGGGATCGATGCGATCCGCTCGCTCAGGCTCTTCACGATTCGCGTCGAGCAACGCGACCCGCTCGAAAATTTCGCGCTGCGTGTCCGAGAGCGTGACGCGCTCCGGCAACTTCCTGCCCCACACGCGCCACAGCGCCTGTCCACCGACGTGATCGAGCCGCTCGATAGGCAGCAGGTCCCACTGCCTGATTGCTTCCTGCCCGACGCTGCGCAGCCGGTCCACCACGCCGCGCTTGGTGCTCGCGTGGTCGCGCGCCAATGCGAACGCCGTCCACTGGCCGGAAAGCCGGACAACCTTGCCCTGCTGGCCGGACTCGACCTTCAGGCCGGGCGGAGTGTCGAAGTTCAAGGCTTGAAAACGCTCCGGGTAGGGTGGAGGGAGAAGCCATTGTAGCGAAGGTAGGTGATGGAATCTCGAACAGGCGGGGCGTTGGCCAACCGGCCAGGGTTTGGGCACCCGGGCACGCCGCAACGACCGGCGTGCGCGCCGTTGTGCGTATTTCCCCGCCCAGCCCCCGGGCGCCAGATCGCTACAATGCGGATATGAACTCATCCAACTCGTCTTTCCCGCTCGACGCCGCCTGGCGGATCGACCGCGACCGGCTGATGTCGCTCGCCGCGCGGCCGGTGCGCGACTGGCCGATCGAGATCGTCGATGAAACGGGCTCCACGAATGCCGACCTGATGGCGCAGCTCAAGGAACAGCCTCGCAACAAGACGTCAGCGTCAGCGTCGTCACCCGGCTCGTTCTCGCCACGTTCGACGCTGAAGGCCGCCGATGGCACGCCGTTCGTGCGAGTTGCATATTTGCAGACCGCCGGCCGGGGCCGCCGGGGCCGCGCATGGGTTGCGCAACCGGGCAACGCGCTGCTGTTTTCCATCGCCTGCGTGCTGCCGCGGCCGCTGGAAGGGCTCGCGGGCCTGAGCCTCGCGGCCGGCACCGCCGTGCTCGACGCGCTGAACAGCTTGCCGCTGGCGGCATCGGCGAGACTGGCGCTGAAATGGCCGAACGACATCCTGCTCGACGACGGCAAGCTCGCCGGCATCCTCATCGAAACCGCGTGGAATACGCCGCGGGCAAGCGCGGTGGTCATCGGTATTGGCATCAACCTGCACGGCGCGGCGGAATTGGCCGCCGAACTCGATGAAGCGCAGCGTCGAAACGCCCTTCCCGTGCCGGGCAACCTGCCGGCATCGTTGTCGCGGGCGTGGCCCGACGCTAATCTCACCGACACCCTCGCCGCCGTCCTGAACGCGCTCGATGCCACCCTCGCACGTTTTGCCGCCGACGGCTTCCGCCCGTTTCGCCAGCAATGGCTCGCCGCACACGCCTACGCCGGACGCGAGGTCGTACTGCTTGAGCAAGGCGTGGAAGTGGCGCGCGGCGTGGCGGTCGGTATTGACGATAACGGCCAGTTGCAGATCGACACGCCCACGGGTCTAAGGACCGCCACCACTGGCGACGTCTCGCTGCGCCTTGCGGAGCAGCGGCCGTGAGTGGTGAATCGTTTCTGCTTATCGATGCAGGTAATAGCCGGATCAAATGGTCGCTGGTAAGCGCCACCCAGGAAACGCTCAGTGGGGGCGCGTTTGAACACGTCGACGTCGAAGCCGTTCTGGCGGATATAGCCGACTGGTCCAGCTTGCCGCGCCCTGCGGGCGCATGGATTTCGAACGTGGCGGGACCGCGCGTGGGCGAGCGCATTTCAGCCCTTCTTGATGCACGCTGGTCCGGCTTGCCCCGCACGATCGTGCGCGCGCAGGCGCAACAATCAGGCGTAACGAACCGCTACACGGAACCGGCGGCGCTCGGCAGTGACCGGTGGTGCGGCATGATCGGCGCGCACGCCGCTTACCCCGGGGAAAACTTGCTGATTGCCACCATCGGCACGGCGACGACGCTTGAAGCGCTGCTCGCCGATGGCACGTTCACAGGCGGCCTGATTGCACCCGGCTGGTTGCTGATGATGCAATCACTCGGCACCCACACGGCACAATTGCCCACGCTTCTGCCTGACACCGCCCGCCGCGCAATCAGCTCATCCAACGGTATTTTTGCCACCGACACGCGTACGGCTTTGTCATCCGGAAGCCTGCTCGCGCAGGCCGGTTTGATAGAACGCGCGTGGCAGGATCTGCGCGCCCAATGGAACGACGACGTACGCCTGATTCTTAGCGGCGGTGGCGCCAGCGAAGTGGCGGGCGCGCTAAAGGTGCCGCATACTCGCCACGACTCCCTCGTGCTCGCGGGGCTAGCATTGATCGCTCGCGAAGCCGCCGTATCCCGTTCACCTGATTGATGGAGCGCTTTCCATGTTGCGCTGGCTGCTCGCCCTGTTATTTCTGGCAAATCTGTTGATGTTCGTTGTCGTGCAAGGCGTGTTCGGGCCGCTGCCATCGGCCGGCGGACGCGAACCGCAACATCTCGACCGGCAAGTGCATCCGGAACTGGTACGCGTTCGCCCGATCAGCCCTGAAGAAGCCGCAGACCAGGCGGTGGTCGGCGGTCCCGCGCCTGCGGCCGCCGTACAGGCGGCGCCGCTTACGCAATAAGCTGTTTCCTGGCGCCGAATTTATCCCTGCGTGCGCACTTTCTTGAGCAATGCGGTCGTCGAGCGGTCGTGCTCGAACGCAATGGCTAGCGCCTTGCCGCCCCAGCTGCGCACCAGCGCCGATTCCGCCAGCTTGTCCATGTCGTAATCGCCGCCTTTCACCAGCACGTCCGGATGCAGTTCGCCGATCAGCTCCAGCGGCGTCGGCTCCTCGAATTTCACCACCCAATCCACGCTTTCCAGCGCGGCCAGCAACGCCATGCGGTCGTCTTCGCGATTGATCGGCCGGTCGTCGCCCTTGCCGAGCATACGCACCGACGCGTCACTGTTCACACCGACAATCAACGTTGCACCCAGCGCCTTGGCATCGGCGAGATAGGTCACATGGCCGCGATGCAGGATATCGAAGACGCCATTCGTGAAAACCACCGGCGATGCGAGTTGCGTGCGCGCAGCAGCGAGCGCGTCGCGCGTCATGATCTTGCGTTCGAAAGGAGCAGGCATGTCGGTAAGCGATGAGGGATTCAGAAGGACCGTAGTGTGCCATGCGTGCCGGCGCACGTTTACTTACGGCCGAGTACAAGCGTGTTTGCGCATGGAACACGCCCTTCATAAACAAACAGCCCGCCGATCACAAACCGGCGGGCTGTTCAGAACAACAAGACGGAGTGCCGATCAGGCCGGCAGTTGTGACGCGGCTTGTGCAGCCTGCAGGCGCAAAACGACTTCCTTGCGATACCGGTTCAACTCCTGCGCCGTGGCGAACGAGCGCTCGAACAGAATGGAAAGGTTATGCAGGATCCGTTCGACGACTTTCTTTTCCCAACTGTCGTCGAACCGAATTTGTTCGTCGAGCCAGTGTTCGAGCCATTCCGGATCCGGCAAACGCGACTGGATCGTGTCGCGCGGAAACAGCGCCTGGTTGACGTGGAGATTGGTCGGGTGCAGCGGTTTTTCCGTGCGCCGTGCCGAAGCCATCAGGACACCGATCTTCGCGAACGCGGCGCGCGCGATATCGCCGGTCTGCGTCATCGCTTTCTTCATGTAACGCAGATACGCGCCGCCGTGACGTGCTTCGTCGCGCGAAATGGTTTCGTAGATGTGCTTGATCACCGGTTCCGTGTGCCATTCGGCCGCGCGCCTGTACCAGTGGTTAAGGCGGATCTCGCCGCAGAAGTGCAGCATCAGCGTTTCGAGCGGAGGAGCGGGATCGAATTCGAAGCGAACGGCATCGAGTTCTGCTTCGGTCGGCACCATTTCAGGCTTGAAGCGGCGCAGATATTCCATCAGCACGAGCGAGTGTTTCTGCTCTTCGAAGAACCACACGCTGATGAACGCCGAAAAATCGCTGTCGTTGTGGTTGTCGCGCAGGAACATTTCCGTGGCGGGCAACGCGGACCATTCGGTGATCGCGTTCATCTTGATGGTCTTGGCTTGTTCGTCGGTGAGCAGCGCCGAGTCGAATTTGTCCCAGGGAATATCTTTCTCCATGTCCCAACGAACCGATTCCAGCGATTTATACAGTTCCGGATAAAGCATCGTGTTCATAGTCCACCCCTGGTTTGCAACGTAGTGCGACAGTTCTGTCTGTTGTAACTTTAGCCGGCTACGCGCGGGAACCCGCGCCGCCAGCGGCGAAGCTTTCAATTTTACGCGGGAATCAGGCGCTCAGATGCAAAAACGGTAAAGAAGCGCCTGTCGCGTCCTTCTGCGACTTTTTGCCCGTTGCAAACGCGGCGGTAAGCGGCGCTGCAATGTCTACCGTGGGTGAGGAACCAACCCTGTGCCTGAGGTAAGTACGAAGCGCGAGCTGTGTTGCAGCTCATTTAAAGCCTTTTTTGATACTTTGTTAAAACCTTGTTGCCTGGCGAGACCCTCCCCTGACTTTCGCCGGGTACTGATGAGTGAGTCGCATGAAGCATGCCTTTCACGCGTGACAGGCGCAAGGCGCAACATGTTTTACGTCACGCCAAGGCGTTGGACCATGAAACGTATCTTGGTCACGCCCGGCCTGGCCTCGCTGCATCAACCGTCATGCAAACCAGACGATGCAGCAAAACGCCCGTCGATCATAGCATGGCGCTATGTCGCCACTCCGCTACAACGTCTTCAATCGGCCCAAGTCCCGCAACGTTCAGCACGCCATCAGGGAGCTTGCGCCGTAATGCGGGACTGCTGCCACCGACCCAGATCACCACGTTCGGCGACAGAGCCGCGCGCAACTCCATGAGTCCGTTGACCACGGCCTGCGCGGGCATGGAAGCGGAAAACGACAGGGCGACAATATCGATTTCATGGGCCGTGACGGCGTCGACTATGTCCTGGTGTGGCGTCTGCGTCCCGAGCGCCACGCATTCGCAATCGGCCAGCGCGAGCATAGCCTCCGCCATCAGGATTCCGAGCCCATGCCCCTCGCCCGGCAGCGTGGTGAGCAGCACCCGCGGGTGCGTGCCGCGCCCGCGCAAAGCCTCGGAGAGCGGACGCATGAGCGAGCGCAGTGTGACCTGCATGGCTTCACTGAAGAGGTGCTCGTGATAGACCTGCAGCGTGGCTGCTGCCCATGCATTGCCCACCCTCGCCGACAACGGCGCAGCCACGTCGAGAACGAAGTGCGCGAGCCCTTCGCGCGTGGCGCGCTTGAGCAGCTCGAAGCGGAAGTCGTCGTAGCGGCCTACCCGCAGCAGTTCCACAAGGCGGTCCAGTTGCGCGTCCGGCGCGTCCTGCCCCACGCCCGAATCTTCAGCCAGCTGCTGTAGACGGGCGATCGATTGCGGCAGGACCTTGCTCGGCCTGTGGCCCGCGTCGAGCAGGCGCTTGACCAGCCTGAGCTTGGTCACCTGCTCTTGCGGATAGAGCCGCTCGCCACCCGATGATCGCAGCGGCTGCGGGAAGCCGTAACGACGCTCCCAGACCCGCAACGTGTCCTTGGTCAGCCCGATCTCGTGAGCGATCGCTCCAATACCAATTCCGATGCCCACGATACCCGCCACAGCACCGTCCTCCGCCGTGCCCGTTGGATCGGGATTGACCGGCGTCAACCCTCCCGCTCCAGCCTCACCGCCCGCCGTAACGCACATGGACAGATCAGTTTCCGATGTATTTGTCATGGACAAACTCGCGAATAGATAAATTAACAGATGAGGCGAAAACCGCCTCAATTCCATTATCTATGGACTTTCGCGACAATTCGAAACATTATTGACCATAGACGAAATTTATTTATCGCGGTGGACAAAATGTCGTCAGCGAATGATCGTTAAATTCCGGCCGCGTGCATCCATCGCGACCGGGATTGCGTAAATCACCTTGAATGCGGCATGAGCAACCGCCGGTAGTTCCAGACAAAGAGCCGTCAGAGCCATCAGGCAGTCGACACAAAAGACAAAGACACACGGAGCACCGTCATGAAAGTTGCGGTAATCGGAGCGGGGATTTCTGGGCTCGCGTGCGCCTATCGGCTGGCGAAGGCCAAGGCGGGTATCGACGTGACGCTGTTCGAGGGCGGCAGCTACTTTGGTGGTCATACCAACACGGTGGACGTGACCCTCGACGGCATCACGCACGGCGTGGATACCGGCTTCCTGGTCTTCAATCACCGTACCTATCCGAACCTGGTGAAGCTGTTTGAAGAGCTCGACGTTCCCACCACCGCGACCGATATGTCGTTCTCCGTTTCGCTGACGGACCGCCGGCTGGAATGGGCGGGTAGCGACCTGAACACGGTTTTCACGCAGCGCCGCAATCTGCTGCGCCCGGCATTCCTGCGCATGCTGGCCGATATCCTCCGCTTCAACCGCACGACCACCGCGCTGGCGCTGGCTGGCAAGGACGTTCAACTCGCCGAACCGGTGAGCGTCTTCCTTGAACGTGAACAGTTTTCGACCGCATTCCGCGACTGGTACCTGTTGCCGATGATCGGCGCGATCTGGTCATGTTCCACATCGCAGATGATGGCGTTTCCCATCGGCACGCTGATTCGCTTTTGTCATAACCACGGCCTGCTGCAAGTCAACGACCGGCCGCAATGGCACACCGTCAACGGCGGCGCACGCGAATACGTGCGGCGCATGCTGCCGGTCATAGGCGACGCCCGCGCCGGTGCGCCCGTGACATCGGTGAGACGCAGCGCGCACGGAGTAGAGATCGATAGCGCGCGGGGGTTGGAACACTTCGATCACGTCGTGCTTGCGTGCCATAGCGACCAGGCACTGGCCCTCCTCGCCGATCCCTCGCTTGACGAATCGGCCACGCTGGGTGCGATCGGCTACGCGCCGAATCGCGCGGTGTTGCATACAGACACTTCGCTGCTGCCGGCGCAACGGGCATGGTCTGCCTGGAACTACGAAAGCCGCACCGGCGAGCTGGGCGGTGAGCCACAGTTATGCGTGCATTACCTCATCAACAAGCTGCAACCGTTGCCATTCAAGACGCAAGTCATCGTCTCGCTGAACCCGGTGCGTGAGCCGCGTCGCGACACCGTGATGCGCGAGTTCGCCTACAGCCACCCTGTCTTCGATCAAGCCGCTATCCAGGCTCAACGCAATTTGCCGTCGATGCAAGGCGTACGCAATACGTGGTTCGCGGGTGCATGGACCGGTTACGGTTTCCACGAAGACGGGCTGAAGTCCGGCCTGGAAGCGGCCGCGAAGCTGACCGGCCTTGCGGCTATCGCGGCATCAAGCGGTAACGAAACGGCGCTTGCAGCATGAGTACGCCAGCCCCCCAATCCTTCGATACCCCCGACCTGCTGCTCGTCGGACCCGTGCGACACAAGCGGCTGCGCCCGGCACGCAACGCGTTCTCCTACGGCGTCTACACGTTGCGGCTGCCGCTGCGCGCACGTGCTGCAAGGCTGGCCCAAGGTACGCAGCGCGACTCGCGCTTGTTCGCGACCAATCGATTCGGCTTACTAAGCTTTCACGACAGTGATCACGGTGCCGAGGGACAAACGGCGCTCCAATGGATCGAATCGATGCTGCACGAAAACGGCATCCACGACGCCACCGGCGAGATCTTCCTGCACACGTTCCCCCGCGTGCTGGGCTACGTTTTCAATCCGGTGAGCTTCTGGTTTTGCGAGCGCGCGGACGGCACGTTGCGCGCCGTGGTGTGTGAAGTGAACAACACCTTCGGCGAGCGCCATTGCTACCTGCTCGATCCGGGCAGCGGCGTCCTGAACGGCACACCGCTCACTGCACGCAAAGTTTTCCACGTGTCGCCGTTCTGCAAGGTGCAAGGGCACTACACGTTCCGCTTCATGTTTGCATCGCCGAAATGCGGTAAGCCTTTGCGCTCGCTCGCCTGCATCGACTACGACGATGGCGAGGGTCCGCTGCTGCTGACCAGCATCGCGGGGAGCGCCCGCCCGCTCGATGCCCGCAACGTGCTGCGCGTGTTCTTCGGTTATCCGCTGATGACGTTCGGCGTCGTCGCGAAAATTCATTGGCAAGCGCTGAAGCTGTTCTTCAAGCGCGTGCCGTTTCTGAGCAAACCCACTCCGCCGGCTGCGAATGTCTCGCACGAGCGGGCCGAATTGCCGACCAGGTGACTTGCAATGTCGACACAGCCCTCCTCCCCTTCATCGCTACGCAGTCCGGTTGCATCTTGGTTCATCCGGCCCCTGCTGCGGACCCATGGCGCGTTGCGCAAACCCGCGGCCGCGCGCGTAGTGCTCAGGCTGTTGAGCCAGCTTCAATACGGCGTCCTCGATGTCCACCTCCCCGACGGCACCACGCGCCGTTTCGGACAAGCGCCTGATGCCCCCGGCAACCCGCCGTACGCGCGTGTCGTGCTGACCAACTGGAACGTGTGCGCGGCGGCGCTGAAGAGCGGTGATATCGGTTTTGCCGAGACCTATCTGGCGGGCGACTGGCATACCGACGATCTCGCCGCGCTGCTCGACATCATGGTGCGCAACCGCACGACGATCGAGGCGGTGGTCTACGGTTCGTGGTTCGGCAAGCTGACGAATCGCTTCCGGCATCTGCGCAACGCGAACACGAAGGAAGGCAGCCGGCGCAATATCCACGCGCATTACGACCTCGGCAACGCGTTCTACAAGCTCTGGCTCGACAGCACGATGACCTATTCGAGCGCTCTCTTCGACGGTTCTCCGGACCAGACGCTCGACGACGCGCAACGTGCGAAATACCGGCGGCTGCTCAACGAACTGGAACTCGAGGGCGTCAATCCAAGCGTGCTGGAAATTGGTTGCGGCTGGGGCGGATTCGCACAACTCGCTGCAAGTGAGGCGAAAGCGAACGTGACCGGCCTCACGCTGTCCTCGGAACAGCTCGCTTACGCGCAGCAGCGTCTGGCAGACGCGGGGCTCAGCGACCGGACCGATCTTCGCCTGCAGGATTACCGCGATACCCACGGCCAGTTCGACGCGATTGCATCAATCGAAATGTTCGAAGCCGTGGGCGAGGAATACTGGCCGAGCTACTTTGACTGCATCAAGCGCAATCTGAAGCGCGGCGGGCGGGCGTGCGTGCAGACGATCACTATCGACAACGCGCTGTTCGATCGTTACAGGACGAGTACCGACTTTATCCAGCAGTATATTTTTCCAGGCGGTATGCTGCCCTCGCCTGCCGTGTTCGTGCAATCGGCGGAACGCCACGGGCTGAAAGTGGTCAATCAGTTCTCCTTTGGCCGCGACTATGCGCGCACGCTCAGGATGTGGCGCAACGCGTTTGTTGCGCGACTCGACGAGATCCGTGCACAAAGATTCGACGAACGATTCATCCGCTTGTGGGACTTTTACTTATGTTATTGCGAGGCCGCGTTCGCGCACTCGAACACCGACGTCATTCAGTTCACGCTGGAGCACGCCTGATTGCGAGAGCCGCTGCGCTCGCGCTGGTCCTGATCGTCTTGCCGCTGCAGGCATTCGCTTTCGATGCCGCATCGGTCGTGCGCCAGACGATTCCCCAGGCGCGCGTGCAGGGCGAAGGCGAGTTGCGCATGTACGGTTTTCATATCTACGACGCCAAGCTGTTTGTGGGACCGACGGGTCTGTCGAGCAAGGAATTGACTGCGCGGCCGTTTGCGCTGGATATCGAATATGCACGCGCTTTCAAGGGCCCCGCGATCGCCAAACGAGGCCGCGAGGAAATGGACGAGCTGAAGGTCGCCAGCAAGGCCCAGACGGCGCAATGGCAAGAGGAAATGGAAAAGATCTTCCCGGACGTGCAGCCGGGAGATCATGTCATTGGCGTATTCGTACCGGAACGCGGCACGACGTTTTATGCCGACGATAAAGTCATCGGCACGATTCCCGGCGACGACTTCGCTCGCGCATTCTTCTCGATCTGGCTCGATCCACGCACCTCGGCGCCGGGCTTGCGCAACCAGTTGCTCGCCAACGGCGCGGCGCAGTAGTCAAGCCTCAGTAGCTAGGCCGCAGCAGGTCAGCGTTTCAACCGCATCGCCACGCCGCTTGAAGCAGGCGTCAAAGCGGTTTCTTTCGTGGCGCCGCTTTCCTGGCAGGCGCTTTCTTTTCTTCGGCTTTCTTGGCAGCTGGCGGCGCGGCGGCTTCGGGCGGTTCTACATCGTTATCGTCGTCGTTATCGTCGTCGCCGTTTTCATCTTCATCCGTGCTCATGCTCGGCGTCGCCGCGCCGGCATGTTGTTGCGCCATCGCCAAGGTCGCAAGGCTGTTGAATTGCGACTGAAGCATGTTCCACCAGCCCGAAGGATCGAATGAAGCGTCGTTCACGCCGGCGTCATTTGGCGCAGCCTCTGACTCCGCTTGCGCCTTCGGCTTTTCCGGCGGCGGTGCCGGCCACCCGGAAGCGGCCGATGATGCCGCCGGCGAAGTCTTCGCCTTCTCCACCGACGACTGCGCGTACGCGCCGAATGCGCGCAGCGTGGCAAGCGTCGCGCGTTGCACTTCCAGCGCCTGGATAGCCGATTGCAGCATGTTCAAGTTGAGCTTGAGCCATTGCTCGACTGCGCGCATGTCCTTGATGCGCTTGTCGAGTTCTTCAACGTTCGTGAGCGGCGCGAGCATGTCGGACATCATGGACAGCGACGGGGATCCGCCCGGTGCGGCGGCTGACGCGAACGGGTTCAGCTTCATCATGTCCCACATCTTTTCCATCATGTCGCCCTGGGGGAAACCGGTCATGCCTGGGAAGCTTCCAAAGGGCGGCGTACCACCGGGCGTATCGGTCATGAGACTTTCTCCTTGATGCTGCGGGTACGGTTGAGGTTTGAGTGAAACCACAGATAGTCGATGCAGATCTAAAACGGCGATCCGCCCGGGAAATCCGGCGCGCGCCGCTCACGCAGCGACTTGATGCCTTCCTGCACATCAGGCCCGGAAAAGCCCATGAATTCAAGGGCCAGCGAAGTGTCGAAGGCCGGGCCGGCCGTTCGCAGCCAGTTGTTCAGTGCGTATTTGGTCCAGCGGATGGCGGTCTGCGAACCTTGCGCCAGACGATTCGCGACTTCGAAAGCTTTCGTCAGCAATTCGCTTTCGTCCACCGCCAGCGACACCAGCCCGATGCGCTCCGCCTCCTCGCCGCTCACCGGTTCGCACAACAGCAGGTAATACTTCGCTTTCGCCATGCCGCACAGCAGCGGCCACACGATTGCCGCGTGATCGCCGGCGGCCACGCCGAGCCGCGTGTGTCCATCGATAATGCGCGCAGTTTTCGTCGCGATGGAAATATCGGCGAGCAAGCCTGCCACCAGTCCCGCACCGACCGCCGGTCCGTGCATTGCCGAGACGATCGGCTTGCTGCAGTTGATCACGTTATAGACAAGATCGCGCGCCTCGCGCCAGACCCGCGTGCGGACCTCGAAGTCGGACGCCATCTGTTCGACCAGATGCAGGTCGCCGCCACCCGAAAACCCCTTGCCCTCGCCGCGAATCAACGCCACGCGCGTGTCTGGATCGCGATCGATATCACGCCAGATATCCGCCAGTTCGCGATGCATGTTTGCATCCGCGGTCGCGAGTCCGCTCTTGTTCGCGCCCGCGCCGTTCATCACGATTTCGAGCACGCCGTGGTCGTGCCGCCGTAATTCCAGCGACGTGTAATGTGAGTACAGAGAAAGGTCGCTCATGGCCGTGCCTTAGCTAAAACGAAAATCACCGAGGTTGATAGATCCACTTGCCGTTCTCGATCTCTGCTATCACGCGGGCACGCTGATCGAGACCTATATGGTCGTTCGGCGTCATGTTGACGAGGCCGTTCGAGTCCGCAAAATTCTTCGTATTTTCCAGCGCATCGCGTAAGGCGCCGCGGAACTCGGGCGTGCCTGGCGCACCCGCCTTCAACGCGATCGGCACTGCGCGGTTCAGCAACATGCCAGCGTCCCATGCATACGAGCCGAACGCCGAGACCGTGCCCGCGCCGTACTTCGTTTCATACAGCTTGATGTATTCGAGCGCGAGATGTTTCGCCGGATGATCGTCTGGCAGTTGCGACGCGACCAGCACCGGGCTCGTCGGCAAGAACGTGCCGTTGCAATCCGCCCCGCACACGCGCAGGAAGTCTCGATTGCCCGTGCCGTGGTTATGATAGATCACGCCCTTGTAGCCGCGTTCTCTCAAGGTCTTCGGCGGTAGCGCGGCCGGCGTTCCCGCTGCGCCCACGACCACCGCGTCCGGCTTCGCAGCCAGGATCTTCAGCACCTGGCCGGTCACGCTGGTGTCGGTACGGTTGAAGCGCTCGTTCGCCACCATCGTAATGTGGTGAAGCTGCGCGAACTTAGCTACCTCTGCATAAAAGGTCTCGCCGAGCGCGTCAGCCTGACCGATGAACGCCATTGTTTTCACGCCATGATTGCTGGCATGCTCGGCAATGGCGGACGCCATCATGGCGTCGGTTTGCGGCGTCTTGAAGACCCAGTGGCGCTTGGCATCCACCGGTTCAATGATCTTCGATGAAGACGCGAGCGAGATCATCGGCGTCTGGCCGTCGGCGACCACATCGATCATGGCGAGCGAGTTCGGCGTAATGGATGAACCGATGATCGCGTCCACGTGATCTTCGGAAATCAGCTTCTTCGTGGTCTGGACGGCTTGCGTGGTGTCGGAAGCGTCATCGAGAATGATGTAGTCAACCGGGCGACCGCCCATTTCCTTCGGCAGCAGCGCCACCGTGTCGCGCGCCGGAATGCCGAGCGACGCCGCCGGCCCCGTCAGCGACAACACCAGCCCGATCTTCACATGCGGCGTCTGCGCCAAGGCTGACGTTGAAAGTGTGATCAAAACAGCCGCCGCCAACTGCCTGAACGCCGCTCCCCATCCGCCGCCTGCCTGCATCGAAGTCTCCTTGTTATGGTGCGTCAACGCAGTTTTTTTGAGCGTTTCGACGCAATGCGGCTAAGTGTAGGGCGGCGCAGCATGCGAGCGCATCGGGCGAAACCCCTTACTGGCGGCGTCGCTCATTCAACAGTCATCCATTCAGCGCCACGACCGATTGGTCGATGGCACCAAAAATCGACTTCCCGGCTTCATCGAATATTTCGATCTTCACGCTGTCGCCGAACTTCATGAACTCCGTTGTGGGCGCACCGTGTTCGATGGTCTCCAGGCAACGCTTCTCGGCGATACAGCAATAACCCCGCTTCGTATCCTTGTTCGAGACCGTGCCCGAACCCACTATCGATCCCGCGCGCACATTGCGGGTCTTCGCGGCGTGGGCGATCAACTCCCCGAAGTTGAACACCATGTCGGTGCCGCAATCGGGCTGGCCGACTTTCTTGCCGTTCCAGTGCACGATCATGGGCCGATGCACACGGCCTTCGTGCCACGAGTCGCCAAGTTCGTCCGGCGTGACCGCGACCGGCGAGAACGCCGTGGCCGGCTTGCTCTGGAAAAAGCCGAAGCCTTTGCCGAGTTCCGCGGGGATCAGGTTGCGTAGCGAGACATCGTTCACCAGCATCAGGAGGCGCACGTGCCTGAGCGCATCGGCCGGTTTGACGGCCATTGGCACGTCGGTCGTGATCACGGCCACTTCGGCTTCAAAGTCGATGCCATAAGCCTCCGATGCACACACGATATCGTCTTCGGGTCCGAGCAAATCGTCGCCACCGCCCTGGTATATCAAGGGATCGGTCCAGAATTCGGGCGGCATTTCCGCTTTGCGGGCACGTCGCACGAGTTCGACGTGGTTCACGTAAGCCGAGCCGTCGGCCCACTGGAACGCGCGGGGAAGCGGCGCCATGCAGGCTTTGGGGTCGAAGGCAAAAGAGTGGCGAGCGCGGCCCTGGTTCAGCGAATCCGAGAGATCCTGCAACTGGGGCGCGTAAAAAGTCCAGTCGTCCAGCGCGCGTTGCAGCGTCGGCACGATCGCGTCGGCAATGGCCGCCGTGCGCAAATCACGCGATACGACGACCAGTTGGCCGTCGCGCGTTCCGTCCTTCAGCGTGGCAAGTTTCATAAGCCGTTTTGTACGTTTAGTGACGATGGAGGAAATCTATTTTACGATGGTGAATCATGTCGGGGCGGTTTTGGGATGATTCCGGCTGTTGTCGTGGAATGATTCGCTGCGTTTGCCGATTCGTTTTCAGGGCTGGTGGACGTCCGCCTCGAGTGGTAATGCGTTTGCCAGTTGCCGTTCCATGCGGTCGTTTTCGCCGTTCCCTTGGCAGTTTATCGCCGCCGTTCAGGACGCTCACGCGCCTGCGGCCTAACCTTGTTTTCTGAACCGGCTCGCGCCGTTATCGATTTCTCCATGCCCTCTCCCAGCCGTCCCGGTTCGTCCGCGTTGCCCTCATCCGAACAGGCCGAAGCCGACGACGCCATCGACTCCGCCGATTCCACTGACTCAAGCGACATCGCCGACGCCACCGAGGAAAAATTCCGCTCCGGCATCCAGTCGATCGAAGTCGGCTTCCGCCTGCTCGACGTCCTGACCAACGAGCCGCGCGCGATGATGCTGCGCGATCTCGCCCAGCGCGCCGGCATGAGTCCGGCGAAAGCGCATCGTTACCTGGTGAGTTTCCAGCGGCTTGGCGCAGTCTCTCAGGACCCGGTATCCGGACGCTATGAGCTGGGTGGTTTCGCGTTGCAGATGGGTTTGGCGCGGCTTGCCCGAGTCGATGGCGTAAAGCTCGCGCGCATCGCGCTGACGGGGTTGCGCGACCGGCTTGACCTCACCGTGGGGATCGCGGTGTGGGGCAATCAGGGCCCGACCGTCGTGCACTGGATGGAGTCGAGCTATCCGGCGAAGGCTGCGTTGAAACTGGGCGATGTGATGCCGCTGTTGTCATCGGCGACGGGTTTGTTGTTTGCCGCATGGCTCCCGCGCAGCAAGACGCAAGCGATGCTCGATCGCGAACTCGCTGCCACGCGGCAGTCGATGACGGATATCGAACCAGTGCTGGCCGAGATCCGCGCCCGCGGCGCGGCGCGCGTGGAGGGCATGTTGCTGCCCACCATCCATGCCTTCTGCACGCCGGTGTTCGACTCGACCGGCGACCTCGCGCTCGGGCTGATCGCGCTCGGCCACGAAGGATCATTCGATACCCGCTGGGGCGGCGAGATTGACACTGCCTTACGAGAATGCGCGGGGCAGCTTTCTTACGAACTCGGGTATAAACCGGGCGAACGGTAAGACGTGAGGATCGTACGATCCTCACGAGCGAGGAACATCGCGGCGTGCCCGCGAGTCATATGCCTTTCGTGCGCGTTTCGTTTGGTCCTTTGATCATGCTTGGTCCTTTGATCATGCTTGGTCCTTTGATCATGCTTGGTCCTTTGATCATTCGCGTTCTGTCATGATCGTTGCCGATTGTTCCCCGGCAGCGTTTTACCGCTCACCTGATCACGCGTGTTTCCGAGCCAGCCGATGCCGTTCTCCCTGCTTCGCCGCCGTCGCGCCCTTTCCGGCGCATCGTCCGGCAATTTGCCCGCCGACCCTTCCAATCGATGGGTCGTGTGGCTGATCGTGCTGCTCGTTGTTCTGGCACTGCATTGGGCCGCGGGGCGCTGGGTGGATAGAAGCCGGAATGCATCGAATCCGGAGCAGCCGGCTGAACATGTCCCGGTGCAAGTGGAGTTGCTAACGCCCAAACCGATAGCGCAAGCCCCGACGCCTGTCGCGCCGCCACCGCCCGCTCCCGAGCCAAAGCCCGTGCCCCCACCCCAACCCACGCACGCCATCACGGCAGCGCAAACTGCACAAGCCATGCAGGCGGCTCAGGCGGCGCAAGTAGCTCAAGCTGCTCAGGCCGAGCAGGCAGCTCAAGCAGTGGCAGCGCAAGCAGCAGCCGCACAGGCCGCCGCGAAAGCAGCGCGCGACGCTGCGGCCTCTCAAGCGGCGGCTACCGCAGCGGCTACCGCAGCCGCCGCCGCAACCGGCGACAAATTCAGCGTCCCACCGTCGGGCGAACTTCGTTACGACACACGGATCAATGGCGTGATGAACCAGATCGGCACGATCCACTGGGTCAATGACGGCCAGCACTACGAGATGGTGGTGTCCATCCCCTTGCCGTTCGTCGGACCGTATGTGTATTCCAGCAAGGGCCATATCGACGGTTTCGGCATTGCCCCCGAGCAATACTCGGAGCAACGTGGCCGCCGCGCCGCCGACATCACCGTCTTCGATCGCACCACGAAACAACTGGTCTATACACGCACACCCAACAACCAGCCGCTGGCCGATGGCGCTGAAGATCGTTTCAGCGTTGTCATGCAGCTATCGAGCCTCGTACGCGGTTCGCCCGATGCCTACAAACCCGGCGTAGTGCGTCAATTCAGCGTTGCCGATAACGACAGCAACGAAATCTGGCCGATAGAAACCGTCGGCGATGAAAACGTCCAGACCGCTGACGGCAACGTGCAGGCTCGCCATTTCACCCGCCTGCCACGACGAGACGGTGATCGCCGGCGTCTCGACATCTGGCTCGCACCCGCGCTGGGCTGGCTGCCCGTGCGTATTCTGCAGACGGAGCCGAACGGCATGCAGATCGAAATGCTCTGGCGCGGCAAGCTGCAACCGCCGTCCGCGACACCGGGTCAATCCGGTGCGGGCACGCCGGATGCGTCTGAAGATGCAACACCCGCCGCGCCCATATCCGACAAACCCTGACATCTGTTCGATTTAACGCTGGCGATTTAACGCTGGCTTAAGTCAGGCCGGATAATCTGACTGAAGGTAAAGATTCGGCAAAAAACTCCGTTAAACAGGTGATGCCAAAACGTGCGAGGATGTCTGAAGATAGTTCGATCCCTAACTGATGGCGCCTCTTGACAGAGCCAGCATGCAAGTGTCGATCAAGCAGTTGGGCGCGAGGTAAAACGGTTGTACGTACATCGGTTGAGGGTTTCGCCAGGATCACCGAAGCGATCAGCGATTTCGATCTAAGGGGCAATCGACATTGATTAAAACACCCAGGCGGGTAATTGCGGTCGATGCAGACGAAAGCGGTGGTGAATTCAAGCATGAATGCAAGATTCGCAATACTTGACGCGTCAAATCTGTCCCCAGTAGAAGAAACACAGCGTTTCAGGGCACTTCTGGAAACATTTTTGCGGGAGAATGTCTAACAAAGGTCCTCGATGGGCTTTCGGTCTTACGTCGAGGCCACCCCTTGAATTCCAACCCAAACGCTCAATGTAAGACGCTGAAACGCCTTACGGGCAAACAGGAATAAGGAGTGTCGCCATGCAAATGATCTACAACAGCCCTAATTATTGTGTAGTCGAATTTCCGCCGCAGGACAATCATCTCGCGATGAAAGCCGGGGGTTACGAGATCGTGGACAAGACCATGCAGCGCGAAATCTTCATTGATGGCGCACTCGCGGCCCGTTTTCGCGAGCATGTCCAGAAGTTGATGCAGGAAGAACAATCTTTGGAGGATGTGGACGAGTTTCTCGGCCAGTTCGACATCTTGATGAACCAGCCAGTGATCCTTCACTAAACGGTATTGCGCGCGGTATTGCGCGTTGTAGCGTCGACCAAGCGGTTGGAACATCCAGCGACACCCCTAAAAAACCCCGCCACGAAAGTGGCGGGGG
>NZ_MTHB01000209.1 GCF_002220365.1 Caballeronia sordidicola | reverse complement strand
CGCCGATCCGTCGTTCCTGCGCTTGCTCGGCGTGGAGTTGTGGCTCTCGTTCCTGTACGGCAGCTATAACGGTGCGATGGTCGTGGCGCTGACTGAAGTCATGCCGGTTGAAGTGCGGACGACGGGTTTTTCGCTGGCGTATAGCCTGGCGACGACTATCGGCGGGTTCACGCCTGCCATCTCCACGTACCTGATTCACGTAACCGGCAACAAGGCGGCGCCGGGCGCATGGATGGCTGTTGCCGCAGTTTGCGGATTGATCGCGACGCTCGTGCTGTATCGATCCACGGAAGCACGCGGCCAGTACAAGACCGCTTGACGGTCGGCGCCGAACAGCATGGCCACGCCCCGAGCGAGATACACTTCGCCTGAGGGCCGTGGCCCGGCGCGGCGTGAGGCTTGTTTACATCATGCGCATGCCGGGCTGACGGACAATGCCCACGCATAACGCGGTGAATGTGATGAAGCTACTGCTGGTCGAGGACAATGAGCAACTGGCTCACTGGCTCGCTAAGATTCTGGAAGACGATGGTTTTGTGCTCGACCGCGTCAGCGACGGCGACGCAGCCGACCGATTCTTGCGCACCACGCGCTACGATGTCGTGCTGCTCGATCTCAACTTGCCCAATCTGTCCGGCAAGGGCGTGCTACGGCGGCTGAGAGAACGGGGCGACGACACGCCCGTGCTGATCCTGACCGCCAGCGGTTCCGTGGATGAAAAGGTGATCTGCCTGAGCGCCGGCGCGGACGACTACGTCGTCAAGCCGTTCGATGCACGCGAGCTGGTCGCACGGGTCAAGGTACTCGTGCGCCGGCAGTTGCCCTCGCGCTCGAACAGCACGCGCTGCGGCGATCTTTCCTACGATATCGACCGGCGGCAGTTCTCGGTAGCGGGCGAAGCACTGAGCCTGACACCGAGAGAGCATGCCGTGCTCGAGACCTTGATCCTCAAGGCCAAGAAGACTGTCTCCAAACCGATGCTCGCCGATTCGCTCGGCAGTTCGACCACCCACACGAGCGAAGACGCCATCGAGATATACGTCTCCCGGCTGCGCAAAAAGCTTGAGAAAAGCACCGCCACCATCATTACGCTCCGGGGCCTGGGTTATCTGTTGCAAGCCAGCAGCGATGACGAATAACGATGACGAATAGCCTGCGCCTTCGGCTTCTGCTGTGGTTGCTGCTACCGCTGACGGTCTATGTGCTTGCCGCGGGCTACATGGCCCGTGAAGGCGCGCAGAAAACCGCGAGCCTGATCCAGGACAATGCGTTGCTCGCGTCCGCCCGTGTGATGGCCGGCGACGTCAAGTGGGACGACAGTTTTCTGCATGCGGACATTTCGCCGAGCGCAATCGAGATCCTGAGTTCGCCCTATGGCGACCGGGTGTTCTTTCGCATGCGCGTGATCGACGGACCGACGATTGCGGGCACGTCGGATCTTGAACAGGTCGAGCCTGCCAGTTCACCCGGCTGGTACGACACCGAGATCGACGGTCAGCCGGTGCGCGCGGTCTCTATCATCCGGCCGATGTACGACTCGGGTGAAAGCAAGCGCATCCTCGTTTCGGTGGGCCGCACGGAACTGGAGCGCGATGCATTGGCGACTGAGCTATGGCGACCGCAACTGCAGCATTTCGCGGAGATCATTGCGATTGCAATCGTGCTGGTGTGCGTCGGCCTGACGTTCGAGTTGCGGCACCTGATGGCGCTGACCAATGACGTTCGCGACCGCGCGCCGAACGAACTTGTGCCGTTGCGCTCGGAGCATCTTCAGAGCGAGTTGCGGCCCATTGTGGATGCCATCAATCAGTGCATTGCGAGGATCGAGCGGCAGACCGCCATGCAGCGGCGCTTCATTGCGCATGCCGCGCATCAGTTGAGAACGCCGCTGACGTTGCTCGGCGCGCAATTGCAATACGCCCGACGCCACGATGACCTCGCGACCGTCAAAGAAACCCTGTCAGCCATGCACAAGAGCAATGGGGCGCTGGTGTCGCTCACCAACCAGTTGCTGATGCTCGCGCAGGCTGAGACCGCTGATTACAGCCATTTCGAGGGCGAGCGTGTCGATTTGCGCGAGGTCGCGACAACGGTAATTGAAGAGTTGGCGCTGCTGGCACAGCGTCGCGGGATCGAGCTGGCCGCGCAGCTTGCCGACGACGCGATCGTATTAGGAAACGCGCGTTTATTGTCGGTGCTGGTTTTCAATCTGGTCGATAACGCTATTCGATACACCCCCGCGTCAGGTCACGTGACGTTATTGATCGAGCGGCGCGAGAAGACGATCGTGCTTGCCGTCACCGACGACGGTCCCGGCATTCCAGCCGATGTCCGCGATCGCGTGTTCGAACCGTTCTTCAGGGCATCGGCGGAGGAGGGCAGCGGGCTGGGCCTTGCCATCGTGAGGGAGATCGTGCGGGCGCACCGGGCTAGCATCATTCTTGATGACAGCCCCGGCGGCAAAGGTCTTGCGGCCGAGGTCCGGTTTTCGCTTTAGCGCTGCAGCTTCCCGTTTCACTCGCACCGATGATCCGGTGCCAGTGAGCAGCGAATGAGCAGCGAATGAGCAGCGTCAGGCCTCTTCAGCCCACGCCATGTTCTCCCGCGCCATCAGCGCTGAAGAGGCGGCCGGTCCGAACGTGCCCGCCGTATAGGTGCGCGGACGGTCGTTCAATTCCTTCCATCCGTCCAGGATCGGTTCGACCCACGCCCATGCCGCTTCGAGCTCATCGCGACGCATGAAATGCGTCAGGCGACCACGCATCACATCGATCAACAGCCGCTCGTACGCTTCCGCGCGACGTTCGCTAAATGCTTGCTGCAAATCCAGATTCAGGTTCACCGGCAGCATATGCATGCCGCTGCCGGGCTCTTTAGCGAGCATCTGCAACTGGATCGATTCTTCCGGTTGCAACTGGATGACCAGCCGGTTGCCATAGTTGCGCGGTCCGCTGGGAATGATCGAGAACGGCAGGTCGGCGAAGTCGATCACGATCTCCGATTGCTTCTTCTGCAAGCGCTTGCCCGTACGCAGGAAGAACGGCACGTTCGCCCAGCGCCAGTTGTTGATATGCGCGCGGATGGCGACGAAGGTCTCGGCACGGCTCTCCGCCGGCACGTTGTCTTCTTCCATGTAACCCTTGACCGGCTCGCCGCCAATCGCGCCCGGACTGTACTGGCCGCGCACGGTATCGCGGGCAATGTCGGCCACCGTCATCTTGCGCAGCGAACGCAGCACCTTGAGCTTTTCGTCGCGGACGGCATCGGGATCGAGCGATACGGGCGGCTCCATAGCCACGATGCACAGCAGTTGCAGCAGGTGGTTCTGCACCATGTCGCGCAGCGCGCCGGTCTGGTCGTAGAAGCCCGCACGGCTGCCCACGCCTACCGTTTCCGCCACGGTAATCTGCACGCTCTTGATGTACGGCGCCTGCCACAGCGGTCCGAAGATCGCGTTGCCGAAACGCAGCACCATCAGGTTCTGCACCGTTTCCTTGCCGAGGTAGTGATCGATGCGATAAATCTGCGCCTCGGCGAAATGACGGCCGACAGAAGCATTGATCGCTTGCGCCGAGGCAAGATCATGACCGAGCGGTTTTTCCAGCACGACGCGCGAGTTGTTGTCGACCAGGCCAGCAGCCGCGAGGTTGTCGCAGATGGTCGTGAACAGATCCGGCGACGTCGCGAGATAAAACACACGGCACACGTCCTTGCGCGCAATTTCCGCTAGCCGCAGATAGTCGCTCGCCGCATCGATGTTGATGCGCACGTAGTCGAACAGAGCCAGGAACGTGTCCCAGGATTGCGGATCGAGCGCTTTCTTGTCGACGAAGGGTTTCGATTGCTCTTCCACGAATTGCACGTATTGCTCGCGCGACCAGTCGCGTCGTCCGATCGCGATAATGCGTGTTTTCGGGGGCAGGTTGCAGTGCAAATGCGCCATGTAAAGGGCGGGCAGGAGCTTGCGTGCGGACAGGTCGCCGCCACCGCCGAAGATGATCATGTCGACAGGAAGATCGGGAGCGGCTGAATGGGTTTGAGTGGTCATGGTGCGTAAGGAATCGCGAGTTTGCAGTCAGAATTGCGCTCCGCGGAGCGGGCCGTTTGCGACGCTAAGTATGTCGTTATACCAGTTACGCTTTAAACAAGCATGGTCGGCGCATGCGAGCGACGGTGCGGTTCGCGATCATCAGAGTACTAGAGAAAAAACGTCCGACCGGTCGGGAAACTGCGCAACGGCGTGCACGTAACCGTAGTGTAAGCGTGCGGCCGGGTGCGAAAAAAGATCGATATCGAAGGCGGGGAGCCGTTGTTCGATACGATCCGCAGCAACGGATATCGACTTGGAACGTGACACGCGTGTGTATATTGAGTTGAGCGCTGGGCGCACGGCGCGTGACTTCATGACTGCTCCGGTGCGTCAGCGTCGGCGCAGTGGCGTTCACACACCGGATTTGCAACGTTATTAATGCAGGCGGCAAGCGTTTTATCGGCATGCCGCGCCGCTTCAGATCACCATCGACAACCCGAGCGTGAACACCAGCGCGGTCACCGAAATAATCGTTTCGCACACGGTCCAGGTCTTGAACGTCTGCGTCACGGTCATGCCGAAGTACTCCTTGACCAGCCAGAAACCGCCGTCGTTCACGTGTGACAGGATCAGCGATCCAGCGCCCGTCGCGAGCACGAGTAGTTCAGGACGCACGCCAGTCGCCGTGGAGGCGGCTGCTGCTGCGATCGGTGCGATGATCCCCGCAGCCGTGGCCATGGCAACTGTCGCTGATCCCGTCGCGACCCGAATCAAACCGGCGACCAGCCACGCGAGAATCAGCAGCGGCACATGCGCGCCGGTGGCCACGTCGACGATCGCTTTGGACGCGCCGCTGTCGATCAGGATGCGCCCGAAGCCTGCCCCGGCACCCACGACCAGCGTGATGCTGGCGGTCGGCGCCAGACACTCGTTGGTGAACTTGAGGATGGATTCACGATTGAACCCACGCGCCGAGCCGAACGTGTAGAAGCTCAACAGCACTGCAAGCAGCAATGCCATGTCCGGGTGCCCGATCAGGCGCAGCACGTTGTTGGCCGTTGATTTCGCCGGCACGATCAGGTCGGCCCAACTACCCAGGAGCATTAGCAGCACCGGCAACAGGACGGTCAGCAGCGTGATACCGAAGCTCGGCAGTTTCTGCGTCGCGCGCGCGGCATCTTGCTCGATAAACTGCTGCGCCATCGGATTGACGCCTTCGAGCACGACGAACTTCGCGATCAGTTTCGAGAACAGCGGTCCGGCGATAATCGCCGTGGGAATACCCACAATCAACGCGTAGAAAATCGTGTGACCAATGTCCGCGTTATAAGCCGTCACCGCCAGCAACGCGGCCGGGTGCGGTGGAATCAGGCCGTGCACCACCGAGAGTCCCGCGACCATCGGAATGCCGACCCGGATCATCGACGTGCCGGTACGCTGCGCTACGTTGAACGCAATCGGAATCAGCAGCACGAAACCGACTTCGAAAAATACCGGCAGGCCGACGAGGAACGCGATGCACATCATTGCCCAATGCACATTCTTCGGGCCAAACAATCCGATGAGCGTTTGCGCGATGCGTTCAGCCCCGCCGGATTCGGCCATCATCTTGCCGAGCATCGTGCCTAGCCCGACGACAATCGCAATATGCCCGAGCGTTCCGCCGACGCCGGTTTCGAACGACTTGAGAATCGACGTCATCGGCATGCCGACGGCAAGCGCGAGGGCGACAGACACCACCATCAGCGTAATAAACGGATTGAGCTTGAATCGCGCGATCAACACGACCAGCGCGATGATCGCGACCAACGCGTAGACGAGTAACAGACTTCCCTGGACAGTCGCCATGGAGGCTCCAAAATAGCGGTCAGAAAAACGGGTAGAAAGGGCCGAACCGTCGAGCCGCCCGGGTCTTCATCGGTCCGGCCTGCCTGGTTAGAACTTGTGTCGAATGCCCACGACGGTGACAAACTGACCGTTGTTGCTGGACGGATTCGAGGCCCCTTCAATCCAGGCCTTGGCGCCGGACGAACGCTGGTAAATGCCGTTCAGGTAGAGGTCGGTCGTCTTCGACAGGAAGTACTCGCCACCGAGTGCGAGCTGGTTGTAGTGACCATTCGACGCGGTTGCCGAACTGCTGTTCTGGCTCGTGTAGATGTAGCCAAGCGAGAGCAGCGTGGCGGGCGTGAACTGATAACGCACGCTCGCTTCATAGTTCGCGAAACGCAGGCTGCCGCCGGTCAGGAGGTCGAAATGCGAGTTCGTGTACAGCAAGGCGACCGTCGCCGGCCCGAACGTGTAGGCACCGCCTGCGCCCCAGACCTGGTTGCGCGCAACGTTGCTGATGATCGACGAGTTGGTGCTGTAGTAGTTGTCGGAGGGGGCGGCGCCGGCTGTGTTCGACGCAGGGTGATCGACCAGCGAGTAGGCCGCGTCAAGGCGCACCGGACCCGCTGCATAATCCGCGCCCACGCTCCACGCGCGGTTATTGGAGAAATCACCGGCAGTGTTCGAGAACGCGTACATTGCGTTCGCGGTGAAGCCGGAGAACGTCGGCGTGGTGTACTTGACGGCGTTGTCGGTGCGGTAGGTGTTGTTGATGTCGTCGTTGTCGTAGATCGCGTTGCCGTACTGGCTCATTGCGCCCACGCCGTTGATCTGCAGATTCGAGAGATAGTCCTGCACGCTGTTGTACTGACGGCCTAGCGTGATCGTACCGGCGCGGTCGTTGCTCAACCCCACCCATGCGCTGCGGCCGAACATGCGTCCACCCTGGCCCGACGCGCCCGATTCCAGGCTGAAGCCGTTTTCGAGCCGGAACAAGACTTTGTTGCCACCGCCCAGATCCTCGCTGCCAAGCAGACCCCAGCGCGACCCTTGCACATTGCCTTGAGTCGCCTGATAGGCGCTATTGCCCTTTTGATTGTTGGTGTATGTGAAGCCGGCATCCACGATACCGTAGAGCGTCACGCTGCTTTGGGCGAAAGCGGCTTGCGCAACGCTTCCCGTCACGGCGACGGCCACGGCCGTGCGAAGGATCTGCTTATGCATCTGGTTTCCTCTGGTCGAAAGAAGGGCACCCATCGATGAATTTTTGTTGTCTTCGATGGACTAAGGATTACTAAACGTGCAAGGCAAAGCGACGCCGGAGAAATCCGGCGTATCGGTCATACAAGAAAATCAGGCCAGTCGGGCTACTCAGTCGGGCCAATTCCGCCGGGCTGCACCACGCCGCGCGTCGCGCTCGAAAAACGGGCTGACCAGCGGATGTGGCGCGTGTTGCGCACGCTCGAGTTCATCAAGCAGGCGTTCAAGCACGCTGTGCTCCTGGCCCGGATGCAGATTGCATGGGTCGATGAAGAAGAAATTCAGTTCGGCCTCGTGATCACGGACGATCACCGGCACGCTGCCTGCCGGCGGATGGGCGAGGGCGTCCGCCAGGTCCCAGGCGCTGATGCGCGCCGCGCGCGGATCGATGGACAACTTCAGGCGGTCGAGCGGATTGCCGGTCGGATCGGCATCGATCTCGGCGCGTACGCCAACGCGGGCATTCAGCGCCTCACGCCACAACTCAAGATAACCGCGTTCACGGGCGCGCACTGCTGCATGGTCGCGCTGCTGCCATTGTTCGAGTGCGGCGATGGCGCCGGCAATGCCTTCCTTGCCCACTTTCATGCCACGGCCAATACCGCCATTCTGGAAATAGGCGGCACGTACCAGCGTTTTCTTGCCGGCGACAATACCGGCAGTCGGACCGCCGAGAAACTTGTGCGCAGAATACAACACGAGATCGGCGCCCGCGGCAATGAAGCGCGTGAGATCATATTCAGACGCGGCATCCACGATTACCGGTACACCTTTAGCATGCGCGAGGGCGATGAATTCTTCCACGTGGATCAATCCGAACTGGACCGTGTGATGCGAGACGACATAGAGCGCAGCGGTCGTGCGCTCGCTGATCGCAGCGGTTAGCTGGTAACCATGCGACTCCGTGGCTGCTCCCACCGGCACGACGCGTGCGCCGGCAAGCCGGATGGCCTGATCGATGGGTGCGCCATAATTGACGAGGTGGCCCGTTTGCACGACGACCTCGTTGCGCAGTCCGCTTGTATCGGGCAAACGCTCGATCAGTCCGGGATCGTCGCCGGTCATGGTCGCAGCAATTCCGAGCGTGATCGCAGCCGAACAGGATGCCGTGATATAGCCGCTTTCGCTGCCGCAAGCCTGCGCGATTCCCGCCGACGCCTTGCGTTGCAAGTCGTCCATCTCGACGAACTGAGGAAGGATTGCCGCCATTGCATCAATGACCGGCGCCGCCACAATGGACGCACCCAGGCTCGTCATCGTGCCCGAACCATTGACGACCGGGCGTAGACCAAATCGGGAATAAATATCCATCATGCCGCTCCTGATATTCCTTTATTATGGAATGTATGTTGTAATTGTGTATTAGATTATCATACGATGCGCTTGCGTCAAACTGTACAAAAACATTCAGTCTCCAGGAGCGCGATGGCCGCCAAGCCCCGTCAAACCATGCAGGAACCGCCGTCGAACGAGCAGCCCGTGCCGGGCACGTCCGATCTTCCCGCGGCACCGCCAACTACGCGCACGCGTACGAGCGCGATCGACCGGGCAGTGCAGATCCTCGACGCGTTGCAGGACACCAACCGTCCGATCACCGCATATGAGATCGCGCGTCTGGTCGGTGCGCCGTTGTCGACGGTCTATTCGATCATCAATGACCTGGTGGAGAAGAACCTGTTGGCCCGCACGCCCGAGGGCGCGATCTGGCTCGGCTCGCGGCTCTATGGCTACGGGCTGACGTACGCCAGTTCGCTCGACTATCTGGCGGTCGCGCATGAGGAGATGAACCGGTTGTCGACCCAGGTCGGTGAGACGGTGCAGGTGTGCGGACTCGAAGAAGGGATGATGGTCGTGTTGCAAATGGCCGAGGGGCCTGGCCATTTTCGCGTGACTTCGCGCGTGGGAAGCCGGGTGCCTCTCAACTGGACCGCGTCGGGGCGGTTGCTGGTGGGACATCTGCCGGACGCCGAGCGGATCGCTTATTTCGAGCGGTACGCGAAGTCGTCTCCCACCGCGCGCGCGGAGACGCGTCCCAACGTGCTTGCGCGGATGGCGCGTGAAGCACTGGACGCACGCTTGTCGATCCAGATCGGAGAGTCGGATGCGTCCGTGGCGTGTCTCGCCGCCCCGGTCCTTGACCAGGCAGGGGCCTGCGTCTTCACCATATCGATTGTAATGCCCGAATCCAAAGCGCTTCAGAGTACTGAACGATTTGGCGACGAACTGAAAGTCGTTGCCGCGCGCATTGAAGCGCGGCTCGGCTGGCGGCGCCGCACCCCTGACGCTATCGGCTGAACACGGCGCTGATTAGCGGGTCTTTGAACCACCTTGTCCTCAACACTTGAAAGAGAACCAACGCAACATGGGATTTTCGACTGAGATGAACTGCTATGAACGACTGCAGGCCCGCGGCTTAAAACTCCAGGACGTGCCCGCGCCCATAGGCAACTTCACTCACTGCACACGCGAAGGCAACCTGCTGTTCTTGTCAGGGCAAGGGCCGCTTGATGAAACCGGGCAACTGATGACGGGCAAGGTCGGTGACAACGTCACGGCAGAGGAAGCGTATGCGCACGCGTTACTCGTGGGTCTTAATCTGTTGTCGGTCCTGCATGTGGAACTGGGCGACCTGGGCCGGGTAAAACGCATTGTGAAGCTGCTCGGCATGGTCAATGCAACGCCGGATTTTGCGGATCACCCACGCGTGATCAACGGTTGTTCGGACCTTTTCGTCGATGTGTTCGGCGACGCGGGCCGGCACTCGCGTTCCGCTGTCGGCGTGGGGTCGTTGCCCGGCAATATCACGGTGGAGATCGAAGCTATTGTTGCTATTCACGATTGAGACTCTGCGGTAGCCCGGTTTAGTCGCCGTCGCTTCGACAGCGGGCGCGGCGTCTTCCGACATACAGGCGAGGGCTGCGACATCACATTTATGATGGAAGCTGGCAACTCCAATAGCAGGTTGTCTCATTTGGAGAAACAACTTCAAGACGAGCGCCTTCGGGAAGCATTCGAGGAATATTTGGGTCGCAAGCGCTACAAGGCTCCATCTCGATGAGCAGCACAGCGCGGTCGATTCTTCGATTGTGCAAAACGCAGGCAGCATGACCTTCGACTTGAGTCAGTGTGTATCGATTGTTTCCGCTCCTTGCGCCTCTGGGGTTACCGCCTCTGTGCGTCCCGCCGCAGGGCCCTCCGCTGGGGGAGCCGGCGTCTGGATGTCCGACCGACGACGCACATGAACGACCGTTTCTCAGCCGAAGGCTACGCGCTACGCCACCTTGCCGCTGCGGCACACGCTTGCATCGGGTTGCGGTTGCGCCAGATGCCGCAGCAGTTTTGTCACCATCCAGACGACGCCGAACGCGAGGATGACGAAGAACACCGCGAGCGGCGTCAGGACCTGCACTGACAAGAAGCCGGCGAGCCCCATCATCGCTGACGACACGAGCAGCAGTGCACACCCGAGGATCGCGCTCGTCAGGCCCGCGATGTGCGGGAACAGAGAGTTGCCCTTGGCCATCAACGTTGGGTACATCGCGCCTGCGCAGAACCCCATCACGAGCACGGGTGTCGCGAGCGTCCATACGCGCAGGCCGACCGTCAGCGCAAGCAACAGCATCGCAATCGACGTGGCCGCCATCACGCGCGCACCCATGTACAGGCGCTGCTCCGCGGTCGGCAGACGCGGGCCGTGCAAACGGTTCGACAGGCCGCCGAGGAAATACATCATCCCGATACCGAGCGCGAGGTAACCGAAAAAGGTCGGCGGCTTGTGCAGCGTGTTCTGCACCATGAACGGCCCAACGATGTTGAATACGAGCAAGATGCTGTAGCACAGGCCCTGAGCGAGAAAACAGCTCTGGAACACCGGGCTCGAGAGCACCTTGCCGGCGTTTGTCATCAGCGTGCGCGGCTCCAGGCGCACCGGGCGCTGCAACGTTTCGCGATAACGCCAGATCACCGCCCACATCACAAGCGAATAGATGAGCAGGAAGACGAGGCAGGCCTGCCAGCCGAACCACGTCTGCAGATGGGCGCCAATCACCGGCGCCACGATCGGCGCGAGCCCCCACGCAATGGCCATGTAGGTGAACGCATGCATCAGCGCCTGCCCGGAGAATGAGTCGGTGATGATCGCCTTGGCGAGCAGGTTCGTGGCGGCGATGCCGAATCCCTGCAGGCAACGGGCGAGGAGGAACGTCTCCAGATTCGGCGCAGCGAGCGACAGCAGGCAGCCGATTGTGAAAATGACGAGGCCGAAAGCCAGCACGCGCTTGCGCCCGTATGCATCGGCTATGGGCCCGAAGACGAGTTGGCCTAACGCGTAGGCCGCCATGTAGCCGGAAACGCTCGACTGGATTGCCTGCGGCGAAGTCGCAAAGAAACGCGCCATCGCGGGTAGCGCGGGCACGTAGATGTCGATCGCGAGCTGCCCGGCGGAGGCGAACAGGCAGATCAGAAACAGCAGGAAGCGCGGCGAGTTCTGTGTGGGCGCGGGAGGGACAGGGCGGTCGAGGATAGTGTTGTTCATGAAAGCATCGAAGGGGCGGATTCGGTGATGCGGTGCCGACCCGTTCGACTATCGAACACGGTGCAGTTCAGCGGCATCGCCGCGTATTGTGCCTGTCATCTTGCAATTCGACACGATGCCCATCGCGAGTGCATGGTTTGACAGCTGCGTCACGCGTCCTTTCGTGGGCGACTAACGCCCTGCTCGGTTCGGCCGTAGTTGATCCTGAAGCTACATTCGCGCTTCTCCGAAGCCGTCAGTCGCGCACAGCGCACCCGACCTGATGCAGTCACCGAAACGCCTCGCGTTGCCAGCTGCCTTTAGAAGCTTCATGGAATTCTTCCGCACGACGATGTCCCTTAGTTAGTGCCTTGCTCGCGCCATCCCGAGCGTGCGGAAACCGCGAATCCGGGAGCGAGCCCACCACGCGCCGACGTCATTCACCAGCAAATGCGTCATAAAATTGCTAGCCAGCCGGTATCTGCGACACCGTGTAGGTCCACGAGAACGCCGAGAACACAATGCACATGACGGCGGCCGACAGCCCGAGGTCTTTGGTCAGACTCGTGGCGGCTATCCCCACGGTCCGGTCGAGGTAGTTGACAACGCAACGCGTTCGGACCGAGCAAGCGCGGGGTCGGTAGACTTTGGCGAATGGAATGACTTGTAACGGGACGCCGAGCAGTTCCATGAACCCTGGAAATAAGCATCCCTATCTATTCGATTCCGAAGATTCCTGATTTCCTGGCTGCGACAGAACCGTAGTCAGTAACTGCAGCGCGTTGCTGGTGTTCCTGAGCGAGACCTTCACGCGCGACGATCCGTCTCCAAACCAGGCGGCCCGGCCGCGCTCCGCCCTCGGCCCCGATCGTCGCTTACCCACGAGCCGCAGCCTGAATCAAGCAGGCAAAAACTACGACTGACCGGGTGGCGTGCGTCGGCAATAAGGTAAAAAAATATTAGAAAGTAATACAGCGCTAATCGTCTATTGAATTGCCCATTAAACTTTCCTTTACCAACTAATTAATTTGGTAGAGCGTAGCTACCGAACAGCAACCGAACATTGTCATCACTCACCCATAACCACCACTGCAGGGTATTTATCGGATGAATGAATCAAGTCCTTTTCGCGGTCGCCATTATCCTCAGCTGGATGCATTACGCGGCATTGCGGCCCTGATGGTCGTCATTAATCATTTTGTATTGGTCGGCCCGCTCTGGTGGGTACCGAGGTCACCCTTGCGCGTGCTGGCGCTCGGTCATGAAGCGGTGATTTTATTCTTCATACTTAGCGGATTCGTGCTGACGCTTCAGTTAATATCCGACCGCCGAATTACGTATCGCGACTATGTGATCAAGCGGATTTGCAGGATCTATCTGCCTTATCTCGTCGTGTTGTTTGCCGCCTTTTCGCTAATTAATCTGATCAATGTAGAGCCCGTTAATTGGGCTGGCTCCTGGTTCAACCATATCTGGACAGGATCATTTTCCGGCGGGGAAATACTGGATCATTTGTTATTCATAGGACAATACAAAGCCAATCGCGTGCTTCCGGTTATCTGGTCGCTGATCTACGAGATGCGCATTTCATTGATGATGCCGCTGGTCGTGTATTGCGTCAGCCGCTTTTCCGCGCGCTCTTGTCTGGCAGCGGCGCTGTGCATTTCCCTGGTTTCCTTCGTGTTCGCGATGGGGAGAAACACGGACGAGGCCAGCAGTCCGAGCTTCAGTGGCGACTGGGCGATGACGGCGCATTTCCTGGGGATGTTCATTGTCGGCGCGACGCTGGCGTTCCACCGCGCGCGCTGGCAACGATGGCTGGATAAGGGCAATCGAATCATGCTTGTCCTCGCCGTTTCGCTCGCGCTCTATTTCCTGTCGCGCTCGATCATGTCGATTACGTCGGGTGTCGTAGGCCAGTACGTCTTCGACTGGTGTGTCGTGGCGGGTGCTGCGGGTATTGCCTGCACGGCAATCGCATCCAGGCGCTTCACGTTGGCGCTGGCCAAACGCCCGATCGTATTTCTCGGAACGATCTCCTACAGCCTCTATCTGACCCACACTGTCGTTCTCCTTACAGTAGTTCACCTGATGCCTGCTTCGGGTTCGGCATGGCGCGCGATCATCACGGCGGCGTTGCTCGTTATTCCTGTCGCTGTGCTCACTCATTTCGTGGTGGAACGTCCGTCGATCCTGCTCGGGAAATTCCTGACAGGCCGAAGCGCTCTCGCATCCTCGCGAGCGAACCAGCCGTCCTGAAACCTGAATCGTCAGGATGGCTTGTGATTCACGGTGCCGGGGAGCGCCGCTTTTGTGCGTGCAGGTTACGCGACGGTGCATCGCGCACCAGCAGCTCAAGCGTCAGGTACTCACCCACTTCTCGCGCGGAACCCGCGTGATCGGCGGAGCGCCTTGTGCCGCGAGGCTTCGCGGCCTTGAACACGAGCACGCCTTTCCCCTGGCATAGCTCCTGCATTGATGAATTCCATCTTGTATGCAAGACGGAATTCATGTCCACATCCATTGATCCATTTGATCCATCCACGCATCGCGGCTCTTCTAGCCGCTCTTGCGGCGCGAACGGCATGCCGCCTTCCGGTGGCCGGATCACCTGCGCCCACAGTTTGCACAAACAGCTCGATAACCGCTAACCAGGAGTCGAATGACATGACTAGCCGCCGCACTTTTATCAAAGACGCGAGCCTGTTGGCACTCGCGACCATGGCCCCGTTCCGGTCGGTGTTCGCTGCGGGCAACACAACGGTCGGCGTGATCTATGTTGGTGCACGCGGCGATTATGGCTACAACCAGGCGCAGGCGTCGGCGGCGGCAATCATCAAGAAGCTGCCCAACGTCAAGGTCGTGGAAGAAGAAAACGTGCCCGAGACCATCGCGGTCCAGAAGACCATGGAAGCGATGATCGAGCAAGACGGCGCGACGCTCGTTTTCGCGACCTCGTTCGGTTACTTCGATCCGCATGTGCTCAAGATGGCCGCCAAGTATCCGAACGTCCGCTTCGCGCATTGCGGCGGGTTATGGAAGCAGGGCAACCCGCCGAACATCGCGAGCTATTTTGGCTATATCGATGAATGCCAGTACTTGAACGGCGTGGTGGCCGGGCACATGAGCAAGAGCAGGAAGCTTGGCTTCGTCGCGGCCAAGCCGATCCCGCAAGTACTGCGCAATATCAATTCGTTCACGCTCGGCGCGCAGTCCGTCGATCCCGCCATCACCACGCAGGTGATTTTCACCGGCGACTGGTCGATGCCGGTGAAGGAAGCGGAAGCGACCAACAGTCTGGTCGATCAGGGTTGCGACGTCATCACCTGCCACGTCGATGGTCCGAAGGTCGTGGTGGAAACAGCGGAGAAGCGCGGTGTGATGAGTTGTGGTTATCACGCAAGCCAGGCTGCTCTCGCGCCCAAGGGTTATCTCACCGGCGCCGAGTGGGATTGGGCGACGCCGTACAAGGAACTCGTCGCCGATGCGCAGGCTGGCAAGCCTCAGCCTAACGTGCTGCGCGGCGGTCTCAAGGAGGGTTTCGTCAAGATGTCGCCGTACGGCGCGAAGGTTACGCCCGATGCGAAGAAGGCGGCGGACACGATCAAGGGCAGCATGATGGCGGGCGACTTCGTGATCTTCAAAGGGCCGATGAAGGACAACAAGGGCGGCGTCGCGATCGCCTCCGGAACGAGCCACATACAGACCGACTACACGCTGGAGAGCATGAATTATCTCGTGGCGGGCGTGGCCGGCCAGATCTGATGAACAGGTCCTCCTGACCTCCTGAAGGAGTCGTGATGCGTCCCCATGCCCAGACTGCCCGCATTTTGCTCGCCTTGTTACCAGCAATCCCGACGGTGCTTGCGCTCGTCGGAACCCTCGTGCTGTTTTCGTTGTTCCTGCTGGTGCAGGGGCAGCCATTCCTGGACGCCGTGGGCCTGATTTTCCAGGGCGCGTTCGGCTCCTCGTTTGCCTGGCAAAGCACTTTGCTGCGCGCTTCGCCGCTGATGCTGACTGCACTGTGCGTTGCGTTGCCCGCGCAGGTTGGCTTGATCGTGATCGGCGGCGAGGGCGCGCTGGCGCTCGGGGGCATGTGCGCGGCCATCGTTCCCGAGATGCTCCCTGCCAGCACGCCGTGGCTGATTGCCACGCCGCTGATGGCACTCGCGGGCATGCTGGCGGGAGCAGTCTGGATCGGCGCGGTCGGCGCGCTGCGGCAATGGCGCGGCGTGAATGAAACCATCAGCAGCCTGTTGATGGCGTATATCGCCATTGCGCTGTTCAAGCATCTGGTCGAAGGGCCCTTGCGCGACCCCGCAAGTCTCAACAAACCCTCTACGCTCCCCGTTCCCCCATCGATGATGATTGGGCCACTGCCGGGCCTCGAAGTCCACTGGGGCCTCCTGTGGGGCGTTCTAGCGTGCATTGGCGCGTGGGTCTTCGTCAAGTACAGCACCAAGGGCTTCGCAATGCGCGTGGTCGGCGGCAGCAATCGCGCGGCGCGTCTGGTCGGATTGCCGGTGAACCTGCTTGCGCTGGCCGCCTGTGCGCTCGGTGGCGCGGCGGCCGGTCTTGCCGGCATGTTCGAAGTTGCGGCGGTGCAGGGCAGCGCGAACGCGTCGCTGCTCGCCGGTTACGGATACGCAGGCATTCTGGTCGCTTTCGCTGCCCGCCAGAATCCGCTCGCGATCATTGTGTGCGCGCTGATGATCGGCGGGATCGAAGCGAGCGGCAGTCTGCTGCAACGCCGGCTCGATCTCCCAGATGCCACCACGCTCGTGCTGCAAGGCCTGCTGTTCGCAAACCTGCTGGCGTGGGAAGCGTTGGGCGGCAGGATCGCCGCGTGGCGCGTGCAACTGCAAGCCGCCGCACTTTCCGACATCAACTTGCCGATGGAGCAGACCCATGCCTGACGCACACTCACCCTTCGTGATCCTGCTGCTGTCCCTGTTCGCCGGCGCGATCCGCGTCAGCACGCCTTACCTGTTCGTGAGCCTGGGCGAATGCCTGACCGAGAAGGGCGGGCGGGTAAATCTTGGGCTCGAGGGCATTCTTGTGTCGGGCGCGATGAGCGGTTATGCCGCGTCTTTCCTGACCGGCTCGCCGTGGGCCGGGGTGCTCGCGGCCGGACTGGTCGGCTTGTTGCTGGGCTGCCTGCACGGGCTCGTGTGTTCGCTGCCCCGGGTGTCGGACATCGCGTTCGGCATCGCGCTCATGTTGCTTGGAACCGGCCTGGCGTTTTATCTGGGCAAGCCGTTTATTGAACCGCAGGCGCCCGGCCTTCAATCATTCGATCTCGGCACATGGACGAGTTCCCCGCAATTGCACAACGCGTTGCATATCAATCCGCTGTTCGTGATCGGCGTGGCGCTGGCGTTCGTATTGCAGTGGGGGCTGCGCGCTACGCGCTGGGGCATGACCCTGCGTCTGGTCGGCGATCACGCCGAGACCGCCCGCGCGATGGGTTATCCGCTTACAAGAATTCGCATCATCGCTACCGCGGTGGGTGGCTTTTTTGCGGGGATCGGCGGGGCGTATCTGTCGCTGGTTTATCCGGGTAGCTGGAACGAAGGGCTTTCCAGCGGGCAGGGATTGATGGCCGTCGCGCTGGTTATTTTTGCGCGCTGGCAACCGCTGCGATGCCTGTGGGCCGCGCTGCTTTTCGGTGCAGCGGGAGCGCTCGGGCCGGCGTTGCAGTCTATCGGTGTGACAAGCGGTTATTACCTGTACAACGCCGCGCCCTACGTGCTTACGCTCGCCATCATGATCATCAATTGCCGACCGGACCGGACACTTGCCGGCGCTCCGGGCGAGCTGAGTCTCACACGCTGAGCCTTACGCGCTGAACGACCTGCTTATCCATTCTCAAGGCGGCCACGACCATGAACCGATTCATTGAATCTACCCCGTACCCCTGGCCCTTCGATGGCAACCTGCGCCCGGATAACACCGCGCTCGTCGTGATCGACATGCAGACGGATTTCTGCGGCCACGGCGGCTACGTCGACAAGATGGGGTATGACCTGTCACTGACCCGCGCGCCGATCGAGCCGATCAAGCGCGTGATGGCCATGATGCGCGAGCAGGGCTTCACGATCATTCATACGCGCGAAGGGCATCGGCCGGATTTGTCGGACCTGCCGGCGAACAAACGCTGGCGCAGCCGACGCGCGGGCACCGAAGGCGTGGGCATTGGCGACGACGGCCCGTGCGGCCGCATCCTCGTACGTGGTGAACCGGGCTGGGAAATCATCGATGAACTGGCGCCGCTGCCGGGCGAGATCGTTATCGATAAACCCGGCAAGGGCTCGTTCTGCGCGACCGATCTCGAGCTGATCCTGCGCACGCGTGGCATCGTGAACCTGGTGTTGACCGGGATCACTACGGACGTCTGCGTCCATACCACCATGCGCGAAGCGAACGACCGCGGATTCGAATGCACCGTCCTTGCGGACTGCTGCGGTGCGACCGACCCTGGCAACCATCAGGCGGCGCTGCACATGATCACGATGCAAGGCGGTGTGTTCGGCGCGGTATCGGATTCGAACGCGCTCCTGACCACGCTCGGCGGCTGATCATGTCGACTCCCTCGCATGCGTTAGAGGTGGAAGTGCACAACGCCGGCAAGTCGTTCGGTGCATTTCGTGCGCTGGATAACGTGTCCATCAAGGTCCGGCCGGGCACGGTTCACGCGCTGCTCGGTGAAAACGGCGCGGGCAAAAGTACCCTCGTGAAAGGGCTGGTAGGTTACGGTTTGCTTGACGAAGGCCAGATATCAGCCGATGGCCGTGAGGTTCACATTGCATCGCCGCGTGATGCGCAAGCGCTGGGTATCGGCATGGTGTACCAGCATTTCACGCTGGCGTCGGGGTTGTCGGTCGAGGAAAACCTGCTGCTGGCACGCGGGAGTCTGCCCTGGAAAATAGACTGGACAGCGGAACGCGAAGCACTCGATACGTTCATGCGGCGCATGCCGTTTCGCCTGCCGCTCGACGCGCCGGTATCCGGCCTGGCAGCCGGGGAAAAGCAGAAGCTCGAAATTCTCAAGCAGTTGTATCTCAAGCAGCGTTTCCTGATTCTTGATGAACCCACTTCCGTGCTGACGCCGCAAGAAGCGGATGAAGTGCTCGGCCTGATGCGCGACCTGACGACGCGCGGCGAGTTGACCGTGCTGATGATCACGCACAAGTTCCGCGAAGTGATGGCATATGCCGATGACGTGACCGTCCTGCGCAAGGGCAGGCAGGTCGGGACGAGCGCGGTATCGGCGACCAGCCGCGACGCGCTCGCCGGTTTGATGATGGGCGCCGCCGAGACGCGCGATACCGCGGTCATGGACGCGGTCAATGCCGAGCGGGTCGCGCGCAAACCGGTGGACCCCGCGGCGCGGATACGTCTTGCCATGAGGAATATATCTATCGACGATGATCGCGGCCATGCGGCGGTCAAGCGCGCGTCGCTGGAGGTCAGGTCGGGTGAAATACTCGGGATTGCGGGGGTATCGGGGAATGGTCAGAAAGAGATGGTTGAAGCGCTGGTCGGGCAACGCCGCGTGAAGACGGGTGAGATGGAGATAGCCGGCGATGCGTACCGCGCCACGCGCGAGGAAATGACGCGGCGCCGTGTGTTTGCCATCCCTGAAGAGCCGCTCAAAAACGCGTGCGTGGCAAACATGAGCGTCGCGCAAAACCTGGCTCTACGGGACTTCGACCGCGCGCCTTTGCGACGCGGCGGTTGGCGTCTCGACCGGCGCGCGATGCGGGAGCGCGCCGCGCATCTCATCGACGATTTCAACGTCCGTCCGCCGTTGCCCGAACGCGCTATCGGCACGCTGTCGGGCGGCAACGTCCAGCGCGCGGTCCTCGCTCGCGAGCTGGGTCAGCCGGTCGATGTGCTGATCGTGGCGAACCCGGTGTTCGGTCTCGACTTCGCATCGGTCGCGGATATTCATGCACGCATCATGGCGGCGCGCGATACCGGCGCGGCGGTCCTGCTCGTGAGCGAAGACCTCGACGAATTGCTGGAACTGGCGGACCGGATCGTGGTGATCGCGGAAGGGGAGCTCGTGTACGAGACGCCCGCCGCGAGCGCCGATCGAGCGACGCTGGGCCACTATATGGCGGGACACGGTGACTCGACGGCGCAAGTCGTTCCGGCTGCCGAAGCGTTGAAGGAGGTCATCGAATGACACGGAACCGTTGCGGGGACCTGCTATGACGATCACGATTCCAGCGTTACCGGGTCCCTTTACTTTCGATCCGTCGACAACCGCACTCGTCATCATCGACATGCAGCGCGACTTCATAGAATCCGGTGGTTTTGGGGAGTCGCTGGGCAACGATGTATCACTGCTTGCGCAGATCGTGCCGACTGTCTCCGCGCTGCTGGCGTTGGCGCGGGAAAGCGGGTGGTTCGTGGTCCATACGCGCGAATCGCATGCAGCGGATCTGTCGGACTGTCCGCCGGCCAAGCGGCTTCGCGGCGCGCCCAATGCACGCATTGGTGACGAAGGGCCGATGGGCCGCATCCTGATTCGGGGGGAGCCGGGCAATGCGATCGTCGATGCTCTCGCACCAACCGAAGGCGAGCTTGTCATCGATAAACCCGGCAAGGGCGCGTTTTATGCAACATCGCTTATGCAGGAACTGGCGGCGCGGCATATCACGCATCTGGTTTTCGCCGGCGTGACAACGGAGGTGTGCGTGCAGACCTCGATGCGCGAAGCGAATGACCGCGGATACGACTGCCTGCTTGTCGAGGACGCCACCGCCAGCTACTTTCCGGCGTTTAAGCTTGCGACGCTGGAGATGGTACGGTCTCAGGGCAGCATAGTTGGATGGACCGCGCCGCTGTCATCCTTTATTACAGCGTGAGGAACCTGCCGACGATGGACATCAACCTGCCGGAAGTCGTTGCCGAGGTGCTTGCGGCGTTCGTCGAGTATGAACGCGCGCTGGTGGCGAACGATATCGAAACGATGAACGCGCTGTTCTGGGACGCGCCGGAGACGGTGCGTTATGGCATTGCCGAAATCCAGCATGGCGGCGAGGTCATTCGCCAATGGCGCGAAACATGTGCGCCGGTACCCCCTTCGCGCACGTTGCATCAAACTGTGGTCACCACATTCGGCCGCGACTTCGCGACCGTCAGCACGCAATTCACCAGCGACGCAACGCCATTGATCGGACGCCAGATGCAGAGCTGGGCGCGGCTCGGTCCCGCCGGCGGCTTTACCATTGTGGCTGCGCACGTGAGCCTGATTCCCGAGCCCTGAAAGGCCGATAATAAGAACAAAGGGGAACTCGTATGCCGGAAGACACAATTGAAACAGGGGTCGAAGCGATCGAGCCGAACGCCGCCAATCCGCTTGCCGAACAGGTCTACCAGCGGCTGAAAAGCGATATCTTCAACTTCCGGCTTTTTCCGGGAGATCGCTTTTCGGAGAACGGTATTGCACAGTTCTATGGCGTATCGCGCACGCCGATGCGTGACGGCTTGTTCCGGCTGCAACGCGAGGGCTATCTGGAGGTTGGTTTTCGCCGTGGATGGAAGGTCGCGCGGATCGACTTCGACCAGATGGATCAGCTTTACGACCTGCGCATCGTGCTTGAAGTGGCCGCGCTTGAGCGGTTGACATCGGGGAGCGAAGCGGCACGGGAGGCGATTGATGCGCTCAAGGCAATCTGGTGCGTCGAGCCGCAAGAGCGCGAAGACGATCCGGTGAAGATGTTCGGCATGGACGAAAACTTTCATCGGCAGATCGTGGCCGCTACCGGCAATGCGGAGATGGTGCGCGTTCATAACGACGTCACCGAGCGTATCCGGATCGTGCGGCGGCTCGATTTTCTCAAGCCTCACCGGACCAGTGCTACCTATGACGAGCACTCGACCATGCTGCATCTCATCGAGCGCAGCCGGCTGACCGAGGCGACTATCCTGCTGCGTGCTCATATCACGCAGAGCAAGCTGGAAGTCCGCAAGATCACAGTGTCGATGCTGGACGCGGCACGCGATGTGAAGCTGCCGTTCGTGTCTTAGCGGTGCTGCGCCAAGGTAAATAAAAAGCGCCACTGTGGGAAACAGTGACGCAGGCCGCCAAGTTTTTTTAGAATTTCTGCCGAATACCGGTGACAGCCAGGAACTGCGTGTGGCTGCTCGACGCGCCCGATGTCCCTTCAATCGCGGCAACCGCACCGCTCGATCGCTGATAGATCAAATCGATATACACATCGGTTCGCTTCGACAAGAAGTATTGCAAAGCGCTCGTGGTCTGCCAGTAGTGCCAGCTCGCGGGCTTGGCGTTCGCGGTGACTTCGGTATACGTCTCGCCTAGCGCAGCCTTGAGCGCGGGAGTGAACTGATAACGAATGCTTGCTTCCGCGTTCTGGAACGTCTGGTGTTGCGTGGTCGGTGTCAGGTCGAAGGTCGTGCTGGTGTACATCAACCCGAGACTCGCCTTGCCGAAATCGTAGAGACCCCCCGCGCCATAGATCTGCTGCTTAGTCACGCCCTTGATGAAGGTAAAGTAGTTATCCGAAGGGATTGAACCCGTGGTATCAACCGCCGGATTGTCGAGACGAACATACGCCGCGCCAAGACGCCATGGACCACCCGCATAAGACGCGCCTACACTGTAAGAACGGCTCATGGCAAAGTTGCCGGCGTTGTTGCTGAAGCCGTACATGGAATTAAGTTGCAAGCCATGGAAGTTTGGCGTGACGTACTTCACGGAATTATCGGTGCGGAATGTGTTGTTCAGGTCGTCGGTATCGAACGGGTGGGTACCGTATTGCGAGGTATCCGCCGAGACCTGCAACGGTTCGAGCGAGTCCTGTGCCGCGTTGTACTGGCGCCCGAATGTTACTGCGCCCCATTTGTCGCTCGACAATCCGACCCACGCCTGACGGCCAAAAATGCGGCCGTTCGCGCTCGCCGCGCCGGTCTGCAAATTGAAGCCGTTTTCAAGCTTGAAAATCGCTGCATTACCGCCGCCCAGATCTTCCTTGCCGGTAAAGCCCCAGCGGGAACCCTGCTCGCTCCCGGCGGTTGCCTGGTAATTGCTTTTGCCTCCCTGGTTACTCGTATAAGTAAATCCGCCATCGATAATGCCGTATAACGTCACGGTCGATTGAGCGTGTGCGGTCGTCGCGATAAAGCCGAGTCCTACCGACGCGGCCAATAGCGCACGCGGAGTGTGCTTGTGCATGATCCTTCCTCTTTAGTTGAGTGCTTTGGGTTTTGCTGCTGGTTTGATGCATGAAAAATTCGCGCAACAGTGCTCCCTGACACCCGATGGAACGGGCGCCGCTAGACAGGCTTCAAGGACTTGCCGGCGAGTGCCGGCGTTGGGCTAGGCGTGGTTGGGGTCGGTGAGTGCCTCCAGGCTCCTGAGGGCGTTGACAGGCACTATCGGCAGAACAAGATGCGAAGGATGTTCTGTTCCCAGATACACGGTATTCACGGCAATTCGCGGCGCGCGCGCCAGCGCCGGTGATTCGCCGCTATTTGGATTGACATCGAAATGGGGGTAATTACTGCTCGATATATCCAGTCGAATCCGGTGCCCGCGCTTGAATAAATTTGCGGTAGCAAAAGGCTCGATTGTTATTTCATAGATTCGACCCGATTCGAGAAACTCGGGCTCGCTCCATGAATTATGAAAACGACAACGGAAAATACCGTCGGTCAGGTTCATGGCGAAACCTCCGGGATAATCGCTGTTCGGCGGGCACACGTCGATGAGTTTCGCGGTGAAATCGGTATCGGGTGCATCCGACGATATCCACAATCTCACGACGACCGGCCCCACGACCGCCATGTCTTCTTCCAGCGGGGGTGTTTCGAATACAACAATGTCGTTACGCGCGGCGAGCGGGACGCCCGGATTGCGTGTGCCGAAGAAGCGTTCGTCTTCGCGCTGGTCGAACGCGCCGCCTTCAAAAACCGGCGCGCCCGATGTCAGTGCTCCGCCGATGGTAGGGACGGGATTCGACGGATCGAACGCGTACGAAACCGATGCGTCCGATTCTTCAGGCGGCGTCTCCGACAACACGCCGCCTTCCCGCAAATAAAAATGCGTAAAACGCGTGTCGGCCAGCGGCCACTGCGATGACTGGATCCACGCACCGCCATGCTCCATGCGGCCATCGCCATTGCGGGCGCCGCTGCCTCCGCCCATCAGGAAGATCCTTGCAACAGGATCTGACTGCTTTACTCCTGACGTGGCGGGCTTCAGCCACCGGTCGAACCATTGCGCGCGAAACGCAAGCCAGTCCTCTGCAATCTGCCCTTCGATCCTGGCGGCAGGCCCGAAATCGACATCGCCGCTGAACGGCACGTTGCGGTCGCCATGCAGCCACGACCCCATGATCAGGTAGGTCGGCGCAGCGACAGGATCGAGCTTCGACATGGCGGCGAAGTTGTCCATGGTCGAGCGCACGTACGCGTCGTACCAGCTCGACATCAGGACCGTCGGAACGCGCGCCATGGTGTCGTAGAACCCCTCTGCATAGATGCCGGGCTGTTGCCAGAATTCATCGAAGGTTTCGTGCGTCCATTGATCGAACAGATAGCGCTCGTATTCAGGTACGAAACGCAAAGGCGATTCACCTGGACGCCACGGCATGCGTGAAAACCATTCCCTCAGATCCTGTGCGTCGAGTGCTGCCTTGAGCAATGGATCGTTCAATACCGCCTGACTCCCCTTGGCCTGATTGACCGCCCAGGTTGCCTGCTTGAGTTCGAAAGCGCCGCCTTGCCGAATGCCGCATTGATAGCTGTTCGAGAAACCGCCCGAGTCCATCACCATGCACACGAGGCCCGGCGGGTTCAGGCATGCGGCGGCCATTTGCGTGTGCGCCGCGTAGGAGAGCCCCATGGTGCCAACGCGGCCTGTCGACCAATCCTGTTGCGTGATCCATTCGAGCGTGTCATACCCGTCCGGCCCCTCCGACAGATACTTGGTGAACTCGCCCTCCGACGCATGACGTCCGCGACAATCCTGGAACACGACCGCGAAGCCTCGGGCAACGAAATACGCGGCAATATCGCCACGATGCGCAGCCGGCTCTCCCCGGTTGATCTCCGAACGCGATACGTCGCGCTTGCCATAAGGCGTGCGTTCGAGAATCGCCGGCAATGGCGCATCGATACCCGGACGAAAACCTGCCGGGAGGTGAACGTCGGTGGCGAGGCGAACGCCATCGCGCATGGGGACCATGAACTCCGTGCACGTTGCCTCCTGACTGGATGCAGCGTCGAACGTATTGTTGTGAACCGTATCGATCATTTTTCTCGGATTCCTACATAAGTTGCCGTGGTGAATTCAGCCTTGTTCGGGTGAAACGTGATGCCGTTGCGTGTCGCCCAGAAGTTCTCGGGGAAATACAGGGGGACAACGCCGAGATCGCGAAATCCCGCTTCGGCCGCTTGCTCAAGCAAGCGCTCGCGCTGCACGGGGTCGAAGCTGGCGCTAGCCGCGGCGAGTGCCTGATCGAGTGCGGGATTCGAGTAGCGCGCGCGATTGAACGCGCCGGTTCCCGCGCTTCGCGAATAGGTCGCCATGACGTTGGAAAGCGCGACGGTCGAGTCACTTGTCGTATTTCCGAAGCTGAAGATGAAGGCGCTGTAGCTTTGCTTGGCGGCGGCGCCGACATAGACGTTGTAGGGCTGCGTGACCACGTTCGCGATCCGGATGCCGCCGCGAGCCAGCATTTGCCCAACTGCCTGGGCGACGTCGCCATCTGAGGAAAAACGGTCGTTGGACGAATGGATCGTCAGCGTGAATCCTTGTGGGTAGCCTGCTTGCGCAAGCAGTTTTTTCGCTCCCGCGAGATCATAGGTATCGGCTGGCAATGCCGTTGAGTAACCGCCTATTCCCTGCGGCACGATCTGGCCCGCCGGAACGCCCGCGCCATTCAGCAGATATTGCGTGATGGCGCGCCGATCGATCATCTTCGATATAGCCTGCCGTACGCGCAGATCTCGCAGCGGATTGCTTCGCAGCGGTTCGCCGTTTGGGCCGCTCACGAACGGAGACTGCTGGCGGCTTGAGTCCAGCGCGAGATAGATCAGCCGCGCCGACGGTCCTGAGTAAAGCGTTACCGCCGGATCGCGCTTGAGCCGTGGCACATTGACCGGCGGAACGTTATCGATCAGGTCGACGGAGCCGGAAAGCAGCGCCGACATGCGCGCGGCATCGTTGGCGACGAAGCGGATCGTGACCGTGTCGAACGGCGGCTTGGGACCCCAATAGTCGTCGTTGCGCGTGAGTTCGAGATAGTCGCCTGGAACCCAGCGTTCAAGTTTGTAAGGACCGGTCCCGACTGCTACAGCGGGTGACACGTACTGGTTGCTTGGGTGGCCTTCGGTTGCGTGCTGAGACACGATGAACAGCATGCCGATCTGTTCGAGAAACCCGGGCGCAGGGGTCTTCGTATGGATGCGCAGCGTAAGCGGATCGAGCACGTCAATGGACGCGATATTCGCCACTGCGCCGGAGAAGGGCGCGGGGCTGTTCGGCACGTTCGACGCGCGTTTCACCGAGTACACCACGTCGCGCGCGGTGAACGGCGTACCATCGTGAAATCGAACGTTGGGGCGCAGCTTGAATTCCCACGTGTTTGGATCCACGACTCGCCACGCCGCAGCTAGACCTGGCTGAATTTGCAGGTTCACATCACGCGCGATCAAGTGCTCGAAGATGTTTTCCACTTGCTGATTGCTCTGCGTGCGAGAGAACAGCGGATCCATCGACGAAGGTTCGGCAGCAACAGCCATGATCAGCGCGCGGGCAAACGCGCTCGGCGGGATGCTGCATGCGGCGATCAGAATGCATGCAGCTGCGATCCGGAGGCGACTCATTGTGCCTCCGTGAACAGATGACAGGCGACCCAGTGATTACTCGTCGCTTCCGTCAATTCCGGATGCTCGACACTGCAGCGCGGCATCGCGTGTGGACAGCGCGGGTGAAAATGGCACCCTTTTGGAGGCGCAAGCGGAGACGGAATCTCGCCCTTGATGGATTCATAGGCGCGCTTCCTGTTCGATAAGCGTGGCACCTGATCGAGCAGCGCGACCGTGTACGGATGCAGCGGCCTGGCGAACAGATCAGCCGTAGATGCGGTCTCCACGATCCGCCCCAGATACATGATCGCGACCCGATCACTGATATGTTCAACCACACCGAGATCATGGCTGATAAAGAGGTATGTCAGCCCAAGATCAGCGCGCAGCCGCATGAACAGATTGATGATCTGGGCCTGGATCGACACGTCGAGCGCCGCAATCGATTCGTCGCAGATCAGGAAATCGGGCTTCACCGCCAAGGCTCGACCGATGCTGATGCGCTGTCGCTGCCCACCGGAAAACTGATGTGGATAGCGCTGTCTCACATCTGGATTCAATCCAACCCGCTCCATCACATCGACAACGTAATCATCCAGGTCGCGCCGCTTCACCATGCCATGCACGAGTGGCGCCTCGCCGATAATTTCCCGCACCCGTTTGCGTGGATTAAGCGATGACATCGGGTCCTGAAAGATCATTTGCGTTCCGAGCCGGTGCGCAAGCCTTCCGCGCGAGCCGAGCACCGTCGTGCCGGCGCCATTTGCATCGGTAACGTGAATGGTTCCTGACGAAGGCGGCACCACGCCCGCCAGCATGCGGCCGAAGGTCGACTTGCCGCAGCCGGACTCACCGACGAGCCCGACCACTTCTCCGCGATGGATCTCGAGGTTCACGGTGTCCACAGCGTGGACCGTATGCGACACGGGCTTGGCGCCCAGCATCTGCGCAATGCGCTCCGCATAACTCGAACGCTTCACGAAACGGCGCGACACCTTGTCGGCCTTGATAAGAACTTGCGTGCTCATGCTGCAACTCGCTCAACGGGATGGAAACATCGGTGGAGATGGCTCTCGCCCGCTCTGAACACCGGCGGTTTTTGCGTCCTGCATGTGTCGGTGGCATGCGTGCATCGCGGTGAGAAGGCGCAACCGGCGGGCAACGCAAGCGCCGAAGGGGCGACGCCTGGGACCTGCATCAGCGGCTCGCCGCGCGCCACGTTCTCGGGCACCGAACCCAGCAGTCCGATCGTGTACGGATGCTGCGGATGTTTCAGGATCGTATCCACGTCACCCGTTTCGACCACGCGTCCCGCGTACATTACGCAGATGCGATCGGCAAGACCCGCCACCACCGCTAGATCGTGGCTGACCCAGACCATCGCCGTGTTCGAGCGCGCGCACAGCTTCTGCATTTGCGCCAGGATCTGCGCCTGGATCGTGACGTCGAGCGCGGTCGTGGGCTCGTCCGCAATGATCAGGTCCGGCTTGTGCAGCATTGCGATCGCGATCGCCACGCGCTGCCGCATGCCGCCCGACAACTGATGCGGATACGCCTTGAGCCGTTCATCGGGCGCGGGAATGCCGACCGTCGCGAGCGCCTCGCGCGCCTGTTCGCGAGCGGCTTGTTTCGACACCGACGCGTGAGCGCGCACGGTTTCAATCATCTGCGTATCAATGCGAAGAACGGGATTCAGCGTCATCATCGGATCCTGGAAAATCATTGCGATGCGATTTCCCCGTAGTTGCCGCAGCGCTTCCCGGCCATAGCTCGTCAGGTCCACACCCTTGAACAGAACACGTCCACCGACAATGCGTCCCGGCGCGTCGATCAAACCGAGGATCGAAAAACCGGTGATTGATTTCCCCGAACCCGACTCGCCGACAAGGCCGACGATCTCGCCGGGATAGACATCGAAGCTCACGTCGTCAACCGCTTTTGCAACGCCGGCCGCCGTGAAGAAATGGGTCTGCAACTTCTCGACCGATAAAGTTGGAATAGCTGGAGACATGAGGTTTCCTATTTCTGAAGGCGCGGATTGAGCGCCTCGCGCAAGCCGTCGCCGACCATGTTCATGCTGAAGACGAGCATGACCAGCAGCACGCCGGGGAACACGCTGATCCAATAGAAGCCGGCAAGCAACTGCTGGTAGCCGTTCGCAATCAGCAAGCCGAGAGAGGGTTGCGTCACGGGCAAGCCGATCCCGAGAAAGCTCAACGTTGCTTCAGCGGAGATGGCGGCTGCCACCTGCACCATCGCAATCACAATGACAGGCGCCAGGCAGTTGGGCAGCAACTGGCTAAAGAGTGCACGCCGATGACTGAAACCGAGGCACAACGCCGCCTCCATGTACTCCTTCTTGCTTTCGACGGCCGCGACCGCGCGCACCGTGCGGGCGAAGTACGCCCATTGCACGATCACGAGCGCCAGGATCACCTTGCTCACGCCCTGGCCGAGAATGGCGAGCGTCATCAAGGCCACGAGGATGGTCGGGAAGCCGAGCATGAGGTCGACCGTGCGCATGATCAGCGTGTCGATCCAGCCGCCGAAATACGCGGCCACCAGGCCGAGCGTCGTGCCAACGATCAAGGCAAACGCGCCGCTCGAGATCCCGACGCCAAGACTGGTGCGAAGGCCAAACATCATGGCGGCGAACATGTCGCGGCCGAGCGCGTCGCTGCCTAGCAGGAAGAGATGTCCAAGGTGGCCGCGTGCGCCGGGAGGCAGCCTGCCATCGACAATATTCAGCTGCGCGAGGTCGTACGGATTCTGCGGTGCGAGCCATGGCGCAAGGATCGCCACGATGATCAGCACAATGCAGGTTAGCGACGCGAGCGCAACGGCGGGGCGGCCGAACATGCCGCGCAATGCCTGTCCCGTGCGTGTGTCGCGGTTGGTGGTCCAGCGCGGCAGGATGTTCGAAAGCGTGCTCATGTCAGGCACCTCCCAGACGCACGCGCGGATCGAGCAGCGAATAGATGATGTCGACCAGCAGGTTCAGCAGCGTGAACATGGCGACCACGATCAGCAGATACGCCACGACCACGGGACGATCGAGCCGCATGATGCTGTCGATGATCAGCTTGCCCACGCCCGGCCACGCGAAGATGGTTTCAGTCACCGTAGCGAACGCGATCAGCGAGCCGAACTCCATGCCGACCACCGTGACGATCGGGATCATGATGTTCTTCAGCACGTGGACAAAAATGATCCGGCGCTCGCGCAAACCCTTGGCGCGGGCAAATTTCACATAATCGAGGGGCAACGTTTCCCGGACTCCGGCGCGGGTCAACCGGGTCACGAGCGACATCTTGAACAGTGAGAGATTCAGCGCCGGCAGGATCAGGTGGATCAGTCCATCGCGCGTCGCGAGGCTCGTATGGATGCCGAGCAGGGTGCCAAGATGCCCTCGACCTGCCGAGGGCAGCCAGCCCAGTGTCACCGAAAAGATCAGCACGAGCATGATGCCCTGCCAGAAGTTCGGCAGGCTAAAGCCGAGGATCGAGCTGCCCATGATTACGCGGTCGACCGGCGAGTTGGCCTTCATGCCGGCCAGCAGTCCAAGTGGCAGCCCAATCAGCAACGCCATGACGAGCGCCACGACTGCCAGTTCGAGCGTGGCCGGCAGGCGTTGCATGATCAGCTGGATCGATGGCTGGTTGAACACGAACGACCGGCCAAGATCGCCATGCAGCGCGTGTTCTACAAACAGCAAGTATTGCTTCCACATCGGCTGGTCCAGACCCAGCGAGTGCACTGCCTGCGCTATGTCGGCCGGGCTGGCGTCGGCGGGCACGAGAATCTGGATTGGGTCGCCAATAGCGAACACCCCGCAGAAAACGAGCACCGAGGTCAGCATCAGGATGCCGGCACTCTGTACAAACCGATGGATGATGAAACCGATCATTGCGTAACAACCTCGAGCGTTAAGTTTTACGAACCCTGCGACCTTGCCGGGCGATAGAAGCGTTTCAGGCCGCCGAAAGGCCCCGGCAAATCTCGTTCAGTTTCGCGATAATTAGGCCGACAATTTTTGGATGCAACACTATGCTGAATCTGCATAGCCTTATGTGCGAGCAAGGATGAACCTCAAACAGATCGAAGCGTTCGAAGCGGTGGCAAGCCTCGGAACCACTACCGCCGCGGCTCAGCGGCTGGAAATCTCACAATCGGTTGTCAGCAGGCTGCTGGCTCAACTGGAAGAAGACCTCGGGCTCAGACTTTTTGTACGGGAACAAGGCAGGCTTACCCTGACGCGCGAGGGTGCCGCTTTAGTCGATGAAGTGAAGATCCTGCTCGATGGCTCGCATTGCTTGCGGCGTCACGCGCAGCAACTGCGGCTTGGCGGAATGCAACGAAAACTGGTTCGCGCAATGGTGCCCAACACGTTCGCCCAGCACGTCATGCCGCAAATTATGGAAATGTTCTGCAAGGCGCACGAGGATGCCGTGCTTGAGGTCTTGTCAGGCACTTATGGACAAGGCGCGCGCGCCCTCTTGAGCCGGGAAGTCGATCTGGCGTTCGTCCAGATGCCGGAGGGCCTGCCCGGTTTGCGGGTTCATCGCGTGTTTCCTTCGCAGTCTGCCTGCGTTGTACCCATCGATCATCCGCTGGCCGCGCTCGACAAGATCAGCGCGCTGGATCTCGAACTCGTGCCGCTGATCTTGCTCGGGCGGCAAAGCCTGCACAGGCGCGAGGTCGATATGGCTTTTCGCCGCGCCCACATCACGCCGCGTGTACTGGCGGAAGTCCATTCGGTCGGTGTGGCCTGCGCCATGGTTGCGCGAGGCATGGGCGTGACGATCGTCACCCAGGTGCTAGCGGCGTGCTGTCCATCGGAAGGATTCGCTATCAAGCCGTTCGAACCCGCGCTGCCGTTTGAAATAGGTTTGGCGACGCTGCAGGAGACACCGGGGAGTTCGATGACGGTCGCGTTGCTGGATTGCATTGGCGACACGCTGGCAGGCCTCAACGCCCAATCCGCGGCTGGGTAACTCCACGCCGATTCTGCAGACAAGTGGCCAGGCTTGTCTCGTCCGGCGACGAGTCAACAGGCGGCCAGAAATGCCCGGCAATTACTGCGCTCGACCCCGATCCATTCGTCTGATCAAGTCACTATGTCCGCGACAGGGGAGTAGTGCGTGTAGTATTCAAATGGATAATTGCAGCTCGCCCCGAAGGTGTTCCTGGGAGACGTGAAATGCGCGTACTGATCGTCGATGATCACGAACTGTTCAGAGCCGGATTGGCGCTGCTGCTAAGAGAGCTCTTTCCGAGCATCGAGTTGTTGCACGCGAGTACGTTGTCGCAAGGCATGAGTCGTGCGCTTGGCGAACTCCTGAACATCGTTTTTCTCGATCTTGATCTTCCCGATGGTCACGGCTGCAGCGCGCTTGCCGAATTGAGGGAGTCGCGACCGTCGTTGCCGGTGATCGTGATATCGGCCGACGAGAGCGTGGAAACCATCAGTCGATGCATCGAACTTCGCGCCATGGGATACGTGCCCAAATCGTCGCCTCCCGAGGCGCTTCATGCAGCCATAAGCGCAGTGCTTGCCGGGGGCGTGTTCCTGCCCGCCGTCAGCATTGCGAGGCTCAGGCGTGACATGGGCACGGACGAGGCGCCGGCAAATGGACCTGGGATAGCGAAATCGAGCGTGAGTTCGGAAATTAGCACCGCATCCGAATTGGGACTTACTCCACGAGAGTTTGAAACATTGGCGTGGCTCGTACGCGGACTTCCCTCCAAGGCAATTGCGTTGAAAATGGGGCTCGAGGACATTACCGTACGGAAATACGTCAGTCACCTGCTTGCGCATTTCCACTTGCGGCGCCGTACGGAACTCATCGTCATGCTGGCGGAAAGGGGGATCAAACTCGGTGTTCCGCCAGTCACGGATCCGGCGCATGACCGGAGCCTGTCAGCGGTTGAGCGGCCACGAAACGACTGACTTCAGCGAGCGTGCTCTGCGGCCCGGAGGACTTGCGCAGCAGCACGAACGGTTCGGCGAAATCGCGCAGTGCGCGGGGAGATACCAGTTCGCCCGTGATGACAAGTAAGACCGCACATTCCAGCGAAAGCGGCGCCTGCTGCGTTCGCGCGGCAGCACGGCCCCTCGGCTCGACGCCAGGCAATTTACTTTTGGACGATGATCGTGCTTGCTGTGCGAGTAGATCGCACTCCTCATTCCATATTGTTTGATCCGCCGCAGAAACCAACGCGCCCATCGTGCACATTGATAGGTGCAATGGCCTCGATGTGATCTTCAGGTCTCTCGTGGATATAACCATTGGTTTATCCTGTGCACTCGCAGTCGTGACCGTCAGTGCGACAAGGGCGGTGGCGAATGCACTGACGACGAAAGTGGTGGTAATCAGTCATTCGATTTCTCCAACGTTAAAAGAGCGTAGCGACCTAAAGGCATAGCGACAACGCTAATGCTCGTGCGTACGTTATAAAAAGTCATGCCCGAACCTGCCTTGTTATGCCGGCGATGGTGAGTCGCGGCACACTCAGTATCCGGAATCGGAGTCAGCGGAAGATTGCATGGTCTTGTGCTAATTGGTATCGGATTGCGATCTGCACGCGCAGACCAGCGGTTCGAAAAAGCGGAAAACGGCTTCCATTAGCCATGAGGTTGGTGAATATGAAATCAGCGCGTCTCAGATCGATAACCCGCGACGCTACCGGCGCCCTTGCCGGTGCGTTGACCGTCGTTCCCATCATTCTCAGTTGTGGCGCCGTGCTGTACGAAAGCATGGGTGCGGCCTGGGTGACTGCCGGCATATCGGCTGCCTTTGTCGCGGCGGTGGTGGCGGCCATCGTCACGGCGCTGCTGGGCAAGACACCGTTGCACATGAATTCACCGAAAACCACGCATGCCGCGATTTTGTTGGGGTTGATCGCAAGCGTGGCGACGGATCCATCGTTTGCTTCCGCCAATGCTAGTGGGGGCGTCGCGCCCATCCTGATAGCGTGCACCGCATTGCTGGTTTCCGGTATCGTTCAGACGATCCTGGGCGCTTCCCGCCTCGGCCTGCTCGTCAAGTTTGTTCCGTATCCGGTTCTCGCGGGCTTCATCAACGGGTTTGCGATCCAGATCATCCTGAATCAACTACCCCGCGCCCTGGATATCGATGGGCCGGAAGAACTGCTGCGGGCGTTGAACGGCACGGTGCTGATCAACTGGTGGGCTTTGGGATTCGCCCTCGTGTCCGGTGCGTTCGTTGTCCTGGCAAAAAAGAGAAGCGGGCCTGTTCCTGCGGCATTGATCGGCCTCTTTGCCGGGACGGCAATTCAGATGCTGTGCTTGCGGCTTGTTCCAGATGAGGACCTGGGCGCCACGATCGGAGCGCTACCGCCCGGCATACCGCTGATCTTGCGCATGACCGACATCCTGAACTTCGTCAGCTCCGCGGACTTTTACAATCACGCCGCGGTGATACTGGCAACCGGCATCACGATCGCACTCGTGTCGTCAATCCAGTCCCTGCTGAGCATCTCGAGCACTGAACAACTTTTCGGAGCTCGCCACAACAGTAATCGCGAACTGGTCGTGCAAGGCGTCTCCAACATCGCGTCGGCCTTGTTTGGCGGCGCGCCGAGCGGCGGATCGCCCAACATTACCCGCATCGTCCATGCAAGCGGAGGACGTACCGGCGTGACCAACCTGATGTACGCATGCGCTCTACTGGCGCTGTCCTATGGATTGAGCCAGGTTGTCGGCCACATTCCGCTCTCTGTCATGGCCGGCGTTGTGATCGTGACCAGCGCGGAGGCGATGGACAAGTGGACACATCAACTGCTGCGCGCCGTGGGTTATGGCGGCCATTCTTCGACCCGCCGGGAGACTTTTGTTAACCTGGCGATGGTGTTCGTCGTGACCGTGCTAGTCGTCTTCGCGAGCGTACTGGTTGCGCTCGGTGTGGGTTTCGCCGCCGCGTTGATCGCGTTCATCTATCGCTCGAATGCGCAGATGATTCGACGCATACAGCACGCCACGCAGCTTCGCTCCAGAACGCGACGCTCACGTGCTTCGGTTGAAGCGCTTGGTCAGCATGGTCGCCGGATTGCTATCGTCGAACTTGACGGTCCGCTTTTCTTTGGCTCGGCGGAGAGAGTCGAGCGAGTGGTAAGCGATGAATTATCCGGCAGCGACTGGGTGTTGCTCAACCTGAAACGCATCAGCCATTTCGACAGTAGCGGCGTATTGATGTTGAAGCGACTCGATGAACTGCTGGTCAGGTCCGGCAGGCGCCTGCTTTTTGCACCGCGCCACTTCGAGGGGCGCCGCCGGAAGTCTCTGGCGGAATGGGGGCTGACGAAGCCGGAAGCCGAGTTGCGCGTATTCGATAGCACGGACGCCGCGCTATCGCAGGCTGAAGATGAACTGCTCGACAAGTTGGCCGTGCAGGAATGCGATCAGGAAATCGACCTTGCGGCATTTCCCGTTACTCAGGAGATGAACGATGACGAGCGGGCGCTGCTGCTGAGCCTGGCGACCCGCAGGTCATTTGCTGCCGGCGAAATCGTGATCGGACGCGAGGGCCCGCGTGGTGGCTTGTTACTCCTGACGCGAGGCCGGCTCAGCGCCCTCTGGGAAAAGGACGAGAAGACGTTGCGCACTGCCAGTTACCGGGCCGGCATGGCGCTTGGCGAAATACCGTCGATGCAGGAGCGCCAGCGCCTGGTAAAGCTTGTCGCCGATACGCCGGCCGTCTTGCTGGAGTTATCGCAGGACGCGCTCGCACATTTGCGCACGACGATGCCGGGCCTTGACGCGAAGCTGATGCGCAACCTGAGCATTGAAATCGGCTATCGCCTCTGCGACCTGCTGGAGACAATAAGAGATCTCGAGGGCGATTGAGCGGCGCGCCTGGATTTGGTTGTGGAGAACGATCAAAAGAAGGTCATATGTGCCGTAGCACGTTTTGTGTGGCCGTGACCATTTTCCGACCCAGGCCCTGTCGAAAATACTGTATGGGTGTACAGTGTCGGCTTCATCGGCCGTTATCTCGCTAATGCGTGTCGAACGGCGGCTCCCCAGCGCGAGCCGCGCTTCGCCCAGGCGCACTGGCGGACGATCTAACTCATTGAACCGGTTAGGAAAAATTGGCATCCAACAACGCAATCCGCATTCGCGGCGCTCGCCAGCACAACCTTAAGAACATCGATCTGGACCTTTACACGGGTCAGATGACCGTGGTGACCGGCCCTTCGGGCTCGGGCAAATCGAGCCTCGTGTTCGATACGCTCTACGCCGAGGGCCAGCGTCGCTACGTTGAAACGTTCAGCGCTTATGCGCGGCAATTCCTCGACCGGATGGACCGTCCGCAGGTGGATCGCGTGGACGGTGTGCCGCCGGCAATCGCCATCGACCAGACCAATCCGGTGCGCAGTTCGCGCTCGACCGTCGGCACGATGACCGAGCTGAATGATCACCTGAAGTTGTTCTACGCGCGCGCCGCCGAGCTCTTCGATAAAAAGACCTCGCATCAGGTCCGGCACGATACGCCGGAGACCATCTACGTCGAATTGCTCGAGCGCACGAAGGCGAATGATCCGCGGATCGCGATCACGTTCCCGGTGGAACTGCCCGAGTCCGCCAGTGACGACGAAGTCGCACAGTGGCTTTCCGCCAGCGGCTACACGCGTGTGCAGGCAAAGCGGCACGTGGATGGCCGCCAAATGCTCGATGTGGTCGCAGACCGGTTCCGCTTGCAGAAGACCGAGCGGTCACGGGCGCTGGAGGCCATTGAAGGTGCTTTGCTGCGCGGCACGGGCCGCGTGAATGTCTACCTGCTGCCGGAGCCGGGCGCGGACGATGCGGACAAGCCCGTGGACGTCCCCGCTTGGCGCTTCTCCACCGGCCTGCACAGCCCCGAAAGCGACATCCGCTACGCCGATCCGCAACCCGCATTGTTCTCGTTCAACTCGGCGTATGGCGCATGCGAAACGTGTCGCGGCTTTGGCCGGGTGATCGGCGTTGATCTCGGCCTCGTGATACCGGACGAGCGCAAGACGCTGCGCGGCGGCGCGGTCAAGACGCTGCAAACGCCCGCATGGAAAGAGAATCAGGACGACCTGCTGCGCTACGGCGCGAAAGCGGGTATCCGTCTGGGTGTGCCCTGGAGTGAACTCACGCGGAAGGAACGCGACTGGGTGATCAACGGGTCGCCCGACTGGTCCGGCAAGTGGCAAAACCAATGGTATGGCGTGCAGCGTTTCTTCGATTACCTCGAATCGAAAGCGTACAAGATGCACATTCGCGTGCTGCTGTCGAAATATCGCAGCTACACGAAATGTCCGACATGCGAGGGCGCACGCCTCAAGACCGAAGCGCTGTTGTGGCGTCTCGGCACGAAGGAGCAAGCAGACGCCGTATTGAAGCCGGCCGACCGTTTCCTGCCGGCAGGCGTGGAATGGACGCGTGCGCAACTGGAAGCGCTGCCGGGCCTCACGCTGCACGACCTGATGCTGATGCCTATCGACCGCATTCGTCGTTTCTTCGACTCGCTGACGTTGCCAAGCACGCTGCTCGACGACGCCCTCAAGCTCCTGCACAACGAAGTCCGCACACGCCTGAAATATCTCTGCGATGTCGGCCTCGGTTACCTCACGCTTGATCGCCAGAGCCGTACGCTGTCGGGCGGCGAAGTGCAGCGGATCAACCTGACGACCGCGCTCGGTACGTCCCTGGTGAACACGTTGTTCGTGCTCGATGAACCGAGTATCGGCTTGCATCCGCGTGACCTGAATCGCATTGTCGAAGCCATGCACCGCTTGCGCGACGCGGGCAATACACTGGTCGTGGTGGAGCATGACCCGTCGGTGATGCTCGCGGCGGATCGTCTCATCGATATGGGTCCGGGACCGGGCGAGCGCGGCGGCGAGATTGTCTATGACGGGCCGCCGAATGAAATCGAGCATGGCGATACGCTGACCGGCGCCTACCTTGGCGGCCGCAAGCATGTGGCGCATGCGTCCAACTGGCAGCGCCGCGCGGTCGATGCGAAGACGCCGCGGCTCGTGCTCGAAGGCGCGACCGAACACAATTTGCGCGACGTCACCGTCGAGATCCCGTTGCAACGGCTGGTGTGCGTGACGGGCGTGTCGGGGTCGGGTAAATCGACGCTGATCCAGGACGTGCTCGCGCCCGCGTTGCAGCGTCATTTTGGCAAGGCGACAGAATCGCCCGGTGCATTCCGCGCGTTGAAGGGCGCCGATGCCTTGAGCGAAGTGATCTTCGTCGATCAATCGCCGATCGGGCGCACGGCGCGTTCGAATCCCGCGAGTTATGTGGGTGCGTTCGACGAGATTCGCAAGCTGTTTGCCAAGGCGCCGCTGGCCGCTCAACGTGGTTATAGCGCAGGCATGTTCAGCTTCAATTCCGGCGATGGCCGTTGCCCGACTTGCGGCGGTTCGGGCTTCGAGCACGTCGAGATGCAGTTCCTGAGCGACGTCTATTTGCGCTGCCCGGATTGCGATGGACGGCGGTACCGGGCGGAAATCCTGGATGTGCAGATCGAGCGCGACGGCAAGTCGCTCAGCGTGGCGGATGTACTCGACCTGACCGTGAGCGAAGCCGTTGCGTGCTTTGCAAAAGACAAGGAAGTGCTGCGTGTGTTGCAGCCGATTGTCGACGTCGGGCTGGAATATGTGAAGCTTGGGCAACCGGTTCCCACGCTCTCGGGCGGCGAAGCGCAGCGCCTGAAGCTGGCGGGTTTCCTGGCAGAAACGGCACAGGCGAGCGGCAACCTGCCGGGCCGCTTGTTCATGTTCGACGAGCCCACGACGGGCCTGCATTTCGACGATATCGCCAAGCTGATGCAGGCGCTGAGACGCCTGCTGGAACGCGGGCATTCGCTGATCGTGATCGAGCACAACCTCGACGTGATCCGCGCGGCCGACTGGATCATCGATCTTGGTCCCGAAGGCGGCGATGCGGGCGGTCTGGTGGTTTGTGTCGGCACGCCAGACGATGTTTCGGCATGCGAACAATCGCATACTGGCAAGGCCTTGCTCGACTACGAAGAGGCGATGGCGCCCGGCGCGGCGCAGAAGCGCGCAGCGGGCGTTCCGCTGCAACTGGCCGCGGAAATTGCGGCGGCGCGGCGCGCGTTGCAGGGCGAAGACGTGGTGCGTATTGTCAACGCACGCGAGCACAACCTGAAGTCGCTCGACGTCGATATCCCGCACGGCAAGTTCAACGTGATCACGGGCGTGTCGGGCTCGGGCAAGTCGACATTAGCGTTCGATATCCTCTTCCATGAAGGTCAGCGCCGTTATCTGGAATCGTTGAATGCGTATGCGCGTTCGATCGTGCAGCCCGCCGGACGTCCCGAAGTGGACGCCGTCTATGGCATTCCGCCGACCGTTGCCATCGAGCAGCGTTTATCGCGTGGTGGCCGTAAGAGCACGGTCGCGACCACGTCCGAAGTCTGGCATTTCCTGCGGCTTCTATACGTGAAGCTCGGCATCCAGCATTGCGTCCACGACGGCGCACCGGTCACGGCGCAAAGCCCCGAATCGATCGTCGCGCAGATCATGCGGGATTTCAAAGGCCGGCATATCGGCTTGCTCGCACCGCTCGTGGTGAACCGCAAGGGCATTTACACGGATCTCGCGAAGTGGGCGAAGACACGCGGACATACGCATTTGCGCGTGGACGGCGAATTCCTTTCCGTCGATCCGTGGCCGAAGATCGATCGCTTCAAGGAGCACACCATCGAGTTGCCGGTTGGCGATCTGATTGTCAGCGCGAACGATGAAGCCACGCTGAAAGCAATGCTTCTGGAGACGCTCGAACTCGGCAAGGGTGTGATGCATTTGCTTGCCCCGCTTGACGACTTGCATGATGCGTTGAACGGTGGAAAGAAGGGGACGAAGCACATTGGCGAGATACGGGTGTTCTCGACCAAACGCGCATGTCCGGTCTGCGGCACGAGTTATCCCGAACTTGATCCGCGCATGTTCTCGTACAACAGCAAGCACGGCTGGTGCAACACCTGCGTGGGCACTGGCGTCACGCTCACGCGCGAACAGCGTGAAGTCTACGACGACACCGTGATCTCCGACGACGGCCGCGGCCGCGAGCAGACGATTCCATCGGCGCAACAGGAACCGGACGACGTCGGCGACCAGCCTTGCCCGGATTGCAGCGGCACGCGCCTGAACGAAGTCGCGCGGGCGGTGACGTTCGGCGATCAGCCGATAACGGAAGTCGGCCGCTGGACGGTTGGCGCAACGCGCGGCTGGATCAAGAAGCTGAAGCTCAAGGGCCGCGATGCGGATATCGCCCGCGACGTGGTGAGTGAAATCGAAGGGCGTTTGCTGTTCCTCGAAGAAGTCGGTCTTGGTTATCTGAGCCTGGATCGTGCGGCGCCCACGCTCTCGGGCGGCGAAGCGCAGCGCATTCGCCTTGCCGCGCAACTCGGCAGCAACTTGCAGGGCGTGTGTTATGTGCTGGATGAGCCGACCATCGGTCTGCACCCGCGTGACAACAAGATCCTGCTGGATGCACTGAAGAAACTCGGTGACAAGGGCAACACGCTGGTCGTGGTGGAGCACGACGAGGACACCATTCGCCGTGCGGATCACATCATCGATATCGGTCCGGGGGCGGGGAAGCGCGGCGGTACGGTCGTGGCGCAAGGCGGCGTGGCCGATCTCGCGGCGCAGCCGGATTCGCTCACGGGCCAGTATCTGGCGAACCCGATCCAGCACCCGTTGCAAGCGCGTCGTGATGTAAAGACCGCGACCGCGAAGCGCGCCGCAACGCCGGAGAACTGGCTCACGGTTCACGGTGCGACGCTGCACAACCTGCGCAACGTCACCGCGAGCATGCCGTTGGGTCGCCTGATTGCCATCACGGGCGTGAGCGGTTCCGGCAAATCCACGCTCGCTCGTGACGTGCTGATGACCAATCTGCTGGATGCGGTGGGCCGCTCGGTTCTGTCGTCGCCGGCTACTCGCCGTGCACGCAAGACCGCGCAAGCCGACATGCCCGCGCGCAACCGTTCGAGCGTGTTGTCACGCGAGGCGCCGCGTGTGAAGTTCGACGTTGCGCATCGCTGGCAAGGGTGCACGGAGGTGACCGGGTTCGAGACCATCGACCGTGTGCTGGAAGTCGACCAGACGCCGATCGGCAAGACGCCGCGCTCGTGTCCGGCGACGTATATTGGCATGTGGGACACCATCCGCAAGCTGTTCGCTGACACACTCGAATCCCGTGCACGGGGTTACACGGCATCACGCTTCTCGTTCAACACCGGCGACGGCCGCTGCCCGGCCTGCGAAGGCCAGGGCGTGCGTACCATCGCGATGAGCTTCCTGCCCGACGTCAAAGTACCGTGCGACGTCTGCCACGGTCAGCGCTTCAATCCGGAAACGCTGGCGGTGACGTGGCGCGGCAAGAACATCGGCGAAGTGCTGACAATGGAGATTGACGAGGCTGTCGAGTTCTTCTCCGCGATGACAAGCATCTCGCATCCGTTGCAACTGATGAAGGACGTGGGGCTGGGTTATCTGACGCTCGGGCAGCCATCGCCGACGTTGTCAGGCGGTGAAGCGCAACGGATCAAGCTGGTGACCGAGCTGTCGAAGGTAAGGGACGATATCGGCAAACGCGGGCAGAAGGCGCCGCACACGCTGTACGTACTCGATGAGCCCACCGTCGGCCTGCATATGGCGGACGTCGCGAAGCTGATTCGCGTGCTGCATCGGCTGGTCGATGGCGGGCATTCGGTGGTGGTGATCGAGCACGATCTTGATGTGATCGCCGAAGCCGACTGGGTGATCGATCTCGGGCCGGAGGGCGGCACGGAAGGCGGATCGATCGTGGCCGCGACCGATCCGGACACGCTCTCGAAGAATCCGCGCAGTCACACGGGCGCCGCGCTGCGGCCGGTGCTAGAGCGCGGGGCCATCCCGGCCGAGGCGGTTCAGTAACTCGGTTCAGTAACTCTTGTACGGCAGGAACTTGCCCGATAAAACCACGTTGACCCGGTCCCCTTTGGGATCGGGTTCGCGTTGGATATCCATCGAAAAATCGATTGCGCTCATGATCCCGTCGCCGAATTCCTCGTGGATCAGTTCCTTGATCGTGCTCCCGTAAACGCTCACTATTTCATACCATCGATAGATCAACGGATCGGTCGGGACGGCGGTCGGCAGTGAGCCTTTATAGGGCACAATCTGCAGCCAGGCGACGGCTTCATCGGAGAGATCGAAGATGGTGCCGACAACTTCGGCCTGTGCCTTGGAGAACGTCATCTGCCCCAGGCAGCCTGCCGTTACCCATTCCTTGCTCAAGCCGACTTTCTCCGCCACGTCGGCCCATTTCAGCCCTTTGCTCACCTTGGCGGCGAGAATCAAGCGAGTCACTTCGCTGCGATCTGAAATCATTCGGGTGCTCCTTGAGGGTGGTTTCAAGCGAGTGTATCGGCCAATCGCGCGGCTGGCTGGCGGACAAAAATACTGCGGGAAACTCAAACCATGACCAACCCCATCGCTGATCTGAACACGCTGCTTGCATCCATGTCACCCGAACTCCAGCCGGGCGTCTACGTCTACGCAACCGTGCCTTTTACCTACGACCTCGGAAATATCGTCCCGCTCGCGACGTTCCGCGAACGCGAAGGCCTGACGATTATCTTGGAAGAGGGTGACGCGTCGAGAGCAGGTATCCCGCCGCTGTTCCGCGCCGCGTGGATCACGCTGACCGTGCATTCGGACCTTCAGGCGGTTGGACTGACGGCAGCCTTCGCCACCGCGCTCGGCCGAGCCAACGTCAGTTGCAACGTGGTCGCCGCGGCATACCACGATCACATCTTCGTGCCGATCGAATCCGCCGATGCCGCCATGGTTGCACTGCAGCAACTTCAACGCGACGGACTCTGAGCAGCCCCCGCCGGAACCCCCCAAACCCTTCCCCAGCATTCACCTGGGTTCGGTGTCACTGGTATGCTGCGGCCTTATTCCACCAAGAAACCTCTGGATCAAGATGGCAACGCAGGACAAAGCACTCGCACTCAAGAAGATGAAATGGTTCGCCGCCGGTCTGCTGGTCGCGGCAGCCGCACTATTTCTGCTCGCCAAGAGCCAGCACGACGCCGGCGCCTGGGCGTGGGTCTCGGCCTTCGCCGAAGCCGCGATGGTCGGCGCCTTGGCCGACTGGTTCGCGGTCGTCGCGCTGTTCCGCCACCCACTCGGGTTGCCGATCCCGCACACCGCCATCCTGCCGGCGAACAAGGCGCGCGTGGCTGATAACCTCGCCGAATTCGTCCGTGACAAATTCCTCGGCACCGACGCACTGGTCGCCCGCGTGAACGCCTTCGATCCCGCCGGCCGCCTCGCGATCTGGCTGGCGGAACCGGCGAACGCGGCGCTGCTGGGTGCAAAAGCGGTCGCGGCGGCGGGCCAGATGCTCGATTTCGTCGACGACGAACGCGTCAAAACGATGCTCCACGAAGCCCTGCGCCGCCGCGCCGAACAATTCGACCTGGCCGGCGCGGTGGGCGGATTGTTGTCCACGCTGACGGCGGATGGACGCCATCAAATGCTGCTCGACGAAGGCTTGCGCGAACTTGCCCAATGGCTTGATCGCGAGGAGGTGCAGGCAATCCTCGCAGCCAAGATCCTGGACGTGGCCGGCGAGGAATATCCGAAATTAATCGGCATGCTCGGATTTGTAGGCCTGAGCGCGGAAGACCTTGGCAACAAGTTCGCGGGCGGCCTGGTGCGCGGCGCGAACAAGTGGCTGCACGACATCAGCGAAAACCCGGAACATGAGCGCCGTCAGGCCTTCGACAGGACGGTGGAAGGGTTCATCGAACGCCTGAAGACGGACCCCGCGTTCCGCGCGCGTATCGACCAACACAAGCGCGAATGGCTCGAACGCCCGGAATTGCGAACCTACGTGAACGGACTGTGGGACGAATTCAAGGACTGGCTGCGCCGCGATCTCGCGCAAGCAGATTCGACGCTGCACAAAAAGGTGACGGGCGCATCGGCGTCGTTCGCAGCCGCGCTGGGGAGCGATCCCGCGTTGCGCGAATCGATCAACGAGCACATGCGCGACGCGCTCAAGTCACTGGCACCGGATTTACGCGACGGCATTGCCAAGCATATTGCCGCCACGGTGCGCAACTGGGACGACGCCACGCTCGTGCGCGACGTCGAGCTGAGCGTGGGTCGCGACTTGCAGTTCATCCGGGTGAACGGCACGCTGGTGGGCGGTGCGGTTGGTCTGATCATTCACGCAGTATCCACGTTCATGGTTTAAGCTGCGGAATTGAAACCTTGTAGCCGCGGTCAGCTAATTTCCTCTTGAAGAGACCGAACATGACGGATCCGAACGCCGCGTTGATCCAGCGCTTCTACGAAGCCTTTCAGCGTTCCGACGCCGAAGCAATGGCGGCGTGCTACGCGCCGGACGTACAGTTCAGCGATCCGGTATTCGGCGTGTTGCGAGGCCGCGAAGCCTCGGATATGTGGCGCATGCTGATCTCTCGCGCCACCGAATTCTCACTGACCTTCAGCGACATTCAGACCGTCGGCCAGAGCGCGACAGCAAACTGGGTCGCGACTTATCGTTTCACGCAGACCGGGCGCAAGGTGGTCAACCGCATCAACGCGCGTTTTGCGATTCGCGATGGCCTGATCTACGAACATCACGACAGCTTTGACCTCTGGACCTGGAGCCGGCAGGCGCTCGGCCCCAAGGGCTGGCTGCTTGGCTGGTCGTCCTTCATGCAGAACAAGATCCGGGCGCAAGCGACCAAGGGGCTTCGGGCATACCGGCAGCAACCCAAAAAATGACTCGCCTCGAATGTCCAGCTAGCGAAGGATGTCTCAACGACGAATGGCTCGAGGCCGATGCGCTGGGTGGCTTTGCATCGGGCACAGCCGGCACCGAACGGACCCGCAGATATCACGCGCTGCTTCTCACGGCCACGCAACCGCCGGCGGGCCGCATGGTGCTGGTGAACGGCGTGGAGGCCTGGCTGGAGGATGCGTCCGGGCAGACGCGCATTGCGCTCTCCATGCAGCGTTATGGCGCTGGTTCGGTCTGGCCGGACCCCTCCGAAAGCCTGCTTTCCTTCGATACCGGCCCTTGGCCCACGTGGCGCTTTCAGGTTGGCGATAACCATATCCTGAGCGCTGAGCTATTCGTCGCGAAGCAGAGTGCACAGACGGTGCTGCGCTGGCGGCTCGAAGGCGAGCCATTCACGCTCAAGGTTCGGCCATTGCTTTCCGGCCGTGACTATCACGCGCTGCATCACGAGAACCCGGCGTTCAACTTCAACTACACGGCGACGGGCGATCAGGTGCGCTGGCAAGCATACGGCGACGTGCCGGCGGTGGTCGCGGCATCGAATGGATCGTATGTTCATGCGCCCGACTGGTATCGCAACTTCTGCTACACCGTCGAACGCGAACGCGGCATGGATTTCAACGAAGACCTCGCCACGCCCGGCGTCTTTTCGTTCGATTTGTCTCTTGGCGAAGCGGTGCTCGTGTTGAGCGCGAACGAGGGCGCGAAGACGAACGCGGTCGATACCGCGAAGCAGCTTGCCGATATCGAACGAGCACGTCGCACGGCCTTTCCGACGGCGCTGCATCGTTCCGCCGATGCCTACATCGTGGCGCGAAACAAAGGAAGCACAATCCTCGCCGGCTTCCCTTGGTTCACCGACTGGGGCCGTGACACGTTCATCGCGATGCGCGGTTTGCTGATCACATCCGGCCGATACAGCGACGCCGAATCGATCCTGCTCGAATGGGCCGGTACGCTCTCCGAAGGCATGCTGCCGAATCGTTTCCCGGACAGCGGCGCACCGGAATACAACTCGGTGGATGCGTCGTTGTGGTTCGTGATTGCCGTACACGATTATCTCGCCACGGGCCATGCTCAACGGGAAACGCAGGACCGTTTGCAGCAAGCCGTCGATGGCATTCTCGACGGTTACTCAAGCGGCACGCGTTTTCGGATCGGAGCCGATCCGGCGGATGGTCTGCTGCGGGCAGGCGTTCCCGGCGTGCAACTGACGTGGATGGACGCGAAGGTGGGCGATTGGGTGGTGACGCCGCGCATCGGCAAGCCGGTGGAAGTGCAGGCATTGTGGATCAATGCGCTGCGCATAGCGGCGGCATGGAACCCACGCTGGACAGAGCCGGCCACGCACGCAACGCAGGCTTTCCAGCACCGTTTCGTCGATCCCGCCAGCGGTGCGCTCCATGACGTGGTCGACGCCGATCACGAGCCGGGCAAGCTCGACCGCTCCATTCGTCCGAACCAACTTTTTGCCGTCGGCGGACTGCCATTCGCCGTGATCGACAATGGCGCAACGGCTCGCGCGGTTGTCGATCAATGCGAGCAACGCTTGCTCACGCCGCTCGGGCTGAGAACCCTGTCACCGGATGACCCGGCCTACAAGGGCCGTTACACCGGCACGCCGCTCGAACGCGACGGTGCTTACCACCAGGGCACAGTCTGGCCGTGGCTGATGGGGCCGTTCGTGGACGCGTGGCTACGGGTTCATGGCGATGATCAAGCATCGAAAGCCGTGGCCCGCGAGCGCTTTCTCAGGCCGCTGCGCAACCATCTGCATCATGCGGGACTGGACCACATCTCCGAAGTCGCGGACGGCGATGCACCGCATACGCCCGGCGGCACGCCATTCCAGGCGTGGTCGCTCGGCGAACTCATGCGCCTCGACCGTCTGCTCAATGCCGATCCTGCCGAGATGCCGCAAACGCGCTAGATTATCGGTCTTTCCGTCACGCTTTTAGTCAAGGACGTCCCATGCCGCCACTGCGCGCCACCAAGTCACTCGACACCATAGAAGGAGCCCGGCTCCATTCCACCGACTGCTCGCGCTGGCAACGCTGGGGTCCGTATCTCAGTGAGCGCCAATGGGGCACGGTGCGAGAGGACTACAGCGAAAACGGCACCGCCTGGGACTATTTTCCGCACGATCATGCGCGCAGCCGCGCCTACCGCTGGGGCGAAGACGGCATTGCCGGTTTCGGCGACGACCATCTCAACTGGTGCGTCTCGCTCGCCATGTGGAACGGCCTCGACCCGATTCTCAAGGAACGTTTGTTCGGGCTGACGAATTCGCAGGGCAACCACGGCGAGGACGTGAAGGAGCTGTACTTCTACGTCGACGGCACGCCGACGCATTCCTATATGCGCATGCTGTACAAGTATCCGCATGCCGCGTTCCCCTACGACGACCTCGTCACCGAAAACGGGCGCCGCGGCGCGGACATGCCCGAGTACGAAGTGCTCGACACGGGCGTGTTCGAAGACAACGCTTATTTCGATGTCCATGTCGAATATGCGAAAAACACGCCTGAAGATATCGTGATGCGCGTGACGGTCGAGAATCGCGGGGATCGCGCCGCGTCGCTCGACCTTCTGCCGCAGATCTGGGCGCGCAATACGTGGTCGTGGCAGCCATCGAAGAAACCTTCGCTCACCTTGCAATCCGATGCGAAGGGCAGCCGCGTGATCGCGCAAAGCGAGGGCCATGAGCCGCTGGTCGTGACAGCCGAAGCCCGTGGCGACGCTACGGTCAACTGGCTGTTCTGCGAGAACGAAACCAATGTCAGGCGCCTGTTCGGCTCGGAAGGGGCGGGACCGTTCAAGGACGGCTTTAACGACTACATCGTGCACGGCGAAGAAGACGCCATCCGGCACGATACCGGCACGCGCGCCGCCGCGCATGTGCATCTGGAGTTTGGCCCGAATAGCCGCACGGTCGTGACCATGCGCTGGCGCCCGGCGTCGGAGGCAGACCGTGAGCGGCAAGCGCTCGATATCGACGCGCTGTTCGCCCGCCGGATCGCCGAAGCTGATGCCTTTTATGCGGGCCTGCAGCACGAAATGGATGACGCCGACCAGCGGCTCGTCCAACGTCAGGCGCTGGCGGGCATGCTGTGGTCAAAACAGTATTACCTCTTCGACGTCACTCGCTGGATGGACGGCGATCCGTTGCAGCCCACACCGCCGGCCGGTCGCAAGCGCGGCCGCGATGCCGACTGGCGGCATCTGTGCAATGCGGACATTGTCTCGATGCCGGACAAGTGGGAATACCCGTGGTACGCGTCGTGGGATCTCGCATTTCACGCGGCCGCGTTCGCGCTGATCGATCCGGCATTCGCGAAGAAACAATTGCTGCTGCTGGTGAAGGATCGGTATCAGCATCCGAACGGGCAACTGCCGGCCTACGAATGGGCGTTCGGCGACGCCAACCCGCCGGTTCACGCATGGGCGACATGGCGCGTCTATGAAATCGATCGTGCGATCACAGGCAAGGCGGATCGCGACTTCCTGGAGCTCGTGTTCCACAAGTTGCTGCTGAACTTCTCGTGGTGGGTGAACCGCAAGGACGCCGACGGCCGCAACATTTTCCAGGGCGGTTTTCTCGGGCTGGACAACGTGGGCATCTTCGACCGCTCGGCGCCGCTGCCTACGGGCGGCCGGATCGACCAGTCGGATGGCACTGCATGGATGGCCGCATATGCGCTCGACCTGATGCGCATCGCGCTCGAACTGGCGGTGGCGAATCATGTGTTCGTCGATATCGGCGTGAAGTTCTTCGAGCATTTCTTGTATATCGCCGAGGCGGTCAGTTGCAGCGATACCTGCGACACCGGCCTGTGGGACGAGCGCGACGAGTTTTTCTACGACGTGCTGCAGCTCCCCGACGGCACGAGCGTGCCGATGCGCATTCGCTCTATCGTCGGCTTGATTCCGCTGTTCGCGGTGCATGTGCTGGAAGAGCATCTGCATGGCCAGTTGCCGGGGCTGCGGGACCGGCTGACGTGGTTCCTCGAGCACCGGCCTGATCTGGCGAAGCTGGTGTCGCGCTGGAACGAGCCGGGCAAGGGCAATAGCCTGCTGTTGTCGGTGCTGCGCGGACACCGCATGAAGGCGCTGCTCAGGCGCATGCTCGACGAAAGCGAGTTCCTGTCCGACTACGGCGTGCGGGCGTTGTCGCGGGTACATCGGGACAATCCGTTTGTGCTCGAGCACAACGGCGACCGCTTCTGCGTGAAATATCTGCCGGCGGAATCGGACTCGCGGGTGTTCGGCGGTAACTCAAACTGGCGCGGGCCGATCTGGATGCCCGTCAACTATTTGTTGATTGAGTCGCTATACGAATTTCATCGTTATTACGGCGATGATTTCCGCGTGGAATATCCGACCGGATCAGGCCAGAAGCTTTCGCTCAGCAACATAGCCGACGAACTGGGGCGACGCCTCACGCGCCTGTTCCTGAAGGACAAAAACGGCGTGCGTCCTGTCATGGCCGCTTATCCGCAACTGCAGGCGGACCCGCGCTCAGAGGATCTCGTGCTGTTCCATGAGTACTTCCATGGCGATACAGGGCGCGGCGTGGGCGCGTCGCATCAGACGGGCTGGAGCGGGCTGGTCGCGTTGTTGTTGCAGCCGCGCGTGAGCATCGTGGCACAGAACATTCCGGCAGGCGGCGAGGTTCAACCCGAAGTGGAACTGGCGGCGAAGTGACGAAGTAGCAAGACAGCGGGCGGGTTCTCAGCCCGTCCCCTGTCTCCAAGCCCGTGGCAGCGTCCGCGTCATTCGTTATTGCACAACATCAACACCTTCTCCGCGTCCGTGCATGGGCGCTTCGGCGCGCGTTGCGTCACGGGCATGGCCGTTTCCCCACTGCCTGTCGACGCCATCTTGCGGATGCATGCCCGCAAGCGCTTTTCTATGGGTGGATAGTATTTCCAGCCGCGAGTAAGCGGGGGCAATTCCATCTTCACCTGCTTCCATTTCGGATGGCCGTTGGCCTGCAGTTCATCGAAGTGCGTGCAAAGCGAGTCGGCGAATTGCGTCATCGCGCCTACGGTACCGCGCAGGTTGTAATCGTAGGTGACGAGAAACGCCTTCACGGTCAGCGTCGGCGAGTCTTCCTTGATCCAGTTCGGATAACTCGACGTGCGGATGGTGGCCGGGAAATAGGTCTGTTCAGCACGCGCGGTTTCAGGCACTGAAGGATCGAGCTTGAGCAGCTTGAGCTGGCCCAGCAGGTCCGAGTTCAGGTCCTGAAAGAGCTTGGCCGGCTGTCCCACCACAATGATCGCCACATCGAGTTTGCGCACGATCAGTTTCGCCAGCGCGTCCTCGTTGCTGTAGTGCTGCGTGTTCTGCTCGGGGATCGGCTCGTTGAACATCAGCCTGTAAAGCGTGGTCGCCGATTGCGCCGTGCCGCTGCCGATCAACCCCACGCTGATGTTCTTGTCCTTGATCTCGTGGATGTAGTTGATCGGCGAATCCGCTCGCACAACGAAGTAAATCTCTTCGTTATACAACGGCATGATAAGCCGCAGCGGCTGGATGATCTTGCCCGCATCCGCGTTACCGGCTTTCGCCATATCGAGGTAAGCCTGGTACACGTCCGACTGCACGAGCGCGAACTTCACGCCCGGCTCGTAACGCATGCGCTGCACGTTTTCGGCGGATCCTTTTGACGCGAGCACGTCGAGGTTCATGCCGATCGGGTCAGCCACCCACTTCGCCAGGTCCTGGCCTATCTGGATGTATGTGCCGCGTTCCGGCCCGGTGACGATCTTGTAGTCGGCTTGCGCATGAGCCTGCGCAACGAGGCCAGCGAGCCCGAAGAGAGCGAACAGCATGAGGAAAGTCTTGTGCATGATGTCGTGTGAGTCGTTTTAATGTGTTGGCCAACTTTCATTACACGGATAGACCACGGTGGCCTGCGTCTCCCGGCGCGGCCCTCAACCTCCTCGAAGTTTCCTTCAGTTTGTCTCCTGTTCCTTGTTTCCTGCGTTCCTTCTACTGCGGCGTCGAGCGTTGCGCCGACGACTGACTCTTGCTCTTGCTCCAGCCCGACTCCAGGATCGCGCGCTCTTCTTCGTCCGGATTGGTCGCGTCGAAAGCCGACGCATGCGGTTGCGCTGCACTAGCCGCGTTGTCTCCTGATGCGACTGTGCGGCGGACCGTGGGTGACGGTGGACGAGTACCGCTTTGCACGCTTGCCGGTGTGCTGTTCGCCTCGACGGGAGGCGACACAATGCCCGCGCGCACCGGGACGGCTTCGTTGATCGGCGCGACTGTGTGCAAGGTCGGCGAAGCGGTATTGCCTGGAACCTGGATGGCGGCCGCAGGCTCGGGTTCGGGCTGCGCTGATGCGCGTGCAGCGGCGGTCGTCGGCGCGCTGCGTACCAGTGACGTGGCGGGCGCCACGTCCGGTCCGTCCGGCATGGGGACAAAAGCCGGTACTGGCGGGCGAGGCGGCGCGGCTTGCTGTTGCGGCGGCGGGGAATACGACTGTGACGTGAGCGGAGCCTGCGAGCCCGTGCCTATGCGGGTTGGCTCTGGAACGGCCTGCGTGGCGACAGGTGAGCGCAGCGTCGTCACTACAACGGGTGCGGCCGGTGCAGACGGCACGGGCGTCGGGATAGGCGTCGGTGCCCCCATCGCGGCGACGGCACGCGCGTGCTGCGCTGCCGAGACGGTGACAGTGGGCCTGCGCGTCGACGCAAGGGGAGGCGCGGCCGCCACGCGCGGCCCCGGCACGAACATGGGCGCGGGAGCCGCCGCCGTCTGCGCGTTGTTGTGGGAGGCGCCATGCGCCGCTGTGGCCGCCGGCGCGGGCTTATTGAGCCAGCCCGACCGGGCGATCGCGTGTTCGACGAGCGTTTGCGCTTCCACATTGCTGGCATCGATCGTCAGCACGTCGCGGGCATTCTGACGCACGCACACCCACGAGCCGGTCGCCTCGCAACCGCGTGCGACTTGCAGCATTTCATCGCGTGCGTGTTCCAGACCGGTGAGATCCGCCTGGGTCCGCTGCACATTGGCGGCGCTCAGTTGCGACGCCGGGATCTTCGAGAACCGGCGGCGCGCCGTAGTCAGGTCACCGCGCGCGATGGCGTCACGCGCGGCCTGCAGATTATCTGTCGCGCTGGCTAGCCCGGTTGCCGCGCGGCCGGAGGAGGTGTCGGTGGGCAAGGCTTCGCGGGCGGCAACGGAGGGTGCGGCCGCAGTCTGCGCCTGCCTGAGCGCTGCAGCAGACCTGGCTGGGGATGGCGCCTGCGCCGGCGCGCCCGCGGCAGGCCCAGGCGTGGCATGCGCGTCTTTCATATCGATGGCGCCGTACGCGCTATGCCCGGCCGGCTGTTCGGCACGGCTGGCGTCGTCACCGCCGCTGCTGCCGTGCTGCGAATAGATGATGCCGCCGGCTACCAGCGCCAACGCCACTGCGCCCAGGGTGACAGTCTTCGACGTCTCCCAGCGCTGCTCGCCGGCGTCAGCCAGTTCGGATTCTTCCGGCACGCTCGGGTACGGTGACGGGATATTGAGTGCTTCGCGGCGCGCGCTGAAGGGCAGGCGCAGGCCTGTCGAGAGCGCGGCGGTCTTCACGGCCCGGAAAGTCGGACCATGCTCGGCGCCGCAATGCGGACAGGTATCGGCATCGCGCGGAACGTCGTTGCCGCAACGCTTGCAGGTCACGGACTCGGATGATGAGGGAAAGAAGAGACGGGCCATACCAGAAACCTCCCGGGACACAAGGGTTGTCCTTCCCGCTTGCGTGTCCGGTTTAATCGGACAAAACGCTCACTCGTATGACGAAATGCTTCGGACTCCCTAGGCTGGACATGCGCCGGGGGAGCCGGACCCAATATGTGACATCTCTGCGGCGGCGTCAACACGCCCGGGAGCGGCGACGCAACGACCTCGCCGCCCCGCTCGAATGCCTGCTTTGGCCCCGCCGGTCAAGGCGCTGGCGAACAGGTAAAAGCGGCCTTTGGTTTCGTCGGCAGGAGCCTAGGTTCTGTCCGAATATGGCGCTGCGCAGCGGCCCGAAACTGGCCGCCGCGGATTCGAAAAACAACAGCCGGAGCCCAATTATTTTCCGGTGTTTACGCTGATTGGCACACTGAGTAATAAATTTGAGCCAGACTGGCAATTTGGTAGGATGTATGTGCGCCGCGAGAGGCTGGGCGCAACACCCCAAGATCCGTCAAAAATACAAGTGACTCACCATCCGATGCTCGCCGGCTGACCTCGGCAGGTTACCCCGGCATCGAGTCTGGAGAAGGGACATACCGATGGACATGCCGTCTAAGGGAGAGAATGCGCAGCTCATACGGATCACCTGGCCGTTTCTCGTCGTCATTCTTGTCCTCGTTTCGCTCGCCATTTTCAGTATCGACATCATGTCGTCGGTACGGGCATACATCGGCGGGGAAAGTATCTGGTCGAAAGGCCAGAAAGACGCGGCGTTCTATCTCAACCTGTACGCCGAAACCGGCTCCGACAGTACCTACAAGCAATATCTGAGCGCCATGGAAGGCCCGCGCAACCTGCGCACGGCCCGTCTGGCGCTCGACCAGAGCAAGCCCGATCCAACCACCGCACGCCGGGCGCTGATCGCGAGCGGCGTGCATCCAGACGACGTCAGCGATGTCATCTGGACCTTCAAGATGTTCCGCCACGTCAGTTATTTCAGCGAGGCGGTCGGTTACTGGTCGCGCGGCGACGCCGAAGTGGCGAAGCTTGAGCGGGTCGGCAACGAGTTGCATGCGCGGGTCGCGGCCGGTGGCTTGCCCATGACCCTCGTGAGTGCCTACAAATCGCAGATATCGACCATCAATGCGACCATTGCGCCGCTGTCATGGGGTTTCTCACAGGTATTGAGCACCGCCTTCCGCAAGACGGCGTCGCTGCTGCTGACCGTCGACCTGGTCGCCGCGCTGTTGCTCGTATGCCTCTCAACGGTGCATGTTAGGCGGCTGATCAGGCAGCGCGGGCGCATTGAGGCCGCGCTCAAGCAGAGCGAGGCGCGTGCCAAGGCGACGCTCGGTTCGATCGGCGAGGCCGTGATCGCGACGGGGCCGTCGGGGCATATCGAATTCATCAATCCGGCAGCCGAGCGGATCGCCGGACGTCTGGCGGACGACTGTCTCGGACGACCGCTGGTCCAGACCTTCAGGTTGCTGCACGCCGATAGCCGCCAGCCGCTCGACCCGATCGAGGACGCCCGTGCGGGCACGCGCCCGGACGGCGAAGCCGCCGAAATGCTGCTGCAGCGCCGTGACGGCGCCGAAATCCGCGTGCAGGCGGTGACGTCGCGGATCAGCGCTGCCGGCGCGAGTCCCACCGCGGCCGATGCGGAATCCGGCTTCGTGCTGATCCTGCGCAACATGACCCGCGAGTACGAATATATCGAAAGTCTTGCCTGGCAAGCCACACACGACGGGCTCACGGCGCTCGTGAACCGCGCCGAATTCGAGCGGCGCCTGCAGCACGCGCTGGGTACCCGCTGGAGCGAGGTGGCGTCGTGGCTGCCGGCGGCATCGGCGCTCCTGTTTCTCGATCTCGACCGCTTCAAGGTGGTCAATGACACCTGCGGCCACGCGGCCGGCGACGCCATGCTGCGTGAAGTCGCGTTGCGCTTCGAAGCCAGCCTGCAACCGGACGACACGCTCGCGCGGCTGGGTGGCGACGAGTTCGGCGTGCTGCTGCAGGGTTACGACACCCCGGGCATCCAGGCGGTCGCGGAACGCCTGCGCGCGTGCCTGAATGACTTTGTCTTCAACTGGGAGGCGCAACCGTTCACGACCAGTGTGAGCGTCGGCGTGGTCGACTTGCGCAACACGGAAATGAGCGTGGAAGAGGCCATGCGACTCGCCGATATCGCTTGCTACATGGCGAAGGAACGCGGCCGCGACCGGGTGCAACTGGCCGACCTGGGCGACCGCGAACTGGCGCGCCACGCGAGCGAAGTATCGTGGGGACGGCGTCTCAAGCAGGCGCTCGAACACGATCACTTCTGCCTCTACATACAACCCATCGTGGCCGTGGGCGATGGCTTGCCCGCCTCTTCGGAAGGGCAGCGCGCTGAATTGCTGCTGCGCATGCTCGACCCGGCCGTGACCAACGGCGTGATTGCGCCGACCCTGTTCATTCCCGCCGCCGAACGGTATGGGCTGATGACGGCTATCGACCGTTGGGTGATCCGCAATGCCTTCGATATGCTTTCACGTACCCGTCATAAGCGTTTCAAGGAATATGCGATCAACCTGTCGGGCGCCTCGGTGGGCGACGAACGTTTCCTCGGTTTCGTGCGTGAGCAATTCCAGCGCACGGGCGTCTCCCCTGGCATGATCTGCTTCGAAATTACTGAAACGACCGCGATTGCCAATCTGGCGTCGGCGGCGCGGTTCATGCACGAGTTGAATGCGCTCGGCTGTCATTTCGCGCTCGACGACTTCGGCGCCGGCATGTCGTCCTTCGGTTACCTTAAGCATCTGCCGGTAGAGTATTTGAAGATCGATGGCAGTTTCGTAACCGACATGGTGCTCGATCCCGTGAGCCGCGAGATGGTTGCGGCCATCAACGAGATGGGCCATTCGATGAAATGCCGGACCATCGCGGAATATGTGGAAAGCGAAGGGATCCTGCGGGCGCTGCATGCGCTTGGGGTGGATTATGCGCAAGGGTATTACATAGGGCGGCCAACGCTTTGGACAGAGCCGGCCGTCCTGACATTAGCTAAGGAGGCGTGATGGGGGGTAGGTTTACAAGAGAAGGCGACCTCAAGAACGCAGCAAGCTACCCACTTTGGTTGCAGGAAGTTTTGTTGGAAACCGGTGCGGCGAAAAGCCGTGTGACGTCTCATCCTCTTTTTCGGTCATTGCGCGACGGCGAGCTCGGCCCGCGCGAAATGCGTGCCTTCCTGATCAACGGCTGGCCGGTGATCAATCAGTTTCCGCAGTACATGGGCATGAACCTGCAGAAGATCGGACCCGAAGAAACGCCGGGCTCGCGCATGGCGCGGCGGTATCTCACGCGCAATATCCGCATCGAGCAGAATCACGCTGATTATTGGGTCGACTGGGCCGCGGCCCACGATGTTTCGCGCTCGGATCTGCAAGCCGGCGAAGCGCCCGCGCTTGCGTTTGCGCTGAGCCACTGGTGTTGGAAAAGCAGCAATTCGGACCCGCTGCATGCGTCTATAGCGGCGACTAATTTCGCCGTTGAAGGCGTGACCGGAGAATGGTCTACATTGCTCTGCAGCCGCGACACGCTCGCACACAGCTACCCTGAGTCGATCCGCAAGACGACCATGCGCTGGCTCAGGATGCATGCCCATTACGACGACGCGCATCCATGGGAAGCACTCGATATAGTCGCCACCTTGCTGGGCCGCGCGCCGCGCGCGGCCGACGTCCGCGATGTCAAACGAAGCATCCAGCGCAGCTATGAATACTTCGAGGTCAGCTTGAACTGCTGCCTCGAAGTGTGATTGCCTGCGGCTTTACATCCCTACTTCGATAACTGCAGTTTGCCGTCCAGCCGCCGGTTCAGTCCGAGCGGATTGGCGGTTTTCAGCGCGTCCGGCAGCAAGCCTTCTGGCATGTCCTGGTAGCTCACCGGACGTAGGAAGCGGTCGATGGCGAGACTGCCCACTGACGTTGATCGGCCATCGGCGGTGGAGGGAAAGGGGCCGCCGTGGACCATGGCATGCCCAACTTCCACGCCTGTGCCGAAACCATTAACGAGAATACGGCCGGTGCGACGTTCCAGCGCCGGCAGGAAACGGCGGGCATCGACGTAATCCGCTTCATCTATGTGCAGGGCCGCGGTCAACTGACCTTCCAATTGCTCCACCAGCTCAAGCATCGTGGCCAGATCCGGGCATCGCACGATCAGCGAAGCCGCGCCGAAAATCTCCTCGTGCAATTCCGGATTGGCGCGGAACGCTGCAGCGGTGGTCGAAAACAACGCTGCTTGCCCCTGCGTCGCGCCTTTGGCCGCACAGCCTCGCGCGAGCGTCTTGACCTCGCCGTGCTCCGCTGTCTTGTTCACAGCCGATTCGTAAGCCTTATGAATACCCGGCGTCAGCATCGTGGCGGCGGGCGTTTCGCTCAGGGCGGCAGCCGTTGCTTCGATGAACGCATCGAGCTCAGGACCGTCGATGGCAAGCACCAGGCCGGGATTCGTGCAGAACTGGCCGGCGCCCAGCGCAAGTGATCCGGCGAAGGCTTTGCCGATCGCCGCGCCACGATTTTTAAGCGCGTGCGGGAACAACAAAACCGGGTTGATGCTGCTCATCTCGGCGTAGACCGGGATCGGTTCGCGACGTGCTGCCGCGAGCTTCATCAACGCCGTGCCGCCGCCGCGCGAACCGGTGAATCCCACCGCCTTGATGCGCCGGTCCGAGACGAGACCCTGGCCGATGTCACGGCCGCTATCGAAGAGCAGGGAGAACGTGCCTTCCGGCAAACCGCAGTCCGCGACCGCTTTTTGCACGGCGCGTCCGACTAGCGCCGATGTTCCCGGATGCGCCGAGTGGGCCTTCGCGATCACCGGGCAACCGGCGGCCAGTGCGGAGGCGGTGTCACCGCCCGCTACCGAGAACGCCAGCGGGAAGTTGCTCGCGCCGAACACGGTGACGGGTCCGAGCGGCACATAACGCAGCCGCAGGTCGACTCGCGGCAGCGGCTGGCGCTGCGGCTGCGCAGGATCGATACGCACGCCCAGGAAGTCGCCTTCGCGCACGACGGCCGCGAACATGCGCAACTGGCCCACGGTCCGGCCGCGTTCGCCTTCAATGCGGCCGCGCGGCAGGCCGCTTTCAGCCACGCAGCGGTCGATCAAAGGATCGCCGAGATCGAGGATGTTCTGTGCGATCGTTTCCAGGAACTTGGCGCGAGTGTCGAGCGGGAGTTCGCGATAGATGTCGGACGCTTGCCAGGCGAGCGCGCAGGCTTGCTCAAGCTGGTCGAGCGAAGCGCCGCCGAAGGCGGGCTCGAGCGGCTCGCCCGTGGCAGCATTGATACCCTTGATTGAGCCGTTCGTGCCGCGAAGGGTCTGTTTGCCGATCAGAAGATCGCCGGAAATTTCCATGATGGTTCGAATCCTGTTGGTGTAATCAAAGTGTGCGGATTGCGTGGCGTGCCAGCCTTACTTGCCCCAGCTCAGCACGAGCGGATCGAGGCGGCGTGCGACTTTCATCAGGCCGGCGCGGGTCGACGGATGCATCGCGGCGAACGGGTGACGCGTGGTGTCGGAGCGGATCACGCCGCCTTCCATCATGAGCGCTTTGCAGGCGGCGAGACCGCATTGGCGGTTCTCGTAGTTGATGAGCGGCAGCCATTGCTCATAAAGCTCGGCGGCGCCTTCCGTGTCGCCGGATGTGTAGGCGTCGACAATCTTGCGAATCCCGTCCGGATAACCGCCACCGGTCATCGCGCCGGTCGCGCCGGCATCGAAATCCGGAATCAGCGTGATGGCTTCTTCGCCGTCCCACGGGCCAATAATTGCATCGCCGCCCAGCTCGATCAGTTCGCGCAGCTTCGACGCCGCCTGCGCCGTTTCGATCTTGAAGTACGACACGTTCGCAACTTCCTTCGCGAGCTTCGCCAGAAACGGTGCGGAGAGCGGCGTACCGGCGACCGGCGCGTCCTGGATCATGATCGGGATGTCGATGGCGTCTGACACGCGATTGAAGAACTCATAGATCCCGCGTTCGCCCACGCGGATGGTCGCGCCGTGATACGGCGGCATGACCATGACCATCGCGGCGCCTGCATCCTGCGCGGCGCGGCTGCGGGCCGCGCAGATATCGCTGCTGAAGTGCGTGGTGGTCACGATCACCGGCACGCGGCCGGCCACGTGTTCCAGCACGGCCTTCTGCACCGAGGCGCGTTCGTCGTCGGTGAGCGCGAATTGTTCGGAAAAGTTGGCGAGGATGCACACGCCGTGCGATCCGGCGTCGATCATGAAGTCGATCGCGCGCCGCTGGCCATCCAGGTCGAGGCGTCCGGAGGCGTCGAAGACGGTCGGGGCGACCGGAAACACGCCGCGGTAGGTCGCGCGGTTAGTCTGATTGGGCATTGGAAGTCTCCATTGTGTATTTGAAAACACTATAGGTGCTGGCCGAAGGCGCTGTATAGTGAAACCTTTCCATCTCGTGATCGCTTTTGCGACTCACCCATGAAATCCACGCTGGACGTATTAATGGGCCGCTTGCGCATGAAGCAGCTGCAGTTGCTGATTGCGCTCGATGACCACAAGTCGCTGCATAAAGCCTCGAGCGCGATGTCGATGACGCAATCGGCTGCGAGCAAGGCGCTTGCCGAACTGGAGTCGATGCTGGAAGCGCCCCTCTTCGAGCGTGCGAAGAAAGGGCTGGTGCCGAACCAGTTCGGCTTTTGCGTCATCCGCTACGCGCGGCTGCTGGCGGCGGACCTGACCTCGCTGTGCCAGGAAGTCGCCGATATCCGCTCTGGCACGGGCGGCCGACTCGCGGTGGGGGCAATCATGGGATCGGTGCCGGATCTGGTCGTGCCGATCCTGAACGAGTTGCAGGTGAGCAATCCGGGTTTGTCGATAGAAATCGTGGAGGACACGAGCGCACGGATGCTGGCGCTGCTCGACGAAGGGCGGTTGGATCTGGTTGTGGGCCGCTCGATCGTCAGCGATGAACCGTCGAGATATCTCTATCAGCCGCTGGGGGACGAGCCCTTGTCCGTGGTGGTGGGCTACGATCATTCGCCGTTCGCGGCCCGCGAACTGACGTTCGCCGATCTGGGCGGGCATCGGTGGGTTACATACCCGAGCGCCATGCCAATGCAGGCGCTGTTGCAGCGTGAGATGGATCTGGCGGGGGCGCAGGTGCCGGTAAGTGCGATCTCGACGGCGTCGACGTTCGTAACGGTCGCGCTGCTGCAATGTAGCGCCGACCTGGTGTCGGTGCTGCCCGCGGGCGTTGCGACGCTGTTTTGCAAGCACCGTATGCTGCGCACGCTGCCGATCGGATTCAAGTCGAAGTCGCAGACGTTCGGAATCGTGACGCGCAAAGTGGGGGTTTTGTCGCCGTCGGCGCGGCAGTTTGTTCAGCGGTTGATGGACGCAAGTACGTCGATGTCGCTCACTGCAGCAAGCCGGGGCTGAGGTCGGCCGGAGGTTGGCGAAAGCGATCGGCGCACTCCCGCCATTCAGTCGTCTTATACTTTAGCTACTCGCGTCCAATGCCCGGACCGAGCGTTCCGGCGCGCGCTATCCCCTGCAGACCGGCATAAGCACTACTCCAGGCGCCGACCCGGCGCGCTACCGCTTACGGATCTCGGGCATGAGCCAAATTACCACCGGCGCCTTGAATGGCCTCGTCACCGCCTTGCGTGGACAGCAGACGCAGCTCACCGACCGCTGGATTCAACTCGTCTTTGGCGACGCCGAGGTAGAGCATTCCGACGATCTCACCTACCGGCAGCTTGCCGACCATGTCCCGCGCATTTTCGACGAAATCTGTCTGGTACTCGAATCGCAGGATATGGATTCGCAGGAGCACGCGATCGAACACGACGCGCGCGAGCACGGAAAATGGCGCTGGCAGCAGGGTTATCGGATTGATGAACTGGTTCGAGAACTGGACTTGTTCCGCCAGGTCCTGCTCGCGGCCATTGGCGATTACGCGCAGCACAATCCTTCGTTCGATCGCAAGCGTGAGGAGCGTGCGCGTCTGATCACCGATCAGACGCTGAGTTTCGTTACGCTCACCTCCGTTCGCGAGGCGGTCAGCGAACGCGACCGGAAACTCGACGAATACACCGGCATGCTGGAGCGCGCGAATCAGGAACTGACTTTCCGGGAACGGTTGATCAGCGAACTGTACGAAACGCGCATGCAGGTCGCCCGGCGTGTCACTCACGATCTACGCAACTTCCTGAACGTATTCGCCACGGCGCTGCAATTGATCGGCCGCTCGCAGGCGAAAAACGACCGGGCGATTGCGCTCGCGAAACGGCAAGTCACCGACATGGCCGCGCTCGTCGACGAAATGGGTGAATACTCGAAAGTGCTCGGCGATGATTCCATCCTGACGGTGGAGCGTTTTGACCTGACCGACCTTTTTGACGAACTCATGCAGCTTTGCCATTCGTCGGCCAAGGCGAAGGGGCTGACGCTCAAGGGGCGCGTTGATCCGGCATTGAGCATGATCACGTCCAACCGGCTGAAGATGAAGCAGATTGCACTGAACCTGTTGTCCAACGCAATCAAATACACCACGTCGGGCGAAGTGGAACTGGCGATCGTCGCGTCGGCCGCGAAACACTGGACGCTGCGTGTGTCGGACACGGGCATGGGAATCAGCGAGGAGGATCGCGAACGGGTGTTCGAGGAGTTCGAACGCGCGGCTTCGGACGAGATTCCCGGCACCGGACTGGGACTGGCAATTGTGAAGGAACTCGCCCGCGAACTGCAGGGCGTGATCCGCTTTGAATCGTACAAGGGCCGCGGCACCGTGTTTGAAGTGCTTTTTCCGCTGGTGCTTGAAATCGAAGGTGCGGCTTCGGCGGATTGAGGCTGGCGCGTACCGGATGTTTCCCGGCGTCGCTGCTAAGCATAGAAGTTTTATGTGGTTCCAGTATTTTTCCTTTTGTTTAACATCGGGTGGCTAGCATTTGCTGATGCTCGCTGCCGCATTGGGGCGGCGAGCCACCCGGACAAAAGGAGTCTTCAACCGATGGCAGACGTATTCGCCCGCAGGGCATCCGTTCTCCATTCGCAGCTTGACCCCGACGCACGTCCCGCCGCCGCGCAGAAACCCAATCATGCGAGTCCGGTTTCTCCGTGGCTGCGCTATGTATCGTGGAGCATGCCGATTCTGCTGTTGATCGTGTGGGAGTTGTTCGCGCGTCTCGGCGCGTTGTCGCCGAACGTATTGCCCGCGCCGTCGAAGGTCGCTCTCACCGCCTTCGAGCTTGTGAAAGAAGGGCGTCTGATTGGCGACATGGCGGTGAGTCTGCTGCGCGCCGCAACCGGTTTCGTGATTGGCGGCTCGATCGGTTTCGTGCTCGGTACGGCTGTGGGCTTTTCCAAAGTGGCTGAGGCATTTCTCGATCGCAACATCCAGATGCTGCGCGCCATCCCGTTTCTTGCGGTGCTGCCATTGGTGATCGTGTGGTTCGGCGTGGGCGAGGCAGGCAAGATCTTTCTGGTATCGCTCGGCGTCATGTTTCCGATCTACATCAATACCGTTCTCGGGATTCGTCAGGTGGATCCCAAACTGATCGAACTCGGTCGCGTGCTCGGGCTGTCGAACTGGACGCTGATCCGGCGGATCGTATTGCCCGGCGCGTTGCCGTCGGTGCGTGCCGGCGTGCGTTATGCGCTTGCCACGGCGTGGCTCGCACTGGTGGTGGCGGAGACCATTGCGACCAGTACGGGCATCGGCTTTCTCGCGATGGACGCGCGCGAATTCCTGCGTACCGATGTGATCGTGATGACCATCGTGATCTATGCCGCGATCGGTGTGCTGGCGGATCAGCTGGCGCGTTTCCTCGAGCGCCGCTTGCTCTCGTGGCATGTGAATTTTGCGAAGGTGTCCCGCTGATGAATGCAGCCTTGAAGCCTTCGGGTCCGGCGGTTGTCGTTCGTCATCTGCGGCGTTCGTACGGAGAGCGAATCGTTATCGATAGTTTGAACCTGCGGATCGAGCGGGGCGAATTCGTCGCGTTGCTGGGCGAAAGCGGCTGCGGCAAGACCACCTTGCTGCGGGCATTGTCGGGGCTTGATCCTATAGACGGTGGTTCGATCGACGGGCCGCGTTTGCCAGCTATCGTGTTCCAGGAGCCGCGTTTGTTGCCGTGGGAGACGCTCTCTCGCAACGTCGCGCTTGGGCTTGCCCCGGGTCCGAAAAGCCATGCTGCCGCGCAGGCGGCGCTGGCGGAGGTCGGTTTGGGCGAACGCCTGGAAGACTGGCCGCGTAATTTATCCGGTGGCCAGGCGCAGCGCGTGGCGCTCGCGCGTGCGCTTGTGCAGGAGCCGCAACTGTTGTTGCTCGATGAACCGTTTGCCGCGCTCGACGCGCTGACGCGTATCAAGATGCAGCGTCTGGTGAAGCATTTGATCGAGCGCCATCAGCCGGGGGTCTTGCTCGTGACGCACGATGTAGATGAAGCGATTGCCCTCGCGGATCGTGCGCTGATCATGCGCGGCGGTGCGATTGCCGCCGAGTATCGGGTGACGGAGGCCGGCAGGCCCGCACTGCGGGAGACGCTGCTCGCGCAACTCGGCGTGGACGCCGACACGGCCACTCACTAGTCCCCAGCGTCTCATCCCATTCAATTTGTCTTGCCTCTCGCCGGCCTTCAACGGCGGGCGGGATTCCGTTCATCTGTTCGACTCCAATTCGTCATGTCAAATCCAAGTTCCTCCATCTGGTCGCGCCGCCGCTTCCTCCAAACCACCGTGGCTGCATCGGCGTTGGCCACCGGCCTCACCGCTTGCGGCAGCCGGAAAACCGGCACGGTCCGCCTCGGCTGGGGACTCGGCGGCTTGCCGATGCTCGCCAAAGTCCGTGGCGAATTCGAGAAAACCCTCGCGAAAGACAATGTCAAAGTGGAGTGGATCGGACCATTCCCCAATCACGCGCCATCGCTCGCGGCGGTCACCGGCGGCAGCGCGGACTTCAGCTTCGGCGGCAGCACGACACCCGCGCTGGCTGCCATGATCGCGGGGTCGCCACTCGTGTTCACGCAGTTTTGTGTCGTCGATCCGCGCAGCACGGCGATCATCGCGAAGGATGGATCGGGTATTGACCGGGTGGAAGATCTGGTGGGCAAGACGGTAGCGGTGAATCGTTCAGGACTCGGCGAATTCCTGCTTGTGGCCGCGCTCGAAAAACACAAGGTGCCACGCGATGCGGTGAAGATTGTTTATCTGAATCCGCCCGACGCGGCGCCCGCATTCTCGCAAGGCAAGATCGATGCATGGTCGATGTGGAGTCCCGGCGTGGACATTGCGCGCGCGAACTACAAAGGCCACAACATCTTTCTCGAAGGGCGGGACCTGGATTTCCAGATCGATTTCAATTCCTATGTGACCACGCGCAAGTTCGCCGAGGACAACGCCGATCTGGTGAAGGCAGTCAACGCCGCATACGCACAGGAAGCGCAATGGGCATCGGACAACTCGCTCGAAGCCGAGACCATCGCCCAGCAGCAGGGTCATTACAGCGACGAAGTCCGCAATACGCTCAGCAGCATGAAGCGCAAGTTCAACATGCACGGCGTTGGCGACAAAGCCTTCGTGCAGGATCTGCAGACAGCGGCGGACTGGCTGGCGGCGCGCAGTGTCCTGCCGCAGAAGATCAATGTCTCGGACTATCTCGCGAAGGTCTGATGAAACGGCGTACCGTGTTGAAGCGGGGCGTCCATGCTATTGCCGCCGGCAAGGGTCCGGAGGTCTGTCGGCGAGGACCGGATAGGTTGCGGAGATCGTTCGCCCCGTGGGCGAGTTCGACGAGCTTTGCCAATGATGGGTCAGTCGCCAGGCCGTGTATGGCTGCGTGATGCCATCGCCACGGACACCGTCACCAGAAGGGCACCGGCCCACAGCATCGCGCTCATTGGGACATGCAGATAAACCGACAGGAAGAGGGTAGACAGAACCGGGATCGCATAGCTTAGGACAGCTGTCTTGCGCGGATCACCGCGCTTCATTGCAAAATCCCAGAGGTAAAACGCGCCGCCCATCGGTCCTAACCCCATGTACATAAGAACACTGGCATCGGTCATCGTCACATGCGGCCACGAAGACCTTGAAAAATAGAGTGCAAGGCACCCGAGGCCGGCGCTCAAACAGAAAAGCCCAACGGAGTGACTGGGGACTTGCCGATAGCGGGTGCCCAGCAGCGAATAGGCGGCCCAGGCAAATGCTGATAGCAGCGCCAGCGCGTAAGCGACGCACGTCGCCGCGATCCCGGCATGGCTTATCCCCAACGTCGTCGAACCTGCTCCGCTTCCGGATGCCGTGCCCCAAGATGCGAAGCAGGCCAGGATTGCGCCCGCGAATCCTATGGCGGGCGGCACGAGATGGCGGCAGCTGACACGGACGTCGCGCGTGAAGACTGGGGAAAGAAGGACGATCAGAATCGGCCACAGATAGTGGATCAGGCTGACTCCGACCGGGTCACCAAGTTGGAGCGCGTAAAAATAGACGACATGGTATGCAAACATGCAGGCAGACCCAACGACAGCGAGTAGCGGAGGCATCCGCCAGTCGCGCGCCCATGGTAATCCGAGCAAACCACCCACCGTCAGGGCGATTCCGTTGACGAATAGGGTCGGTAGATGACCGAGCACGACCACGCATGATGCAAGCGTGCTCCACATCAGCACCGTGAGCGCGACTCCGAATAAAGCCATCGACAGGATCCCCCAAAACGCTTGACTCTGCGGTATGTCTTCTTGCGAGTCATCCTGCGTAGCGCAGGGGGCGCGGCGCGGTATCTTGCCAGTAAAATAGTAGAGAGCAGCAGAGGGTCCGGTGACGGAATACAGGTCAATCAAGGTTCATCGGCTCCAATTCGCGAGGTTGAAAACGTGGCAGCAGAATCTGCTGCCGGGCCGCTATCGCACGAAATCAACTGCCGACGCCGATCTCGACATCAGTAACGGCTGCTGCCACGAGTCAATACACTGTGAGTTCATCCTGTGAACAACTGAGGGCAACTTGTTATGAAACTCACCGACTTCGATACGCTGACGTTTGACTGCTATGGGACCTTGATTGACTGGGAGACCGGGATCTTCCAAGGTCTGCGTCCTCTTCTTGAGCGCGTCAAGCAGCCGCTGACGCGCGATCAGGTTCTTGAGGCTCATGCACGCCACGAATCCTCGCAGCAGAAATACACCCCTGCCAAGCGGTATCAGGAACTGCTGCCGATCGTGTACAAACGACTGGCCGAAGAATGGCAGGTGCCGTTCACGCTCGGTGATTGCGTAGCGTATGGGAAGTCAGTGCAGAATTGGCCAGCTTTCGAAGATTCGGTAAGCGCGCTGCAATACCTCAAGAAGCATTATAAGCTGGTTATCCTGTCGAACATCGATAACGAAAGCTTCACCTACAGCAATGCGAAGCTGCAGGTCGAGTTCGACGCGATCATCACGGCCGAAGACGTCGGTTCGTACAAGCCGTCGCCGCGTAATTTCGAATACATGCTGGACAAGCTTGGCGAGCGCGGGATCAAGAAGGAAGCAATCTTGCATACCGCCGAGAGCCTGTTTCACGATCACAAACCCGCAAACGAATTTGGCCTGGCATCGTGCTGGATTTATCGCCGCCACGATCAGGAAGGCTTCGGTGCGACAATGAATCCGGGTCAGCAGCCCAAGGTGGACTTCCGCTTCAACAATATGGCTGGCCTGGTGAAAGCGCATCAGGAAGCCTTGCTGCAAAAGTAACGCCTGATAGGGTCTGCCGCCGCGCCGATTCGAACTCGCCCGGCAAGAGATAGAGGACGTTGCGCGGCACATTGCGGGCCGCGCAGTCCAATGTGATTTATTTTCTTGGGAGGTTCAAGTGCGACTCACTGATTTCAGGGCGCTCACCTTCGATTGTTACGGCACGTTGATCGACTGGGAACGCGGTATAACGACGAGTCTCACGCCTCTGATCAAACGCCTTGAGAAGCCGTTGACGCGTGACGATGTGCTTGAAGCGCATGCGCGTCACGAGGCCGGTCAGCAGCGCTATACGCCCGAGATGCCATACAGGGAGTTGCTCGCGGTCGTCTTCAAACGGCTCGCAGAGGAATGGGGCGTTCCCTATACGAGGGACGAGGCTGAAGCATACGGACGGTCAGTGGGGCAGTGGCCTGCTTTCCCCGACTCCGCGAGTACGCTTCAATATCTCAAGAAGTACTTCAAGCTGATCATCCTGTCCAACGTTGACAATGAAAGTTTCGCGAGTAGCAGGTCGATGCTGCAAGTAGACTTCGACGCGGTTATCACAGCGGAAGATGTCGGTTCGTATAAGCCCTCTCATCGAAATTTCGATTACATGCTTGATATCCTTCCTTCCCTTGGCGTGCGCAAGGAAGAGACGCTGCACATTGCGGACAGCATTTTTCACGATCACGAACCGGCGGCCGAGCTCGGCATAAAATCGTGCTGGATCTACCGTCGATTCGAGCAAAGGGGTTTTGGCGCCACCATGCGCACGGTCAATGAGCCGTCGGTTGAGTTCAAGTTCACGAGCATGGCGCAACTGGTGAAGGCGCACCACGAAGAGCTCAGCAGAGGGTGACAGACAGACCCGCCTGAAAAATCACCGGACGCGAGAGCACCATATGACCACTCGACAGAAACTGGATCGGATCGACATCAAGATCCTGGCGGAACTGCAGAAGAACGGCAATATAACGAATGCAAACCTGGCCAATGCAGTCGGGCTGTCGCCGAGTCCATGCCTTCAGCGTGTCAAACGGCTCGAATCGTCGGGCATCATCGCAGGCTACGGCGCACATCTCAATCTTGCCAAGCTGACGACTACGGTAACGGTGTTTACCGAGGTGATGCTGAAAGACCATCGACGCGAGGACTTCATCCGGTTTGAAGCGAATGTCCGGGAGATCGACGAGATCATCGAATGTCATCTGGTCAGCGGAGGTTATGACTATCTGCTGAAGTTTCTCGTCGGCAATATCGGCCACTATCAGGAGGTAGTGGAAAAGCTGCTGGATCTCAACATCGGCATCGAAAAGTACTTCAGCTACATCGTCATCAGGTCGCCATTCGTGAAGCACGCCGCGCCGTTGGACAGACTGCTGACAGACGAACAATGAAGTCCGTCTCGTCGGCAATCAATCGCGCCGCACCGGTGTGAAGACATCCGGTTGGCGTCCATAAGGAAGCCGTAGTAATCAGGTATATCGATTAAGCGATGGCTTTGCTGCGTAATGCCGCTCGCACATCGGCATGTTCGAGCAAATCGTCGAGCGTCTTCTTGACACGCTCGAACATCAACGCGAAGTCGTCCTGCGTGTAGCAGAGTGCGGGCGCAAAACCGAGGATGTTGTCGCCGAACGCGCGGAATATGATCTTGTTTTTGTACGCGGTTTCGAAGATGCGTTCAGGCAGCTTGAGCGACGCATCGAATCCTTGTCTGGTATCTTTGTCCGACACCAGTTCGAGCGCGCCGAGCAATCCGATATGGCGCGCGTCACCCACTAGCGGATGCGTCAACAACGCGTCAAGCCCATTTGCGAAGTGCGGCGCTTGCACGATGCCGTTGGCCAGCAAACCGCCCTCGTGATACAGGCGCATGACTTCGAGTCCGATCGCGGCACTGACCGGATGCGCGGAATACGTCTGGCCGTGGCCGATCACAACCGACTTATCCGCGCCGTCCGCTATGCCCTGATAGACCGCGTCCGAGATCAGCACGGCACCCATGGGCGCGTAGCCGGCGGTCAAGCCTTTGGCGACGGTCATCAAGTCCGGTTCAACGCCTTCAGTCTCGCACGCGAAGAGGGGGCCGGTGCGCCCGAACGCGGTGATTACTTCGTCGGCCACGAACAGGATATCGAGCTTGCGGCAAGCTTCACTCATTGCCTTGAGCCATCCTGCAGGCGGCACGATGACGCCACCGGAACCCTGCACCGGTTCGCAGAAGAATGCCGCGACGTTTTCGGCACCGAGTTTTGCAACCTTGGCTTCGAGGGCGGCGACTGAAGCCGCGATGATCGCCTGCGGATCGTCAGGTGTCGCGCTGCGATAAGGATAGGGCGATGGGATATGGTGCTGGGTGGGCAGCGGTACGTCGAAGTTGCGATGGAAGCTCGCAATCGCGGTCAGGCCGGCACCGACGGACGATGACCCGTGATAACCCCGTTCGAGCGCAATGACGTGCTTTTTCGACGGACGATTCGTCGCGTTGTAGAAGTGCGTGATGAAGCGGATTGCCGAGTCCACCGCATCGGAGCCGCCGAGTGTGAAATAGACGTGTTGCAAGGACTTGGGAGCCCGGCTGACGAGTTGTTCCGCAAGTTCGATTGCCGGCTCCGAGCCGAAATGAAAATAGCCGGTGGCGTAGGGCAGGCGGGCCATCTGCTCAGACGCGACTTTGACGATGCTGTCCTGCCCGTAACCGACATTGACGCACCACAACCCGGCGAAGGCATCCAGCAGTTCATTACCGTTTGCGTCGCGCAGATAAGCGCCGCGGCCGGACTCGAGAATGGTGACGCCGCGTGCTTCATGTGCGCGATAACTGACGACCGGGTGGATCAGATGCTTGCGGTCGGCTTCGGTGAGTGACTGGATCGACATGGAGGTGACCTCGTTTCGAAAGTGCTTGAGTGTGCCGGCTCGCGTTCCCTGTCGTTCATGTTGACGGGCGACGCGCGTATCGCGAGGCAAACAGCTGAGCCGGTTTCTCAGATTAAAACGTGAAACAGGGCGGCGGTCATCCTACGGAGCGTATGAAAAAAGCCAGTTAGTCTTCTCGAAGTCGATACAGCGCTACCGCTACTTGCAGCTGAAACCGCACCTTTGGATCTTCGAGCGACAGCTTCAGCGTGCTTTCGATGCGCTCAACGCGATAACGCAGCGTGCTGATATGAATGCCGAGCGCCTTCGCCGTGTTGGCGAGCTGGAAACCCTCGTCCGCGAGGTTGCACAATGTTTCCAGCAGCGACTCTCCGCGCCGTTTCTCCGAGAGCGGGCCGATCAGTCGCTCGATGAGCAGATCGCGAGCATTCGGGTCCCCCATCAACGCGCGAGGGAAAAGAATTTCGTCGAATTGATGCAGGCGTCCGGGGCGCAATGTCGGCACGAGCGCGTCTACATCCTGCGCCCCAACGGCCATACCTTTCACGCCAGTGTGAATCCGGCTGATCGCCATGGCCGAGCGTTTATCTGACAGCGCTTCCCACAATGACGTAGTCGATGCGTCTTCCGGAACAATAAATTTAATCTGGTTCAGCCATATCGCGATGAGCTCGGGGAGCTTCCTTGCACGCAACTGGCGCTTGAGCGACTCGACCCAGCGCTCGCGTCGTTCAAGCCCTTCTGTCGTCAGAGGGATGGGCTCGTCGAGCAGAACCAGGCACACGCGATAAGCTTTTGAATCGCTCCAGCCACACACCCGGGCGCGTTCGAGGGCACCGGCTGACGCTGAAAATTCGCCGTCCAGAAGGCCGGCAACAAGCGCATACCCAAGGCGGTCTTCCTGTTGTGCAAGTTGCCGCTGGTGCATCATGTGCAGCGCTGCGACCATGCTTGCATGTTCGATTGCACGCGCATCGAGCTCCTGGGTTTCGTTGCCTGCAAGATCGAGCCAGATGAGTGCGACGACGGTATCGTGCAGACGTACGGGGAAGACGATGCGATGCAGCAGCGCTGCCTCCGTAGCGAACACCACCACGAACGGCCGTTGCATTACCGTGAAGTCGGCAGGCAGCGAGCCACCCTGCACCGCAGCAACGAACTGAGGTTCGAGCACAGTGAGTGCTTCGACCGAATCCGATCCACCCAGGATGCCGCCAGCCGGATCGGTGAATGTCACGAAGCGCCCCAGCAGGCTGGTCAGCGCGGCTGCGATGTCCGACAGGCTTGTCGCTGAGACGGCCGCGTTGGTGAGTGCCCGGTGCAGTTTTTCGGACCGCTCGATGATGTTGCCCTGGAAGTTGATGATCTTCGCGAGTATTTCGTGAGTGACCTCGCTGAAGGGGACATCCCAGGGCAGTTCGAGAAGCGGCAGGCCAACCCGGTTGGCCTCTTCAAGCGCCTCAGGCGGGAAGTGTTCGCGAAAGTGGGGCACGGCGAGAACCACGCCCGCAAGCCCCACCTTGTTGAGGTTTCTGACCAGATTTCGTGAGGAAACCTCATCACTTGGCCAGTTGTATCCGGTCGTCAGCAATAGTTCACCCGGCTTCACCCATTGCGCAATGTCGGGATGGTCGACCATGTGAACCCACGTGATCTCCCGGTCCAGCGTCTGCGAACCCGCCACCACTTCGGCGTCACGTAATATCGTCTCCCTGATCGCGGTATCCAGTTTCATTTTTTTCCGTAAAAACGCAGCGTGAAGCGCTAGCAGGGCATGGCCAAGTCGGGTGATCTGCTCGCGACAGGTTGCCGGTAACCGAACAACACGCCGAACAGGCTGAAAGCAGCCGCGAACATCACATAGAACGCGGGCGCCATGGCCGTGCCGGTCTTGCTGATCAGCCAGGTCAGAATCAGCGAAGCAAAACCGCCAAACGTCATGACAGCGAGGTTGTACGCGACCGACAGGCCGGTAGACAATACCTTCGTCGGAAACGTTTCGGAGAGCGCGGCGAGAATCGGGCCGGTGTAGATCGCAATCAGCACGCCGAATACGGCCTGAAAGATGCATAACGTGGCGAGCGACGGGGATGACACGATCATCGCGAACATCGGCCACGCGAGTAGAAGCATGGCCGCCGCTGAACACGCCAGGAGCCATTTCCTGCCGATCTTGTCGGACCACCAGCCGGTGATCGGCGAACAAACCGTAATCACCACGCCGCCCACCATCGCCGCGATGAAGGAGGCTGACTGCTGCAGTTTGAGCACCTTGACCGAGAACGTCGGCATGTAGAAGAGGATGACGTAGATACACACGGTCCACAGCACGACCATCGCGAAGCTCGCGAACGTCTGCCGTGGATAGTCGCGCAGCACGTCGGCAAGCGGCGTCTTGGACTTGTCAGTGGCGTTGAGAAAGACGGGCGTTTCCTCGAGGTTGCGCCGGATGAAGAAACCGATCGGTCCGATCAGCAAACCGGACAGAAACGGAATTCTCCAACCCCAGCTTTCGACATCCTGCGCCGAGAGTCCGAGCGTGATACCCGTGCCGAAACATGCGCCGAGCAGCACGGCGAAGCCAATGCTCGTCTGGATCCAGCTGGAGTAATAGGCTTTCTTTCCCTTCGGAGCATGTTCGGTCAGGAACGCGGTCGCCGTGCCCATTTCCCCGCCGGCGGAAAACCCCTGGAGCAGCCGTGCAATCACGATCAGGCAAGGCGCGGCGACGCCGATCTGCGAGTAAGTTGGGGCGAGGCCGATCAGCGCGGTGCCCGCGCACATCAATAGAATGGTCAGTGACAGAGCCGCCTTGCGGCCAGCTCGATCCGCGTAAATGCCGATCAGGATGCCCCCGAATGGGCGGACCAGAAAGCCGACGCCGAAGGTCGCCACCGACAGCATCAACGAACTCAGGTCGTTGCCGGTCGGGAAAAAAAGCTTGGCGATCGTGATGGCAAAAAAGCCGTACACCATGAAGTCGAACCATTCGAAGCCATTACCCAATACGGTCGCGACAATGGCGCGTCGCCGGATTACCCGGTCTTCGTCGTAGGTTGTCGTCAGATCTACCGTGTTCATCTCCACTCCCGATGCATGCGTGTGACTTCGTCTATGAGGTTGAACGCACGGGTTGTCCGCGCGCTCCCTGTTGGTCATTGGACTCATCCACAATTCGCACAACTACCCTCAAAACAACGCAATGAACACCGTTGGATTCGTATAAAAAATAGGATAAGCGCCAGAAAAAAGGAAACTTTTTTGACTGTTTCGTATGTTTGATAGGTATCTCCTGTTTTTTTGAATTTCTACCCTGTGCCCTGGCCGAAAGTCTTCTGACATAGCATTCACAAATCAGCGCTCGCGCGATCAGGGTTGAACTCGTTGCGCCGATAGCGGAAACCGGGAGGAACAATGACAACGCCAAACATCACCATTGAAGTCGGCGAAGAAATGGTCGCGGGCTTTGCAAGGAAGGGGCTTGGCCAGGTGCGTCCGTCCTCGTCGCGAGACCGTGGCGACGGCCCGTTTCGCCGGCTGGTCCTGCGCGGTGCAACGGTGATGGACGGCACCGGGGCGCCCCCTTGGGGACCCGCCGATATCGTCATCGAAGGCGACCGGATCACTGAAATTGCAGCGGTAGGCGTGCCCGGACTTCCGATCAACGAGCAACGCAGGCCGGCCGCGGGTGACCACGAGATCGACTGCACGGCCAAGTTCGTGACGCCGGGATTCATCGACTGTCACGCGCATATCGGCACCCCGTTTCATGCGGAAAACGGCGAAATGATGCCGGCGGACTATGTGTACAAGCTTTGGCTTGCGCATGGTGTGACGTCGGTGCGTGAAGCGGGCTGCATGAACGGACTCGAATGGACCTGTGAGCAGAAGGCTGCGGCCGACGCGAACCGCATCGCGGCGCCGCACCTGTACCCGTATGTCTACTTTCCTGCCGTCAACGACTACCTCAAGACGATCTACAGTCCCGAAGAAGGACGGCAATGGCTGAGAAGAGTCAGTGAGAGAGGCGCAAAAGGGGTGAAGTTTTTCGGCGCACCGCCGGCGATCATGCAAGCGGCTCTGGACGAGTGCAAGCTGTTGGGGCTGCGTACGTGTTGCCATCATGCTCAGCTATCGGTGGGCCGTATGAACGCGCTCAAGACCGCGCAATGGGGGCTGACAAGCACCGAGCACGCGTATGGCTTACCGGAGGCGCTCTTCGAGGGCAGAACGCTGCAAACGATTGGCGACGACTATAACTATAACGACGAGTACCTGAGATTCTCCACTGCCGGCCAGACGTTCCTCCAGGCGGCGAAACCGGGCAGTCAGAAGTGGAATGACGTGCTGGATGCGTTCCTCGCCGTCGGCCACACTTTCGTCCCTACGATGAACGTGTATGACGGCAACCGGGATCTCATGCGTGCACGCAGGGCTGAATGGCACGACGCGTACACGGACAACACCACGTGGAAGTATTTCCAGCCGCAGCGCGGCGGCCACGGTGCGTATTTTTATCGCTGGTCGGTCACGAACGAAGTCGAGTGGCGCGAGAGTTTTCGCATCCTGATGCAGTTCCTCAACGAGTACAAGAACAGGGGCGGTCGCGTATGCCCGGGCAGCGACTCCGGGTTCATGTTCCAGATCTACGGGTTCGGTTATGTCCGGGAACTCGAACTGTTTCAGGAGGCAGGATTCTCGCCGCTAGAGGTGCTGCGCGCAGCGACCGCTCAATCTGCCGAGCTGCTGGGCATAGAAGACGAGACTGGCGCGCTCGAAGTCGGTCGCTGTGCGGACATTCTCGTGCACGACCAGAATCCTTTGACCGATTTCAAGCTGCTTTACGGAACCGGTGCCTTGCGGCTGAACGACGAGTTGCGTTCGTTGGAACAAAAGCGCTCGATTGAACTGACCATCAAGGGCGGGGTTGTGTTTCCGGTCGATGAGCTACTGGCTGACGTGCGCGCGATGGTGTCGGCCACGTGGCCGGATGGCGAGACGCCCTTCGGATCAACCATCAGGTCGAAGACATGAACGCGACATCCACGCAATTTGTCATCCTCGCCGGTATTCTGGGTAGCGGCAAGACGTCGTTGCTCGAAGCGTTGCTTGACTTGGGCGGCGGTGCATCGACAGCGGTCATTGTGAACGAGGTCGGCGCCATCAACATTGACGGGGCGGTTCTTTCTGAATCGGCTCGTGGCATGACAATGGCAACCCTCAGTAACGGTTGCGTGTGTTGTTCGTTGACGAATGATCTTGTTACGACAGTCGAAGCGCTGGTCGCTTTGCGTGAGGAGGCGGGGCAACAGCCACTCGAGCGCATTGTTCTGGAGTGCAGCGGGTTGTCGCGGCCTGGGGCTGTCATCCGTTCGCTGGAACAACTCGCCAGGTTGCGCTTTCGGCTGCATATTGTGGCCACTTATGACTGTAGCCGTCCACCGCTCGACCGCGATTTCGACGATGCCTGCGCGCAGCTGACTGCCGCACAGACGGTGGTGTTGACCAAGATTGATCTTGTCAGTCCTGACCGGCGCGCGCAGGCGCGCAGCGTAGTCGCCGGCATCAATCCGATGGCGCGTATTGTCGATGAATCAACTGCGTCAATCCGGGCGCGTGAGGCCTTTGCAGAGGTCGATACTTCGCTGCCACCACAGATCGTACACAGCGAGCCAACGCAGGTCAGCGAGACCCTGCTCCATCCTCGCGTGCGCGTGTTCCGCGCCCGGTTTACGCAAAGGCCAAACTGGGAAGATGTGCTTGACTGGCTCGAAAATATAGCCGGCATGACCGGTGATCGGCTGCTTCGCATGAAGGCGATCGTCGCCGGCCCTCCTGGCTCCGATCGGGTTTTACTTCAGAGCGTAGGAACAACGTTCGCTGCGCCCAGACGTCTTGCTACGACAGCATTCGACGACCTTGCCGCAGTGTTTATTGTTCGCGACTGCGCGATGGTGGAACTGCAACAGGTCGAGGGCGCGTTGGGCGTTACGTGGACGGCGCTGCAGCGGTAGCTGCCCGATGTCACCGCCGTTCACGTTGCCCGATTTCGTTCAGGCCTGAACGGCGTCGAGTTCCTTTGAATTCGCTTTGCTGTCCTCTTGTGCAACTGCCGCGTGTACCAGCGGCAACAGGTCGCGCCCATAACCCAGCGCGTCTACCAGCGGATCGAAACCTCGAATCAGGAACGTCGAGATGCCGAGACGGTAATACTCGATCAACGCTTCTGTCACCTGGTCGGGCGTGCCGACCAGCGACGTGGAGTTGCCTGCCGCTTTCGTCAGCGCGGTGATGCCGGTCCATAGACGCTTGTCCACCACGGTTCCCTTCGCCGCTTCGGCCAGCAGGCGTTGTGCGCCAACGTTCTTGGGTTCGCTAGGTCGCCGCGTGAAGTTAGGATTGCTTTTCACTACGTCGGTCGCGCGTGCGAGGATCGACTCCGCGCGTGCCCATGCGGCATCTTCGGTCGAAGCGATGATTGGGCGCAGCGAAAGGCTGAAGCGGATTGCGTTCTCACGACCATACGGTTTCGCAGCCGCGCGCACCCGCGCGATGGTCTCGGCGACCTGGGCCAGCGACTCGCCCCACAGCGCAAAGACGTCGGCGTGCTTGCCCGCGACCTGGATTGCTGCTTCCGATGAACCACCGAAATACACCGGCAGATGCGGCTTTTGCACCGGTCTGACTAGTGACCGGTGACCCTTCACCCGATAGAACGCGCCCTCATGATCGAACGGCGTTTCGCTGGTCCATGAACGCTTCACGACATCGAGATATTCGTCGGTGCGCTTATAGCGCTCGTCGTGATCGAGGAAGTCGCCATCGCGTTGCTGCTCGGTATCGTCGCCGCCGGAGATGATGTGCACGGCGGTGCGGCCCGCGCTGAAGTGATCGAGCGTGGCGAGTTGACGGGCGGCGAGCGTCGGCGCGACAAAGCCCGGCCGATGCGCAAGCAGGATGCCCAAACGCTTCGTCTGTTGCGCGACGAACGACGCGATCTGGAAGCCGTCCGGCGACGCGCTTGAATGAGCGATCAACACGCGATCGAAACCACCGTATTCATGCGCTTGCGCGACTGCCGCAATATACGGCGGATTGACTGCCGGTCCCTGCGGCAAGTGGATTTCGCTTGATTCCTGATGGCTCACATAGCCGATGAATTCAACGCTCATGGTGGTGCTCCCTTAATTAGAAGAGTTGGCTTGGTGCGCGGCCAATCCCGCGAAGGCGGCGCGTCCGAATGCGCCGAGCAGCGCGTCGTTTTGCGGCGTATGAATGCGTGAGCACAGCACGTCGCGATGGTGGCGCTCCAGCGCATTGTTGCGGCTCAGCCCCGGATTGCCGCTTGCCTCGACCGCGAGTTCAACGGCGGCGATGGCGTTCTGCGTCACGAGGTATTTAATGGCGGGTGCTTCATGCAGTGGAATGTCGCCCTTCGAACCAGCGTCCAGCAGCACGCGATTGTTGAGCAACAATGCGTCGATACGGCCAAGCGTCTGCTGGAAACTGGCGAGGCTCGATAGCGGCGCACCCAGGTTGGCGGGTTTGCGATCCGCTGCCCAGGACGCAAACCAGTCGCGCGCAGAGCGGGCGACAGCGTCGTAGATCGACGAAAGCAGTACGTTCATCCACAGCGTAGTCAGCGGGTCCATGCCGCTTGCGGCGATCTCGGGAGAATTAAAGTCGACTGCATGGGCAGCGGGAACAGGCACGTTATCGAAGATCACTTCGTGACTGCCGGTTGCGCGCATGCCGAGGTGGTTCCATGGCTCACCGAACTTGATCCCCGGTGTATCACGATGCACAAGGAACGTCCCCACACGGGGCGAGCTTTCGTCGGTGCGGCCCCAGACAGCGAACCATGTCAGGCCCGGACTGCCCGTCGAATAGATCTTGCTGCCGTTGAGAATCCACGCGTCGCCGCTATCGGTCAGACGACCGATCGTGCCGGGTAGACCGCCGCGCGAGGGCGAGCCCAGCTCGGGCTCCACGCGCAGGGAGTTGATGAGCGCACCGTGTTCCACCGCATCGCGCGCCACGTGCTCCTTCAATGCTTGCGGCCAGTTCGGATTGGCCTGGAGACGCAGATGATAGAGACATTGCATCACAAGGATCAGCGCCGTCGACGGCTCGCCGCGCGCCACCGCGCGTATCACTTTGAGCACTTGCGGGAGCGTGGCCTGGCGGCCGCCAAGTGCTTGTGGCACCGTCAGCGCCAGCAAGCCGGCGCTGCGCAACCGCGCGAGGTTGTCGTGCGGAAAGAGTGCATCACGATCCAGCGCGCCGGCGCTCGCAGCAAAGTCCTGAGTGAGCGACGCAAGCCATTGATCGGCTGCGGCGCTGTCGAGATCGGCGAGGGCGTCGAGCGCAACAGGGTCCTGCAAGGCAGTGGAAGGATGCCGTACGGTCATCGGATGGTCCGTTGATGAAAATTACTAGTGCGTCGTGAATTGAGCGTCGAAACTCGGTGTCACGTCGAGCGTTGTCTTGATCACGCCCGCGCGAACGTAGAGATCGGCGGTGCGTTGCTGCTCGGCGATCACCTTGCGGTCGATTGCGATCGGTTTCAACTGCGCCCGCTGATAGACGACCTTCAGCACGTCGGCGGGCAGGTGCGTGACACGAGACTGGATGGCCGCGACCTCGTCGGGATGCGACAACGCCCATTGTTGACCGGCCGCTACGCGACGCACGAAGTCATCGATTTGCGCGCGTTTGGTCTTGATCGATTCGTCGGTGGCTGCCTGAAAGCTGAGGCCCGATGAAAGCCCCACACCATTCGCCACGCTGCGGTTGTTATCGCGCAATTCCCCGAGCGCGACATACGGGTCCCATGTAGACCACGCATCGACGTTGCCAGCCTCCAGCGCTGACTTGGCATCGGCGGGTTGCATGAACTCCAGCGTCACGTCGGAGAGCTTGATGCCCGCACGTTCCAGCGTCGCGATGACCAGAAAATGGCCGATCGAACCGCGTGTGGTCGCAATGCGTTTGCCTTTCAGATCGGCTGCGTTTTTGATGGGGGATCCGGCCGGCACGAGGATCGCGAGGTCTACCGGTTGGGAGCGCGTTGCCGCCACCGCGCGTACACGCGCACCGGCGGCGTAGGCGAAGATCAGCGGCGCATCGCCGAGACCGCCTATATCGATGGCACCTGCGTTCAAGGCCTCACCGAGCGGTTGAGCGGCGGGAAAGTTGAACCACTCGATTTTGTACGGCACGTCTTTCAACTGCCCGGATGCTTCGAGAATGCCGCGTGTCTGCAATTGCTGGTCGCCGACTTTCAGAACAGGTTCGGCTATTGAAGCAAGAGGACGCAGCGCAGTGAATGCAGTCAGCGCGGCGATCAACAGGAGACTGCGTCGTTTCATGAATCGTCCATGCAGGAAAAAGCATTCACGATACGATTCGCCGCGGCATTAGACAAACGCCTTGTTCTGCTTTGCTAATCGCCGGAGTTGGAATGACGCGCACGGGGCCGCGTCACATCAGATGTTTCAGATCACGAAGAATCCATGCGTGCCGTCACGTTCGAGTTGCGCGACGAGGCCGTACTCCCATTCAAGGTACGCGTTCATTGCTTCGTGCGGTGCGTCAGTGCCTTCATATGGACGCCGATACCGGTCTATTCTCGGCGACGCCAGATGCGACTCACCCTTGGCGAGCGGCAGGCCTGCCGTGGTCCATGCAGTCGTACCGCCTTCGAGCAACAGCACCGGCTTCGATGTAAGCGCCGCCACTTCAGGTGCGGCGAATGCGGCAAGCGCGCTCGATCCGCACGTGACCACGTATTGCTTCGCATCCGGCAACGCGGGCAGGTCGAGCGCAAGCCGCGAGCGCACGGTCCACCATGCTCCGGGAATGTGCCCCTTCACATGGTTGGCGCTCGCCGTGAAGTCGAGCACGACAGTCTGGCTCGCGGGATCGTCGAGCAGGGCGGCGAGTTCGTTTGCGCTGATCGTGGGTGTGGCTGCTGGCAGTGGTTTCGCGACGCGCCACGGGCCTTGTTCGGCTAGATCGGCGCTCGTTGCATCATCGATTACATACACGTCGATGTTCATCTGCGCGAGCCATGACGCCGACATGTTGGCGCGCACGCCGTCGTCGTCGAAGAGGACTACCCGAGCGCCTCGGACCGGCGCGAACATCTCCGTTTCCTGCACGAGCTGGCCGCCCGGCGCGCCTTGAAAACCTGCTGCATGCGCGTGTTCGTATTCGGCCGGCGTGCGGACATCGAAGCGATAGGTCGTGTGCTCCGCGTCGTCCGCCCAGCGCTTCGCCTCAGCGAGCGTCGTGCGTTTCACGCCTGCGCGATCGGCTACGGCGCGGGCTGATTCACGCGAAGCGGCGTCGGAGCGGCCGTCGTCGGTGGCGAACTGCCGCGCGCTGCCATGGGCGAGCGACTGGCCCGCAAGCAACCAGCCGATCGTGCCGTTGCGCAACGCGGCCACTGGATTCGGAAGGCCGGCATTTACCAGCGACTGCGTGCCGATGATGCTGCGCGTACGCCCCGCGCAATTCACGATCACGCGTGTCTTGGGATCAGGCGCGAGCGCACGGGCACGCAACACGAGTTCGGCGCCCGGTACGCTGATGCTGCCCGGGATGTTCATTGTCTGATATTCGTCGTAGCGGCGCGCGTCCAGCACGACTACGTCCTCGCCGCTTTTCAGCAGAGCATCGACTGCTTCAGCCGATAACGCCGGCGTATGCCGCTTCGCTTCCACGAATTCGCCGAATGCCTTGCTTGGGACGTTGACATCGCGGAATACTTCACCGCCTGCGCGCTCCCAGCCTTTCAGACCCCCTTCGAACAGAGCAACATCGGTATAGCCGAGTTCTTCGAACCGTCGCGCGGCCCGTTTCGCGAGACCTTCGCCGTCATCGAGCAAAACGATCGGCACGCTCTTGCGCGGCAGTTTCGTAAAGGCTTCAAGTTCGATTTTGGACAAAGACAGGTTCGCTGCAAACAAGGGGTGACGCTGCGCGTGCGGATCTTCTTCGCGGACATCGAGGAATGCGATTTCGCGCTTTGAAAGCAGGGCGTCGCGCACGTCATTGAAGCTGCGCTGGGGGATGGCGCTCATGAGTCGAGTCGTTCCTTCGAGAGGTTCCAGAGGTTGGGGAGCGTGTCGTTCGTGTAGCCGGAGACGAATGGCTTCGGCGGACCGTCAAGGGGATAGACGTGCCGCGAGACGCCGCCGATGTTCGCACCGTACACATGAATGCTGATGGAGACTCGGTCGTCGAATGCGTTGCTTACGCGATGGATATCGCCGATGGACGGCGACACCGCGGCTACTGCACCCCGTTCGAGCAACTGGTCTTCGCCCGATGTGACGAGCGCTCCGTGGCCATTGCGTGCATACGATCGTGCGACTTCCGCGCCGCGCAATACGCCGACCAGACCCCACACCGTGTGATCGTGAACGGGCGTTTGTTGCCCTGGTCCCCACACGAAGCTGACGACCGAGAAGCGTTGACGGGCATCGGCGTAAAGCAGGAATTGTTGATAGCGATCCGGCGATGGTTGGGCGTAGGCATCGGGCAGCCAGTCGTCTTCGGCTATCAGCTTGCTTAGCGAAACCGCACCTTGTTCAAGCAGGCGTGCTTCAGGTAAATTTTTATCGACGAGTTGCGCAATCTCGCTTATAAATCCGCGCAGTTTTACATGGCTCATCGCTTATTGTAGCGTCACGCCGCGTGGGCTATTTGCGAGGTCAGTTCACGCGTGGCAGGGATCAGTTCGCGGCCATAATCGAGCGCATCTTCCAGCGGATCGAATCCGCGAATCAGGAACGTGGTGACGCCGAGCGCGTGATATTCGGCCAGCGTTTGCGCCACTTGACCTGGGGTCCCAACAAGTGCCGTTGAATTCGACCGGCCGCCAATCTCCTTCGCCACGCCAGTCCACAGCCGATCATCGGCACGTACACCGTCGCCCGCTGCGGCGAGCAGGCGGCGTGCGCCTTCGCTTTGCTGGGGCGTTGCTTCACCGAGACCCTGTTGCGCACGCAGCCGCTGCGTTTCAGCAAGTATATGTTCAGCACGTTCCCACGCGGCTTTTTCCGTTGGCGCAAGAATCGGCCGGAACGACACTGAGAAGCGTACGTTGCGCCCATGTTTTGCTGCTTCGGCGCGAACGCGGGTGACCTGTTCGTGTACCTGTTCCTTTGATTCGCCCCACAGCGCGTAGACGTCTGCGTGCTTGCCCGCGACCTCGATAGCCGGTGCCGATGCACCGCCGAAATAGATCGGTACATACGGGGCTTGCTTGGGCTTTACTTCGGAGAAAGCTTTTTCGAAGCGGTAATAGCGGCCCTCGTGATCGAAGGGTTCGGATTCGGTCCACACGCGTCGCAGGATCTGCAGATATTCGTCGGTGCGGGCGTAGCGTTCGTCGTGCGAGAGAAAGTCGCCATCGCGGCGTTGCTCGACGTCGCTTCCGCCCGAGATGAAGTGAACCGCAAGGCGTCCGCCGCTTAGCTGATCGAGCGTGGCGAGCTGGCGTGCGGCCAGGGTCGGCGCGACGAAGCCCGGGCGATGCGCGAGCATGAAGTGGATGCGCTGCGTGACGCCGGCCGCATAGGCGACGGTCAGCATGGCGTCGGGGCTGGTCGACTGATAGGGCACGAGAACGCGGTCGAAGCCGGCTTTTTCGTGCGCCTGGGCGAAGTCGCGGAGGTAGTCGATATCGATTGCCGGGCCGCGCGCCAGATGCGTCTCCGACACTTTTTGCTGCTGGATCATGCCGATGAATTCGACGCTCACGAAAGACGCTCCTCGTTTGATTCACACTGTTAGGCAGTGCGTGAAAAGACGCCTCAGGACGCTGCCGATAGCTCTAAAGGCTAACATCGGCTGACGCAGATCTTAAATATCAAAACGAGCTAAAGATATGGGGTGGGGGTGAATGGGGGCGGGAGATTGGGAGGCTCTTACCATGATGTGCGGAAACAGGAGCGGACCGCGACAGCACGCAGCACGCTCGACCGAGCCAACCGTCACGCTGAGAAAATTTGGCTTGGGATTGGATGTAGGCGCGGAGCGCGCTTAGTGAATCGCTGCCATCTTGAAGCCCACAGCCACACAGCCCTTACTACCCATTGCTACCCATTACGACCCATTACGATCCCTTACCCCGACCCGACGACCCCGACTTCGCACTTGCCGGCGAGCGCGCCCGCCACCGGCTAGTCGTCTCTTTCCCGGCGACTTCATCCATTGCCACGGCGATCAACTCCACGCGTTGCTCGCGCGTAAAACTCGCATAAGCCACACCATCGATCACGCCATGTTTCTTCAAGAGATGAACTGCAGCCGACCGGTTCGCCTTCTCGAGTTCCAGGTCTTCCTGCGCGCTGAGCAACGCCGCTGTCAAACTCGCGACCGCGGCTTTTTCCTGCGCGACGTCGAATTTCATCAGGTCCATCTGGACGTCGAGATCAGGCCCGCTCGCCGACGTCCTAAGCTGCAACTGCGTCAGTTCACGTTTCAAATCGCCTTCCCGGCGAAGCGCGCGTTCGAGCTTTTGCGCCATGCCGGGGTGTGACCGCCCGTGGCTGCGAAAGAGCGTGCTGAAGGTGTTTCCGAGAATTCCCATACCGTCGACCTTGAGGTTATTTGTGCATCGGAACATGCCATTTCCGATGGCCGCATGTGCGCACTCGACGTGAGAACTGGGTCTCACCCTCGGTATCTACGGCAGCTCGCGGGAATTCTTTAGGGTTTTTACGGACCGCATAATTAAAGGTATTTTTTACACGATGAAAGCTGGCAATAAAGCAAAAAACGCCCGGTAATCAACATGATAGGTGATTATCGGGCGTTTGATACTACGATTCAATCGAAGCTTCCAGCGGCTATTCGTAAGCTGAGCCGCTCCTCGCCGGCTTCAGGCTACCGCTTCCTCAACTCCCGCCGCAACCGTTTCCGTCTCCGAATTCCGGATCAGGTAATCGAACGCGCTGAGCGACGCTTTGGCGCCCTCGCCAACGGCGATCACGATCTGCTTGAACGGCACGGTGGTGACATCGCCGGCCGCGAACACACCGGGCACCGACGTCGCGCCCCGTGCATCGACCACGATCTCGCCGTGACGCGACAACTCGACCGTGCCCTTGAGCCATTCCGTGTTCGGCACGAGCCCGATCTGCACGAACACGCCTTCGAGCTCGATGTGCTTCGCTTCGCCCGAACTCAGGTCCTTGTACGAAAGACCGTTGACCTTCTTGTCGTCGCCGGTGACTTCCGTGGTCTGCGCTTGCGTGATGATGGTCACGTTCTTGAGGCTGCGCAGCTTGCGTTGCAGCACGGCATCGGCACGCAACTCCGAACCGAATTCCAGCAACGTCACCGCGCTGACCAGTCCGGCCAGATCGATTGCCGCTTCAACGCCGGAATTGCCGCCGCCAATTACCGCAACACGCTTGCCCTTGAACAGCGGGCCATCGCAATGCGGGCAATACGCCACGCCATGATTGCGATATTGCTTCTCACCAGGCACGTTGATTTCGCGCCAGCGAGCACCCGTGGCAAGCACGATCGTCTTCGCTTTCAGCACCGCGCCGTTGGCGAGACGCACTTCATGAATCTTGCCCGGCACGAGCGCTTCGGCACGCTGTACGTCCATGATGTCGACGTCATAGCTCTTCACGTGCTGTTCGAGCGCAGTGGCGAACTGCGGTCCTTCGGTCTCTTTCACCGAGACGAAGTTTTCGATGGCGAGCGTATCCAGCACCTGTCCGCCAAAGCGTTCCGCCGCCACGCCGGTCGAGATGCCCTTGCGCGCCGAGTAGATGGCGGCCGCCGCGCCGGCGGGTCCGCCGCCGACGATCAGCACATCGAATACGCCTTTCTTTTCGAGCTCTTTCGCGGCGCGGGCGCCGGCGTTGCTATCGAGCTTCGCGAGTATTTCCTTCACGCCCGTGCGGCCTTGACCGAACACTTCACCGTTCATGTAGACGGTCGGCACGGCCATGATCTGGCGCTGCTCGACTTCGTCCTGGAACAATGCGCCGTCGATGGTGACCTGGCGGATACGCGGATTGATCAGCGCCATCACGTTCAGCGCCTGCACGACTTCCGGGCAGTTCTGGCACGACAGCGAGATGTACGTTTCAAATTCGTAGTCGCCGTCGAGCGCGCGGATCTGTTCGATCACCGCGTCGTCGAGTTTGACCGGATGACCGCCGGTCTGGAGCAGCGCCAGGACCAGCGACGTGAATTCATGGCCCATCGGAATGCCCGCGAAACGGATACCCGTGGGTTTGCCCGGTTCGCCGATGGAAAACGAGGGCTTGCGTTGCGTATCGTCGCGCTTCTCGATCACCGCAATGCGGTCCGACAGCGTGGCGATTTCATGCAGCAGGCCTTGCAGCTCGACGGATTTCGGAGAGTCGTCGAGTGAAGCGACGATCTCGATCGGCCGGCTGACCTTTTCCAGATACGCTTTCAACTGAGTCTTGAGGTTGGCTTCCAGCATGGCGATTTGAAGTCCGTGGCGAGGGGGTTTTATCAAGGCAAGGAATGCGAGGCGAGCGTCATCCGGGCCGCGGACGGCCCGGACTGTACAGCGCTTTACAACGAGGATTTACAGCGGTGAGGATGTAAAGCTTAGATCTTGCCGATGAGGTCGAGCGACGGCGTCAGCGTTTCAGCGCCCGGCGTCCACTTCGCGGGGCACACTTCACCCGGGTGTGCTGCAACGTATTGCGCTGCCTGCACCTTGCGCAGCAGTTCGCCAGCGTCACGGCCGATGCCGTTGTCGTGAACTTCGCACAGCTTGATCTCGCCTTCCGGATTGATCACGAACGTGCCGCGCAGCGCCAGGCCTTCTTCTTCGATCAATACGTCGAAGGCGCGCGAGATCACCAGCGTCGGATCGGCAATCATCGGATACTTGATCTTGGCGATCGTGTCCGACGTGTCGTGCCATGCCTTGTGCGTGAAGTGGGTGTCGGTCGACACGCTGTAGATTTCCACGCCCAGCTTCTTGAATTCTGCGTAACGGTCGGCCAGATCGCCGAGTTCCGTCGGGCAGACAAACGTGAAGTCAGCCGGGTAGAACACCAGGACGGACCATTTGCCCTTCAGGCTTTCTTCGGTCACGGTGGTGAAGTCGCCGTTGTGGTAAGCGTTGGCTTTGAACGGTTTGACCTGGCTGTTGATGATCGGCATTGCGTATGTCCTTGTGTTAAGTGGTTAAGGAGAAGTGAATGAAGTATGAAGGGCGATACCCAATATGGAAAATCGAATGATTTAATGGGGTCGATGTGGTGAGGCTATCAGGGTTAACGAGGCGGGATGGAACGGCAGCAGGCGACCGGAATAGGGCACCGTAAGGCCGCCGCAAGGCCGCCGCATTAACGGGGCCGCATTTTATCGTACCTGGGACCCGCTGCCAGTACCGGGGTCGCCGGCAAGGTCAACAAGCACGACGGGCATGGGCGTTGCGCACATCCCGCTTGAGCTAACGGAATCAACAGGAGGGTGTATGAAAATCGGCATCATTGGCGCGGGTAATATTGGCCGTGTACTGGCGCTGCGCTGGGTCGAGCATGGGCACGAGGTCCTGATCGGCAACTCGCGGGGGCCGGATACGCTAGCCGAAGTCGCCGGCGAAACCGGGGCGAAGCCGGCCGAACTCGCCGACGTGGTACGCGGCGCCGCCGTGATCGTGGTCACGATTCCCGAAAAGAAAGTCCTGAATCTGCCAGCCGGCTTGTTTGACGACGTGCCGGAAACCACCGTCGTGATCGATACCGGAAATTACTATCCGCGCGAGCGCGATGGCCGTATCGACGGGATCGAGTCCGGCATGATGGAAAGCGCTTGGGTCGCGCAGCAGATCGGGCGCCCGGTCATCAAGGCATTCAACAACATCTACGCGGCCCATTTGCGCGATCTCGGCAAGCCTGAGGGCACGCAGGGACGCGTGGCGCTGCCGGTTTCGGGCGATAACGCCGACGCCAAAGCCGTAGTGATGCAGCTGGTCAACGAAATGGGCTTCGACCCAGTGGACAACGGGAGTATTGACGAGTCCTGGCGTCAGCAGCCGGGCACGCCGGTCTACACGAAGGATTTCGATAGAGACGGCCTGAAGGCCGGTTTGCAGAAGGCGGAGGAGGCTCGCAAGCCGCAATGGAGCGCGACGGACAAGAGTCCCGGCAGCTTCGATCACCCCGCATGAAGCCAAGCGGCGACGGGCCTTTCAAAGCCTGTCGCCGGATGGTTGAAGCCGGCGTTGTCAGTCGAGCGAGATGCCGTCGAAACGGTGACCGCCGAGCGGGCTGATCTCGTAGCCCTTGACGTCCTTCGTCATCAGCTGAAACGCGTTCGCATGGGCGATCGGCGTGTACGGAACCTGATCCTTGAATACCACCTGCGCCTGCTCATACAGTTTGGCGCGGGTCGGCTGGTCGGTGATCAGCCGTGCTTTCCCGAGCAGATCGTCGAACTGCTTGTTGCACCACTTCGCCATGTTGCTGCCATGCACCGCGTCGCAGCCGAGGGTCGTGCCGAGCCAGTTGTCAGGGTCGCCGTTGTCGCCCATCCAGCCGTAAAGGATGGCGTCGTGCTCGCCGCCTTCTTTCGCGCGCTTGTTATATTCGGCCCATTCGTAGGTCACGATATTCGCTTTAACGCCAATCTTCGCCCAATCCGATTGAATCAATTGCGCCATCAGGCGTGCGTTGGGGTTATAGCCGCGCTGCACGGGCATTGCCCATAACGTGATCGAAAAGCCGTTCGGAAATCCCGCCTGCTTCAGCAGATCACGAGCCTTCGCGGGATCATAGGGGGCATCTTTCAACGCCTTGTTATACGACCATTGCGATGGCGGCATTGGATTCGAGGCGACGGTCGCAGCCCCCTCGTAGACGCTCTTCAAGATGGCCGGTTTGTCGACGGCCATGTCGAGCGCGCGGCGCACCAGCACGTTGTCGAGCGGTTTGTGGGTGGTGTTGTAGCCGACATAGGCCACGTTGAAACCCACTCCCGACAGCACCGCGAGTTTCGGATTGCTGCGCGCGGTCTGGATGTCGGCGGGGCGCGGGAAAGCGGTCATCTGGCATTCGCCGCTCGCGAGTTTTTGCATGCGCACGGCCGCATCCGGCGTGATGGCGAACACCAGTTTCGCGATATGCACGTCCTTCTTGTTCCAGAAGTCCGGATTCGCGTCGTAGCGGATAATCGCGTCTTTCTGATACTCGCGGAACACGAACGGCCCCGTGCCCACGGGCTTCTGGTTCAGATCCTCCGTCTTGCCGGCCTTCAGCAACTGGTCGGCGTATTGCGCCGACACGATGGAGGCAAACTCCATCGCTATGTTGCGCACGAACACCACGTCCGAGGTGTGTAGCGTGAAGCGCACCGTGTAGTCGTCGAGTTTTTCAACCGATGCAATGTTCTTGTCGTAACCGAGGTCGCTGAGATACGGGAAGCTGACCGGATGCGCTTTCTGGAACGCATTGTCCGGGTCGATCATGCGTTTGAACGTGAAGACGACGTCGTCTGCGTCGAAGTCGCGCGTGGGCTTGAACCAGGGCGTGGTCTGGAACTTGACGCCGTGCCGGAGATGAAACGTGAAGGTCTTGGCATCGGCCGACTCGTCCCATGTCTCGGCCAGACCCGGCACGAGATTGAGCGAACCGCGCTCGAATTCGACCAGGGTGTCGTAGACTGCGTGCGCGCCGGCGTCGAAGTCCGTGCTGGTGGTGTACTCCGCGGAATCGAAGCCCGCCGGACTGCCTTCCGAACAGAACACCAGGGTTTTGCCCGCCGCGTGGGCGGTGCCGGCGAGCGCGCCAAGGGCGGCCAGTGTGCAAGCCGCAGTGCAAACCGCATTACGGACCAGCGCGCGGGCTGGAGCGAAGAATGAGCCGGGTGTCAGGCTTTTATGTGGCATGTAAGGTCGGTGAAGGTTGACGGGCGGTGCCCGGAGGCGAACAAGCGCGCCTAAGTAGTCATGTACTTTACCAATTGGGGAATTTTTGACGAAGCGATACGTTCTTCTTTAGATATATAGAAATCAGTCGTGGGAATTTGGGGTGGTTTCATCCGGTTCATCGGACGGCCGTCTGTCCTTGCGGCCTGCGGGCTGCAAATATTTCCCGGGCGTTTTAACATGTCGGACCGGGCGCTCCTGCTTTTTCCGGCTTCTTGCTAAAGTTACCGATTCAATTCCGGCATGCGGCCCACGCCCTCCTAGGCAGTACAAGAGAACATGAAAAACGTTTCTGATTCACCGGCAGCCACTGCCGTAGCAGCCCACGAAGAATGCGTCGAACTCGTGGCGAAGGCCACGATTCCCACGCGTTACGGCGTGTTTGAGTCGCATGTGTATCGCGTGACGAGCACGGGCGCCGAGCATTTGACGCTTGTCATGGGCGACGTCAGCCATGGCGAATCCGTGCTGTGCCGGTTGCATTCCGAGTGTGTCACGGGCGATGTGTTCGGCTCGTATCGCTGTGATTGCGGCGAGCAACTGGACCTCGCCATGCGTTATATCGCGGCTGAAAATCGCGGTATCTTGCTGTATCTGCGCGGTCATGAAGGGCGCGGCATCGGGCTGGCGAACAAGATCCGCGCGTATGCGCTGCAAGAGCAGGGGTACGATACCGTCGACGCCAACCTGCACCTCGGTCTGCCCGACGACGCGCGGGAATACGATTCGGCCGCGGCTATCCTGCGTGCGCTCGACGTGCGTTCAGTACGCTTGATGAGCAACAATCCGTCGAAGTTCGACACGTTGCTCAAGCACGATATCCCGGTCTGCGAACGGGTGGCGCTGGCCATTCCCGTGCGTGAAGAAAACGAGCGCTACATCAAGACGAAGCAGGTCAAGTTTGGTCACTACTTCGATGAAAACGAGTAACTGACCTGTGGGGTGTCCTTAGGCGCCTTGAATCTCAGGTTGCCCGCTTCTACCTGCAATGCGCGATCCGTGTCGGCTGCTGACCGTGGTTGATGGGCGACGCGACAAAGGCGTGGCGCTTGTCTTAACGCGGCGAGAACTCGGGCCGCTGGGCACCCGCCCGCGGTAGCCGAAGGTGTCGCGGACCTCGGCCGGTGTGGCCGCTTCCATATCGAGTTCACGAATCAGGCGCGCAATGCGCTCCATTGACGGCACGTTTGTCGCCAGTTCGCCATGGCGGTCACAGAGGTTGTCTTTCGCGCGAGACCCGGCGCATCCGTGCTCTCTACCGGCGGTACTCCGGCTATCCAGCAATAAGAGTAACGTTTTTTTCTCGGAGCAATCAACCATCGGTGTCTATCGGGCGGTTAGCCTTCAGAGCGTCACTCGCGCGCCAGTGACCTGCGCCCGCCAACCCGACAGAGCTGGGGACCCGCTTGGTGCACTGGGCGACGTGTCACTATTCTTTCGGTTTCTCACTCGTGGCAACAAGCGCCGGAGCCGCTGCCGTGCTCGCCAGCTCTTCGCTTGACCAGCCGCCGCCCAGCGCCTTGATCAACTGTACGTTCGCGCTCAGCTGACGTGTCTGGACATCGAGTACGCCGCGTTGAGCGTCGAGCGCGGCGGTCTGCGCCTGCACGACATCGAGATAACCGACCGCGCCTTGCCGATACCGGTGCAACGCAAGATCCACGGAATATTGCGCCGAGTTGCTGGCATCGCGTTGCTGGTCGAGCGCCGTGCCAAGGTCCTGCAGCAGCGAAAGATTGTCTTCGATTTGCTGGAACGCCGACAGCACCACCCCTCGATAACGTGCGCCCGCTTCATCGGTCGCCGCTTTCGCCGAATCGAGTTGTGCGCGGCGCAAGCCGCCATCGAAAACGTATTGCACGAGCTGTGGACCGATTGCCCAGAACAAGGTCGGTGCACTGATCAAATTCGCATAGGCGGCGCTTTGAAAGCCGGCTTGCGCGCTGAGTGTGATGGAAGGAAAGTATGCCGCTCGCGCTACACCGATCTTCGCATTGGCTTCGGCCACGCGGCGTTCGGCCGCGGCAATGTCAGGGCGCCGCTGCAACAGCGTAGAGGGCAAGCCGGCCGGAATCACGGGTAAGGTAACCGCGGCGGTTTGCTGCGGCAAACTGAACTCGGACGCAGACGCGCCAACCAGTTCGGCGATCGCGTGCTCGATCAACGCGCGTTGGGCCAGGTTCTGCGACAGCTGCGATTTCGCCGATGACAACTGCGTCTGCGCACGCGATACGTCGAGCCCGGAAACAAGTCCTCCTCCATGCAGCGTTTGCGTCAGCTGCAGCGCGCGTGCAAATGCCGCGACGGTGTCGGTCAGCAACTGTGTCTGCTGATCGAGACCGCGCAGGCGGATGTAGCTATCGGCGAGTTGAACCTGCAGGCTCAGTTGCACCGACGCAAGATCGGCCTTCGATGCCTGAGCTTCGTCCTTGCCCGCTACCACTGAATCACGCACGCGCCCCCACAGGTCGAGGTCGTAATCGATCTCGCCGCCGAGCGTGGCGGAGTTGTAATCGTTGGGGCCACCAACGCGCAATGGGCGCCTGTACGACTGCCGGTCGCGTTGCGGCACCGCGTTCGCACTGATCTTCGGGAACAGTCCGGCCGAGACCTGGTCCACGAACGCCTGCGCCTGCCTGTAGTGAGCGAATGCCGCCTCAAGATCCGTGTTGTTCGCGAGCAGGCGTTGCTCGAGATCATCGAGTTGAGCGTCGTTGTACATCTTCCACCAGCCGGCGCGATCCAACTGATCGGCGGGCTGCGCGCTGATCCACGGCCCGATCGTGTGATATTGCGCGACGACTGGCGTTGGCGGCACCTTGTAGTCCGGGGCGAGCGAGCAGGCCGCCAGCGCGAGGGTGCCGGCAAGCAGCGCGGGAACCCGCAGCGTAACCATCGTTGCCAGTCTAGCCATTGGCGGCCACCTTCTTGTCGGCGCTGGCGACTTGCACCCGATCGCCGTCGACCAGACCATCAGGCGGCGTATCGATCACGCGGTCGGTAGCGACGAGGCCCGAGCCGATCTCCACCGAGTCGCCAAAATCGCGATTGATCGTCACCTTCTTGAACACGACCTGACCGTTCGCACCAAGCGTGGCGACCGTCAGGCCGCGAGCATCGAATACCAGTGCGCTGGCGGGCACCCGTACCGCGTTTGGCTGCACCGGCAGCTTGAATTGCAGGCTGGCAAAACCACCGGGCAAGAGCTTGCCATCGGCGTTATCCACGAGCAATTGAACCAGCGTCGTGCCTGACGATGCGCTGACCGAATCCGCCGATGCAATCACGCGCGCGGCGAAATGCTGCCCCGGATATTCGGGCACGGAAAGCGTCGCCGTGGTGCCGCTGCGCACATCGGGAGCGTAGCTCTGCGGCACCTGGACGTACACGCGCAACTGCTTCACATCGGAGACGGTGAACAGTTCCTGTCCGATGCCGCCGCTACCCGCGTTGATGAGCGCGCCGACATCCGTGTCGCGTGCGGTCACCACGCCGTCAAACGGTGCCAGGATACGCTCGAAGCCCTTGGTGGCGAGCAAACGATCTACGTTGGCCTGCGCCGCCGCTACGGCCGCTTTCTTGGCGGTGTAATCGCCGGTGCGTTCGTCGACTTCCTGCTGGGCGACCGAGTCGGTGCCGAGCAGCGCCTGCCAGCGTTTCGCGGTCGTTCCCGCCAGCGCCGCGTTCGCTTGCGCGCTGGCCAGGTCCGCACGAGCCTGCAGCAACTGCTGGTCGAGCTCCGGCGACTCGATCACCGCGAGCAGTTGCCCGGCTTTGACCGGTGCGCCGATATCTACATTCCACGACTTCAGGTAACCGCTGACGCGCGCGAAGATCGGCGCACGCGAATACGCTTCGAGATGCGACGGCAGGTCGAGCGTCGGGCCGTTTGCCGCGCTGACCGGATGGATCACGTTGACAGTCGGGACGACCTGCGCGTTGGTCCAGGTCTTGAGGTTGCGGGCATCGACGGCGCGCAGCGTGACGCCCGCGGCGACCACGATCACCGCAATCGCGATACCCACCACGCCGATCATGACGAGGCGCCGGCGCGGCACGGGTTGGTTGGTGACGGGTTCGTTATTGACAACAGGTTCAGACGACATGAGCAGGACCTCCCGTAGCGGGTGTCGGGGCAATCGCGCGGCCAGGGCGCGAGTGAATGATGCAGAAGATCACCGGGACCAGGAGCAGCGACGCGGTGGTAGCGAAAATCAGGCCGCCGATCACGGCGCGGCCAAGCGGTGCGTTCTGTTCGCCGCCTTCGCCCATCGCGAGGGCCATCGGCGCCATGCCGATGATCATCGAGAGAGCGGTCATGAGGACGGGGCGGAAACGGGTGAAGCCGGCTTCGAGCGCAGCCTTGAACGGGTCGCCATGAACGCTCAAGCGCTCGCGGCAGAAGCTGACCACGAGGATGGAGTTCGCGGTCGCCACCCCCATGCACATGATCGCCCCCGTCAGCGCGGGCACGGACAGCGTGGTATGAGTCGCGAACAACATCCAGATGATGCCGGCGAGCGCCGCCGGCAGCGCCGTGACGATCACGAACGGATCGGCCCACGACTGGAAGTTGACCACGACGATCAGGTAGATCAGCACGACCGCGCCGAGCAGACCGAACAACATCCCGGCGAACGCGCTGTTCATGGTCTGAACCTGGCCGAGCAGCGCGACCGACGAACCCTTGGGCAGCGCGCCGGCGTTACTCTGCACCACGCGCTGGATGTCGGATGCGACCGCGCCGAGATCGCGATCCTGCGTGGTCGCGAAAATCTCGACCATCGGCTGGATGTTGTACTGGCTCACGACCGCGTTGGTGTTCGTACGCGCGACGCTCGCCAGGCCGCCCAGGATCTGTCCGCTGCTCTGCAGGCTCGACGTGATCGGCAAGTTCTGCAGCGAGGCAAGCGAATCCAGGTTGTATTGCGGCGTCTGCATCACGATCGGGTACGACACGCCGTTCGCATTGTTCAGCCAGAAAGTCGGCGCGACCTGGCTTGACCCCGCGAGGTTCACGACCAGGCTGTTCGTGACGTCACGCTCGTTGATGCCGAGCAGTTGCGCGCGAGTCCGGTCGACGTCGACATTGAAGGTTGGTGAGTTCTGCGCTTGCTGGATACGCGCATCGACTACGCCGGGGATCTGGCGGATCTCGCGCAGCAGCCGGTTCGCGTAAGCGAAGTTTGCGCTCAGGTTGTTGCCGCGCACCTGCAGGTCGACGGGTGCCGGCGAGCCGAAGTTCAGGATCTGGCTGATGATGTCCGCCGGCGGGAACGAGAACGTCACGCCCGGATAAAGACGCGGCAACTTCTCGCGCATCTGCCGCACGTACTCCGCGGTCGGACGATGATCTTCGTTCAACGCGATCTGGATGTCGCCGTCCTGCGAGCCGATCGTCCCGGTGTTGTTATAGGCGAGGTTGATACCGCTGATCGGCAGGCCGATGTTGTCAACCATGGTGGAGAGTTCAGCAGGCGGAATGATCTGTCGAATCGACCCTTCCACATCCGCGAAAATCTGTGCGGTCTTCTCGACCCGCACGCCGACCGGCGCGCGCACGTGCAACAGGATCTGCCCGGCGTCCACGTCCGGGAAAAAGTTGCGGCCGAGCAGCGGCACCAGCGCGAACGAGATCAGGACGAAACCGAGGAAGCAACTGACGAACGGCGCGCGATGGTTCAGCGCCAGTTCGAGCAGGCCGTGATAGCCGGTGCGAATTTTTTCGAAGCGCCGTTCGAAGCCTTGCTGGAAGCGTCCAAGTGGGCCGGGGCGTTTCTTCTCATGCGCATCCTCATCGAGATTGTGCGGATGCAGCAGGTACTTCGCCATCGTGGGAACGAGCGTTCGCGACAGGATGAACGACGCGACCATCGCGAAGATCACGGCTTCGGCCATCGGCACGAAGAGAAAACGTGCGACGCCCTCGAGGAAGAACATCGGCACGAACACAATGCAAATACATAACAGCGCCACGAACGCCGGCGTGACGATCTGCGCGGCGCCGTCGAGGATAGCCTCTTCTACCTGCTTGCCTTGCTCGAGATGCCAGTTGATATTTTCGATGGTGACGGTTGCATCATCAACGAGGATCCCCACCGCGAGCGCGAGGCCGCCAAGCGTCATGATGTTGAGTGTCTCGCCGAGCGCCGACAAGGTCACGATCGAACTGAGAATGGCGAGCGGAATCGAGGTCGCAATGATGACGGTCGAACGCCAGCTGCCGAGGAACAACAGGATCATGAGGCTGGTCAGCGCGGCCGCTATCACGCCTTCACGGGCCACGCCGCTGATGGCCGCGCGCACGAATAGCGACTGGTCACCGATCGGCGCAATTTGCAGTGCGTCGGGCAACGAAGCCTTGGCGTCTAGCACGTGCTGCTTGATGCCGGCGATGATGCCGAGCGTGGACACCGAGCCGTTCTTCAGCACCGACATCAGTACCGAACGCTTGCCGTCCACATGCACGATATTCGTTTGCGGCGGACTGCCGTCGCGGACATTGGCGACATCGTGGATATAAACCGTAGTGCCGTTCACCGCCTTGATCGGCAGGTCGCCGAGCGCTTTGAGCGCGTAAGGCGCATTGTTCAACTGCAGCGTGTATTCGTGATCGCCGATCTTTTCCGTACCGATCGGCGTCAGCAGGTTCTGGGCAGCGAGTGCATTGGCGACGTCTTGTGCCGACAGGCCGCGCGCTTGCAAGGCCGTGGGGTTGATGTCGATCTGTATCTGACGAGACTTGCCACCGAACGGATAGGGGATCGACGCACCGGCCACAGTCACCAGCGCCGGACGCAACTGGTTCAGCCCAAGGTCACCCAGGTTTTGTTCGGAGAGACCTTTACCCGACAGCGCGAGCTGGATGATTGGCACGGTTGACGCGTTGTAGTTCAGGATCAGCGGCGGCGTGGTGCCCGGCGGCAATTGACGCAATTGCGTCTGTGCAACGGCGGTCACTTGCGCGTTCGCGTTACTGATGTTCACGCCCGGCTGAAAGAAGATCTTGATGATGCCGAAGCCGTTTACCGATTCAGCTTCAATGTGCTGGATGTCGTTGACGGTCGTGGTCAGCGAGCGCTCGAACGGCGACGTGATTCGTCCGACCATTTGGTCCGGCGGCAAGCCCGTGTATTGCCATACGACACTGATCACGGGAATGCGGATATCGGGAAAGATATCGGTCGGTGTTCTGATCGCGGAAAGCGGCCCGATGATCAAAATGAGGATCGCCAGGACGACAAAAGTGTATGGCCGTCGGAGAGCGATACGTACTAGGCCGAGCATGAGAGTTCCAAGACTTGGGGTTGAACTGAACGGCGCCTTGATGCTGCCAGCGGCAACAGTCGGCGAGGTTCGGCCGCAGTCGTCCGCATGGCCCGCGCAATGCGCCGGGTAGGACCACTTCCGTCCTCACACAAGACGGATTGTTGAAAAATGCTCCACATGTTCTTGGGTTCTGGGCTGACGACGGTCTGGTCACTCACTTCATCGAGTATCTGATCCGGCTGGCGCTCACACGGCTGCTCCAAGCAGAAACCGCTGAGTTCTTTCGAATCGATTTCGAAATCATCACTATTAAGGTAATTTGAAATCAAGACATCGCCAAGCTCGCTCAATTTTGTATGCAAGCAGACAATGCGGCAATGTACACAAAGGAAAACAAAGCTGCAGCGCCCACGCGCACCATCGGAAGGGCGATTGAAGCTGTCCGGTCCGTTTTTGGCAGCGGATTAAACGCAGCGAATAAGCGCCTGCACCATAACTAATAATGGTTCGCTGCTTTTGGCCGGCGTCTGCGCAGCCTTGTGGAGTGAGGGCGACGAGCGCATGGATTTTTTTATTACCATCGTTTACTGCGCAGGTCGCTTAATACAACTTTCACTTGTGAAGCGTTAGGCATTCACCAGGTATTCAGGGCGACTCGGTTTGGTTCAGGGTCCGGAACTGGGCGCTGGTCGCCCGGTCACGCAGATCAGCTTTCGACTTTCAAGTCCAGATCGGCAGGGAGCGCAAAACCTCAGCCGATTCGAGATCAACTACGGCGATCGCGCTCTCGTCATGGCAGGCGATCAGCGCGAGACGAAGCGCGCCGGTGCTTGAGCCACACAAGGCTGAATAACACCACGCTAACAGCGGTAAGTACGGCACCCGCGACCATGCAAATGGGCGTGAGCGCGGGGAAGAAATCTCCGCTTTTGTCACGCATGAAAGCCCAGGCACCGGCATCAAGCATCAGCCCGCAAAATCCGGTCGCGACTGCTGGTTCGATACCGCTGGACCCGGTCGACAGTTTTCGAGGCAGATCAGGCACCGGCTCGCGTGCAAATGGTGCGCTGCTTTTGTGTGGCTTGTCAGCGGGATGTTCTATAGGCATGGATGCAAGTGTATAGCGGTAGCGTCATCCTCGCGCGCCTCACGACTGGCACCAATGCCCTTCCGGCAAAGCCCGTTGCTCCGAGGCGACCGGAGCCGCGCTCGAATAGCCGCTTCGACGGTGGTCCTGACGACAGTCTTGACCGCTGACGCCTTCTTGAAGCCTTTCCGCTCCTGCGGCTTAGTGCTCCATTGGCGGTGATTGCATCGCAGCGGAATCGCGCGTTGCCGCGTCGCGCAGGCGAATGATCGTCTGCCGCGACGTGCTGAGCACGCGTGCGATTGCCGTCACGGTGCTGCCTGCGGCAAGCGCGCTCAGCGCTTGTTGCCGCTGTGAGTCGGACAAGGAGGCAGGACGTCCCTGATGCGCGCCGTCCTTCTTGGCAATCGCGGCTGCGTCGAGCGCGCGGGCGCGTTTGGCATCGCGCTCCAGTTCGGCGGCAAGCTGGAGCATGCGGATTGGCGAGCCTTCGCCGCTCGCGCAAAGATCGGCTTTGCCTACGTCGAGGCTGATGGCGTGCGCCCCTTTGGCCGCAAGCGTGGCGAGTGTCGATACTGCGTCGCTGATGCTGCTTCCCAGGTATCCGAGATGCGCGACCACCAGTGTGTCGCCGGGTTTGATGCGGCGGATGGCTCGCTGGAGGGCCGGGCGCGACGCTGCGTTTACGGCATGGCTGCAGTGATCGACCAGCACGCAACCCATGTCGACCAGGAAGCCGGCCGCGTCGATCTGGAACAGGTCGGTGTCGCGCCCGTCCTGATTGCCGGCGGTATTGATGTACACGATGAGGGTCACGAGGCGCGCTCCGATAATGCCTTGCACGGGCCGCCGGCAGCGCCACAGAGGCGCTACCGGCGGCCGCGGCTTGGTCCATGTTAGCAAACTGCCGGAGGATGCGCGTCGCGCGGCCTCAATACTGCATCGCGACTTGAGTAAGCCGGCTTTGCAGCGCCTCGCGTCGTGCGGCAAACCGCTCACCCGGTTTCGCGGGATCGAGCCGGGTGTTGCGCAATTCCCGGTGACGACTCCTCGCGCGGGTGGGGGAGCGTCGGGGTGACTCGTCCGCGAGACTCACAGCAAAGCGTCACAGCAAAGCGTCACAGCAAAGCGTCACAGCAAAGCGTCACAGCAAAGCG
>NZ_MTHB01000206.1 GCF_002220365.1 Caballeronia sordidicola | reverse complement strand
GTGTCGCGGATGATGCAGGGCGAGCGCGAGAAGCTGTTGCAGATCGAAGGCAAGTTGCACGACCGTGTGGTGGGTCAGGATGAGGCGATTGGCGCGGTGGCCGATGCGATTCGCCGTTCGCGTGCGGGGCTGTCGGATCCGAATCGTCCGTATGGTTCGTTCCTGTTTCTCGGGCCGACGGGTGTCGGCAAGACTGAGTTGTGCAAGGCGCTTGCCTCGTTCCTGTTCGATTCAGAGGATCACATGATCCGTATCGACATGAGTGAGTTCATGGAGAAGCACAGCGTCGCGCGGTTGATTGGGGCGCCGCCGGGTTATGTCGGTTATGAGGAAGGCGGTTACCTGACCGAGCTCGTGCGTCGCAAGCCGTATAGCGTGATCCTGCTCGATGAAATCGAGAAGGCGCATCCGGACGTGTTCAATGTGCTGCTGCAAGTGCTCGACGACGGCCGCATGACCGACGGGCAAGGGCGCACCGTGGACTTCAAGAACACGGTGATCGTGATGACATCGAATCTTGGATCGCACGTGATCCAGTCGATGGTCGGCGAGCCGCACGAAGCGGTGAAGGAAGCGGTCTGGGAGGAGGTCAAGCTGCACTTCCGGCCGGAATTCCTGAATCGTATCGACGATGTGGTGGTGTTCCATTCGCTCGACCGCGAGAACATCCAGATGATCGCGAAGATCCAGTTGCAACGGCTGCATGAACGGCTCGCGAAGCTGGAGATGCAACTGGATGTGTCGGAAGCCGCGCTGGAACACATCGGCAAGGTGGGTTACGACCCGGTGTTTGGCGCACGGCCGTTGAAGCGCGCGATCCAGCAGCAGATCGAGAACCCGGTCGCGAAGCTGATCCTGGCGGGCAAGTTCGGACCGAAGGACGTGATCCCCGTGGACATGCGGGATGGCGAGTTGGTGTTCGATCGCGTCGTGCATTAAGACGCTTCGTCAAAGCTCGTCCTACAAACAAAAAAGGGGCAACGGATTACGCCGTTGCCCCTTTTTACTACTTGTCAAAAGGCCCGAATCCCGGACCAAAACCGCTTAGGCCTTCGGTTCTTCGCTCTTGCCGAACAAGCCTGCCAGACCGCCGAGGCCGCCAAGCGAACCCAGCAAGCTACTCACATCCAGCTGGCCGTTCGCCGGCACCTGGCCGTCCGGCGTCGCGTGGTTCACGAGATGCGGTAACACAGAAGCCAAAATGCCGGAGACCTGGTCGCCGGACAAGCCAGCTTTCTGCGCCATCTGGCCGACCGCGTCTGAACCGAGCACGTTGGTCACGGTGTCCGAGCTGATGGGCTTGTTTTCGCCGTTGCCGACCCACGACGAGACAATGTCGCCCGCGCCATTTTCATGGAAACGCTGGATCAAGCCGTTCAGGCCGCCGGGCTGGTTGTTGACGAACTCCATCGCAATGGCGACCAGGCCGGACTGCGCGCCGCCACCTTGAGACGAATTGCCAAAAGAAGAGGCGAGAGTATCGAGTAGGCTCATGGCTGTCTCACTTGAAAACGATGCTGGTTAGATGCCGTCCGGCGTCATGCTTGTTCGCGTGTGCCGGACGGAAAACATGCCGTCTCGTAAGACGGCCGGTGTGTTGCTGCTGCAAGGCGACCTGGGCGGCTTGAATTCGAGCTGCGCGTTGATGGCTATTCCACGCGGCCGTTCCACACTCGGGATCCAGCGCCGAAGTGCGTCGCCGTCCTCAGGTTGCTGCCGCGTCGCTCGCGGCTTTCTTTTTCTTGGATTTCTTCGACGCCTTGGCGCCGCTCGCGCCCGAGGCTGCGTCGGCCGTCGCTGATGTCGCTGTCGTTGCTGTGCTCGAACTAGCCGCAGCACTGGCCTTGGCCTTTTTACCCTTCTTGCCCTTGGTGGCAGAAGCCGCGTCTGCTGTTGTTGCGGGAGTTGTTGCCGGCGTCACTGCGGGCGTCGTGGCCGTGGTGGCGGCGGGTGACGTGGCGGCGGTTGCGGCCGTGGACGACTTCACCGTTGATTTGGCGGGCGCTGCGGCTCCTGCGCTGGTGGCGGCCGGCGTCTTGCTGGCCTTTGTCCCGGTCGGCGGCGCGGATGAACCGCCAACCGTCAGCCCGGCCTGCTCCAGGTTCGTCACGGATTTCGTGCCGAGTCCTTTCACGCGGCTCGCGAGGTCGTCGGCGTCCTTGAACGGGCCATTCTTCGTCCGCTCGTCTATGATCGCCTTCGACTTCACCGGCCCAAGCCCCTTTACCGCTTCAAGCGAGGTTTGGTCCGCCGTATTCACGTCGACGGCCGCGAACGCGGCGCCTATGGACAAGGCAAGGGCCAGACAAAGCATCAACAGCTTTTTAAGCATGACAAGTGCTCCAGGTTGAAAAATAAAAACAAGAATCGATGCCGGCCTTACTGGACGCCTGGCCAGAAAGTCCAACAAGCATAGGACAAAATGCGGGTCAGGATAATGGCAGCGACCTCCGTCCGGTGTGGGCGGGATTATTTTTTACAACATCACCGGCTATTATTTTGCCGGTTGTAGCCAATCCCCTGTCCGGTTTCGAATCCGTTTAGCGATTATCACCAGACTCATGGCGGATGAGGACGGGTCGGTTCAGATTTAACGTTTTCCGGATATAAGCTTGTCGAAATAGAGGCTTTGCCAGGTTTGATCCTTATTAACCTTTTGTCTTGATTTTCGCAAATGCGCCGCGTACTTCGAATTTCACGGAATCGACCACTACGCCTTGTCGGTCGACCAGTTCGAGCGTGTGATGTCCCGGCCACGGCAACCATGCCATTCGTGACATGCTAGTAGACGGGCCGGCCAATTTTCCGTCCAGCCGCCACACGCTGCCCGCCGGCGCGCTTTGGGCGCTCTCGAACCAGACCCGCTGGCGCGCGGCGGGAATATCGGGATCGAGCGCGAAAATAGTGCCGTCGGTGGGTGACGCAATCCGGGCCGTGCCGTTGCGCACGGCTGCGCCTTGCGCATTCGCCGACAACGCGATCCGCGACATTTGCGTGCCGCTCAGGAACCAGTCGTCGCGTGCCGGCTCGATATCGTTTTGATAAACAATCTTCGTGCGCACCACGCCCGGCGGCGCGACCGGCGGCCGGCTTGGGGTGCGCCGGTGAAGGTAGTTCACCAAGGCGGCCCACACGGGCGCCGCGCCTGTGACGCCGGAGACATCCCACATCGGCGCGCCGTCCGCGTTGCCCACCCACACGCCAACCGTATAGCGCGACGTGTAGCCGAGCGCCCAGTTATCGCGCATGTCCTTGCTCGTGCCGGTTTTCACGGCGCTGAAAAAGCGCGTGGCGAGGACGCTGTCGAAGCCGAAGGTACGTGTGCGCGCGTTGTTATCGGCGAGGATGTTCGTCACGATAAAACTGGCTTGCGGGCTGAAAACGCGCGTGCCCGGTGTGGTCGGTGCATGCGCCAGCACGTCCGACATTGGCCCGGTCAGACCGCCGTTTGCGAGCGTCCGATACGCGTTCGTGAGGGTCGCGAGCGTCACGTCGGCGCTGCCGAGCGCGAGACTGAAGCCGTAGTAATCGCCGGCTTGCGTGAGCGGCAGGCCGAGCGACACCAGCGTTTTCGCGAACCGGTGCGGCGTAACCATCACCAGTGTGCGTACGGCCGGTACATTCAGCGACGACCCCAGCGCCGTGCGCATGCTCACCCAACCCTTGAAATCGTGATCGTAGTTTTGCGGGATATACAGGCCGCCGCCGGTGGCGAGATCGAGCGGGGCGTCGTCGAGTAAAGAGGCAGGCGTGAGGCGCTTTTCGTCGATGGCCTGAGCGTACAAGAACGGCTTGAGCGTCGAGCCGGCCTGGCGCAACGCGATGACGGCATCGACTTCCGGCGCGTTCGACAACCCGCCCGCCGAGCCTACCCACGCGAGAATTTCACCGCTGCGGTTATCGATGACGATCGCGGCGCCGTCGTGCACATTGCGCTGATGCGCGCGCGAGTTGAGTTCGAGCAAGGTTCGCGCGAGCGAGTCACGGGCGAAGCGCTGCAGCGGGGCGTCGATCGTGGACTGGACACGCGCGCCCGCTGCAGGATGCACTTCGCTGGCCACACGGCGCGCGAAGTGCGGCGCGAGCGCGTCGTCATCCGAGGACCGCGGCGAGGTAGACGTAGACGCAGACGCAGACGCGGTGCGCGTGAGGGTCAGTTGCACGTAGCTGTCGAGGTTCGCGCAAGGGTCCGTAGCCGATGGCCGTGCCCGGTCCATGTCCCGCAAAATGCCGCATGCCCGAGCCGAGACCTTCGCGTAATTCGCATTCGGCGCACGCACCAGTGCGGCGGTGAGCGCGGCTTCACGTTCGTTCAGCCCGGACGGGAGTTTGCCGAACAAAGTCTGCGATAAAGCCGATAAACCCACGATCTCACCGCGAAACGGCACGAGATTGAGATAGGCCTCGAGAATCTGGTCCTTGCGCCAGGCGTGATCGAGCCATAACGCGCCGACCGTCTGCGTCGCTTTTTCGCCTATTGAACGGCGTCCCGGCCGGCGATCTTCATCGATCAGACCGGTCAGTTGCATGGTCACCGTCGACGCTCCGCGCGTGCGCGTGTTCCACAGGTTCGCCCAGGCAGCCGCTGCGGCTCCTCGCCAATCCACGCCGCTGTGCTCGTAGAACCGCCTGTCCTCGGATACAACGATTGCCTCGCGCAACGCCGGCGACACATCCTGCAACGCGACCCAGTCGCCGCGCCGCCCGGTTGTGTCGACACGCGTGCGCTGCAGCGGCTCGCCGTCGCGGGCGAGCAGCACCCAGTCGGAACTGCGCCAGCCCGAGCGCACTTCTTCAAAAGTCGGCAGCGCATTGGCCGAGCTGGCAAGCATGCAACCGACAAGGGCGAGGGCGGCGCGTTTCATCGCGTTATTTGGCCGCGGCCAGTGGAGCGACGGTCATTGTTGCGTTGGGAATCGCACCGAATACGGAGGGTGCGTAGAGCGCTTCCACGCGCGTAGGCGGCAACCCGAATGTGCCCGCGTTGTTCAGCCGGACGGTGTATTCCACCTGCAATTTTCCCTTCGGCAGATAGTCGTAATACGCGCGATACCCGTCGAAACCACGCTCGACAAACGCCGGCCACGCGCCTTGCGTGCTCTTTTCGCCTTCGGTCGCCACCTCCGAATCGCGGCCGAGGCCCGAGCCGAGGATGGTTGCGCCAGCCGGAATGGGATCATTGACGACCACCCATGTCATATCGCTTTGGGCATCGATGTCGAGATGCACACGGACTATGTCGCCACGCGAGAGCGTGCCTTTGACCGCCGGATCGATCGGCGTGATGGTTTTCGTGATTCGATAACCCGCCGCAAACGGCGCTTTCAACGCAACAGCCGCGAGGCTCTCGATGGTCGCCCAGGGTTTGCCGCTGCCTTCTTGTGTCAGGTTCAGCGTGCTGGATGCCCAGGGCAACGTCACGTTGCGAGGATTCGCAGGCGAGGCCGGTGCGTTCCAGGCGATGGCTTTCTCCGTCGTGCCCAGCGCAATGCGCGTCTGACCGCTCACCGGCGTGCTTTCGAACACCTTGGAGAAGCGCTGCACGGCGAGCTTGCCCCACAGGTTCGACGTCGTGGTTTGCCACGCGCCGTTCGTCTGCAACGCAAGCAAACCGCCGATCAGGCGAGGCATTTCATCTTTCCACGCGGGGTTATCGGCGAAGGTCAACGCCGTGCGTGCCGCATTCGATTCGGGGCCGGTCATGAGCCAGTAGAGGTCGTCGTCGGCGGCGGTGGAGAAGGTGAGGCGCGTGCCCGAATACGTCAGACGGGCGCGCAAGATCTGCTCGACCTGAGCGCGCTGATCGTCGCGTTGTGCGATCCCGTCGACGCGCGAAAGGATCGAGTAGTAATCGAGCAGCGCGGAGGTCGGCCATTGATTCGGCGCGATGGTGATCGAACCGAGCATGCGCGGTGCAGCCAGCCCGTAGCGCGACAAGGCTTCAATCGCCGAGAGTTTCACAAAGTCCAGGTCTTGACGCGGTGACCAGAATTTCCGCTCGATCTTGCCTTCCACGAAGTTGGTCAGAGCGGCCGCGAGTTTGTCTCGGAGGTCGTCGGGCAGAGCGAAGCGGGGATCCGCTTTCGATGCTTCATCGCTGACGGAGAGCAGATAAGCCGACAACGCCGGACTACCGTAAGGCCGCGAATCGTCCGAGGGCGGGAAGTAGTTGGCGAGGCCGTCGCTATCCAGATACGAGGGCATCCGCGCGATCACCGTCTGCCATTGCGTGAGGTCATCAAGACCCAGCGCGCGTGACGTTTGCTGCTCGAGGCAGTTATACGGATAACGTTCGAACCAGCGTCGCACGCCCGGCAGGCCATCGGCGAGTTTCGGCTGCAGTGTTACGGCAATGCCGCCTCGAATCTGTCCATCAGCCGATGCCACCGCGGTCTCCGGCGGCGACACGGGCAACGCGAACGTACCGTCGACCTGGGTGATCGTTGCTTGCTGCACGGTCACGGGAATCGCGGCCACCACGCGTTGCGTGAGTTTGACGGCATCGGTGGCTTTCGGACCGCCTTGTTCCGACGCGCTCACTTCCCAGTTCAACGCGCCGGTTGCAGCCATACCGATAGCGTCCGGCGTCTTCACGTCCCATGAAATCTCCTGCGATGAGTCCGGCGCCAGCGTCACGTTTTGCGCAGGGAGATCGAGCGTGGGAACACGCGGCGTGACGACGACCTGCATCGTCCGCGCGGTCGTATTGCGCAGCGTGAACAACGCGCGGAACTGGTCACCCACACGCACGAGCGGCGGCAGACCCGATATCAACTGCAGATCCTGCGTGCTGCGTATCGACGCACTGCCGGTACCGAATTGACCCGCGCCCACAGCCCCGATCGCAACAATACGGAAGCTCGTCAACGCGTCGTTGAGCGGCACGTCCACCGTTGCTTCGCCGTTCGCATCGAGCGTCACGCGCGGGTTCCAGAGCAAGAGCGTGTCGAACAGTTCGCGTGTCGCGCTATGTCCGCCGCCACCGCCCGCGGGCACGGCTTTACGCCCGAAGTGACGGCGTCCGATGATTTCCATTTGCGCCGTCGATGTCTCCACGCCGTACGCGCGCCGTTGCAGCATGGCGTCGAGTACGTTCCAGCTTTGATTCGGCATCAGTTCGAGCAACGCTTCGTCGACTGCGGCAAGCGCGATTTGCGTGCCGGCCGGCGCGGGTTTGCCGCCCGGCAGCGTCACGCGGACTTTCACATGGGCCTTCGAGCGTACGGCGTACGACTTGGCATCCGGCGTGACGGTCACGCCGAGCTTGTGCGAGGCCGTCCCCACCTTGATCTCGCCGAGCCCGTAACGGAACGCAGGTTTTGACAAATCGACCAGCGGCGTAGGCGCTTCATACTGCCGCCCTTCGTACCAGAACGCGTGCACCCAATCGAGCGGCGCTTTCCAGCCCCACGTGAAGAACGAATACCACGGCACTTCGTGAATCCGCCCACGGATCGCGAGCACGGAGACATACACGTTCGGCCCCCACGACTCCTGTACTTTCAGCTCGACAGTCGGGTTCTTGCCGTCCAGTTCCACGACCTTCGTCTCCACGATACCCTCGCGCTCCACCGCCACCAGCGCAGTGGCGAAGCGGAACGGCATGCGTACCTGGAAGCGGGCAGTCTCGCCGGGTTCGTAGCTTGTTTTTTCCGGCAGCACGTCGATCCGGTCGGTGTTTTCGCCCCCGAACCAGAGTTGATCTTCGCGCGTGACCCACACCGACGTGGTCGCGTTCGCCACACGGCCGTCACCGTCCCGGGCAATGGCGATCACGTCGACGTTGCCTGCCTCTTTCAGCTTTGCTTCGCAGGAAAGCAGGCCGTGGTCATCACTTTTGCCGCTGCATAGCGTGCCGAGGTCCTTGGTTTCCGTGTGGTTATCGTAGGCGTAGAAACCGCCGACCATGCGCTTGCGCGAGCTGGTCATGGTCCGCGCAACGCCGCGGATCTCAAGCGCGATGCCCGCTCGCGGCTTGCCTTGCAAGTCGACTGCGAGCGCCTGCACCGGCACCGCGTTGCCGACTGACACCCAGTCACCCGCCTTGATGCCGGCCGCAACCGCCGCGGGCCAGAGCGTGGCGCTGCCGCGCAGCGTCTGGATCTCGCCGTTGGGGTCCGCGAAGGTCGCTTCCAGTGCGAGCTGTTTCGGCGCTTCCACTACCGGCAACGACTTGAGCGTGAGGGTTCCCGTGCCGTTGCGGTCGAGTGTCAGTGCGGTTTTATCGGCGATGAGCTTGGCCGTGGACGTATCTTCCTGCGCATTGCTGTTGTCGTCCTCGCCTTCGGTTGCGGGCGCGCTGGCGCCGTCATCGGCGGGCTTCTTGTACGGCGCGAAGCTAAACGATTCGAACTGCGAAGCAAAAGCCGGCGATGTATCTTTCATCAGCGCCGACACTTGCACCGGCAGATTCGATGCCGGTCCGCCCGACACATACTCAATCTGTACCGCCAGCGGCGCCGTGGTCGCGGCCACCAGCGCGCCGGTCTTTTGATCGCGAATACCGATCGATCCCTTGAACACTGGCAGGCGGAATTCCTCCACGCGGAAATTGCCGGTTTCGATGCTCATGTGCCGCGCCGAATCCTGATCGTCACCGCTGTTATCGCTGTCGCTGTCGCTGTCGTTGTCCGGATTCGTCGAACCGTCGTCCAGCGTCACGCTGTATTCGCCGAGCTTCGCCGCGGCCGGAATCGGGAAGGTGGAATCGGCGCTCCGGTCGCCCGCCCATTTGAGCGGCAGATGATAGGTCTGGCCGCTGCCCTCATGACGGATCGTCACGCGCGATGGCAGATGGGACGGGAACGCAAAACCGTTGAGCGTTTCCTCGCGCATCAAATGTTTCATCGATACCGTTTCGCCCGCGCGCAACAACGTCCGGTCGAATACGGTCGTGGCGCGCGTGGTCTGGCCGCGGCTCATATCGGTAGGCACATTGAAGCGCCACGATTCAATCCCGCGATTCCAGTCCGAGCGCACGAACGCCATGTCCGGGCCGGTCTTCGGATCATCGACACGTGCCGAGACGAAAAAGCCGGCATCGTTGATGCTGTTTTCATCGCAAGGGCGTGCCGCTGCCAGCGGTTTGCCAATCGTCGCGATGCCCTGCGCATCGGTTTTCGCAGCGGCGACCTGATCGCCGTTGCAATCCGTGACCCGCACTTGCGCGTTCGGCACGGGTTTGCCGCTATCGAGCGCGGTCACCCAGACGATGCTGTTTTCGCGGCCAAGCTTGAAGTGCACGCCAAGGTTGGTGACAAGCACCGAAGTACGCACGTACATGGACTGCGGTTTGCCGAGCAACGACGCGCCCAGTGCCGGCGATGCCAGTTCGACCACATAGAAACCGGGTTTCGGAAGCGGAATGCCGACCACTTCAAAAGGCCGCAGCGACTTGGGATCGGCCTGCGGCACGCTCAGGCTTTCAACGCCCGGTTGCTTCGCCAGCAACGACAGCGAGCGGATATCGATTTGCGGATCTTTCGCCGTGCTGCCCTGCGCGTAGACCGGCTTGATGCCGTTGCTGAGCGCCTGCGGCATCTCCTGTTTGATCTGCGCGACGGACATTGAAAAGCCATCGAAACGATCGACGGTCTTCATCCATCGACGGATCTCGGTGTCGGCATCCACGCGCAATTTCGTCACGCTCGATGAGCCCGCGTTGAGCCCGTTCACTTTCAGGTCGGCCTCCACGTGGCGCAGCGTGACGGGCAACATGGCGGGCATGTTGGGCTCGGCGAAACGCTCGATGATCCCGAATGTCGACGATGAAAACTTGGCGAGCGGCGGCATGGGCGCCGTCGATGTCTTTAGCGGAAAGAGGTCCGCGTTCGAGAGCGTGCGGCCACTGGAATCCTTGAGTCCTGCCGGCAGTTCTATCGATAAATCCGCGTGTTCGGGCAACGGCGCCGCGAACTGGACGCTGGTGATGTCGTTGTCTTTTTCATCGGGATCGAATTGCGGCGAGGTCTTGCCACCGGGGCCGCGCAAGCTGATTTTCTCGGCGTCCGCTCGCGGCACGGGCGAGCTGAAGCGGATGCGCAGCGGACGCAACGGCGTGCAGGGCGCCTTGGCGTTTTCACGTTCGCAGGAGAAACTCGCGGTGAAGGGTTCGCGGACATCGAAGTCGAAGCGTTTCTCCACGTCGTTCGCGAGGCCGCTCGGGCCGGCTACGCCCGCGCCGTACACGAGTTGCATCTTCGTGGCGGACGGCAGGGTTTGCTGGCAGGCGAGCGTGAGCACGCGTGCGCTGTCTTTTTCGAGGCGAAAATGTTTGAGGAGGTCGGCGCGTGCGTTGGCGTCGACGGTTTTGACGGGAATCCGGTTACCCAATCCATTCGATTCGCACCAGATGTCCTGCAACGCGGACGCTTCGGTCGCGGGGCCGTTCAGACGCAGGACGAAGATCTGGTTTTCTTCTATCTCGCCGCCGCCGGGCATGACTTGCGTGACAAACGGGCCGCCGGTTTCAAAGCGGAACTGGCGTGGACCGGTGAGCGTGTTGCCTGCGGTGGATTTGAGCCCGTCTTCCAGCGCGACCGAGCAGCGCATGCCGGGTGTGAGGTCAAGCGTAAAGTCGAAGGCCCAGGTTTTATCGTCGATCCAATGAGCAGAACCTGCCGATGATCCCCCGCTGCAATGGACCTGAGCCGGGGCCTTGGCTGCGGGGTCTCCGAACGCGATCATGGCTTCGTCGAACTTGACGACCACCTGGCGGACCTGCGTGACCTTGCCCTGTGGTGACACGCTCAGCGTGCGGGCGGCGTCGGCGCGATGCGTGGCGCCCAGGAAGCCCAATGCCAGCAAGGACAGGGCAGCCAGCGTAGCCAGCGGCCAGCGTTGTTTTTTTATGACGCGGATCATCGCACTCGTTCCAGGGTGGCCAAAACGCTGGCGATTTTACCGGAATGTTACGTCATCCTTGCCAATTGTTTTCGTTTTGTGACAAGACGTTCCAAACTGATTGCATGGAGTGCGCGATTGTTTCGGCTGAACCTAAACTGGCTCGGCCCCTGCGCGGACGCGATCGTCTGGAAGGTGCCGCGTGCTGATGTGCCGCCAGTACAGAAACAGTCCTACGCCCGCTACGCCCAGGCTCAGCGAGTTCGCGACCCAGAACCCGCGTGCGCCTTGCAGCCACGCGGGCGTATAACCGCCCACGTTGAACCCGAGCAAGTACCCGCCCCCCAGCCCGATACCCCACAACGCGACCGCGTAGATCACCGTGGGCACGACCGCGACCTTGTAGGCGCGCAGCACGAAAGCCGTCGTGATCTGGAGGGCATCGAAGAAATGATAGAACACGACAATGGCCAGCAACGGCATGGCCGCCGCGATCACCTGGCTGTCAGGCGTGTAGGCCTCGAGCAAGTACGGCCGCAATGCAAACAGCGCCGCGCCGTACACGCACGCAATACCGCACGACAACGCAATGCCGTGGCGGGCGAGCGAACGGGCGGCATCGAAACGTTCTGCGCCAAGGGCTTGCGAGACGAGGGTCGCGGACGCCACGCCTATAGAGAGCGGCGTCATGTAGAGCACCGCGCCAATGTTGCCGGTGATCTGATGTCCAGCCAGCGTGGTTGTACCGAAGTGCGAGATGAACAGCGCCATGAACGTGTACGACGTCACTTCGATCAGATAGGACAGCCCCATCGGAATGCCGAGTTTCAGCAACGCCTTTTGACGTTGCCAGACCGGCCAGCAAAATCGCGAAAACACGCCGAACGGCCGGAAGAACTCGACACGCAGAAGTACCGTTATTCCGACAATGGCGATCAGCCAGTTGATCATCGTGCTCGCAATGGCACAGCCCGGACCACCGAGCGCCGGCACGCCGAAACCGCCGAAGATGAACCACAGGTTGAGCGGGACCTTCAGCATCAGCGCGCCGACTTGCAGGAACATGACCAGGCGCGGTTTGCCAACGGCGTTCGTGAGCGAGCTATAGACACGAAACGCGAGACCCGCGGGCAGTCCAAACGACAGGATGCGCAAATAGGCGAGGGTGCGATCGTGCAGGGCGGGGGGCGTGTCGGCGATGCTCAGGAGAGGCTGCGGGAAATACAGGCAGACGAAGCCGATCACCGATAACACCGCCGTAAGCCATAGCGCCTGCCGGACTTCCTCGCCAATTTCGGCTTCGCGCCGCGCCCCGAACAATTGTCCGGCAATGGGCTGCAAGGCCGTCAAAATGCCCGTCAAGCCGATGTAGACGGAGATGTAGATCGACGAACCCAGGCCGAGTGCGGCAAGGTCCGTCGCGGAATAACGGCCGACCATGGCGGTATCGATCACGGCGAACGCAATGATCGCCAACTGGCCGATCAGCACCGGCCAGGCCAGGGCCACGATCTTGCGGACGTCCGGCCACATGGTCAGTTGCTTCCGCGATGCAGCGACTTCGGTCGCGGCCGCTTGACCGGCGCCACCGGCCGCTCGATGCGCACATACAGCCGGAATCGCTCGTCACGGTCGGCCACGCGCCGGCCTTCCCATACGAGCTTCCACTCGAACGCCGAGATTGACGATGGTTCGCCGTAATCCTGCGTGTCCTGGCGCAGGATCACGTCGCAGTCTTCATCGAAGGCGAAATGCATGCCGCCGAAATACGCGAAGGTCGCAATCTGCGCGTCGCCCAGACGCACCGGGGAAATGCAGGTGTAATCAGGCGGCAAATGATCGGCGATCTGTTCCGCCACGTCGCGATACGTCCGGCTGTAGTTCACCACCGGCAGCCACAGCGTCATCAGCAGTACCCACATCAGCGTGGTTCCCGCACTCGACAGCACGACGCTGCGCCACAGCACCTTCGGATGACGCGCGAGCCGCCAGCGCGCGAGCGAAAACCAGCACACCGTTACAGCGACCGCGCACACGAACGACAGGATCTTGAATTCGGGCTGGAAACCAGGCGCGAGACGCGCGAGATTGCGCGCGAGCGGCGCGGGGAAACCAAACAGGCCCGCGGTCCAGACAAGCCAGACGAACGTGGCGAGCAGCGTGAAACTCAACATCGCGAACCAGTCGATGGCGTTGATCGCCCCGCGCTTGAGCGTGGGCAGCGCGAACGTGGCCAGCACGGACAACGGTGGCAGCAGCAGCATGAACAGGCGGTTCGACTGATGACTTTGCAGGATCACCAGCACCAGCAGCGGCCCGATCACCGATAACGGCACAGCCACGTGCGGCGAGCGCCGCAGTCCGCTCCAGCTCACGAAGGTCCAGATGGCGAGCGGCCAAGCCGGCCACGTGAAGAGCGGCAGGTTCTTGAGGGCGTAGGAGAGTGCCTGGATCGGCGAACCGGAAAACGAGTCGAAGCTGTTACGCCACCATTGGCGCAGCCACCATTCGCCGTCGTCCGGGTAGAAGTGCAGCACCGGCCACACCCATGCGCCGATCAGGATGACGGCCACGGGCACGCCGAGCACGACGAGGTAGAAAGGCCGCACCTCCCGCACGATGACAGTCATGGCCAGCGTGCAAATCAGCAGTGCCAGCACCAGCACCGGGCTGCTCGACAAACCCACGAAGCCGATCGCGGTGCCCCAGATGAGCGCGCCCTGGATCGGCTTGTCGCAGCTACGCACGAGGCCGTAGACCAGCATGGCGGTGCCGGCAAACTGAGCAAGCTGGGGCGTGGTTTCGTGGCCGCGTTCCGCCAGGCCGAAGCACGCGAGCAGGATCAGCAGCGCGCCGTCTGCGAGCGTGCGGCCGTAGTCGCGCGGCTCGGGCTCGCCGCCAAACGCATATTTGAACGGTTGTGCCTCGTCGCGCCGGCCAAGTAGGTATGCCGTGTACCAGACGAACGCGCAGGCGATACAAAACAGCAATCCGGGTACCACCCGCGATGCATTGCTTGCATCGACCCAAGGGCTCAGCAGGCGGATAAAACCCGCGCCCAACCAGTACATGAACGGGCCGTCACCGGTAAGCGCCTTGCCTACCAGATTCGGCAGCAGCCAGTCTTTCACGCTGCCGTTGGCCATGGTCCACATCACGCCGAAGCCCGCTGCGTCCTCGTTTTTCCACGGGTCGCGGCCGAACAGTCCAAACGACGCATAGATGATACAAATGGCGAGCAGCAGCCAGCGCGGCAGGGCGCTGGTGGCGGAGGCGGTCAGGCGGACGACATTTCGCATGCGTTTGGGCGAGGGAGCAGAAACTGATGGAGCGCTGATGGAGCAATTCGGCGGCGCTTGGGTCGTGCATGACACGCGAATCTCGTGCCTTGGCGGCTCGTGCGACTTTTACCGAATCCGGCATTGTAGACGGGCGGCGTCGCGCGCGTCATTGCGGTGCTTGCAGCGAGGGGGTTTGGCGGGGCGAGTTTGCCCGATTGGCTCCAGATTTCCCCGCTGCATGGTACAGAGACGGGGCAGAGACGGGGCACAGACGAAAAAAAGGCAGCTTTCGCTGCCTTTTTTCGAATCCAGCCTTGGCTGTTTTCTCGACTAATTACTTCTTTGCCGAAAATGCAGCGAACTTCTTGTTGAACTTCTCGACGCGGCCGGCCGTGTCCATGATCTTTTGGTTACCGGTGTAGAACGGATGCGATTCCGACGACACTTCGATCTTTGCCAGCGGGTACGTCTTGCCTTCGAACTCGCCGGTTTCGCGCGTGTTGATGGTCGAACGTGTGATGAACTTGAAGTCATTCGACATGTCGACGAACAGCACTTCGCGGTAATTCGGGTGAATGCCTTCTTTCATGGTCTTTCCTTGGTATCTGTTGGTAGCCAGCCCACCCGGTTTGCGGGTTTTGCGCGTGTTTGCAAGCCTATCTTGCAAGCCTATCTTGCAAGCCGATCCTGCGAGCGCGAGCCACTTGCCAGAGGTCGAAAAACGGCGATTATGCCAGAAAATCAGCCGTTTGGCATGTTTTCAGGGCGCCTGGACCGCGGTCTCGGGATCAGTGCTGCCCCGGTGAGTCCAGTGCCCCCACGCCCGCTGGGTCCTGCCGGTAATACCGCGCGAGCAAGCGATACAACTCGGGATATTCCTGCTCGAACGCCACGGGCTGCACGAAAAGCGCCTCGCTGCAGACCGCGAAAAATTCCGACGGATGATCGGCGGCGTAGGGATCGATCAGCGAATCGCGCTCAAATCGGCCCCAGCGGCGCGCGGGAACAGCATCGACCTGAGCGCAGAAATGGTCGTAGGCGTGATCGAAGACATTGTTCCAGGCGTTGGAATCGAGCGGCGCGTGCCAGCGGCGAAAGAGGGGCGGGTGGCCGTCTGCCTCGCCATTGAGCATGTCGATCTTGTGCGCAAACTCGTGGATGACGACGTTGTAGGCATCCACGCCGCCGGTCATCTGCGCGTCTTCCCACGACAGCACGACCGGGCCGCCTTCCCACGCCTCGCCGCTCGCATCGTGTTCAATCTCGTGCACCACGCCGGCCTCGTCCTCGACCGTCTTGCGGATCACGAACTCGCCCGGATACACAATCACGCCGACCCAGCCGCGGTACAACTCCAGGCTCAAATTCAGCACGGGCAGGCAGGCCTGTACCGCGATGGCGACGATCATCGCGTCGGTGAGCGTCAGGTCGTGGGCGGTTGAGAACTCCTTTTCCGCGATAAAAAGCGTTGTACATTCGCGCAACCGTGCGCGTTCGGCGTCGTCGAGATGGCCGAAAAACGGCAGGCGATCGAGCGTGTTTTGCCAGAGCGTGTGGTCGATGGCGTGTTTGCGCAGCGCCCGTTCTCGACGATTCCCGCTGATCAGCCGCGCCAGGAAATTGGCCATAAGGTCCTTGTCGCGCGCTTACACGCTCGAACTCAATCGATCTGTTTCTGCCAGAGGGCAAACACGCCCCCGCAAATGGCGACGCCCGTCAGGAAATAGAAGCCGTCGAGCGACGCCAAAAAGGCCGCTTGCTGTGTGACCATGCGCGCGATCGACGCGATGGCGAGCGCGTGGGCTTCGCTTGCCGTGTGGCCAGCCGCGGCAAAGCCGTTCGCCAGCGCGGCCGCCGCATTCTGAAACTCCGGATTGTACGGATTCACGGCCTCGGCGAGACGCGATTGATGCAGCGCTTGCCGATGCTGCTCCACAATAATCACCGCCGCCGTCGCAAACGAGAGCGTCAATTGACGCACGATGTTCTTCAGCCTGTAGCCATGGGTGAACTCTTCGATCGCAAAGATCTTGAAGGTCAGGTTCGCCACCGGCAACACAATAAAAAGCAGCAACAGGCCACGCAACAGCATCGGCAGGATGAGATCGCCTTGAGCAACGTCCGGCGACATGCGCGTCATCATCCAACCGATGAGCGCCGCAATAGCGAATCCTGGCACGATGATCCACTTTTTACGCGTGACGTACTTGGTGTACCTGAAATACAGGAACAGCGCGGACCCGGATATCAGCGAGGTAATGCCGACCAGCCGTCCGGCGTTCTCGACCGGATAACCGAGTCCCTGTTCAAGAAACCGTGAGATCAGGTAACTGAATCCCGTCGATTCGAAGTAATAGAGCATGTAAAGCGCGAGGCCGATCCGGAAAGAACGTTCTCGCAGCGCGTGGAGGCGCACGAGCGGAGCGGGATCATGCCATTGATGCCAAGCAAACCAGGCGAGCGAGCCGATACCCGCCGCCGTCAGCATCACGAGCGTTGGCGACGTGGTGAAGTGTTCAAAGCGCACTTGCTGCATGACGATCTGCAGCGCGCCCTGGGCAAACGCAAACAACAGGTAAGGCCAGAACGATGTCGAGCCTCGTTCCTCCTGATGCACGTTGCCAGTATCAGGCAGCGCCAGCATGGCTAGTCCGGCGAATGCAAGCCCGGCCGGTGCGGTGCAAGCGAATAGCGCCCGCCAGTCGAAGCGTGCGACCAGCCAACCTCCGAGCAAAGGCGCAAGCGCGCTGCTGCCCACGATCAGCATCAAGAACGCACGTGTCGCGCCGGAGCGTTTTTGCGGCGTAAAACTGACCTGGATCAGGATCCGGCACGCGCCCATCATCGGGCCGATGAAATAGCCTTGCAGAGCGCGCGTGAACATCAGTTGCAGCGAGGTTTCTGTGAGCGCCGACATGATTGCGGCGCATGAGTAAAGCAGCATGCAGCCGGCCACATATCGGCGGCGCCCGAGACGATCTACCCACCATTGCTGCTGCAAAATTCCGAGGACGGCGGCCACCGCGTAAGCGCTCGATGACCACACGAGTTCATCGGGCGATGCATTGACGCCGCCTGCAATGTAGCCGGCGAAAAACGAGAAGATGGCGTTGTCGAAGTAATCGAGCCCGGTTACGAGCGCGAGCACCCACGGGAAAAAGTCGCCGCGCAATCGCTCGACGGTGAACACCGGTGCCCGCGCGCTCATTACTTCGCGCTCCCGGGCTTCGCGCTCGCCTTCGATCTTAGTTCAAGCAACGCATCGGCAGGCTGACCGGCGAGCCGCGCTTCCACGTAATCCAGGTCGAGACGCAGTTCGGCGCGCACGGCTTGCGCTTCTTTCAGCTCGCGGCGCACGGAGTCGATACGGGTGTCGATGGCATCAAGCTGCTGCTGCAGACCCTGGCGAATCTCTGCCAGCGAATCCGGCGAATAGCGGTTGTGGCCAGCTTCCGTTTTTTCGAGCGGCCGCTTGAGCATCTCGACGATGCCGTGCAGCGAAAATCCCAGCGATCGCAGCCGCAAAGCGCGCCCGAAGCGCTCCAGGTCGTTTTCGTCATATAGCCGGTAACGCCCCTCGCTCCGGCTGGGCGTGAGCAGACCGCGTTCTTCGTAGTATTTCAGCGTGCGGGGGGTGACGCCGAGACGTTCGGCGGCGTCGCGTACGGTGAGCAGTTCGCTGGGCATGGTGCTGGCCGATGGTTTGATCGGCGGCTGATGGCATGCGGAAATTATAGACCAACATGAACGTGAACGTTCACGTCATCAATCACGCGTATTGTTCCAGCAGACGAAAAAAAGCCGCCCGCGAATGCGGGCGGCTTTCATGATTCGAATCAGCGCGTTGGATTAACTATGCTGGATTAACTACCGCCGCGGCGCATCAGATCGAAGAACTCAGCGTTGTTCTTGGTTTGACGGATCTTGTCGAGCAGGAATTCCATGGACTCGACTTCGTCCATGTCGTGAATGAACTTGCGCAGTACCCAGACTTTTTGCAGCAGGTCCGGCTTGATCAGCAGTTCTTCGCGGCGCGTGCCGGACTTGTTCAGGTTGATCGACGGATACACGCGCTTTTCTGCGAGGCGGCGTTCCAGGTGCACTTCCATGTTGCCGGTGCCCTTGAACTCTTCGTAGATCACGTCGTCCATCCGGCTGCCGGTTTCAATCAGCGCCGTGCCGATGATGGTCAGCGATCCGCCTTCCTCAATGTTACGTGCCGCGCCAAAGAAGCGCTTCGGGCGTTGCAGTGCGTTTGCGTCCACACCGCCGGTAAGCACCTTGCCCGATGCCGGGACAACCGTGTTGTAGGCGCGTGCGAGACGGGTGATGGAGTCGAGCAGAATCACGACGTCGTGCTTCATTTCCACCAGGCGCTTGGCCTTTTCGATCACCATTTCCGCGACTTGCACGTGGCGCGCGGCGGGTTCGTCGAAGGTGGAGGCAATCACTTCGCCGACCACCGAGCGCTGCATTTCCGTCACTTCTTCAGGCCGTTCGTCGATCAGCAGCACGAATAGCACAATGTCCGGGTGGTTCGATTTGATGGCATGCGCAATGTGCTGCAGCATCACGGTCTTACCTGATTTCGGCGAGGCCACCAGCAACCCGCGCTGACCCTTGCCGATAGGCGAGATCATGTCGATGATCCGGCCTGTCACGTTCTCTTCACCGCGCATTTCGCGCTCGAGCGGCATCGGTTTGTTCGGATGCAGCGGCGTCAGGTTTTCGAACATGATCTTGTGCTTCGAGGCTTCCGGCGCCTGGCCGTTGACCTTGTCCACCTTGACCAGTGCAAAGTAGCGCTCGCCGTCTTTCGGCGTACGCACTTCACCTTCGATGGTGTCGCCAGTATGCAGATTGAAGCGCCGGATCTGCGACGGGCTGATGTAGATGTCGTCTGTGCTGGCGAGATACGAAGTCTCGGGCGAGCGCAGGAAGCCGAAGCCGTCAGGTAATACTTCGAGCGTGCCGTCGCCGAAGATCGTGTCGCCAGTTTTGGCGCGCTTTTTAAGAATCGCGAACATCAATTCCTGCTTGCGCAGTCGATTGGCGTTTTCGATCTCCAGGCCATTGGCCATTTCGATCAATGCGGAGACGTGCTGAGACTTGAGCTCGGATAAATGCATACGGATTTCCCGCCAGGGAGAAGAGGTGCAACAGAGAATTTGGGAGGAGAAGTGAGCTGAACGCTCAAGGACCTAAACGTCTTGCCGTCTTAAGAAACGTCTTGCAGTCTTAGGATTCTAGCATAGCACATGCCGACAGGGCCTCGGGTGGCCGTGGTGGCAGTGTGATTCATTCATGTTGTGGTCGCACAACAATCTGCTGGAATCTCACGTGCAGCTAACTGTGCTTTTGACGTCTTTACTTGGATTTTGCCGATGCCATCCGCATGAGACGCGGCTCAGAGGCCGGTCGTGCCGCCGGAAGGCAGTTGTTCGGCAAGAGCCGGAAATGCCGTTGCGGGCTTTCCGGCGTCGAGTCACAACTGCGCGTTACAGCTTCAAATCACAGGTTGCTGTCCAGAAACGCGGTCAGTTGCGATTTGGACAAAGCGCCGACCTTCTGCGCGGCGACTGCACCATTCTTGAACAGAATCAGCGTGGGGATGCCGCGCACTCCGAACTTGACCGGTGTCGACTGATGCTCGTCCACATTGATCTTCGCGATCTGCAGGCGGTCACCATAATCCTTGGCCACTTCGTCGAGGATCGGAGCAATCATCTTGCAAGGGCCGCACCATTCCGCCCAGAAGTCGAGCAGGACAGGTTTATCCGATTTCGTGACGTCCTGGTCAAAGGATGCGTCGCTGATATGTTTGATCGATTCGCTCATTATGTGAATACCTCTATGAATTCGAGGCCCGCGTTTGAATGCTCGCCACGATACACCAAAACAGGAAATAGTTCGCCGCGCTGCGGGGTGTAGAGCCGCTCGCTTGGATGGGCGCATACCGTTGCCGGAAAAGCCGCGTTCTGCCCGTCACACGGTGATTCACCGGTGCTTCAAATTGTCATCTTAGCTTACTTTGCTATCTGTTGCCGGGTACCGATAGGCTCCGTCTGGGTGAATCTCCAGCCCCGGATTTCGCCGCGGATTCAGCGGAGTATTTACACAGCGAGCACAGGCGGCAAGGCTACTGGCCCCAGGTCATGCATATTGCGATTGCGCGCCTGAATTGCAATAGCACCCACCTTGCTGGTGGGCGTGGCGATCCTTCTCTGATATGATTCTCCGTGACGGGCCTCCTCGCATGGTGGCGCGGTCAACCTGGTCAGGTCGGGAACGAAGCAGCCACAGCCGTTTTCTACCAGTGCCGAGGGTCGGGCTCGTCACCTTCGCTTTTGTTGCTCGTTGTTCGTCATCGTCTAGTCGTTCACAGTCCCTCGCCTCACTACTTCGCCGTATTTCGTCCCCCGTATTTCCCCTGCGTCCGATCGTTTGTCCCTAGTATTTCAAGCTTCCTGTCTTCCGGGTTCCGGATGGCCTGTCAGGGTTTGTGTCTTTCGTGCGCTCGTATCCACGCTCGTTTGCATGTTTTTCATCCACGTTTTTCGCTGCCCGAGAAGCCGCTTCGCCCGTATGCGGTGCAGGTTCCTGCGCGCCGTTTCCGCAGGCGCGTGCCCCTCGGCGAAACGCTTTTGCCTCTTGACGTTGCTGATACAATTTCGGCATGACCTATCAAGTTCTCGCACGCAAGTGGCGGCCCAAATCTTTCGCTTCGCTCGTTGGCCAGGAGCACGTGGTGCGCGCGCTCTCGCACGCGCTCGACGGCGCACGGCTGCACCACGCCTATCTGTTCACCGGCACCCGTGGTGTCGGCAAGACGACGCTCTCGCGGATCTTCGCCAAGGCGCTCAATTGCGAGACCGGCGTGACATCCACGCCGTGCGGCGTATGCCGGGCGTGCAAGGAGATCGATGAGGGACGGTTTGTCGATTATGTGGAGATGGACGCGGCCAGTAATCGCGGCGTGGACGAAATGGCCGCGTTGCTCGAGCGCGCGGTGTACGCCCCCGTCGATGCGCGTTTCAAGGTCTACATGATCGACGAAGTGCACATGCTCACGAACCACGCGTTCAACGCCATGTTGAAGACGCTGGAAGAGCCGCCCGCGCACGTGAAGTTCATCCTGGCCACCACCGATCCCCAGAAGATCCCCGTCACCGTGCTGTCGCGCTGCCTGCAGTTCAATCTGAAGCAGATGCCGGCAGGGCAGATCGTGGGGCATCTGGAACATGTGCTCGGTGAAGAGCAGATCCCTTACGAGCTGCAAGCGCTGCGTCTTTTGTCGCGTGCTGCAGACGGCAGCATGCGCGACGCGCTTTCGCTCACTGACCAGGCCATCGCGTATTCGGCAAACCAGGTCACCGAGGAGGCCGTGCGCGGCATGCTCGGCGCGCTCGACCAGAGTTATCTGATCCGCTTGCTCGATACCCTCGCGGCCGGCGACGGGCAGGGCGTGCTTGGCATCGCGGACGAGATGGCGTTGCGCAGTTTGTCGTTCTCCACAGCGCTGCAGGACTTGGCCGGCTTGTTGCACCGGATCGCGTGGGCGCAATACGCGCCGGCTTCGGTGCTGGACGAATGGCCGGAGGCAACCGATATCCGCCGTTTCGCCGACTTGCTCAGCGCCGAGCACGTGCAACTGTTCTATCAGATCGCGACGATCGGGCGAGGCGAGATGGGGCTGGCACCCGATGAATATGCCGGTTTCACCATGACCCTGTTGCGCATGCTTGCATTCGAGCCCGCTGGTGGTCCGGGTGGAGGTGGCGGGGGGGGCGCGCAGGTGAGACAGGCTGTTGTGGGCTCGCCAGGTGCAGGAGGAGCACGTCAATCGGTCCCGAGTGGTGTTGTCGCCGGTGGGGCGGTCTCGCCGGTTGCGGGCGCGGCGAAGCCGGCGGTGAATCGTGTGGCTGATGTCGCTTCGGAAGGATCGGCGGCGTCGGCTCCGGATCGTGTGAAAACAACGCCTGCGCAGGATGCGGGTCAATTGGCGGCGTCCGAGCACAGCGCTGCTGCGGATCAGCGCGATCCGGCTCCGGCGCCGGCGGCGGGTTCGGGAGCCGTCCCGCCCGAGAATCTTGCAGCAACTAGTGGCGATGTAGTGCAAAACGTCGCGATTGAGCCAGCGCCTGAGCCAGCGCCTGAGCCCGCGCCTGAGCCAGCGCCGAACGCGCGGGTGATCACGGAGCCTGATCAAACGGGTGAGGTAATCGTTACCCCCGCGGTTGCCCAGGCTCGCGTTATCGATCCGGATGATGCAGAGCAAGGGAAAGCTGAAGCGCCGACGGACAAGTTTGTCGACGAGCATGACGATGGTGCGAAGGTGGACGCAGTGGATGCGCGAAACCCACCGGCGACTATTCCTGTTGGATCGCAGTCCCCTGGGGCAGCGGCACTATCCTTAGATCCGCAGCGCTCTGTCGACACGCCTTTGCCCTCTGCCAGCTCCGATGCCTCGCCGGACGACGTCCCGGCTATTTCTGAGTCAGAACCCGATTCCGACTCCAACTCCGCGCTGGCCGCAGCCGCCCAGGGACTCGTCGATCGCGCTGCTGCCGATCGGGCCGAGACCGGGGGCAAGGGCCAAGTCGAGAACCGGGGTGTGCCGCCGGCTGAAAAAGCCCCATCGCCACGTGCGACGGGCGGTGCTAGCGCCGCGCTCGATGTGTTGCGCAGCGCGGGCATGCGGGTATCGTCGGATCGCGGGGCGCGTGCTCCCGAACCCGTGCGCAAACCTGCAGCCCCCAAGGCGACGCCTACCGTGCAGGTTCCCGTGCCACGCCGGCCTGCTGCTTCGGCCGATCGAAGCGCAGCACCCGCAGCGGGCGACTCCAGGTTCGGCGGTGCGCAGCCGAACGCGAACGGCAATGATTCAAATGCCGGAGCGTCGCGGGGTGCCAGCGGCACGGGCGCCAGTGCCAGCAAGAACACCGGCGGCGCAACCCCTCCATGGGAAGAAATGCCGCTGGACGACTATCAACCGGTGTCGTCGGAAGAGGGCTTTTTTATGCCGCCCGACGACGGTTTCATGCCGGCGTTCGACAGCGGTCCCGACGACCTGCACTTTAACGATGCACCCGCCGCCAAGCCAGCGCCCAGAGTCGATGCACGTCCGCTGCCGCCCGCCGTCTCGCTCGATGCCATTGGCGTGAGCGGTGACTGGCCAGCGCTTGCGGTGGATTTGCCGCTGAAGGGTATCGCTTACCAACTCGCCTTCAATAGTGAACTGACCGCATGCGACGACACGTCCATCACGCTTGCCGTGCCGGTCCCGCAATACGCCGAAAGCGCACAGGTTGCGAAGCTGAAGGCTGCATTGACCGATAAGCTCGGGCGGTCGATCGACGTGAATGTGAATGTCGGTCCGGCGCGTCGCACGGCCGCCGCGCTCGACGCCGCTGCTCGCGCGCAGCGCCAGCATGAGGCGGAGCGGGAGATTACGCAGAACCCGTTCGTGCAATCGCTGATCCGCGATTTTGGCGCGAGTATCGTGCAGGGTTCGATCAAGCCGCTGGCATCGGCGCTGGCACCAATTAATGCGCAGGATGGCGGCCAGAATGCGGCATCGGCAAACTGACGTTATTTCGGTGGGCGAAGAAAGGCTGGCGCGAAAGGATGGTAGGCGGCGGGACATCGCGGACACTGCACCGCAGGCAAGCACGCTGTGTTCAAGCGCCGAAAGCCGTTAAGCTACGCAGCCCGAGAAAGCTGGAGAGCGATAAAGCCAGAACCCCTGCGGAGCGAACGAGTCAGAGCGTCTAAGCTTCGTTCAGTCTGTCAGACCAAGAGAGCTGGGCAAGCACGGAGGTGAGAAACCCCCTGCGTGCCGGACGGCTCAAATGAACATCGAAACACCCGCTGTAAGCGTATAAAGCACGCGAGGCAACGCCCATCACCCATTCACAGCCGGCGCGGTCCCGAGCCAATTTCGAACCACGTGGCATGCACTCATTCTCTTTACCCCGTTTCCAGCAAGGAGCCCGACCATGATGAAGAACCAACTCGCCGGCTTGATGAAGCAAGCTCAGCAAATGCAGGACAACATGAAGAAGATGCAGGACGAACTCGCCCTGGTCGAAGTGGAAGGACAGTCTGGCGCTGGTCTCGTGAAGGTGGTCATGACGTGTAAGAACGACGTCCGCCGCGTAACCATCGACCCGAGCTTGCTCGCTGACGACAAGGACATGCTGGAAGACCTCGTTGCCGCTGCTTTCAACGACGCCGTGCGTAAAGCCGAAGCCACCACGCAGGAAAAGATGAGCGGCATGACGGCCGGCATGCCGATGCCGCCGGGTTTCAAGCTGCCGTTCTAAATATCTCAACCCTCAGAGCATAGGGTCCCAAGCGCATGAAACAACCTTCCGCCTTGTCGGCGCTCGTCGAAGCATTGCGCGCGCTGCCGGGCGTGGGCCCCAAGTCGGCTCAGCGCATGGCCTATCACCTGATGCAGCACGACCGGCCGGGCGCTGAAAAGCTCGGCCGCTCCCTGATGTTCGCCACCGAGCATCTGCAACACTGTGAAAAGTGCAATACGTTCACCGAGGCGGCAATTTGCGAAGTCTGCATTGACCCCGAACGCGATCCTGAACTGCTCTGCGTGGTCGAAACGCCCGCTGACCAGATCATGCTCGAACAGACGCTGACGTATCGCGGACTGTATTTCGTGCTGATGGGACGGTTGAGTCCGCTCGACGGCATCGGGCCGAAAGAGATCCATTTCGATCGCCTGATCCAGCGAGCCACCGACGGCCTCGTGAAGGAAATCGTGCTTGCCACGAACTTCACGAACGAAGGCGAGGCGACCGCGCATTACCTCGCGCAGACGCTCAAGTCGAAGGGCCTGAAGGTGACGCGCCTCGCACGTGGCGTGCCGGTAGGCGGCGAACTCGAATACGTTGACGCAGGCACGATCGCGCGTGCGATGCTGGACAGGCGCTCAGTTTAGACCGCAGCGTGTAGACCTTAGTTACACCGCAACAAGGCAATGACATGACCGAAGCAGAAGCATTGGCACTCGCCACGCACCGGCATTACAAGGGCGGTTTATATCGCGTGATCGGCGTGGCGCGGCATTCAGAGACGGAAGAGCCGATGATCGTCTATGAGCATCTCTGGCCGCACGATCATGGCCTGTGGGTGCGCCCGGCGGACCTGTTCAATGGCACGCTTGCCGACGGTTCGCCGCGGTTCAAGGCGCTCGACATTCCGCTGTGAAAACCGCTGTGGACAAGATAAGGAAGGAGACACCATGAGCGTTTCTACGGGACCGCTCGCCGGCGTCAAGGTGCTCGAACTCGGTACGCTGATTGCCGGGCCGTTCGCCGCGCGCTTCATGGGCGAGTTCGGCGCCGACGTAATCAAGATCGAAGATCCGAACGGCGGCGATCCGCTGCGCAAATGGCGCAAGCTGTATCCGGAAGTAGGCGGGACATCGCTATGGTGGGCCGTTCAGGCACGTAATAAAAAGTCGGTGACGGTCAATCTCAAGTCTCCCGAAGGCAAGGAGATTGTCCGGCGGCTGGCGAAGCAAGCCGATATCGTCGTCGAGAATTTCCGGCCGGGCTTGCTCGAGAAACTCGGGCTGGGTTACGAGGTGTTATCTGCAGAAAACCCAGGTCTCGTGATGGTGCGGCTGTCGGGATACGGGCAGACCGGGCCGTATCGCGACCGGCCGGGCTTTGGCGCCATCGCCGAATCGATGGGCGGGTTGCGCCACATCACGGGTTACCCCGACCTGCCGCCGCCGCGCATCGGCATTTCAATTGGTGACTCCATTGCGGCGCTGCATGGCGTGATCGGTGCATTGATGGCGCTGCACCACCGGCAAGCGAATGGCGGCAAGGGGCAGGTGGTCGATGTCGCGTTGTACGAAGCCGTCTTCAACATGATGGAAAGCGTCGTACCCGAATACGGCGTGTACGGCATGATCCGCGAGCGCACGGGTGCGTCGCTGCCGGGCATCGTGCCGTCGAATACGTATCCGTGTCGTGACGGAAGCATCGTCATTGGCGGCAACAGCGATCCGATCTTCAAGCGGCTGATGCTCGCGATCGGCCGCGAGGACCTGGGCAACGATCCCACGCTGGCATCGAATGACGGGCGAGTGCCGCGCACACGCGAAATTGACGACGCCATTCGCGTATGGCTTTGCACCCGTTCCATAGATGAGGCACTTGCCGTACTGAACGCCGCGGATGTTCCCGCAGGCCGAATCTACAGCGTGGCCGACATGTTCACCGACCCGCAATACATCGCGCGCCAGATGATCCAGCATTTCCCCTGGCAGGATGGCCGCGAGATCGCGCTGCCGAACGTCACGCCGAAGTTGTCGGAGACGCCGGGCGAGACACGCTGGCTTGGCCCGCAACTCGGCGAACACACCGATGAAGTCCTGCAATCGCTCGGGTATGAGCCTGACGAAATTGCGCAACTGCGGGCGAACAAGGCGATTTAGGTCTTTCCAGGATTCGTCAAGGTTCGATTACGATCTTTCCTGACACGCGCCGGCTAGCCATGTCGTTCAATGCCACGGCGGTCTGTTCAAGGGCATATCGCTTCGTAACGTGCGGCCGTACCCGGCCGTCCTTGATCCAGCCGAATATCTGCTGCAACGCGGCACTCGCCAGATCGGGCTCACGCTGGATGTGCTGGCCCCAGAACACGCCAACAATACTCGCGCCCTTGAGCAGCGCGAGATTGAGCGGCAGCTTCGGAATTTCGCCGTTTGCAAACCCGACCACGAGATACCGGCCGCGCCACCCGATGCTGCGAAAAGCCGGCTCCGCGTACTCGCCGCCGACCGGGTCGTAGATCACGTCGGGCCCGTTCCCGTCTGTCAGCGCCTTGATCCGCTCACGCAGGTTTTCACGCGTGTAGTCGATGATGGCGTCCGCACCATGTTCCACGCACAACGCGAGCTTGTCCGCACTCGACGCCGCCGCAATCACTCGCGCGCCGAGCGCCTTGCCAATTTCCACCGCCGCCAGCCCCACGCCGCCCGCCGCGCCCAGCACGAGCAAAGTTTCACCGGCTTTCAATGCGCCCCGGTCGACCACTGCGTGGTGCGAGGTGCCGTACGCGAGCGTAATGGCCGCAGCGCTCGCGAAGTCGATGTCGTCGGGCAATGGCATACATGCCGCTTCGCTTGCCAGCGCCTGCTCGGCGAACGCGCCTTGCGCCGTGTAGGCGGCGACCCGCATGCCGACCTTCAACCGCTTGACATCAGGGCCTACGGCCCGCACCACACCCGCGAACTCGGAACCGGGCGTGAACGGCAGTTCGGGCTTCATCTGGTACTTATTCTGAATCACGAGGACGTCAGGGAAGTTCACGCTGGCGGCGCGGACGTCGATCGCAACCTGGCCCGGCCCGGGCTGGAGATCAGGGAGTGTTTCCAGGACGAGGGACTCCGGTGGTCCGTACTGGTTGCATCGAATGGCGCGCATGGTGTCTCCGGGTGAAATTATCGTGATCTGGCAGTGTAGATCAGGGCTGCATGCGCGTGCTTCCTGCCCGCGTCTCGTTGGCCGAAAGGTCTATAAAACGCGTGCAATTTGTCCACCGTAAAGCGCTGTAGCAGACCGTTTGGCCGAGTGCCCCGCTGCCGATCCGCGGGCCTTCCTTCCTCGGTTACAATCGTCGGATGCGAATCCTACTCAGCAACGACGACGGTTATCTGGCACGCGGCCTTAACGTGCTGCACGCGGCCATGCAGCCGCTTGGCGAAGTCACCGTGATGGCGCCCGAGCAAAACTGCAGCGGCGCTTCAAACTCACTGACGCTGTCGCGGCCGCTCACCATTCACACTGCGGCGAACGGTTTCAATTACGTCAACGGCACGCCAACGGACTCGGTGCACATCGCGCTGACGGGCATGCTGGCCGAGCAGCCGGATCTGGTCGTATCAGGAATTAACAACGGCCAGAACATGGGCGAGGACACGTTGTATTCCGGCACGGTCGCAGCGGCCACCGAAGGGTTCATGTTCGGCGTGCCGGCCATTGCCTTCTCGCTGGTCGGGCGCGACTGGTTGCATCTGGAGGACGCGGCGCGCGTGGCGGCGGACATCGTCGCGCACTATCTCGCGCACCCCATGCCTGGCCATCCGCTGCTCAACGTAAACATTCCAAGTCTGCCGTATGACGAGATGGGCGAGTGGCGCATTACGCGGTTGGGCAAGCGCCATCCATCGCAGCCGGTCGTTCGGCAAATCGATCCGCGCGGTAATCCGATCTGGTGGATCGGGCCGTCTGGCGACGCGCTCGATGCCAGCGAAGGCACGGACTTCCACGCGGTGGCGAACGGCCATATCTCGATCACGCCGCTGCAACTCGATCTGACGCACACCAAGCTGCTGCCCGCTACCCGCGAGTGGGCCGAGGCACGGAGCCGCCGTTCATGACGGACGAACGCGCGAAACGCTTTCCGCTGGCGCTCGCCGATCTGGTGCGGGAGCCGCGCAAGGCGACTGCCCGTCCCGATGCGCGCAGCAAGCCGGCATTGAAGGCTATTTCGGGCGGCAGTGGTGTCTTGAAATCCGCGGTGGCCACACACAAGGCCTCTGCAGCTTCCCCTAAGCTGGCGGGCGGAAGGGCAGTGAAACCGTCGCCTGGCATGCATCCCGGCTTAAGGACGAGTACGGCGGCGAAACCTGAATTGAAGGCGCTCACGGGCAACACGGCGGCGCAAGGGGTAGCGGGAAATCCGGCTGCATCGACGGGAGATGAGTACCGTTCGGCCGCAAGATTGCATGCTGCGTCGAAACCTTCCACGATCGTCGCGCATCATCAGCCCGGCGCGTTGCGTTCGGGCGCGCGCCCAAATGAAACGCGCGATGCTCAGCCAAGGTCCAAGACGCACTTGAAGCCGGATGCGAGATTGAATGTACAACCTGCGAATGGACAACCGGCGAATTTGCAACCAGCGAAGTTAAAACCGGCGTCGCAGCCCGAGGTCAAACCGAACGCCGTCCGAAAGGCTGCGTCCCGGGTCGGGCACCAAAGCACTCACGCGCTGACATCGGAACGAGTACGTGAGCGCATGGTCGAACGACTGCGTGCCAACGGCATAACGGACGCACGCGTGCTCGCCGCCATGGCCGCAGTGCCGCGCCATATGTTCGTCGATCCCGGACTTGCCACGCAGGCTTATGAGGATGCTGCGTTGCCGATCGGTCATCATCAGACTATCTCCAAGCCGTCCGTGGTCGCGCGGATGATCGAGCTGGTCGCAGCCGGACGCACGCTCAGAAATGTGCTGGAAATCGGCACGGGCTGCGGGTATCAGGCAGCTGTGTTGTCGCAGGTAGCAACCGACGTGTATTCGATCGAACGGATCCGGCCGTTATCCGAGCGCGCAAAGCTGAACCTGCGGCCGTTGCGCGTGCCGAACATCCGTCTGCATTACGGCGATGGCCGCCTCGGATTGCCGGCGGTTGCGCCGTTCGACGCCATTGTGATTGCTTGTGCCGGACTCGACGTTCCGCAGGCGTTGCTCGATCAACTCGCTGTAGGCGGCAGACTTGTAGCGCCAGTCGGATCCCAGACGGCCCAAGCGCAGATACTGACGCTCGTCGAGCGCGTTTCGCCCACTCAATGGCGCGAGTCGCAGCTCGATCGGGTTTTCTTTGTACCCTTAAAATCCGGAGTGATTTGACACCGATGAGTATGTTGCGTGCTAAACGAGAAGTGAGCGCGAACCCCGTTTTGTCAGCGGTTCAGCGCGGTGTATGCGTCGTGGCGCTGTCCGCACTGGCCGCCTGCGCGACCCGGATGGATCAGGCGCCCGTTGTCGACCGGACTGGATCCGCTATCGGCACGCAGGCTGCCCAGGATGGAGCCGTGTTGCCGCCGGGTCCGCCGCCGCCGGGTTACTACCGGGTGAAGCCGGGTGACACCCTATACCGGATCGCACTGGAAAACGGCCAGAATTATCGGGATATCGCGTCGTGGAACAACATGACGAACCCGAACCAGATCGAAGTCGACCAGTTGCTGCGCGTGGCACCTCCGGGCGCCAATCTCGCGGCGGCAACACCGGGCGTTTCTACCGCTCCAATCGTTGGTGGCGGGGTGCAGGCCCAGCCGCTCAATAATACGTACGGAGCGAATACGTCGGCTGTGCCGGGCGCGAATGGCAGCGTGCCGCCGGCGCCGAATTACGGCACGTCGTCCGGCATGGGGGCAATGCCTGGCACAGTGGCGCCAGGACTGGCCATGACGCAGCCGCCGGGAACGAGTGTTGACAATGGCACGGCCGCGGTTCCGGCTGCGCAGCCGGCGTTCATCTGGCCGGCGCGCGGACCTATTCTCGGCACGTTCGACGACGCGAAGAACAAAGGCTTGAACATTGGCGGCGCAACCGGAGATCCGGTCAATGCGGCGGCCGATGGACGGGTCGTCTACTCCGGCAACGGTCTGCGCGGATACGGCAATCTCGTCATCATCAAGCACGACGCAACTTTTCTTACCGCGTACGCACATAACAGTGCTTTGATGGTAAAAGAGGGAGACGCGGTGACAAAAGGGCAGAAAATCGCCGAGATGGGCAACAGCGATTCGGACCGCGTGATGTTGCATTTCGAAGTCCGCCGGCAGGGCAAACCTGTCGACCCTCTGAAGTATTTGCCGCCGCAATAAGCGAAACCATCATGCCTAAATCGAAGCGCCAGCCGCCGCAAGCCGAGACTGAGACAATCAGCCGACCCACGCAGACAACGGTGGAAGACGGCGCTTCGAGCCAGGCAGACGAATCTGAAGGCGAAACGGCCGACGCCGAGCTTGATTCAGACGAAGAAAGTGGCGCGAACGGCAAGGATACCGTCGAGGGTGCGGCTGATTCCGTACCCGATGTCGACGACTTCAAGTCAATTTTGCAGGCCGAACTCACGGCCGACACAATCCAGCATTACCTGAATCGCATTAGCGTAAAGCCGTTGCTGACAGTCGAGGAAGAGCAGCGCTATTCGCGGCTGGCAAAAGCCGGCGAATTCGAGGCGCGCCAGGTCATGATCGAGCGCAATCTGCGGCTGGTGGTCAGTATCGCCAAGGGGTATTTGAATCGTGGCGTGCCGCTGCTCGATCTGATCGAGGAGGGCAATCTTGGTTTGATGCACGCCATCGAAAAATTCGATCCGACGCGTGGTTTCCGGTTTTCGACTTATGCCACGTGGTGGATCCGGCAGAGCATCGAACGCGCGATCATGAATCAGGCGCGCACGGTGCGTTTGCCCGTTCACGTAATTCGCGAACTCAATCAGGTGCTGCGCGCGAAACGTCATCTCGAAAAAAGCTCGGCGAATTCGACGGCGGCCATTGCGCCGGACCGGCGCGATGCGAGTATTGATGACATCGCGCATCTCACCGGCAAAACACCCGAGGAAGTCACGGACATCCTCGCGCTCAATGAACACACGGCGTCGCTCGATGCGCCGCTCGATCTCGATCCCGCGAGCAGCCTGCTCGATCTGCTGTCCGACGACGCAAGCCAGTCTCCGGATTCGGAAGTTCAGCATCGCGAACTGGAAACGCTCACGAAGCTGTGGCTTTCCCGTCTCTCCGACAAACACCGGCATGTGATCGAGCGCCGTTTCGGCCTGAACCATATTGAGCCGGCCACGCTCGAAGAACTCGCCGACGAAATGGGCCTGACGCGCGAACGCGTGCGTCAGATCCAGCAGGAAGCGCTAGTGCGGCTCAAGCGCTTCTTCGCATCGAACGGTGTGCGAAAAGACGCCGTGCTCTAGGGCGCTGCGTCCTCCCAGCAACGCGTCCTTGCGACGCCGCCCTTAAAAAAATAATGACACCCATTCTCGTATTCGACATCGAGACGATTCCCGATGTCGACGGTATTCGCCGTCTCGACACGCTTCCCGCCACGCTCACCGATCTCGAGGTCGCGGAGCATGCGTTCGCCGCGCGCCGCGAAAAGGTGGGCAACGATTTCCTGCCGCATCATCTGCAGCGCATTGCCGCTATTTCGTGCGTGTTTCGCGATAACACGGGTTTTCGCGTGCGTTCGCTCGGCACTACGACCGATTCCGAAGCGTCGCTGATCCAGTCGTTTTTTCGCGTGATCGAAAAATATACGCCGCAACTCGTTTCATGGAATGGCGGCGGTTTCGATCTGCCCGTGCTTCACTATCGTGCGATGGTGCATGGCGTGGCGGCGTCGCGCTACTGGGACCAGGGCAATGACGATCGCGAGTTCCGCTACAACAACTACATCAGCCGTTATCACGCGCGCCACACGGACCTGATGGACGTGCTTGCGATGTACCAGGCGCGCGCGAACGCGCCGTTGGATGCGCTCGCCAAGCTCTGCGGTTTCCCGGGCAAGCTGGGCATGGACGGCGGCATGGTCTGGCAGGCGTATTCGGAAGGGCGCATAGAAGAAATCCGCAATTATTGCGAGACAGACGTGGTGAACACCTACCTGATGTACTGCCGCTTTCAACTGATGCGCGGCGGTTTTTCCGCTGAAGAGTATGCCGACGAGATCAGCTTCGTAAAGAATGCGCTCGCGCTTGAGCCGGCGTCCCATTGGGCTGAATATCTGGCGGCGTTCGACGACTGAGCTGCGCGCAGGGGCTCTTCCGGCATCGTCTACAATCTCGCTTTCATTGCACTTTTCCGGGGTGCTTGGCCCCGCTTTTCGCTTCATTTTCCACTTCCCGATTGTTCACTTTTTCACCTCTTTTCACATTAGCCAGGAAGTCCGCAGGTGTCTCACGCTCGAAAAAAATCGCGTAATCGCTGGAATCCGCCGGCTCGAATTGTTCCTCTGGACCCTTTGGCAGCGCCGCTCGAGATCGAAATCAAATCGCTCGATATGGAGGCTCAAGGTGTCGGTCGCGCGACGGCCGAGGACGGCTCGGAAGGCAAGGTTATTTTCGTGGAAGGCGCGTTGCCGGGCGAACGTGTGTTGTATGCGAGCTTTCGCAAGAAGGCTGCATTCGAGCAGGCGCTGCTATTAAAAATCCTGCGTGAAAGCGTCATGCGCACGCGGCCGAAATGCCCTTATTTCAGTAAATGCGGCGGCTGTTCCATGCAGCACCTCGACGTGCGGGCGCAGATTGCCGTCAAGCAACGGGTCCTCGAGGACAACCTCCAGCACATCGGCAAGCTCCACGCGGAAACGATCTACCGGCCTATTCATGGGCCGTCGTGGGGATACCGGTATCGGGCGCGGCTGGCTGTGCGGCTGATCGCGGGAAAGGGCGGCGCGCTGGTGGGATTCCACGAGAAAAAGAGCAGTTTTGTCGCCGATATGCAAACGTGCGACGTCCTGCACCCGAATGTGTCGGCACTGTTGATGCCGCTGCGCGTGCTCGTCCGGGATTTGTCCATTCGCGATCGCCTGCCGCAGATCGAAGTGGCCGTCGGGGCCGAGCTAATTGCATTGGTGCTGCGTATTCTCGATCCGCTGACGCAAGAGGACGAAGCGCTGCTGCGTGCTTTCGCCGATGCCCATGGCGTGCAGTTCTGGCTGCAGCCAAAGGGGCCGGAAACGGCTTACCCGTTTTATCCTTTCGGACAGGAGCTGGCTTACACGCTGCCGGAATTCGGCATCCGCATGCCGTTCAAACCAACCGATTTCACCCAGGTCAATCATCAGATCAACCGGGTGCTCGTCAGCCGCGCGTTGCGGCTGCTGGCCGCGCAGCGCACGGATCGGGTGCTGGATTTGTTTTGCGGCATCGGCAATTTCACGTTGCCGCTCGCGCGGGTGGCGCGTGAGGTGGTGGGAATCGAAGGAAGTGCGGGCTTGACCGAACGTGCGCTGGAAAATGCCCGGACAAATGGCGTCCATGAGCATACGTCGTTCGCATGCCGAAACCTGTTCGAAATCACAGCGGACGATTTTCGCGCGCTAGGTCCCTTCGACAAGATCCTGATTGATCCGCCGCGTGAGGGCGCGCTGGCGGTATCCAAGGCGCTGGCGGAGATTGCGCACAGCGGCGAGGGCGTGTTGCCGAGGAGGATTGTGTACGTCTCCTGCAATCCGGCAACGCTCGCTCGAGACGCGGGCGTGCTCGTGCGCGATGCCGGTTACCGCATGAAAGGCGCGGGGGTGATAAACATGTTTCCGCATACATCGCACGTCGAATCGATTGCACTGTTCGAGCGCGATTGAATCCCGGGCTTTGAATCCCCAAGCTTTCCGCGCATAAAAAACGAGCATAAAAAAACCGGCCTTCGGAAAGGCCGGTTTTTACGAGCGAAGCATGATTTAACGCAATCAGTTCCGGTTGCCGCCGAAGATACCGAGCAGCATCAACAGGTTCGTGAATACGTTGTACAAATCCAGGTAGATCGCGAGCGCGGCGCTGATGTAATTCGTTTCGCCGCCATTCACCACGCGCTGGACGTCGAACAGCATGTACGCCGAGAAGATCACGATAGCCAGCACCGATACCGTCAGCATCAAGGCCGGCAGATGCAGGAACACGTTCGCGAACGCGGCCAGCAACAGCACCAATACGCCCATGAAGAGCCACTTGCCGAGACCGGAAAAGTCGCGCTTGCTGACCGTCGCGATAGTGGCCATGGCAGCGAAGATCACACCAGTGCCACCAAACGCCATCATGATGAGCTGCGGCCCGTTCGTGAAGCCGAGAATGAAGCTCAGCAAACGCGACAGCATCAGGCCCATGAAGAACGTGAAGCCTAGCAGCACGAATACGCCGATGCTGCTGTTCTTGGTGCGCTCAATGGCGAACATGAAGCCGAACGCGATGGCCATGAAGGCGATGAAGCTCATGGCCGGGCTGGTGGCCGCGAACAGGGAGAAGCCCGTCGCGACGCCGACCCACGCGCCCAACACAGTTGGGACCATGGACAGCGCGAGCAGCCAGTAGGTGTTCCGCAGCACGCGGTTGCGGGTTTCGGACGATGTGACGCTGCCGCTGCGGCCAAAACCGTAAGGGGATTCGTTCATGGTTTCTCCTTGCCTAAACTTGTGTAAAGCCAACTGGTTCAAAAACACCGGCTCAATTTGCCGTAAAACGCCGACTCCGCCGTGCGAAAACACGGCTTTTATCAGTCTGGCGGCTTCGTTGGACGATTCGCCGCGAAAACCTTTAGCTGCATTGTACGCTGCGGGCCCGAAAGGCCTTCCGACACAAAATATGGATCTATCTTGCGCCGAATTCAACGATGCTGCAGTGCAGTATCAAGAGCGCGAAAATTACCGCGCGTTTCATACCCACGTGGCGATCCGCACTGCACTCCGTTAAGTGCTTTGTTGCTTACGAAGTCGTAAGGTTTCCATCGCAATCATACAACGCTTCGTGCTACAATTGTCGATTCATTTATATTCGTAACCCGTTCATTTTTTGGAGTTTTTCATGGCGATCGAGCGCACCCTGTCGATTATTAAACCGGATGCAGTGGCAAAGAATGTGATCGGCCAGATCTATAGCCGTTTTGAGCAAGCTGGCCTCAAGATCATCGCAGCTCGCATGGTCCATCTGTCGCGCGCTGACGCGGAAAAGTTTTACGCTGTTCACGCTGCACGGCCGTTCTTCAAGGATCTGGTCGAATTCATGATCTCCGGCCCCGTGATTATCCAGGCGCTGGAAGGCGAGAACGCCATCCTGACCCATCGCGACCTCATGGGCGCAACGGACCCGAAGAAGGCTGACAAGGGCACGATCCGCGCGGATTTCGCCGACAGCATCGACGCTAACGCGGTGCACGGTTCGGACGCGGCTGAAACCGCACGTCAGGAAATCGCTTTCTTCTTCCCCGAAGTGAACGTCTATTCGCGTTGATTCGGGAGTAGATTTATCGCAGGAATTGGCGCGAAATAGCTGGAACGCGGCTCAGAACGCGTTCCATTTTTCGCTCAGCAAGGAAATGGCAGAATCGAAATGACAGCCGCAACAGTCAACCTTCTGGACCTCGATGCCGCCGGGCTCGTCGCTTATTGCGACAGCCTGGGCGAAAAGCCGTTTCGCGCCAAGCAATTGCAACGCTGGATTCACCAGTTCGGTGTCGACGACTTCGACGGCATGACGGACCTGGCGAAATCGCTGCGTGAAAAATTGAAAGGGCGGGCAAGTCTGGACATGCCCGCTATCGTCCGCGATCACGTGTCCACCGACGGCACACGCAAGTGGCTGATCGACGTGGGCAATAGCAATGCGGTCGAAACCGTGTACATCCCGGAAGAAAATCGCGGCACGCTTTGCATTTCGTCGCAAGCGGGCTGCGCCGTCAATTGCCGGTTTTGCTCCACCGGCAAGCAGGGCTTTTCGCGCAACCTGAGCACGGGCGAGATCATTGGCCAGTTGCGCATGGCCGAATTCGCGCTGCGCGCATCGAAGAGCGGTAGTTACGGCGCGTCGAATAACGGCAAGGCCGACCGCGTGGTGACCAACGTCGTGATGATGGGCATGGGTGAACCTCTGCTCAACTACGACGCTGTCGTGCCGGCCATGCGGCTGATGCTCGACGACAACGCGTACGGACTGTCGCGTCGCCGCGTGACATTGTCCACCTCGGGCGTCGTGCCCATGATGGACCGCCTTGGCGCGGATCTGCCGGTCGCGCTTGCGGTGTCGCTGCATGCGCCAATTGATTCGCTTCGCGACATGCTCGTGCCGTTGAACAAGAAATATCCGCTGCGTGAATTGATGGCCGCGTGCCAGCGTTACCTGAAGGTTGCGCCGCGCGATTTCGTTACATTCGAATATTGCATGCTCGACGGTGTGAACGACAGTGAAGCGCACGCGCGCGAGCTGGTTGCCCTGACACGTGATGTGCCGTGCAAATTCAACCTGATTCCGTTCAATCCGTTCCCTGAGTCGGGTTTGACGCGCTCAAGCAACGAACAGATCAAGCGGTTCGCGCAAGTATTGATGGATGCTGGCGTCGTGACAACGGTGCGCAAGACGCGCGGCGACGACATCGACGCGGCATGCGGTCAATTGGCGGGCGCGGTTCAGGATCGTACACGGCTGGCCCAGCGCATGGGCAAGCCCGCGAAGGTGATCGAGGTTCGCGCTGTCTGAGTTTCGGGCGGGGATGGCCGACCTGCGGCGCCTCATTCGGCGGAAAAATCAGAAAATCCGGCAATAAATGATGGAAGGCGGCACACAATGCCGTGCATTTTGTTATAAAGCCGTCTGCAACGCCGACTCGGCTGTGTCCGCGGTGGCGCTAAGGTCAGCAACGAAGCTGAACAGCGACAAAAAAAGAATCAATGCGAGGAAATTGGGATGAGTGAGCCGCAGCACCCGACGCCTTTCGGCGCTCATAAAGGTGGCCAATCAGGCAGTCAGGCCGGAGCTTTGCCCGGAAGTCAGCCAGAGAACGCCGCGAGCGCCGGCAGTACCGCGCCGGGCGGCATTCAGCAGGCAGCGAGTCTTGATTCGGTCGCCGCAGTCGGTGCGCGGCTTACGCAGCTTCGCGAAGGGAAGAACTGGTCTCTGGACGACGTATCCGCGCGGCTGAAGGTGTCGCCACAGAAACTGCGTGCGCTCGAGAGCGGGGATCTCAGCCTTTTCCCCGACCGGAATTTCGCGACAGGCATTGTGCGCAGCTACGCGAAAATCATGGGCGCCGATCCGGCTCCGTTCACGGCCGCGCTGCGTCACGCGAATGGTCCGGTCGAGCAGAATTTGTCCTTGCCGGCATCGTCAGGTGCGGGTTTGCCGCGCGGCCGTGTGTCGGTTCCGCTTGGCAGTTCGCCGCGACGCCGGTCTTGGTTGTGGGGCGTTGCTGCCGTGATCGTTGCCGTAATTGCGCTCGCAATGTGGCACACGGGTGGGGATTCCGCTGCGTGGTTTGCCCGGCTGAAGGCCAGCGCTAACGGCGCAACTCAGGCAACGAACACCGACACCAGTGCCAGTTCGGCGGTGGCAGCGACCGATGAAGCGACAGCCAACACGGGTTCGGTTGCGTCGGGTGACGCCGCTGAAGCGCCAGCGAATGCAGCCGAAGTTCAGGCTGGAACGCAGGCGGGTGCCCAGCCTATGCCGAGCCCGCTAGGCACGAACGCGCTTCCCGCGTCCTCATCCACTATTACGGCTGTTCAGGGCGCCGCCACGCGTGCACAAAGCGCGAGCGCTCCGGTTACCGTGCCGTTGGCGAATGCAGTGAAACCCGCGCCATCGGCGAATGCGGCTGGTACGGCGTCAGCGACTGCGTCTGTGGGTAGCGGCGCCAACGAACTCGAATTGAAGGTGGCGAAAGACAGCTGGTTCAGCGTTCGCCAAAAGGACGGCAAGGAAGTGTTTTCAGGCCTGGTCAAGGCTGACAGCGTGCAGCGAGTGGCCGGCGACGCACCGTTCAAGATCACGGTTGGAAATCGGGCGGGCCTCGATTCGCTGACGTTCGACGGACAACCGGTCGATCCGGCCAAATTTGGCCCTGCGAAGGGCAACGTCGCCCGCTTTTCGCTGCCTTGAGTCATGGTCCCGAGTCGCCAGCGCGCACTCGTATTTGGGTTCAGCCCGTGCGGTTACAGGACACGGGCTTGAAAGAATTACGCCGCACGTCGTGTGAGGTTTTGAGGTCTATTTTCAGCCTTGACACGGAGTTGTGCGAAGATTTCATCAAGGCGTCGCAAAGGTGGCGGCGCCGTTTTTATGTCCTCGATCTCATTTATGTCCAGATACGCGTCACCGTGTGATAACCGGCGGCGCAAAGGGTCTTTCGATGCAATCCGAAGCTCAACACCCCCTTATTGAAAGCAAGATCTGTTCGTCGGAGCCAGTCTTCGGCGGATCGTGGAAACGGCGCGCATCGCACGCCGTTGACGTCCGCTGGGGCGGCCAACTCGTGACAATCGGTGGCGATGCGCCCGTGCGCATCCAGTCGATGACGAATACCGATACCGCTGACGCCATCGGCACGGCGATCCAGGTCAAGGAACTGGCGCAAGCCGGCTCGGAACTGGTGCGGATCACGGTGAACACGCCCGAAGCCGCAGCAGCGGTGCCCGCGGTACGCGAGCAGCTTGACCGGATGGGCGTGACGGTGCCGCTCGTTGGGGACTTTCATTACAACGGTCATACGCTGTTGCGCGACTATCCGGCGTGCGCCGAAGCGTTGTCGAAATACCGGATCAATCCGGGCAACGTGGGCGCGGGAGCCAAACGTGACACGCAGTTCGCCCAGATGATCGAAGCGGCTGCGCGTTATGACAAGCCGGTCCGGATCGGCGTGAACTGGGGCAGCCTCGACCAGGATCTGCTCGCGCGGATGATGGACGAGAACGCGGCCCGTTCGACCCCCTGGGAAGCGCAAAGCGTGATGTATGAAGCGCTGATTCAATCGGCGATCGGGTCAGCGGAACGCGCGGTCGAACTCGGCCTCGGGCGCGACAAGATCATCCTGTCGTGCAAGGTAAGCGGCGTTCAGGATCTGATTGCCGTGTATCGCGAACTGGCCAAGCGCTGCAGCTTCGCGCTGCACCTCGGCCTGACCGAAGCGGGGATGGGATCGAAGGGCATCGTGGCGTCGACGGCGGCGTTGTCGGTGCTGCTGCAAGAAGGAATTGGCGACACGATCCGCATCTCGCTCACCCCGGAACCGGGCGGTGCGCGGACCGGCGAAGTGATCGTCGGCCAGGAAATCCTGCAGACCATGGGCCTGCGCTCGTTCACCCCGATGGTGATCGCATGCCCCGGCTGCGGACGCACTACCAGCACGTTGTTCCAGGAATTGGCGTCGCAGATCCAGACGTATCTGCGCAACGCAATGCCCGAGTGGCGCGATCAATTCCCTGGCGTGGAGAAAATGCACGTCGCGGTGATGGGTTGCATCGTGAATGGACCGGGTGAGTCGAAGCAGGCGAATATCGGTATCAGTTTGCCGGGGTCGGGCGAAAATCCGGCAGCCCCGGTGTTTATCGATGGCGTGAAGGTCAAGACGCTGCGCGGCGAGCATATCGCCCAGGATTTCCAGCAAATCGTCAGCGATTACGTGACGCGGACCTACGGCAAGCGCGAAGCCGCGCAGGCAGAAACACTTTAAAGACAGATGACTGAACAGAAGAAAAAGCTCGAGAAACTGAGCGGCGTGAAGGGCATGAACGACATCCTCCCGCAGGATGCCGCGTTGTGGGAATTCTTCGAAAACACCGTCAAGTCGATGCTGCGCGCATACGGCTATCAGCAGATCCGTACGCCAATCCTCGAGCCCACGCAGTTGTTCACGCGTGGCATTGGCGAAGTGACGGATATTGTCGAGAAGGAAATGTACAGTTTCACCGACGCGCTCAACGGCGAGCAGCTTACGCTGCGCCCGGAGAATACGGCTGCGGTGGTGCGTGCGTCGATCGAACACAATCTGCTCTATGACGGCCCGAAGCGGCTGTGGTACGTCGGCCCGATGTTCCGTCACGAGCGTCCGCAGCGGGGGCGTTACAGGCAGTTCCATCAGGTCGGCGTGGAAGCGCTCGGCTTCGCCGGACCGGACACCGACGCTGAAATCATCATGATGTGCCAGCGCTTGTGGGACGACCTTGGACTTTCCGGCATCCGGCTAGAGCTCAACTCGTTGGGCCAACCGGAAGAGCGCGCAGCGCACCGCAAGGAATTGATCGCTTATCTCGAGCAGCATGTTGACGCACTCGACGAAGAATCGAAGCGCCGCCTCTACACCAATCCGTTGCGCGTGCTGGATACCAAGAATCCCGCCATGCAGGAGATTGCGCAGAACGCGCCGAAGCTCGTCGATTTCCTGGGGTCCGAATCGCTCGCGCACTTCGAGGGTGTTCAGCGTTTGCTGAAGGCGAACAACATTGCGTTCAAGATCAATCCGCGTCTCGTTCGCGGCCTCGATTACTACAATCTCACCGTGTTCGAATGGGTGACCGACAAGCTCGGCGCGCAGGGCACGGTGGCGGGCGGCGGCCGCTACGATCCGCTGATCGAGCAACTGGGCGGCAAGGCAACGGCGGCATGCGGCTGGGCAATGGGGGTCGAGCGCATTCTTGAACTGCTGAAAGAAGAAGATCTGGTGCCGGCGCCGGAAGGCACCGACATCTACGTCGTCCACCAGGGCGAAGCGGCGGGGGAGCAGGCGTTTATCATCGCCGAGCGGCTGCGCGATACCGGCCTGGACGTCATCCTGCATTGCAGCCCCGACGGCACGCCGGCGAGCTTCAAGTCGCAGATGAAAAAGGCCGATGCCAGCGGCGCGGCATTTGCCGTGGTGCTGGGCGAGAACGAACTGGCGCAGGGCATGGTTGGCGTGAAGCCCTTGCGCCGCGCATCGATCGAGTCGACGGGTCAAAAGAACGAGCAAGCCACGGTGCCGGTGGAAGACTTGACCGAATTTCTAATCAATGCGATGGTGGCAACCGCCGACGACGGCGCCGACTGATTTGTCGGGCGCCACCAGGCGGGCAAAGCCGTGCGGCGGGCCGAAACAATGGCGTGCAGCGTTGCGCGCGAACATAAAAGCAGTCAAGGAATACGCAGGGCATGAGCTATCACGAAGAACAAGAGTCACTTGAAAACCTGAAAGCCTGGTGGGCGAAATGGGGCAACTCCACGACCTGGATTGTCCTTGCAGTGCTTGTTGTCGCGGCGGGATGGAACGGCTGGAATTTCTGGCAGCGCAGGCAGGCGACGGAAGCGGCCGTGCTCTATGACCAGGTGCAGCAAGCGGTGGCATCGAGTGACAAGGCAATGGTCACTCGAACGGCAACGGACATGGAAGACAAGTTCGGCGGCACCGCGTACGCGCAGATGACGGCGCTGGCCGCAGCCAAGTCGCTATACACCGCAGGGGACAGTGCAGGGGCGAAAGCGCAACTGCAATGGGCCGCCGATCACGCGAAAGACGCTGAATACAAACAGATCGCGAAATTGCGGCTCTCTTTGTTGCTGCTCGACGAAAAATCCTATGACGCTGGCCTGAAGGTGCTCGCCGACGCACCGCTCGACGCGTTCAAGGGCGTGGTGTCGGACCGTCGCGGTGACCTGCTGGTGGCCGAAGGCAAGCGCGATGACGCACGCGCGGCTTACAAGGTCGCGCTCGACACGCTGCCGAAGTCTGATACGTCCGCCCGTCAACTGGTCCAGTTCAAGCTGGACGCACTCGGCGGCTAGCGCCGACGGCCGGCCTCAAGACTGGCCAGCCGACCGCGTCCTTATGCAGGCGCGTTGCTCACTAGGTTAAAGTCACCGGTTTGCAGCGGTGACTTAACCTTAGCGAGCACCACGCCGCACACCGATCAACCGATTTCACTTATTCATGTTGCGTCCACCGATGACCTTTCTGAAACGCTACGCTCTCCCGCTCGCTTGCGCGATGACGGTTATGCTCACCGCCTGCGCCACCAAGGACGAGCGCCGCGTACCGACTCCGCTTGTAGACATCAAGCCGGTTCTCACCGTGGAGCAGGCCTGGAAGGCGAGCGTCGGCAAGGCCGGGCGCTATCTGTTCTCGCCGGTGGCAGTCGGTGACTTCGTCTACGCAGCAGGCGCCAACGGCACTGTTGCGAAGATCGATGCGAAGACGGGGCAGGACGTGTGGCGCATCAAGCTCAAAGATGATCTGTCTGCCGGCGTGGGCAGTGACGGCAACCTGACGGCGGTCGGTGGCCTGAAAGGCAACGTCTACGTACTCGGACCGGACGGCAAGCAACTCTGGACAGCAACCGCGCCGGGCGAAATCATCTCGCCGCCGCTGGTCGGCAATGACGTGGTCATCGTCCGGACGATCGACGGGAAGGTCATTGCGTTCAACTCGCAGACCGGTGAACAGAAGTGGATCTTCCAGGCGCGCGCTGTGCCGCTCAACTTGCGTGTGGCTGCCGGCATGACGTTCGCGGCTTCCCAGGCGGTCCTGGCGGGTTTCCCGGGCGGTACGTTCGCGGCAATCAACCTGCAGACCGGCGACGCCTACTGGCAGACGCCGGTGTCGTTCCCGAAGGGGGTGACTGAAGTCGAGCGTATCAACGACGTAACCGGTGCACCTACGCTGGTGGGATCGGAAACGTGCGCGGTGACGTTCCAGGGTCGCATTGGATGTTTCGATGCGAATTCGGGTCGTCCGCAATGGGAAAAGTCATTCTCGAGCGACAGTGGCCTCGCGCAGGACAATGAAATGGTCGCCGCCGGCGACGACTGGTCGATCGTCAACGCGTTTAGCGGGATCGACGGCGCACCGCTCTGGAAGAACGACAAGCTGAAGAATCGCATGGTCAGCGTGCCGTTTATCCTGGGCCGCGCAGTCGTAGTTGGCGACTACCAGGGTTTCGTGCATTTCCTTTCGACGTCAAACGGTGAGTTCGTCGGCCGGGCCAAGACCGATGGCAGCGCGATTACTGCGGCGCCGGTGCTGGCAGGCGATACCCTGGTTATCCTGACGCACGACGGCGGCCTGTACGGTTTCCGGCCGCGCTGATTGAGTGGTTTGAGTTGATCTAACGTTCTGACAAACGTGCCGGCTTTGCCGGCCGTTCGTGTTTTTCGGACTTTTTTGTTTTTTGAGTCCGCGCCGTGCGAATAGAATCGATTCATCAAGGCCGCGCGTGAAGGATAATCGTGCGGCAAATAAGCGCACAAGCAGCACTCATGTAGCACACAGGCAGTAAAGGCAACAGTACAAGCAACCATAGGCAACACCAGGCATCGGGATTCCGGCAGCAGATTCGTGCAAACCGGTCCACACCTTCGGGTGACGTTGCCCGATCGATCATGTCGTTTGGCGGAGCGCTCAGCGCGTTCCACATGCGCTTCAAACGCCATGAACGTGGAACATCGCTGCACGCCGCGGTCGCTCCGCTGGAACCGTGCTAATTTTCGACACATCGCCGGGCCACGCACACTCGCGGCTCGCCGTTTCCGGACTTTTATCCGGCGCGCGCCGGGCCGGAATCATCCGCCTTGCGTTCAACTGTGAACACCATCTGATGAAACCCGTAATTGCCCTCGTGGGGCGCCCCAATGTGGGGAAATCGACGCTTTTCAACCGCCTGACCCGTTCGCGCGACGCACTCGTCGCCGACCTGCCCGGCCTTACCCGGGACCGTCACTATGGCGAAGGCCGGGTCGGCGACCGGCCTTATCTGGTGGTCGACACCGGTGGTTTCGAGCCGGTCGCGAAAGACGGCATCCTGCACGAAATGGCGCGCCAGACCCGCCAGGCGGTGGAGGAGGCCGACGTGGTCGTCTTCATCACCGACGGCCGCAACGGGCTTGCGCCACAGGACAAGGCGATTGCGGACTATCTGCGCAAGAGTGGCCGGCCGCTGTTCCTCGTGGTCAACAAGGCCGAGGGCATGAAGTACAGCGCGGTCGCCGCCGACTTCTACGAACTGGGTCTCGGCGACCCGCGTGCAATCTCTGCCGCTCACGGCGACGGTGTCTCGGAAATGATCGGTGACGCGCTCGAGATAGCGTATGCCGGACAGCCGGAAGAAGACCCCGAGGAGAAGGCGGCGCGTGGTGTGAAAATCGCCATCGTGGGACGCCCGAACGTCGGCAAGTCAACGCTGATCAATGCGTTGGTGGGTGAGGAGCGCGTGATCGCGTTCGACATGCCCGGCACCACGCGCGATTCCATCTACGTTGATTTCGAGCGAAGTGGCCGCAAATACACCCTGATCGATACGGCTGGGTTGCGTCGTCGCGGCAAGGTGTTCGAGGCGGTGGAAAAGTTTTCGGTGGTGAAGACGTTACAGTCTATTTCCGACGCTAACGTGGTGATCCTGCTGCTAGATGCACAGCAGGACATCTCCGATCAGGACGCGCATATCGCGGGCTTCGTGGTCGAACAGGGACGTGCGCTGGTAGTAGGGGTCAATAAGTGGGACGGACTGGATTCGCATGTGCGCGAGCGCACCAAGGCAGACCTTACGCGCAAGCTCAAGTTTTTGGACTTTGCTAAATTCCATTACGTGTCGGCGCTGGAAAAGACGGGTATCAGCCAACTCATGAAATCGGTGGATGACGCCTACGCCGCCGCCATGGCCAAGTTGCCCACGCCGAAGCTCACGCGCGCGTTGATCGACGCGGTCGAATTTCAGCAGCCGCGCCGCCGCGGACCGATTCGTCCGAAGCTTCGTTATGCGCACCAGGGTGGACAGAACCCGCCGATCATTGTCGTCCATGGGAATGCCCTCGACGCGATCACCGACACCTACAAACGTTACCTCGAAGGCCGCTTCAGAGAAACTTTTGGGCTCGTGGGGACTCCATTGCGCATAGAGTTCCGTTCAAGCGCGAACCCTTACGCGGACAAAGGCTGAATCCCGCGTGCACCAAGCGTTTCGCCGGGTTTTCCACGGCCGTGGCGCGCTGGTGTGAAAATGAAAATCGGCTATAGTGTAGCGATTGACGACGGATCTCTTTTTCTTCGTCGCAATCACGTCAACCTGCAAAAATAATACGGAGTTTGCTATGAGCAACAAAGGGCAATTGTTACAAGACCCGTTTTTGAACGCACTGCGAAAAGAGCATGTGCCTGTATCGATCTACCTGGTCAACGGCATCAAGCTGCAAGGCAATATTGAATCGTTCGACCAGTACGTCGTGTTGCTCCGGAATACGGTTACCCAGATGGTCTATAAGCACGCCATTTCGACGGTCGTACCGGCGCGTCCGGTGAATTTCCACCCGGATGCAGAGACGCCCTAAACCTCGTTGCGCCCGGTGTCACGGCATGAATGAACGTGCTGATTCACCGGTCGCTTCAAAATGAAAATATTGATTTGATCAACGCAGCGCTTGTCGGCGTCGACTTCGGAAAAATCGATTTCGATGCCAGTCTCGAAGAACTCAGTCTGCTCGCACAAAGTGCGGGTGCTCATCCCGCCGTCACCCTGACCGGTCGTCGTTCCAGCCCCGATGCCAAGATGTTTGTAGGCAGCGGCAAAGTCGAAGAGCTGCGCCTCGCCTGCGTTGCCAACGACGTGGAACTTGTCATTTTTAATCACGCCCTAGCACCCGCGCAGCAGCGCAATCTGGAAACGGCGCTGGATCGGCGTGTGATTGACCGGACCAGTCTCATTCTCGACATTTTCGCGCAGCGTGCCCGCAGTCATGAAGGCAAGCTGCAGGTCGAACTCGCGCAGCTCACCTATTTGTCCACGCGATTGATTCGTGCGTGGACTCACCTTGAGCGGCAAAAGGGCGGTATCGGTTTGCGCGGCCCGGGTGAGACGCAGCTTGAAACTGACCGCCGTTTGATTGGCGAGCGGATCAAGGCGCTGAAGGCGAAGCTGAAGAAGCTGCAGCGTCAGCATGGCACGCAACGCCGCCAGCGCGGGCGCAACCGGACTACATCGGTGTCGCTCGTTGGCTATACGAACGCGGGCAAGTCCACACTGTTCAACGCGTTGACGAAAGCGCAGGCATACACGGCGGACCAGTTGTTCGCCACGCTCGACACTACTTCCCGCCGGGTTTATCTCAGCGAGGAAGCGGGGCAGGCCGTGGTGTCGGATACGGTCGGTTTCATTCGCGACCTGCCTCACCAGCTGGTCGCGGCTTTTCGTGCGACGCTTGAAGAAACCGTTCAGGCAGATTTGCTGCTGCACGTGGTGGATGCATCGAGCATGGTGCGGCTGGACCAGATCGACGAGGTGAACAAGGTGCTGACCAGCATCGGCGCCGACGGCATTGCGCAGATCCTCGTTTTCAACAAGATCGACGCGGTGCCTGAGCTGGCGGCCCGTGGCGAAGCGGTTGAAAGGGACGAGTATGGTAATATTTTGCGCGTCTTTTTAAGCGCGCGAAACGGTCAGGGACTTGACGCGCTGCGCGCCGCCATCGCCGAATTTGCGGCTTCCGAACCCAAAGATAACAACGAGTACACGGAACTTCCGGACGGCACAATCGTGCCGGAGTCCATGGATAGCACATCCGACGACGGAACCACGCTACCGGAAGACCACCGGTCAGCCGACGAAAGTGATGACCGCAAGGTCCCCGAGCACGGGCACTGATCTGTTCCGATTTGCATTGACCCGGCTGTCTAATGGTGAATCACCGAGTGAACGACTACAACGAGCGGAGTAACCGGCAGCTTTCGCATGCCGTCTTTTCGATCAACGATCCGCGCTGGGGGCGGGGCGACGGCAATGGCGACGGCAAAAGCCAGGACCAGAAGCGTCCGCAGGAACAAAAGCGTCCATCGAAGGACAAGGATGGTGAAGGCCCGCCGGATCTCGACGAAATGTGGCGCGACTTCAACAAGAAGCTAGCGGGCTTGTTCGGCAAGAAACCGGCAGGCGGCGGTCCGCGTGCGGACAACGGCCGCGGCGCCAAGATCGGCATGGGCATTGTTGTCGGCGTGTTGATCGCAATCTATGTGGGCAGTGGCGTATTCGTCGTACAGGATGGCAACGTGGGTGTCGTGTCGCGCTTCGGAAAGTATGAAGAGTCGGCGGATGCGGGCATTCACTGGCGTCTGCCGTATCCGTTCGAGTCGCACGAAATCGTCAATACATCGCAGATCCGTTCGGTCGAAGTCGGGCGCAACAACACCGTGACCCAGGCCAACGTTCGTGATGCATCGCTGCTGACGCACGACGCGGATATCGTCGACGTGCGCTTTGCCGTGCAGTATCAGATCAAGTCGGCCACCGACTATCTGTTTCGCAATGTCGATCCTGATCAGAACGTGACGGAATCGGCGCAAGCCGCGATTCGCGAGATCGCGGGTACGCACAGCACCGACGACCTGCTTTTCAAGGATCGCGAAGCATTGCGCGCAAGGCTTGTCGACACCATCCAGGCATCGCTCGATTTGTACAAGACGGGCTTGCAGGTGACCGGCGTGACCATCGAGAGCGTGCAGGTGCCGGCGCAGGTTCAGCCGGCGTTTGAAGATGCAGCGAAGGTGCGCCAGGACAACGAGCGCGCGGTGGACACCGCGAAAGCCTACGCAGATCAACTGTTGCCGCGTGCGAAGACCGACGCGGCGCGCATGATCGACGATGCGAAGGGCTATGGCAACCGGGTCGTTTCGCAGGCGCAAGGCAATGCCGAGCGCTTTAAGCAGGTCTACGCAGAATATTCGAAGGCGCCGGCAGTGATTCGTCAACGCATGTATCTGGACACAATGCAGCAGATCTATTCGCGTGCGACGAAAGTGTTCGTCGACAGCAAGAGCTCGAACAATGTGGTGTACCTGCCGCTCGACAAACTCGTCGAGGCAAACCGCCAGAACGCGAACGCAGCCGCTGCTGGGACGGTGCCTCCGGGCGCGTCAGGGGTCGCGGCAGGGACGGTGCCTTCGGGCGCGAATCAGCCGGTCGGCGCTGCGCCTGCTGGCGTGATCGGAGGGACTATCACGCAGGATGCACGCGCCGAAAGCGCATCGGCGGCTTCGGCCGTGACTGCGCAGTCCGCCGCTCCCGCCAGCGCGGCAGCTTCCGCTGCCGCCTCGGGCGCGTCCGCGCAGTCGTCGGGTGATCCATCGCGCTCGCGCGATGCGTTCCGTTCGCGTTCGCGCGAAGACGACACGCAATGAGGAGCGCGATCATGAATCGAATTATTGCGCTCGTAGTCGCCGTGGTCGTCGTGTTGTTCATCGGCTCGTCCATGATGTTCGTGGTCGACGAACGCCATGCAGGTGTGATCACCGCACATGGCGGCGGCACGCCCACGCTTGTTACGCCCGGCCTTCATTTCAAGCTGCCGCCGCCGTTCCAGACGCTGACGCTGATCGACACTCGTACGCTCACGCTCGACGAAGCAGGCTCGGACCGCTTCAATACGTCGGACAAGAACGAGGTGATCGTGAATACGGTCATCAAGTATCGCGTGGCCGACCCGCTCAAGCTGTTCGAAAGCAACGAGAAGAACACGCAGACGGCGCAGGACCGGCTGGCCGCGCTCACGCGCACGGCGTTGACGTCGTCGTTCACCAAGCGTTCGCTGACGGATGTGCTCGGTGAGCAGCAGGCTATCGCAAGCGAAGCGCAGAAGGCGATCGAGCAGCCGGCAGCGGCGTTCGGTGTGGAGCTCGTCGACCTGCAACTGACACGCATCGACTTTCCGCCGGCGGTGGCCGATTCGGTCTACAAACGCATGATCGCGGCGCGTCAGCAAGCGGCGGCCGAGGAACGTGCGAAGGGGACGGCCGACGCCGATGCGCTGAAAGCGAGCGCGGAGCGCCAGCAGGAAGCCATTCTCGCCGATGCCTACAAGGAAGCGCAGACCATCAAGGGTGAGGGCGATGGCCGAGCTGCGTCCATTGCCGCCGATGCATACGGCGTCGATCCGCAGTTCTACCAGTTCTATCAAAGCCTCGAAGCGTATAAAAAGACCTTCAATGCCGGCGACGTGATGGTCGTCGATCCGAGCAGCGATTTCTTCCGCTTCATGCGCAGCCCGAATGGTGCTGCGCCGAGCGGTGCCGATGCCACCACCCCGGCGCTCGCGCGCAAGCGCTGAGTTGTCCCAAGCGTCGCGGCGAGAGCCGTGGCGCCTTCAATCGAATGGATATGGCTGCATCGTTACTGCTCGCGATTGCGTTGATGCTGATTATTGAGGGGATGTTTCCGTTCGTCTTCCCTAACTCCTGGCGCGACACGTTCCGCCGGATCGCGCAACGGCCGCCGCACCAGATTCGGATCGGCGGACTGATCGCCATGGTGCTTGGCGTTATCCTGCTGATTATTGCTACGTGATGCTTGCAACGTGACGCGTGCACCCCGAAAATTCAAAGCGGGTCGACTCGCAGTCTCCAGTCGCCCATAGATTCAAAGCTTGTGCAGACCCGTGGCAATCATCACCGCCGCGCTCAAACGCTCAGTAGGAAACGCATTGATGTCCACCTGGTTACTTCCCGAGAATATCGCCGACGTCTTGCCGTCCGAGGCTCGCAAGATTGAAGAATTGCGCCGTCGGCTGCTCGACCGTTTTCGTTCGTACGGTTACGAACTTGTCATGCCGCCCATGCTCGAGTATCTCGAGTCGTTGCTCACCGGCGGCGGCAGCGACCTGAACCTGCGCACGTTCAAACTTGTCGATCAGTTGTCCGGCCGCACGCTCGGCCTGCGTGCCGACATTACGCCGCAGGTCTCGCGTATTGACGCGCATTTGCTGAATCGGCAGGGCGTGACGCGCCTTTGTTACGCGGGCAATGTGCTGCATACGCGCCCGCGCGGTCTGCACGCGACCCGCGAGCAGATCCAGATTGGCGCGGAAATCTACGGCCATGCGGGACTGGAAGCGGATCTCGAGATCCAGCAACTGATGCTGGATTCGCTGCGTCTGAGCGGCCTCGATAAAGTGCGCCTCGACCTGTGCCACGCGGGTGTTCTGTCAGCGTTGCTGGATCTGGAGCCGGCTGCGGCGGCGCTCGGCGAAGCGCTTTTCGACGCGCTGGGTGCAAAGGACGTGCCGCGCCTGAACGAACTGACAGCCAAGCTCGGCGCTGTCACCCGGGACGCGTTGCGCCTGTTGCCTTCGCTGTATGGCGACGCTTCCGTGCTCGACGAAGCGCGAGCTCGGCTGCCGAATCTTCCGGTGATCAGCCGGGCGCTGGACGACCTCGCGTTCCTCGCGGCCCAAGCGAACGGCGCCGAGCTGATGATCGATCTCGCCGATCTGCGCGGCTACGCGTACCACAGCGGCGTGATGTTCTCGGCGTACGTTGACGGCGTGCCGAACGCGGTGGCGCGGGGTGGTCGCTACGACGATGTCGGCCAGGTCTACGGCCGTGCGCGCCCGGCGACGGGTTTTTCGCTCGACCTGCGCGAAGTCGCCCGTATCTCCCCCGTCGATGCCCGCGGCAGCGCGGTACTCGCTCCGTGGAAGCATGACGAACCGCTGCTCGCGGCAGTCGCGCAATTGCGCGATGCGGGCGAAGTGGTGATCCAGGCGTTGCCCGGCCACGACCATGATCTCGACGAGTTCGCGTTCGATCGTGTACTGGTCGAGCGGGATGGAAAGTGGGTCGTAGAGGCCCGTTCCTAGCGGTTTTGCAGTTTGCCGGTGGATTTTTTATCGACACATGGCGGCAAACCGCAGACAAAATTCCTGCCAGATCCGATCGATGAAAAATCGATACGCGTTCGCAAATACCGGGAAAAACTCGGAACCTTCCGCGAACATAGGTAAAATGCTTTTTTAACCAGCTATCAAATTGACATGTCTGCCAGCGCAGTGAATGTGAACCCGGGGCGCAACGTCGTCGTGGTCGGCACCCAGTGGGGTGATGAGGGCAAGGGCAAGATCGTCGACTGGTTGACGGACCACGCCCAAGGCGTCGTGCGCTTCCAGGGCGGCCACAATGCCGGCCACACGCTGATTATCGGCGGCAAGAAAACCATCCTTCGGCTGATCCCATCGGGCATCATGCGCGCCGGCACCGCCTGCTACATCGGCAATGGTGTCGTGTTGTCGCCGGAAGCGCTCTTCAAGGAAATCGGCGAGCTGGAATCGGTGGGCGTGGACGTCCAGAAGCGTCTTTTCATCTCTGAAGCCGCCAACCTGATTCTTCCGTATCACATCGCTATCGACCAGGCCCGCGAAGCGCGGCGCGGTGCGGCGAAGATCGGCACGACCGGACGCGGTATCGGCCCGGCGTATGAAGACAAGGTCGGCCGCCGCGGCTTGCGCGTGCAGGATCTGTACGACCGCGAAGTATTCGCTGAGCGCCTGCGCGAAACGCTCGATTTCCACAATTTCGTGCTGACCGGTTATCTGGGCGCCCCTGCGGTGGATTACCAGGAAACGCTGGACACCATGTTCGGCTACGCCGAGCGCCTCGCGCCCATGGTGACCGACGTCTCGCGCCGTCTCTATGACGAAAACCACGCCGGCCGCAACCTGCTGTTTGAAGGTGCGCAAGGCACGCTGCTCGACGTCGATCACGGCACCTACCCGTACGTTACGTCGAGCAACTGCGTGGCGGGCGCGGCGACTGCCGGCGCGGGCGTAGGTCCGCAAAAGCTCAACTACATCCTCGGCATCACGAAAGCGTATTGCACGCGCGTGGGCGCAGGCCCGTTCCCGAGCGAGTTGTATGACGCCGACAACGCCAATCGTCAGGAGCAGGTTGGCCTGACGCTTGCGACCGTCGGCAAGGAATTCGGCTCGGTGACCGGCCGTCCGCGCCGTACCGGCTGGCTTGACGCCGCCGCGCTGCGCCGCTCGATCCAGATCAACGGCATCTCGGGCTTGTGCATGACGAAGCTCGACGTGCTCGACGGTCTGGAAGAAGTGAAGCTGTGCGTGGGCTACAAGCTCGACGGCAAGGATGTCGACATCCTGCCGCGCGGTGCGTCGGAAGTGGCGCGTTGCGAGCCGGTGTACGAGACGTTCGGCGGCTGGAAGGAAAGCACCATCGGCATCACGCAATGGGACAGCTTGCCGGGCAATGCGCGCAAGTACCTGTCGCGTATCCAGGAAGTGGCGGGCGTGCCTATCGACATGGTGTCGACCGGTCCGGATCGCGACGAAACCATCCTGCTGCGTCATCCGTTCAAGGTTTAATTAGACCGGACGTGTAGCATCGACCAGAGTGGCCGCGAATCAGCGGCCACTTTTGCATAATCAACAGACGTACAGTGCTGTACATATTTAAAAGAGTTTCACCATGATCGCGATGAAAGATCCGCGCAACGACGACCGGAACCTGTGGGTAGGCTGGGACGAATATCACCGGCTGATCGAACTGCTCGCGCTCACCGTGCATGACTCGGGCTGGAAGTTCGACAATATCCTGTGCCTCGCACGCGGCGGCCTGCGGGTCGGTGACCAGCTTTCGCGCATCTATGACCTGCCGCTTGCCATCCTGGCGACGAGTTCGTATCGCGAGGCGGCTGGCACGGAGCAGGGCACACTCGATATCGGTCAATACATCACCATGACGCGCGGCGAGCTGTCAGGCAACGTGCTGCTCGTGGACGACCTGGTCGACTCCGGCGTGACGCTTTCGCGCGTGCAGCAGCACCTGAAGGAACGTTATCCTGCGGTCACAGCAGTGCGTTCCGCGGTGCTTTGGTACAAGGGTTGCTCCAAAGTGAAGCCCGACTACCATGTACAGTTTCTCGAAACGAACCCGTGGATTCATCAACCGTTCGAAGAGTGGGACACTGTCCGCCCGCACAACCTCGGTGCCTGGATCAAGCGCGGTGTTCAGGACGAGCGCGGCTGATTCAAGTCATGAGCGTGCTCAAGTCGTGCGCGCGAGCGTATTAGTAGATACGCAGCAGAACGAAACTGAAACGAAACGCCGTTTGATTCGCCTATCCGGTGCGATCGAACGGCGTTTTTTTTACTTTTTGCCAGTTAAAGCAGTTAAAGCAGGTAAAGCCGGAAAGCGCCGCGCATGCACTTTCGAGGCTTTGCCGCAATGCTAAACTTCCGTCTCGCTCCGGTCGTAGCGGTATCGCAACAGGCCGGTCGGGCGCCGCACGCAACGTTAGAATGGCGTTCGTTTTTTCCGTTTCGGACGGCTTCCCGCGTTTATGAACAATACGACTCACGCGCACGAGCGCAAACAGCCGCTGCCCGCCCTGGCACTCGCCGCAATCGGCGTAGTGTTCGGCGATATCGGCACCAGCCCGTTGTACGCGTTGAAAGAGGCCTTCAGCAAGTCGCACGGTATTGAACTGAGCGACGCTTCCATCCTCGGGGTCATCTCGCTGTTGTTCTGGGCGATCATGATCGTGGTCTCCATCAAGTACGTCCTGTTCGTGATGCGCGCCGACAACAACGGCGAAGGCGGGGTGCTCGCGCTGATGACGCTTGCATTGCGCACATTGAAGGGGTCTGGACGTGCAACCGGCGTGCTGATGATGCTCGGCATTTTCGGGGCATGCATGTTTTACGGCGACGCTGTCATTACACCGGCCATGTCGGTGATCTCGGCGGTGGAAGGGCTGGAAATCGTCTCACCGGCGCTGTCTGAATGGGTGATCCCCATCACCATCGTCATTCTCGTGATGCTTTTCTGGATTCAGCGCCGCGGTACGTCGGTGGTCGGCAAGCTCTTCGGCCCGATCATGGTGCTGTGGTTCCTGACGCTGGCCGTGCTTGGCGTGTATCACATTGTGCAAATGCCGCGCGTGCTGATTGCGTTGAATCCGTATTACGCGTTTTCGTTCATGGCTGCCCACGTGCTGCAGGCGTATATCGTGCTCGGGTCAGTCGTGCTGGTGCTGACCGGCGCAGAAGCGCTGTATGCCGACATGGGGCACTTCGGCGCCAAGCCCATTCGCTTCGCGTGGTATGGCCTCGTCATGCCCTCGCTGGTGCTTAATTATTTCGGCCAGGGTGCTTTGCTGATGCACTCTCCGGAAGCCGCCGAAAGCCCGTTCTTTCTGCTGGCGCCGGCATGGGCTCTCTTGCCCCTGGTGATCCTGTCGACTGTAGCGACGGTGATCGCATCCCAAGCCGTCATTTCAGGCGCGTATTCGCTGACTAGCCAGGCAATCCAGCTTGGCTATGTGCCGCGCATGAAGATTCTGCATACGTCGGATCTGGCGATTGGGCAGATCTATATTCCGGTCGTGAACTGGATGCTGTTGTTCGTCATCCTGTGCATTGTGATCGGCTTCAAAAGCTCTGAAAACCTCGCAGCCGCATACGGGCTTGCCGTCACCGCGACCATGCTGGTCACGACCATTCTCGCGTCGGTCGTGATGACCAAGCTGTGGGGCTGGAACAAGTTTCTGGTGGGCGCGATCATCGGCGTGTTTTTTATCGTCGATGTCGGGTTCTTCGGTGCCAGCCTGCTCAAGATCGAGCAGGGCGGCTGGCTGCCGCTGGGTATTGGCGGCGTGCTGTTTTTCCTGCTGATGACGTGGTTCAAGGGTCGCATGATCGTCAAGGACCGGACCGCCGCCGACGGTATTCCGCTGATGCCGTTCCTGCAGGGATTGCTCGCGCATCCGCCGCATCGGGTGTCGGGTACTGCAATCTATCTGACCGGCAATGACACGCTCGTGCCCGTTAGCCTGTTGCACAACCTGAAGCACAACAAGGTCCTGCATGAGAGGACCATTTTCCTGAATTTCGTCACGCGCGATGTGCCGTATGTCGATGACGACAAGCGTGTGGAAGTGAAGGACGCGGGCGGGGGCCTCTTTCTCGTAAAAGCACAGTACGGTTTTAACGAAACGCCCGATGTGAAGGCGGTGCTGAACGAGATCGGCCGAACTCATGACATGACGTTCGAACTCATGGATACGTCGTTCTTCATGGCACGGGAAACGGTTGTGCCAACGCAGTTGCCGGGTATGTCGGTGTGGCGCGAGCGGGTGTTTGCGTGGATGCATCAGAATGCCGCCAAGCCGACTGATTTCTTCAGTATTCCCGCGAACCGGGTGGTCGAGTTGGGGACGAAGATCGAGATTTGATGGGAGGCGTGCGGTGGTTTGTGTTTGAGACTATGCCGTACGCGTTGCCCGGCTTGAGCCTTTAAGATTGTCAAATGGAAAACGGCCCGATTGCCGTTTTCCATTTCATCGAGCAGTGTCGCTCATTTACTTCTTCAACTTGGCAAACGCCGCAGCCATCGCGCTGGCCGCTTCCGGTTCGCGCTTGCCGGCGTTATTGCCCCGGACGTCGCGGGCACTGCCACCACCCCCTGAGCCACCACGACGGTCTTGCGCGCCGCGTGGCTGTTGTTGGGCCGGCGCCGTGCCATCGGCCGCGAAGTCATCGTCCAGACGCATGGTCAGCGCGATCCGCTGGCGCTTCACGTCCGTCTCCAGCACTTTCACCTTCACCACTTGCCCGGCTTTCACCACCTCGTGCGGGTCCTTGATGAACTTGGTCGACATCGCCGATACGTGCACCAATCCATCCTGATGCACGCCGATATCGACGAAAGCACCAAAAGCCGCCACGTTCGTGACCACGCCTTCCAGGATCATGCCCGGCGTGAGGTCGGAGAGTTTCTCGACGCCGTCGCGGAACGTGGCCGTCTTGAACTCCGGACGCGGATCGCGGCCCGGCTTTTCCAGTTCCGCGAGGATGTCGCGCACCGTCGGCAGACCGAATCGTTCGTCGACGAATTCTGCCGGCGACAGGCCTGCCAAGGCTTCACGCTTGCCCATGACATCGGCGGCGTGCTTCTTGATCTTGGACAGGATCCGTTCGACCACCGGATAGGCTTCCGGGTGTACCGACGAGCGGTCCAGCGGATTCACGCCATTGTTGATGCGCAGGAATCCGGCGGCTTGTTCGAAGGTTTTATCGCCGAGACGTGGCACTTTCTTCAATTGATCACGCGATGCAAACGGTCCGTTGGCATCGCGGAAATCGACGATATTGCGCGCCAGCGTCGCGTTCAGTCCCGATACGCGCGCCAGCAGCGCAACCGATGCTGTATTGGCATCCACGCCGACCGCGTTCACGCAATCCTCGACTACCGCATCGAGCGAGCGGGCGAGGTCGCGTTGATTGACGTCGTGCTGATATTGGCCGACCCCGATCGCTTTCGGATCAATCTTGACGAGTTCCGCGAGCGGATCCTGCAGACGCCGCGCGATAGATACTGCGCCGCGCAGCGTGACGTCGAGGTCAGGAAACTCTTTCGATGCCAGTTCGGACGCCGAATAAATTGATGCTCCCGCTTCGGACACCACGATCTTCTGCAGCTTCAGTTCAGGATGTTTCGCGATCAATTCGCTCGCGAGCTTGTCGGTCTCGCGTGACGCGGTGCCGTTGCCGATACTGATCAGCTCAGCCTGCGTCTGCGCGGCGATCCGTGCGAGCTTGGCAAGCGAGCCGTCCCAGTCGCGGCGCGGTTCGTGCGGGTAAATCACGTCGGTGGCGAGCAGCTTGCCCGTGCGATCGACCACAGCCACTTTTACGCCCGTACGCATGCCGGGATCGAGGCCGATCACGGCTTTCGGACCTGCCGGTGCGGCAAGCAAAAGATCCTTCAGGTTGCGCGCAAACACGCGAATGGCTTCAGCTTCGGCCTCTTCGCGCAAATTCGTCAGCAAATCATTTTCGATATTCGGCTGAACCTTCACGCGCCAGCACCAGCGGCACACGTCGGACAGCCATTTATCGGCCGGCCGGCCTTGATTCGCGATACCTACGTGGCGTGCGATCAGCGCTTCGCCTGGATGCGGCACTTGCGCGTCGAGCTCCTCGCCCAGTCCCAGCTTCACCATCAATACGCCGGCATTGCGCCCGCGAAAAAGCGCGAGCGCCCGGTGCGAGGGGACCGTACGGATGGTTTCCGAGTAGTCGTAGTAGTCGCGGAATTTTTCGCCTTCCTCGGTTTCCTTGCCCAGCACCACAGTCGAAATCACACTGCCTTGCTTGAACAGGTAATCGCGAACCTTACCGAGAATTTCCGCTGTTTCGCCGAACTGTTCCGAGAGAATGTCGCGTGCGCCATCGAGCGCGGCCTTGATATCGGCGACCCCTTTTTCGGCGTCCACATAACGCGCAGCTTCTGTTTGCGGATCGAGCGCCGGGTCGGCGAGGAGCGCATCCGCGAGCGGCTGCAGGCCGGCTTCACGGGCGATCTGCGCACGCGTGCGGCGCTTCGGTTTGTAGGGCAGATACAGATCTTCGAGCACCTGCTTGCTGTCGGCGCCTTCAACGGCTGCGCGCAACTCAGGCGTGAGCTTGCCCTGTTCGTCGATGCTCTGGACAATCGTGGCGCGCCGGTCTTCCAGCTCGCGAAGATAGATGAGCCGTTCCTCGAGATTGCGCAATTGCGTGTCGTCGAGATTGTCCGTTACTTCCTTTCTATAACGGGCGATGAACGGAACTGTTGCGCCTTCATCGAGAAGCTGCACGGTAGCGGCGACCTGCCGCGGCTGCACATTCAACTCGGTGGCGATGCGCTGGACAATCTTGAGTGCTACGGTTTCCGTCATGGGGGTCTGCGTCAGCCTGCTGGCTCATCAAGGGCTTTTCGTACCGCGCATTTCACTCGCATTTCACTGTAAGCCGCGCGAACACGTTTGCCGGGTTGGTGAAGCGGGGCATTTTGCCATAAATGCCGGAGGGCTCCGGCGCGCGGTGATAGAATTTCAGGATCGTAGAAGCTGCTTTTCACTACCTTGTCCGTCTCCTTGTCTACCACGCTGGCTATCACGTTGCCGACTTCCCGCCTTTCGCCCGCTTTGCCGACTGCTCCAGTCGATTTGTTCGCCTCGACCGGTCTGGCCGCATCGGGTGGCGGTGTTGCCATCGTACGGCAGGTCTTGCCCTTCGCCCGGCCCGTTGCGGCAATATTGTTCGCGCTAACCTGTGCGGGGTTCGGCACGGCCGTCATGGCGCAGACACCGAAGCCCATCAACCCGGGTACGTCGGTCACGCAGACGCCGCTCGATGAAAGCGACCCGCAAGACTCTGCCGCGCAAGCTGCATCGGGCTTGCCGGCAAACCGGGCGGCGGGTCAGGTTGGAGCAAGTGGCGCAATCGATGCCGGCACAGCGCAAACCACTGCCGATCCAAATGGTTTCACCTCGCGCCAGAAGGCGTTGGACGTTCGCAGCGCGGAGAACAACTATCTCTATGGGGTCAAGCAGCACAATTGCTACAGCGATTTTTTCGTCAATCACTGCCTGGACAAAGCGCGCGACGCGAAGCGTGAAGTAGCACAGCAAATTCGCAAGGAACAATTGGCGCTCGACGACGAACAACGTCTGCAGCACGCGCAGCAGCGCGACCAGCAAACGGCGATCAAACGGGCGCAGTACGCATCCGAGGCGCCGCAGCGCGCGGCGAACGAGAAGGCGAGCGCGGAGTCGTTTGCAGAGAAGCAGCGCCAGAACGAGTTGTCGGCGGCGCAGCGAAATGCGGAGGCGCCGCAGCGCGCGGCGAACCAAGCCGATTACGACCGTAAGCAGGCGGATTACCAGAAGAAACTTGCCGATGCCGCCGCGCGCGGCGTGCAGGACGCAAAGGACCGCGAGGACAAGGCGGAGCGCTTTGCAGCCAAGCAACGTGACGCTGCGGAGCATCAGGCCGAAGTCCAGTCGCGGCAGAAGGAAGCCGCCGCCAAGCAGCAACAGCGGGCGCAGCAGGACGCGGCAGACCAGGCGCATCAGCAAGAGCTCAAGCAGCAACAACAGCAACAGCAGCAGCAATCCAAGTAAGCCGGGGCCGGACAGCAACCTCGGGCGACGCCGTCAGTGACCTGAAGCGGCTCGCCGCGACCAGTGGAGGCGAATATGCATGCGTATCCTGCAGCAGCAGTCGACACAGGCACGATCCGCGAACGGATCGGGCAGCTGGAAGCGGAGCATCACGGCCTGGATAGTCTTATCGGCAAGATGGCTGAGGTTCCCGGCATCAACGACCTCGAGATCAAGCGCCTGAAGAAGCGCAAGCTCAAAGTGAAGGACACCATCATCCTGCTGCAATTGCAGTTGGAACCGGACGTGCGCTTGAATCCATGACGTACATGCGATGCATACGTGAAGCATGCGCGGACCGGAAGAACTTTTACGCCAGCCGCCCCTGGCGCCTCGCTGGCAACGGTAGAACAAGCCTGGCTTGCTGACACGAGTCACCAAGCCGGAACACAAGCAGGAACGTCCCTTTGAATTCACCCGACAATGCTCTCACAGCGAACGCGGAATCCGTGCTGAAGCCGGCCGCGAAGGCAGGTGTCCCCGACACCACGCTTTCGCTCACGCTGGCACCGAAGCGCCGCACTGAACTCGACGCGATTTTTGCCGCCGAGGGTTTGTTGGCGCGGCAAATTGATGGTTATCGCTCGCGTGCTTCGCAGGTCGACATGGCGCGCGCCGTAGCGGCCGCCATGGAGGCGTCCGGGCGCGCCATGCCTGAACCCGCGATGTTCGACGCGCAACGCCGTCCCGCGCGCAAGCTCGGGCCATCGGATGCGCCTGTCGTTCATGAAGAAGATGCGGGCGATCTGGGCGTGGCGACGGCATCGACGGGAATCGACGGGGGCGAGAACACGCTGATTGTGGAAGCGGGTACGGGTACGGGCAAGACCTTCGCGTATCTCGTGCCGGCCATGCTGTGGGGCGGCAAGGTGATCGTCTCGACGGGCACGAAGCACTTGCAGGACCAGCTATTCCAGCGCGACATTCCCACCGTGCGCGACGCGCTCGCCGTGCCCGTGTCGGTCGCCATGCTCAAAGGGCGCGCGAATTACCTGTGTCACTACTACCTGCAACGCACGGCTGACAATGGCCGTTTGCCCACGCGCCAGGACACGTCGCATCTGCAGGAAATCATTCGGTTCGCCAAGATTACGCGCACCGGCGACAAAGCTGAACTGGCGAGCGTGCCCGAAAATTCACCCGTCTGGCCGATGGTCACGTCTACGCGTGACAATTGCCTCGGCCAGGAATGCCCGCAGTACAAAGAGTGCTTCGTGATGCAGGCGCGGCGCGAGGCGCAGCAGGCGGATATCGTGGTGGTGAATCACCACCTTTTTTTCGCCGATGTCATGTTGCGCGACACCGGCATGGCCGAGTTGCTGCCGACGGCAAATACCATCATCTTCGACGAAGCGCATCAGTTGCCCGAAACCGCGACGCTGTTTTTTGGCGAGACGGTATCCACCACGCAGTTTCTCGAACTGGCCCGCGACGCTGTCGCGGAAGGCTTGAGCCACGCCCGCGATTTCTCCGACTGGACGAAACTCGGCGCTGCGCTGGAACGTGCGGCGCGCGACGTGCGACTGGCGTTTAAAGAAGATTCGGTGCGCATGTCGCTTGGCCAGCTTGCCGACGACCACCCGCTATTCGACGCGCTCGACACGCTTGAAGAGCATCTGGACGCACTTACCAAGGCGCTTGGCGCGCACGCTGAGCGGGCCGAGTCGCTCGGCGCGTTGTTGCGCCGTGCGCGAGAATTGCAGGGCTTGCTGGGTGGCTGGACCGCGCCGCCGACTGCTGTCGAAAAGGCGGTAGCCGAGGAAGCTGAAGCGGCGGCGAAAGCCGATCCAAACGAAATGGTGCGCTGGATAGAAGTGTTCTCGCATACGGTGCAGTTGCACGAGACGCCGCTTTCCGTCGCGCCTATTTTCTCGAAGCAGCGCGCCGGTGTGCCGCGGGCGTGGATTTTTACGTCGGCGACGTTGTCGGTGCGGGGGGATTTCACCCATTACGCCGCGCAAATGGGCCTGAATGCGCGTCGTTCAATGACGCTGCCCAGTCCCTTCGATTACCCGACGCAAGGCCTGTTGTACGTTCCGCGTAACTTGCCGCAACCGTCGTCGCCGAATTTCACCGACGCCGTCTTCGATGGCGCGCTGCCCGTGATCGAGGCATCGAAGGGCGGCGTGTTTTTCCTTTGCACGACGTTGCGTGCGGTCGATCGGATTGCGATGCGACTGCGTGACACGATCGAGCAGCGCGGCTGGGACTATCCGCTGCTGGTGCAGGGCGATGCCAGCCGCACAGAACTGCTCGAGCGCTTCCGCTCGTATGGCAACGCCATCCTGGTGGGCAGCCAGAGCTTCTGGGAAGGTGTGGACGTGCGTGGTGATGCGCTGTCGCTGGTGGTTATCGACAAGCTGCCGTTTGCGCCGCCCGATGACCCGGTGTTGTCGGCGAGGCTGGATGCGTTGACCAAGAAGGGCCTGAGCCCGTTCGCCGTGCATCAGTTGCCGCAGGCGGTGATTACGCTCAAGCAGGGCGCGGGCCGGTTGATACGCGCGGAAACGGATCGTGGCGTGCTGATGATCTGCGATACCCGTCTCGTCGATAAACCCTACGGCCGGCGCATCTGGCAAAGCCTGCCGCCGTTCAAGCGCACGCGCGAACTGGAAGTGGTGCGCGCCTTCTTCTCCGACAGGCAAGCGGCGGGGGCTCAAGAGGACGAATGAGCGCGGCGTGTTTACCGCCGTTAGCCTGTGAGCATGTGTCGCTATGCAGCCCTTGGCGCGTGCTTTTTCCATGCTCGGCCCCGCGAATGTGGCGCCGGATCATGCTGCGCTCATCGAAACGCGGCACGCCGCGCGATCAGCCGCCGGGTGGTTGGGCCGGCACCTTCTGCCAACCTGCGGGGCAGGCCTTCACGTACGGGTAATAGCCCTCGGGCCTCCTGCAGTAATACCAAGAGGCTGCTTGCGGTGCGCCACCGCCCGCCATGTCCGCTTGTTGCCCTTGCTCGACATACTGCGTCGGCAATGAGGGTTCGACGACTGGCCCGGGGCCGTAAGCATAGTAGCTTGGGTAGTAGCCGGAGTAGTACGGGTACGGATACGGATAGCCACCGACAAAACCCGGGCCAAAATAGACTCCGATTGACCCGCCTGCGCAGCAACCGCCGTGATAGTAGCCCCCGCCGTGGTAATAGCCGCCGCCATGATAGCCGCCGCCCCAGCCGCCGCCGCCGTGATAGTAACCGCCGGCCGTGGCTGCGCCGCTCGCGCCCAGGGCCGCCAACACCAGCAATAGCTGGAACGCTTTACGCCCATTCATGATGATCACCTCAACTGTCCACGCCATTTCAGATTTGATTCGCCGAGCCAGATCTTGCATACGGCAGGCTGTCCGAATCAGGACCGACTATTCACAATAGTATGTACTTCACGGACATTTTTCATTCTTTGTGTAACGGGCCATGACACGGGCACAGCTCTCATCCGATAACACGTTGTAATGTCCGGGCTAAACGCGGGAAATCGCTCGCCAGGCGCACTTTCCACGTCAAAGAGAACCACACCTTGCGTCTCTTGGAAGAGGAGGCTGTCGGGAGATCAACCGTCCGGAACTCGGTTCAATCTGTGAGGTGTTCGAAAAAAAAGCCGCGCTCCAAGTGAGCGCGGCTTTTTTCGTTGCAGCGGTTGCCTTGACCTTCAGCGTAAAAAAACGCTTACCAGATCTGCCACCACGATTTGTTTTCCTTACCCGGGCGCGACTTGCCGGTGACATAGGGGCTGTCGGGGAAGGTAGCGGCCAGAACGCGCTTCGTATCGCCTTCCAACTGGGGCTGATCGAGCTTGCCATACGACAGCATCATGATGTGCAACGCATCTTCCGTTGCAGGCGCATTCCGGTATTCACGGATCGCGAGCTGCGCACGGTTGATTGCCGCGACATAAGCGCCACGCCGATAGTAATAATCTGCAGCGTGCACTTCATGCGAAGCGAGCGCGTTCACAATGTAGCGCATGCGCTGAGCAGCATCGGGCGCATATTTGCTCTGCGGATATTTGTCGACCACGACCTTGAATGCGTCGTACGATTCGCGCAGCGACACCGGATCGCGCTCGCTCATGTCTTGGCCGGAGAAGCGGCCGAACAGACCGAGGTCGTCGTTGAAGTGGATCATGCCTTTCAGGTAATACGCGTAGGCAATGTCAGGGTGATCCGGATGCAACTTGATGAAGCGGTCGATAGCCGAATCTGCCGAAGCAGTTTCACTGTCCTTCCAGTCGCAGTAAGCGACATTGATCTGTGCTTGTTGCGCGAAATGACCGAACGGGTCGCGACCTTCAAGGTTCTCGAAATACTTCGCACATTTGCCGAAGTCACCGCCGGTCAGCGCATCCTGCGCCTCCGAGTATAATTTGCCGTTATTCCACGTTGCCGTTTCGTCGGTTTTCTCGGGCAAACCATGGCAGCCCGCAACAATGACGGCACTCGCAGCCAGCGCCATGACCTTGACAGACGAGTTCGACGATAGCCGGACCAGTTGACGGACAGGGTTCAAAACGGTTCTCAAAGCTTGATTCACGGCTCGCATCAGTGCTTGCATTTTCTAGCTCATGCCTTTCTGGCTAATTCCCAGCTTTTCAGTCTAAATGACCCGCTCAAGTACAAGTCGTACCAAAGATCGCAGCAAAGATTATAGCCCAAGCGCATCGGCCGACGACGCACGTCCGGACGATTTGACCGAACCGGCCGCTGCGCCGGACGCGGCAAGCGAGATTCACGGCAAACCCGTGCCCACCAACCTGCACGAGCGGCGCGCCGACGCCGAAACGCCGCGCACGATCCTCGTCCCCGACGAGTACGCCGGCGAGCGTCTCGACAAGGTCATGGCGCGCCTGTTTCCCGAGTTTTCACGTAGCCGCTTGCAGACCTGGATTGATGCGCAACGTGTGCAGGTCGATGGCGCGACCGCGAAGATCCGGCAGCCCGTGCCACTCGGCGCCACGATCACGCTGATTCCCGATTTGCTGCCCGAACAGCTCGCGTTCACACCGGAACCGGTGCCGCTTGAGATAGTCTACGAAGACGATGCGCTTGTGGTCATCAACAAGCCCGCGGGCATGGTCGTGCATCCGGCCGCGGGCAACTGGAGCGGCACGCTGCTCAACGGCTTGCTGTACCGGTACGGCGATGCCGCCGCCGGCTTGCCGCGCGCGGGTATCGTGCATCGGTTGGACAAGGAGACGTCGGGGCTGATGGTGGTGGCGCGCACGCTCGAAGCGCAGACGATCCTGACGCGCCAGTTGCAGGCACGCACGGTGAAACGCCGCTATGTCGCGCTGGTATGGGGGACGATGCCGGACGAAGGCACTATCGACGCCCCGATTGGCCGCGATCCGCGCGATCGTACGCGCATGGCGGTGGTGGAGAGCGCATCGGGGAAATACGCCCGTACGCACTACCGCACCATCGACCGCGCGATGTGGAACAACCAGCCGGTGTCCGCGGTTCACTGCGATCTCGATACCGGCCGCACACACCAGATCCGCGTGCATTGCGCGCATATCCGCCATCCGTTGCTGGGGGACCCCATCTACGGCCACGCGCGTGGCAAGCGTTCGGTGCAGCCGCTGCCGGACGGGTTCAATCGCCAGGCGCTGCATGCCTGGCGGCTTGGGCTGATTCATCCGACCACGGGTCGCGAGATCAGCTGGCGCGCGGATGTGCCGGAGGATATTGAAGCGTTGGCGGCAGAATTGGGCCTGGGTCGCGACGAAGCGACGGATCTCGATCCCGAGGATGCGGATTTCATCGATGAAGACGATGGCGGCGTTCAGGCGCGCGGTGGCTGGGACGAGTCGCAGCCAATCGAATATGACGATGATGATGACGAGGAATGACGCCAATGGTGAGCCCATCCGAGATCGATTTGGCGGCTGACTTCACCGCGAAATTTTCGGCTTACCCGCCGCTTCGCCACGATGATTGCCTTTGGCCCGGCTGGTCCGGCGGTCCCAATGCGGTTTCGCCGCGAGTGAAGGCGCTCGCGACCACACGCAATGGGGGCGTGAGCGCCACGCCGTATGGCGGTGCGAATGTTCGCGGCGGTCTCAACCTCGGCCTGCATACGGGCGACGTACCCGACGCCGTGATGGAAAATCGCCGCCGCGTGGTGGAACTCGCTGGCGCCCCGGTTGCATGGCTCGAGCAGGTGCATGGCGTACAGATCGAGGATGCCGGTGCGGTGATCGACCGCTGCGCTGGTTCTCCCTCGTCGGCGGTCAAGGCCGACGCAGCGGTGACCGACCGGGCGGGAGTCGTATGCGTTGTCATGATCGCGGACTGCCTGCCGGTGCTTTTCTGCGATGCAGCCGGCCGCGCCGTTGGCGCAGCGCACGCAGGCTGGCGTGGACTGGCGGCTGGAATCGTGGAAAAGACGGCGGAGCGGGTCGCGCATCTTGCGGGCGCCCAGCCCGGTAAGTTGCACGCATGGCTCGGTCCGGCGATTGGCCCGGTGGCGTTCGAAGTAGGTGAGGATGTGCTCGACGCGTTTATCGCTGCGGCCGATCCTGCCTGTCGCGATGCAACCTTTGCCGCTTTCGCCAGGCGTGAAGAGAAACACAAATATCTCGCCAATCTCCATGCGCTCGCCCGTTTGCGCCTGGAACGGGCCGGTGTGCCGCCCGAGAACGTCCACGGCGGGACGTTTTGCACGATGACTGACGCAGACCGGTTCTATTCGTATCGACGGGACCGGACAACGGGGCGCATGGCCGCGATGATCTGGCTCGCAGACTAGATCACAAACACGACCAGCGCAGATCCTGCTCGAACCGCCTGACCTGATGTTTGCCTATGCCAAGCGCACGCTTTTTGCTGAGCCCGTAAAACGTGTCACTGGCCGCTGCGGGCGTGATTTATGTTGCGCAACAATTCTTGACGTTCATCATCGCGTCACATCGGGAAAACGATGATGAAAAAAATATCGCACTGCGTCAAAATCAAGGCGACGCATTGACACGCCTCGCACCGTGGAGCAAGAATGTTTCACAAAAGCGCACGGCGTAGCAAGGTCACATCATCGCGGTCGGGCGTTTAGCAGCCCGGCACTACGATCACGACGACGCGGCTCCACGTCACGCCTGCATCAGCAACTCAGTCTCTCGGGACGCTTAGGTCAAACGCGGATATGGCTGCCTCCAGATCTTCATCTTCATCATCACCGGGTTCATCAAGGCCATCCGCTGCCAAGGCAACATCTGACGCACCGGGTGCGCCGGGTGCGTCTCTTGGTATGGGTATGCCCGCCGCGGATCCAGCCGCAGTGCAAAAGATGTTCGAGCAATGGCTCAACACATGGCGCGCGGTAGCCGACCCGGCCCAGTGGCAAAAACTTGCCGCCCAGGCGAATCCGGGACATACGGAATCGGCAGGATCAGCACCAGTTAATCCGTTTGCGGCGCTGGGTGGTTTCCCGGGTTTCCCGGGGTTTCCTGGTTTCCCGGGCGTCAATGGCGGTAACAGCGGTGGTGGCCGAAGCGGACAATTGCCGTTCGCGATGCCCGCAATGCCTAACATTCCGACTGCCGCTATCCCGCCGCAGCGCCTGCAGGAACTGCAGTCCAGTTTCTCGCGCGACGCCGGGGAACTCATCAAGCAGGCCAGTGAGCAAAGCATCGACCTGGCGACGCTGAAAGACCGCCGCTTCAGCGCGCCCGCGTGGCAATCCGCGCCCGGGTTCGCATTCGCCGCTGCATGGTATGTGCTGAACGCGCGTTATCTGCAGGAGCTTGCGGAAGCTGTCGAAGGCGATCACAAGACCCGCGAACGAATCAGGTTCGCTGTACAGCAGTGGGCGGCAGCGGCATCGCCGAGCAATTACATTGCGTTGAATCCGGATGCGCAGAAGGCGCTGATCGAGAGCCGTGGCGAGAGCCTGCAAAAGGGCATGATGAATTTGCTCGCCGACATGCAGCGCGGCAAGATCCAGCAAAGCGATGAATCGGGTTTTGTGGTCGGCAAGAACATTGCAACCACGAAAGGCTCGGTCGTGTTTGAGAACGACCTGCTGCAACTGATCCAGTACACGCCGCACACCGCGACCGTGAGAGAGCGGCCGCTGTTGATCGTGCCGCCATGCATCAACAAATTCTACATCCTCGACCTGCAGCCGGAAGGCTCGCTCGTCGGCCATGCGCTTGACGCGGGCCACCAGGTTTTCATGATCTCGTGGCGTAATGGGGATGCATCGATCGCGCACAAGACCTGGGACAATTACATTGATGAAGGCGTTCTTACGCCTATCGATGTAGTCAAGCAGATCAGCGGCCGCGAGCAGATCAACACGCTCGGCTTCTGCGTGGGCGGCACGATGCTCGCAACCGCTCTGGCCGTGCTGGCCGCGCGTGGGGAACATCCGGTCGCATCCATGACGCTGCTGACCGCCATGCTCGACTTTTCTGACACGGGCGTGCTCGACGTGTTTATCGATGAGCAGCATGTGCAGACGCGCGAGCAGACCATTGGCGGCAAGAACGGCAACCCGCCTGCGCTGATGCGCGGTGTCGAGTTCGCCAACACGTTCTCGTATCTGCGCCCGAACGATCTGGTGTGGAACTACGTGGTGGACAATTACCTGAAGGGCCGTACGCCGCAGGCGTTCGACCTGCTTTACTGGAACAGCGATTCAACCAATCTGCCAGGCCCGATGTTCGTCTGGTATCTGCGTAACACGTATCTGGAAAATCGCCTGCGTAATCCGGGCGATCTGACTTCGTGCGGTGAGCGGGTGGATTTGTCGAAGATCGACGTGCCGACGTTTTTGTATGGATCGCGCGAGGATCACATTGTGCCGTGGACGGCGGCATATGCGTCCGCACCTTTGCTGACCGGGCCGCAGACCTTTGTGCTCGGGGCATCGGGACACATTGCGGGTGTGATCAATCCGCCGTCGAAGAACAAGCGCAGTTTCTGGCTTCTCGATAACGCCGATAAAACCCTGCCTGAGGATCCCGATGCATGGTTTGAAGGCGCGACCGAGCATCCGGGTAGCTGGTGGCCGACATGGACGCAATGGCTCGATGGTCATGCCGGCAAGAAAGTGAAGCCGAAAGCAAACCTGGGATCCGATGATTTCCCGGTGATCGAGCCGGCGCCGGGACGTTATGTCTTGCAGCGGGATCAATGAAGTTTTTGCGTGACCTGCACGGCTGAATGATCTTTTGAGTGACGGCCAACGCGGGTCATGCGGATCGGACCCGATTGCATTTCGGGCGTGACCGGTCAACAGTAGCCGACGTAGCGTTTTATTGCATTTGCTGAAACCTGAATAAACCCGAAGTAACCGTAAAGCCAGCGCTGTTGAGAGCGTCGCCCGCACCAGGTGGAAACCCTGCAGGCAAACAAGGGGCAAGCGCGAACACGCATCCAGCCGGCCACGCAGTCAGCCGGCTAAAGCCGGGCTACCACTTTCGATTCTCAAAGGAAACTGAAATGACAGACGTAGTGATCGTATCGGCCGCACGGACGGCCGTCGGCAAATTCGGCGGGTCGCTGGCGAAGATCGCCGCACCCGATCTGGGCGCAATCGTGATTCGCGCATTGCTCGAGCGTTCGAACCTCAAGCCCGAGCAGATCAGCGAAGTGATCCTCGGCCAGGTTCTCACGGCGGGCTCCGGCCAGAATCCGGCGCGCCAGTCGCTGATCAAGGCAGGCTTGCCCAGCTCGGTGCCGGGCATGACCATCAACAAGGTGTGCGGATCGGGCCTGAAGGCCGTGATGCTGGCGGCAAACGCGATTATCGCGGGTGATGCCGACATCGTGATCGCAGGCGGCCAGGAAAACATGAGCGCGGCGCCGCACGTGTTGCCGGGCTCGCGCGATGGTTTCCGCATGGGCGACGCGAAGCTGATCGATTCGATGATCGTGGACGGCCTGTGGGACGCGTTCAACTCGATCCACATGGGCGTCACGGCGGAAAACGTCGCGAAGGAATACGGCATTACGCGTGAAGCGCAGGATGCGTTTGCGGCGCTGTCGCAGAACAAGGCAGAAGCGGCGCAGAAGTCGGGCCGTTTCAACGATGAAATCGTGCCCGTTGAAATTCCTCAACGCAAAGGCGAGCCGCTGCGATTTGCCACCGACGAATTCGTGCGTCATGGGGTGACAGCCGAATCGCTGTCCGGCCTGAAACCGGCGTTCTCGAAGGAAGGCACCGTGACCGCGGCGAACGCCTCCGGTCTTAACGATGGCGCGGCGGCAGTGATCGTGATGTCGGCAAAAAAGGCCGATGCGTTGGGCCTCACGCCCATCGCGCGCATCAAGGCGTACGCGAATGCGGGCGTCGATCCCAAGGTGATGGGCATGGGTCCGGTGCCGGCATCCAGGCGTTGCCTGGAACGCGCGGGCTGGTCCGCGTCGGAGCTCGACCTGATGGAAATCAACGAAGCATTTGCAGCGCAGGCGCTGGCCGTCCATCAGCAGATGGGCTGGGATACGTCGAAGGTCAACGTGAACGGCGGGGCAATCGCGATCGGTCATCCGATTGGTGCGTCCGGCTGCCGGATTCTCGTCACGCTGCTGCATGAAATGCAGAAACGCGATGCGAAGAAAGGACTGGCGTCGCTGTGTATCGGCGGCGGTATGGGCGTGGCGCTCGCAGTAGAGCGGCCGTAGGGAGACAGTGTGCGAGAGCACAGCGCGCGGCGATACAGGTCAGCAGCAAGACCGGCTCGCCAAGCGCGCATAACGATAAACGGAGCGAGCAATGACGAAACGAGTAGCGTATGTGACGGGCGGCATGGGCGGCATTGGTACGAGTATCTGCCAGCGGCTCCATAAGGATGGCTACACGGTCGTCGCGGGCTGTGGACCGAATTCGCCGCGCCGGGTCAAATGGCTCGAAGAGCAAAAGGCGCTGGGTTATGACGTCATCGCCTCGGAAGGCAACGTGGGCGACTGGGAGTCGACCAAGAACGCCTTCGACAAGGTCAAGGCCGAAGTCGGCGAAGTCGACATCCTGGTGAATAACGCGGGTATCACGCGCGATGTCGTGTTCCGCAAGATGACGCACGAAGACTGGACCGCGGTGATCGATACCAACCTGACGAGCCTCTTCAACGTGACGAAGCAGGTGATCGACGGCATGGTCGAGCGTGGTTTTGGACGCGTGATCAATATTTCGTCGGTGAATGGTCAGAAAGGGCAGTTCGGCCAGACCAACTATTCCACCGCGAAGGCGGGCATTCACGGCTTCACGATGGCGCTGGCGCAGGAAGTGGCGACCAAGGGCGTGACGGTTAACACCATTTCGCCGGGCTACATTGGGACGGACATGGTGAAGTCGATCCGCCCGGATGTGCTGGAGAAGATCGTCGCGACCATTCCGGTTCGCCGGCTTGGGCGGCCGGAGGAGATCGGCTCGATCGTGGCGTGGCTGGCATCGGAGGAATCGGGCTTTTCGACGGGTGCCGACTTCTCGCTGAATGGCGGTTTGCACATGGGTTGAGGGTGATTCACGCGGCGCGCCATGAAGCTGTGCGCGCCGCGCGTCCCGCGTCGGGTCGGGACGTTGGGACTGGTTGCCGGACTACCGGCACCAACTACGAACCGGCGGCTTGCGTCGCTTTCTATCACGCGGAGTCCGTCGGCACAGTTTGAGTTTTGCGTTTAAAGGCGTTACATGACCACTACAAAGAAATCCGCCGAACGACTCATAAAAAAATATCCGAATCGCCGGCTCTACGATACCGAAACCAGCACCTACATCACGCTTTCCGACGTCAAACAGCTCGTGCTCGACCAGGAAGAGTTCAAGGTGATGGACGCCAAGTCCGCCGAGGACCTGACGCGCAGCATCCTGCTGCAGATCATTCTGGAAGAAGAGAGCGGCGGCTTGCCGATGTTTTCATCGGTTATGCTTTCGCAGATCATCCGCTTCTACGGCAACGCGATGCAGGGCATGATGGGCACGTATCTGGAGAAGAATATCCAGGCGTTCATCGATATCCAGCACAAGCTCACGGACCAGTCTAAGGGACTGATCGACGGCAATGCGGTGCCGCTCAATCCGGAAATCTGGTCACAGTTCATGAACATGCAGGCGCCCATGATGCAGGGGATGATGACGAGCTATATCGAGCAATCGAAGAACATGTTCGTGCAGATGCAGGAGCAGATGCAGACCCAGGCGAAGTCGATGTTCAATACGTTCCCGTTCCCGAATCCGGCTACGGCTGGGGCGGCGACGACGACCGCAACGCCAGCTACTGCGCCGGCCGGGACGCCCGAGAAGAAGTAAGCTGGGCCGGCGCGGCGTCTGGAGCCGCGGGCGGTTCGCAGGACTTGCGACGGCTGGGAAAGCCGCGCGGGTCAACGCACGGGTCAAGGTTGGGCACCTGGCATTCGAGCACGTGTGGCTCACGGTACAATATCCGCTTGCAGCACAGCGCCCAAGGTGAATATCTCGCTCTGTGGCGGATGCTGCGGCGTATCTCGCCTTTTCAAGCGTCTTTTGTCCTGCTTTCGAGGGGCGACGCCAACTGCCGAAAGCGCGCCTCTGTGCTCGTTCGCTTCGTGCCTCTCCGGTGCTCAAAGCGCCGCTCGGCATTCACTTCGCCAGACCACGACATGTCCCATATCACTACGCCCGTCGCTTCGAAAGTCAGCTTTGCCTCGCTCGGATAACCGTAAAATCCGCAAAAGCAACTCAGGCGCCGTTCTCGTATGAGCCGGCTGCTTCTTGCGCCCATGGAAGGGCTTGCGGACTACGTACTGCGTGACGTGCTGACCAGCACAGGCGGATTCGACGGGTGCGTGTCCGAATTCGTCAGGGTGACGGGCTCGGTGCTTCCCCGAAGTGTCTACGAGAGAGATACGCCCGAAGTCCTCCACGGAGGCCATACATCCAGCGGCACGCCGATGGTGATCCAGTTGCTCGGCAGCGATCCTGAATGGATGGCGCTGAATGCGGCCCAGGCGGCCAGTCTCTCGCCGCATGGAATCGATCTGAACTTCGGCTGCCCCGCCAAAATAGTCAACCGGCACGGTGGCGGCGCGATGCTTCTGGCGCACCCGGAACAGCTGAACCGGATCGTTGCGTCAGTTCGCGCAGCGGTGCCTGCCGGCATCGCCGTGACAGCAAAAATGCGGCTTGGCGTGTCCGATACTTCGCTCGCGATCGACTGTGCCACGGCGTTGGCGGAAGGCGGCGCTGCCTCCCTTGTCGTGCATGCCAGAACGCGTGACCATGGCTACCGGCCGCCGGCCCACTGGGAGTGGATCGCGCGTATCGACGCTGCCGTGGACGTGCCAGTCGTGGCCAATGGAGAAGTCTGGACAGTGGCCGACTGGGAGCGATGCCGGGCGGTCAGCGGCTGCGCGGACGTGATGATCGGGCGCGGCGCTGTCTCTGATCCGTTCCTGGCTTTGCGAATCCGCGGACTGATGGACCCGGCGCCTTCGGGCGAGGAATGGGCGGCCGTGCTGGGCCAACTCGCCGATTACCTGAGAAAACTGCAAATCCGTGTCGGGGTGCGTCACGAGCACGGACGCGTCAAGATGTGGCTCAGCTATCTCAAGCGGACCTGGCCCGAGGCTGCCGAGCTGCACGCAGCCATCCGGCGCCTGCATGATTCGCACGAAATTCTTGAAGTGATCGAGGACGCTCTGGCGGTCAAGGACTTGATCCCGGCAGATCAACCCGCGGCCCTCGGCCTGTTTGATGCGGCAACGCCTCGCCGCGTGACCGGCTGTACCGTCGCCAGCGCGGTACAATAAGCGGTTGCGTGCGCGAGACGCTGTCCGGGGTTTGGTCCTTATGGACACCGGACCCCTTGGCCTTGCCGCACCGTCCCCATTTGTCGCCATTGTCACCGCTATACGCCGGACCCACCTATGTCGCAGACCATTTCCCCCGCCGTGCCGAGCGCTTCGGCCCCTAAAGTCGGGTTTGTTTCGCTCGGTTGCCCAAAAGCCTTGGTCGACTCCGAGCAGATCATCACGCAACTGCGGGCGGAAGGGTACGAGATTTCCGGCTCTTACGACGGCGCCGATCTCGTCGTGGTCAACACCTGCGGGTTTATCGACGAAGCCGTGCAGGAAAGCCTCGACGCGATCGGCGAGGCGCTGCACGAGAACGGCAAGGTGATCGTGACCGGTTGTCTGGGTGCGAAGAAGAGCGCGAGCGGAACGGGCTTGATCCAGGAAGTGCATCCGAAAGTGCTGGCCGTGACCGGGCCGCACGCGACGGCCGAGGTGATGAGCCACGTGCATCTGCATTTGCCCAAACCTCACGACCCGTTCATCGATCTCGTGCCGCCTGCCGGCATCAAGCTGACGCCGCGGCATTACGCGTATCTGAAGATATCGGAAGGCTGTAATCACCGGTGCACGTTCTGCATCATCCCGTCCATGCGCGGCGACCTGGTGTCGCGGCCGGTGGCCGACGTCATGCTCGAAGCCGAAAACCTGTTCAAATCCGGCGTCAAGGAACTGCTCGTGATTTCGCAGGACACGAGCGCATATGGCGTCGATGTCAAATATCGCACCGGTTTCTGGAACGGCAAGCCGATCAAGACGCGCATGACGGACCTTGTCGGCGCGTTGGGTGAGCTCGCGGTGCAATATGGCGCATGGGTCCGCCTGCATTACGTGTACCCGTACCCAAGCGTGGACGAAGTCATTCCTATGATGGCCGAAGGTCCGTTGAAGGGCCACGTGCTGCCGTATCTGGACGTTCCGTTCCAGCACGCGCACCCCGAAGTGCTCAAGCGCATGAAGCGCCCGGCGAACGCCGAGAAGGTGCTCGAGCGCGTGCAGAAGTGGCGCGCGATGTGCCCGGACCTGACTATCCGGAGCACGTTTATCGCGGGCTTCCCGGGTGAAACCGAAGAACAATTTCAAACGCTGCTGGACTTCCTTCGTATCGCCGATCTGGATCGGGTCGGCTGTTTCGCGTATTCGCCGGTTGAAGGGGCAACGGCGAACGAACTCGACGGCGCGCTGCCTGACGAAGTACGCGAGGACCGTCGTGCACGATTCATGGAACTGGCCGAAGAGTTGTCGGCGCAACGCATGAAACGCAAGATCGGCAAGACGCTGAAAGTGCTCGTCGATGAACTGAGCAACGAAGGCGGTGTCGGCCGAACCGCGGCGGATGCGCCAGAGATTGACGGCGTGGTGTATATCGAGCCGGCGAAGAAGGCGTCGAAGCGTTACAAGGCGGGCGATTTCGTGTCGGTGAAAATCACCGGCGCCGATGGCCACGACCTGTGGGGCGAAGTCTGAGCATTAGATTGTGATGTCACGCTCGGCGCGGCGGTTTGCACAAAGCACAAAACAACTGAGACGAAGGAGCTTTCATGGCGCAGCGTGAAGTGATGGTGGTCAGCGGCGTGCGGACCGCAATTGGCGATTTCGGCGGTGCGCTGAAGGACTTCAGCCCGACGGATCTCGGTGCGCGCGTGGTGCGGGAGGTTTTGTCGCGAGCGAACGTGTCGGGCGAGGAGGTTGGCCATGTGGTGTTCGGCAATGTGATCCAGACCGAACCCAAGGACATGTATCTGGCACGCGTCGCCGCGGTGAACGGCGGCGTGGCGCACCACGCGCCCGCGCTGACCGTCAATCGCTTGTGCGGTTCGGGCCTGCAGGCTATTGTCTCGGCCGCTCAATCCATTCTGCTTGGTGACACCGATATCGCCATCGGCGGCGGCGCGGAAAGCATGAGCCGCGCGCCGTATCTCGCGCCGGCGGCACGCTTCGGACAGCGCATGGGCGACGCACGTCTCATCGACATGATGCTCGGCGCGCTGCACGATCCCTTCGATGCCATCCACATGGGCGTCACGGCGGAAAATGTCGCCGCCAAATACGGTATCTCGCGCGAGATGCAGGATGAGCTCGCGCTCGAATCCCATCGGCGCGCGGCGCGGGCTATCGAAGCGGGTTATTTCAAGGAACAGATTCTTGCCGTCACGCAGGCATCGAAGAAGGGCGACATTGTCTTCGATACCGACGAGCACGTCCGTCTGAACGCCACGCTCCAGGATTTCACGAAGCTCAAGCCCGTGTTTGCGAAGGAAAACGGAACGGTGACCGCGGGCAATGCGTCGGGCATCAACGACGCGGCCGCCGCCGTCGTGCTGATGGAACGGGGTACGGCTGAAGCGCGTGGCTTGAAGCCGCTTGCGCGATTGGTCTCGTATGCGCACGCGGGCGTCGATCCGAAATACATGGGCATTGGCCCGATTCCGGCCACACGCAAGGCATTAGAGCGCGCGGGCCTGAGCGTCGGGGACCTCGATGTGATCGAAGCCAACGAAGCGTTTGCGGCGCAGGCTTGCGCGGTATCCAAAGAGCTGGCGCTGGACCCCGCGAAGGTCAATCCGAACGGCTCGGGCATTTCGCTCGGCCACCCGATCGGGGCAACCGGCGCGCTGATCACCGTGAAGGCGTTGTACGAGCTGCAGCGCGTGGGTGGACGTTATGCGCTGGTGACAATGTGCATTGGGGGCGGGCAGGGCATCGCGGCAATTTTCGAACGCGTATGAGCAGGGTAAGGAGAGGAAACTATTCGATGACGCAAATGAAAGTGGCGGCGGTGGCGGCAGCGCTCTTGCTCGCCGGCTGCAATTCGACCATGCCGCCCGACGGCTCCCGAGCCGTGTCGGCGGCACGCGCAGCGGCTACGCCGGGCGATCTGGGCCTGCAGGCACCGGGTACGGCTGAAGCAATTGAAACGCTGGCGCTACCGCCTGCCAAACCACTGACGCCGAATCCGGCGTATGCGCGATTCCCGACCTATGTCGGCACGCTCGGCGACAAGCAGATTGAAATGAAGCTTGGCGCAAAAACCGATGAACGCACGGGCGTGCACGGCGAATATCGGCTCGCGGGAGCGTCGACGGTGATTTTGGTCGCGGGTGACCGTGACGGCGATACGCTCGAGATCGAAGAGTCGAATGACGGCACGCATATCACCGGGAACTGGGTCGGCAAGTTTGCAGCCGACGGCAGTGTGTCGGGCGAACGCATGAACGCCGATGATTCCAATCCGTTGCCCTTCGACCTCAAGCCCGTCGGGTCTGGTGCTGTGCCTGCTGCTGCCGCTGGAGCGGTTGCACCGAAGGCGCCGCAATCAGCCGCGCCTTCGCTTGAGCCCGCGCCTGCGCCCGCTGCGCCGGCCGCAGGCCGCGCGTTGGGCGGAACCAGCAACGTAACGATCGGCGAGTGAAACACAAACTCGCCGTTCGATGTAATACGGCGTCATCGGCTTCTCGCGATGACGCTTTTTTCTTATAGCCTCGAACAAGCAGGACACTCATGACCGATTCCCGCAATTCGTCTAGCGCGCGCAGCTTGCAGACCCGTATCGTTCATCCGGACGATCAGCTCAGCCCCGGTTTCGATTCGTTCTCGGTTCCGGTTGCACGGGCGTCGACCGTGGTCTTCCCGAATCTCGCTGCCATGCGAGCGCTCGTCTGGAGCGACGACAGTCAGTGGCGCTATGGCCTGCACGCAACCCCCACGTCGCTTGCGCTGGCGCAACGGTTGGCGGTGATCGAGGGTGGCAAGCATGCGTTGCTGCAGCCTTCGGGTTTATCGGCTATATCGAACGTGTACTTCGGCTTGGTGAAGTCCGGCGATCACGTGATGATTCCCGACAACGCGTACTCACCGAATCGCGAGCACGCCGACTGGCTCGTGGCGGATTTCGGCCTGGAAGTGACGTATTACGATCCGCTGATCGGCGCGGGCATTGACGCGCTGATCCGGCCGAACACCAAGCTGATCTGGCTCGAAGCGCCGGGTTCGGTGACCATGGAAGTGCAGGACGTGCCGGCGATCACGAAGGTCGCGCGAGCGCGCAAGATCCTGAGCGCTATCGACAATACTTATTCGGCCGGTCTCGCGTTCAAACCCTTCGAGCATGGCGTGGATATCTCGGTGCAGGCGCTGACGAAGTACCAGTCCGGTGCGAGCGACATCCTGATGGGCGCGACGATTACCGCCGACAAAGCCATCCACATGAAATTGAAGAGCGCGCGCATGCGCATGGGCATAGGCGTGTCTTCGGACGACTGTTCGCTCGTGCTGCGCAGTCTGCCGACCATGCAAATCCGCTTTGACGCTCACGACCGGACAGCGCTCGCGCTCGCTCACTGGCTCAAGACGCGGCCGGAAATTTCGGCGGTGTTGCATCCGGCATTGGCGGATTGCCCGGGCCATGGATTCTTCAAACGCGATTTCACGGGGGCAGGCGGACTGTTCTCCGTGGTCTTCGACAAACGCTACAGCCCGGCGCAAATCGATACCTTCGTCGAGGCGTTGGAAAATTTCGCGATCGGCTGGAGCTGGGGCGGTGCGAATAGTCTCGCCATGCCGTACGACATCAAATCGATGCGCACCGCCGGCGACTGGCCGCATGAGGGCGTGCTGGTGCGGTTTTATATCGGGCTGGAAGATCAGGCGGATCTGCAGGCGGATCTGGAACGGGCGTTGGCGGGGTTAAAGGGGTAAAGCCATTGATCGAAACGGGGCCGAGTCTCAGACTTGGCCCTCTTCTTTAGCCCTTTTCTTTAGCCCTTTTCTCGAGATCCGAGCCCGCTCAAAACAACCGCAGCAACCCGTCCAGTCCCACGAAGTTCAACGCCAGTCCTGCCGCTTCACGCACCACCGGCTTCGCCCGGAACGCCACCGACAACCCTGCTTCCGCCATCATCTTCAGATCATTCGACCCGTCGCCCATCGCGATAGACCGCTGCGGATCAATACCCAGTTGCGCGCAGGTTTCACGCAGTGTGCGCGCTTTGACTTCAGCATTAACGATCTCGCCGGTGACCTTCCCGGTCAGCTTGCCATCGACTATTTCAAGCGTGTTCGCGTGCGTGAAATCAAGCCCGAGGCGTGCCTTCAGCTTCTCGGTGAAGAACGTGAAACCGCCGGATACCAGCAGGGTTTTCAGTCCCGCCGCCTTTGCCCCCGCGAGCATGATTTCCGCGCCAGGCGACAAGCGCAGCCGTTCGTCATAAACCCGTTCCAGCGCGCTTGCTTCCAGACCCTTCAGCAGCGCAACCCGCCGCGTCAGGCTCTCGTTGAAGTCCTTGATCTCGCCGCGCATCGACGCTTCGGTAATCGCCGCGACCTGTGACTTCAACCCGCAAAAATCGGCGATCTCGTCAATACACTCGATCGTGATCAACGTCGAATCCATGTCCATGGCGACGAGGCCGAAATCATTCAGGCGCAGCGCCGGGTCGATAAACGCGTAATCCAGCCGATGCGCGCCGCAATACGCATCGATATCCGGACGCTGCAGCGGATCCGCGTCGCGCAGCCGCAATACCCGGCCGCCGTCCGCGTGTTCGCTTTGCTGCGAGCGCGCGAGGGCCATGAGCGGTTTCAGATGGGACTCGGCGATCGGATCGAGGCTTTGGATGACAAGGTTCATGACGGGTGGAGAGCGAGAAAAATAGCGGTGGGAACAATCGAGAGCTGCAGTGCGAGACCTGTCATTGTAATGGTCCCGACCGATGGCGGACGTGCGCGCCGCGCCGCTATGATGGCTGTCGATCAAACGACGGAGACCCGCATGACCCCGACCGAACGCGCGCTCGACTTTGATCTGCGCAAGCTCGACGTCGCGTTTTACGCTGACCCGTATCCGGTCTACGACGCGCTGCGCACCACGGAGCCGATCAAGACAATGCCCGATGGCTCGCTGTTTCTCACGCGGTATCGGGACGTTCAGGCCGTGTATCGCGATCCGAAAACCTTCAGTTCGGACAAGACCGTTGAATTTGGCCCGAAGTATGGCGTCCATACTGCGCTTTTCGCGCATCACACGACGAGCCTCGTATTCAACGATCCGCCGCGGCACACGCGCGTGCGCAAACTGATCGCGGGAGCGCTGACGGCGCGTGCGATCGCGGCAATGGAGCCGGGTCTTGTGCGTCTGATCGACGATCTTCTCGACCAGGCTGCAGCACGCGGTGAGATCGATTTGATCGATGATTTCGCTTCGGCGATTCCGGTTGAAGTGATCGGCAATCTGCTCGACGTGCCGCACGATGAACGCGCGCCATTGCGTGACTGGTCGCTAGCGATTCTCGGCGCGCTGGAACCCGCGCTCAACCCGGAACAGGAAGCGCGGGGTAATCGCGCGGTAGCGGATTTCATCGATTATCTGGTGACGCTGGTTGCTCGGCGCCGCGCGCATCCAGGCGACCCACAGCATGACGTGCTCACGCGGCTGATTCAAAGCGAAGCCGACGGAGAGCGCCTGGACGAGGCTGAACTGCTGCATAACTGCATTTTCATCCTGAACGCGGGGCACGAGACGACTACGAATCTGATTGGCAACGGCATCGTGCTACTGGCGCAATGGCCGGAGCAGCGGGCGCGGTTATTGGCCGACCCGGCGTTGATTGAGAGTGCGATCGAGGAGTGTTTGCGTTACGAAAGCTCGAACCAGCTCGGCAACCGGATCGCGACGGCGGATACGGATATTGCCGGGGTACCGGTCGTGCGTGGGACGCCGGTGACGTTGTGCATCGGGGCGGCGAATCGCGATCCGGAGCAGTTTGAGGCGGCCGGTTGTTTCGATATCGGCCGCGAGCCGAATCGGCATCTTGCGTTTGGGTTCGGGATTCATCAGTGCGCGGGGTTGTCGCTGGCGCGGTTGGAGGCGCGTATTGCGATCGGGCGATTTACTGTGCGGTTCCCGGATTACGGACTTGCGGGCGAGCCGGTGCGCGCGTTCCGGGCGCGGTTTCGAGGGTTTGTGAAGGCGCCGGTAAGGGTGGGGTAAAGACGGTGTGAGGGCGCGCTGAATGGCGCGCCATTACTCACCCATGGTTCAACGCATCAATCCGTGCGATTTCGCGTAGTCGCGCAACGCGGCATTCATTCGCGTTTGCCAGCCTTCGCCTTGCGCTTTATAAGCGTCGACCACGTCCGGATCGATGCGCAATTTGATGGGTAACTTCGGATTTTCCAGCTTCGGTCGTCCGCGCGGGCGCAGCATTTCCGTGGCTCGCTCGTGCCCGTACAGCTCCGGCAAAACGTCCGACGCCGGTCGTGCACGCGCGAATTCCGCCTCACCCCATTCGGGGTTCTCGTCCAGCACTTCTTCCTTGTTCTGCTTGCTCATACCGCTTTACCTCGCGAAGGTTCGCCTTCCGTAGACTAATAACGTGAATCCTGTTGCCACGTGGCGTGAATACCAGCATGTGCAGGCGATCGGCTATTAAACCGAGAGCCTGAAACCTGCGCTCGACATAAATGTTGCGACAATCTTCGACGATCAATGCACTCGACATGACAAAATCGCGGACCGCTTCGAACGACAGGCCTCGCTCTTGGATATTTGCTTCACTCTTTGGGACGTTATACGAAATGCCCATGAATAATGTACCCCCAAAAAACGGTGAGTACAAGTAATATTTGTACACCCAAAATTTATAAGCGTTGTTGGCTGAAAAACCACAAACTCGAGGACAGCGCAGATGAATTGCCAAAGGGCGCAGACGCGCCGATCGAGCCCGCTGCAATTCGTCGTTGCAATGCAATACTCCGGTTGCACCAAAATTTAAAGAATACGTAAATTCCTATTTGCATTTACGGGATGACGACTACCGCATCACTCTTCGCGGATCGACATCCCAGTACGGCGGATCGCCGAAATGCCCGCTCAGGAAATCGATGAACGCCGTCGTTTTCGGTGGCACGAATGCGCGGCTCGGGTACACCGCCCAGATCGCCACCGTTTCCGCGAGTGGATAGCTATCGAGGACGGTCACCAGTTCGCCGCTGTGCAGGAACGGCGCCACGCTCCACGTCGATTTCAACCCGATACCAAACCCGGCAAGTAACGCATCGCGAATGACTTCGCCGTTGTCCGTATCTAGCCGGCCGCACACGCGCACATCAATAGTCCCAGTCGGCGTGACGAACGCCCAGTCTCGTTGCCCTGACAGAATCGCACACTCGTGCTGCGCAAGATCAGCGGGGTGGCGCGGCGTGCCATGCTCAGCGAGATACGTCGGCGACGCGCACAGCACGCGCCGGTTGCTGGCGAGTTTTCTCGCGACGAGCGTCGAATCCTTTAACGCGCCAATACGCACTGCCAGATCGATGCCTTTATCGACGAGATCGACTACCTGGTCGGTCAGGCGCAAGTCGAGGCTCACGCCCGGATAGCGGCGCAGGAATTCAGGAATGGCCGGCGATACATGCTGACGCCCGAGCGAGGACGGCATGGTCACGCGCAAACGTCCCTGCGGTTGCTCGAACGCGCGTCCGACCGAAGCGCGGGCCGCATCGGCGGCGTCGAGCAATGCGCGGGCGTGCTCGATGAAAATCTCGCCTTCCTGCGTGACACTGATGCGCCGTGTTGTCCGATGCAAAAGCCGCGCGCCAAGCTGCCGTTCAAGTTGGGCGAGCCGGGCGCTCGCGACGGCGGCAGACAATCCGAATTCCCGTCCCGCCGCAGACAGATTCGATAAAGCCGCCGACCGTACGAACAGCGCGACGTCCAGCAAATCGAGCTGTGCCTTATAGGGTAAGTTGCTCTGAACGTCGATTTTCGTCATCTTCGTGATTATCAATAAAATGTTTCAGCAATTATGACGGTTTCGCGCGAAGCTGAAAGCCCTTAACATCGGGTCCATGCATTGCACAAGCAACGCCTGAACCCCCTTACGGAGCTTTTTCATGAAAGCGATTGCCCTGACCCGTTACCTGCCCATCTCGAATCCGGAATCGTTGATGGACGTCGAGATCGACAAACCGACGCCGACCGGCCGTGACCTCCTGGTGAAGGTCGAGGCGATCGGCGTGAACCCCGTCGATACGAAAGTGCGTGCGCCGAAGGACAAGGTCGAAGACACGCCGCGTGTTCTTGGCTGGGATGCATCGGGCGTGGTCGAAGCGGTCGGTCCGGACGTGACGCTGTTCAACGTGGGAGACCCCGTGTTTTATGCCGGCAGCATCACGCGGCCAGGTACGAACAGCGAGTTCCATCTGGTCGATGAACGTATTGTTGGCGTCAAGCCCCAATCGCTCGATTTCTCGCACGCCGCAGCCTTGCCGCTCACCACGATCACCGCATGGGAAGCCCTGTTCGCCCGGCTGGGGGTATCGGCGCAAGGGCATGACGCCGGCAAGTCCGTGTTGATCGTGGGCGGCGCGGGCGGCGTGGGGTCGATCGGCATCCAGCTTGCGAAAAAAGTCGCGAAGCTGAAGGTGATTGCGACTGCGTCGCGGCCGGAGTCGGCGAAGTGGGCGACACAACTCGGCGCGGATCACATCGTCGACCATTTCGGCGACATGCCCAAGCAACTGAAGGACGCAGGTTTCGAGCAAGTCGACTACGTGCTGATTTTCAATGACACGGACAAGCACTTTCCCGCCGCCGCCGCTGTCATTGCACCGCAAGGGGGCATCTGCTCGATCGTCGAAAACAACAAGCCGATTCCCGTCGAATTGCTGAAGGCGAAAAGCGCCGCGTTCCATTGGGAGTTCATGTTCACACGCTCGATGTTCGGCACGCCGGACATGCTCGAACAACACAAGCTGCTGACTGAAGTGGCGCGACTGATCGACGCAGGCACGGTCAAGACCACGCTTGGCCGCGACCTCGGCAAGATCAACGCAACGAACCTGCGGGAGGCGCACCGCCTGCTGGAAGAAGGGCGTGCGATCGGCAAACTGGTGCTGACGGGCTTCTGATTCGCCGGGAGTCTCGATCGGCCAATCCATTGCAAGCAGCGCGCGCCACGGGTTTCCCATGAGAAACCCGTGGCGCGCGTCGCGCTAGACTGATCCCGCCACACGCGCGGCGCGGCCACCCCGGCGCCGTTGCTGTACGCCCGGCGTGACGGCTGCAAACGGAGGGGTTTTTCGCATGATCGATCGTTCGGGTTTTTTTCAGGTTGGCGGTTCTTCGCAAGGTCGTTGGATTGCTGCGGGCGCTGTGATGGCGCTGCTAGCTTGCGTGGTTGAACCGGCAGCTCACGCGACGCCCAGCATCAAGGTGCTGTCGGAAGTCGCCAACGACGGGCCGATCAAATATACAGTGAAGATGGCGTCGAAGAATTGGGGCAGCGCGCAGGAAACGCGCACGATCCGCTCGGGCCAGACGGATGACTTCACATGGCAAAGCAAGCCTGCCGGCGGTTCGCAGAGCGTCCCGGATGCATGTCCGGACGTGGACTCCATCCGCAACGCAAGCGGTACGACGGTGCGTCAGGTGAAGATCCGTTTCGCGGCGGTGGTCGCCAATAGCGGGGACGCCGACGTCCAGTTGAGTTTCCAGGGCCACGCGCCGCGCCCGGCGAGCGCCGTTACCGTGGGAGGCAAGAAGCTTCAATGTCCCACCGATAACTTCTTCAGCCAGCTAGTCCATTTCACCATGCCCACCGGCGGCGCCGACAAGAACGTCACACTCAGCGACGGCACAAAGCTCACGATCAGCGCGAGCCGCAAATAGAGTCTCCCACGGCGAGGCTGATTTTTCGCACCTGGGGTTCGAGGCCGCGCTGCTTGGGTTGCAAAGCATCAGCCTAAGCCGGCGCGCGCTTATCCCATCTGGCACGTTTTCTGCAACGTGATAACGGCCATGCGTCTCTCGGCGCATGTTAATCGTTCATCCTGTCACGCCGTCAGAGCGGCTATCGGAAAGGTCATTCGCGATGCCACACATGATCTGGAAAGGCGCGATCAGCTTTGGGCTGGTGCACGTCCCCGTGCAGCTCTATCCGGCGACGCAGTCGGAGAAGGTCGGCTTCAATCTGCTCGACAAGCGCTCGATGGACCCCATCGGCTATAAGCAATTCAACAAGAACACGGGTAAGGACGTCACGCGTGACAACATCGTGCGTGGCTTCGAGTATGAGAAGGGCAAATACGTCGTGATGAGCGACGCCGAGATTCGCTCGGCCAATCCGGAATCGACGCAGACCGTGGACATTCTCGCGTTTGTCGAAGCCCCTGACATTTCGTTTCTCTCCCTCGATACCCCTTATTACCTCGCGCCTGATCGCAAGGGCGAGAAAGTGTATGCGTTGCTGCGCGACGCGTTGAAGGCGTCGGGGAAAGTCGGGATAGCGAACGTGGTGCTGCACAACAAACAACATCTGGCTGCGCTGATTCCGGTGGGTCCTGCGCTGGCGCTCAACACGTTGCGCTGGGCCGATGAAGTGCGCGAATTCGATGACTTCAAGTTCCCGGACGAAAACTCGAAGAAGGCGGGGGTATCGCCGAAAGAACTGGAGATGGCGCAGCGATTAATAGATGACATGAGCGATACGTGGAACCCGCACGACTATCACGACACGTTCCGCGAAGACATCATGGCGCTCGTCAACAAGAAGGTTAAGGAAGGGAAAACGGAGGAGGTGTCGGAGGTCGAAGAAGGCGCGCCACGCAAGGCGTCGGCGGAGATCCTCGATTTGTCCGAACTCCTCAAGCGCAGCTTGAAGAAGGGTAAGCCGACGAGACGCGGCGCCAAAACCACCGGCAGCACCGAGGAAGGCACGGCTGACGCCGACGCCGCGCAACCCGCGGCCAGACCCGCACGCAAGACAACAACGCGCCGCAAACGCGCTTAAACCCGTCGGCGCGCGTTGCGTCATGTGATGCGTCATGCGATGCGTCGCGCGTTGGTTCCCCATCGTTGGTTCACCCATCTATACGCACTACGAAAAGCGACCTGCCGATGGCCGATAAACTTGAAACCTACCAGCGCATGCGGCGCTTCAACCAGACGCCTGAGCCATCCGGCCAGGCGGCTGTAAAGGCCAAGGCCCGGCGCGTGGCGAAAAAGGCTCGGGAGAGCGCACTGTCGTTCGTCATCCAGGAACACGATGCCCGGCGTCTTCATTACGACTTCCGTCTCGAACTCGACGGCACGCTCAAGTCCTGGGCCGTACCGAAAGGGCCGAGTCTCGATCCTTCGGTGAAACGGCTGGCCGTGCACGTGGAAGATCATCCTATCGATTACGGCTCGTTCGAAGGCAGTATCCCCGAGGGAAACTATGGCGCGGGCAGCGTGATCGTTTGGGATCGCGGGACTTGGGAGCCGCAGGCCGGCAGTATCGACGAAGCCCGTGAAACGTATGCGAAGGGCAAGCTGAAGTTCGTCCTGCACGGCGACAAGCTCCACGGTGGCTGGACGCTCGTGCGCAGCAACATGCGCGGCAACGGCGACAAAGAACAATGGTTGCTGATCAAGGAACGCGACGACGAAGCTCGCAACGAGGCCGACTACGACGTGCTGCTCAAGCAGCCCGGCAGCGTGATGAGCGATTCGCTCGGAGCACGCACGAAGAACGGTGAAGTACGCGAAAGGGCCGAGCGGAAGACCGCTGCCAAGACCAGCAAAACGACGAGCGGTGCCACGAAGGCCGCGCCACCGCCGAAGCGGCCTGCCGTGAAGGATCAAGGCACACGCCCTGAGCGGCCGCGGCCGGATATCGTGGCGAACCGGAGCGGGGAATCGCTGCGAACCCTTGCAGACAATCCCGCGATCCAGGACGCTGTACGTGCCAGGCTTCCTGCAACCATGAAGCCACAACTCGCGACCCTCGTGGACACCGCGCCATCGAGCGATGACTGGTCCTATGAAATCAAGTTCGATGGTTATCGGATTCTCGTGCGCATCGATCGCCAGGCTGCATCGAAAGCGAAATCCACGCAGATCTTCACGCGCAACGGCCATGACTGGACCAGCAAGTTCAGCCGTCAGGTCAAGGCGCTGAGTCAGCTCGATGTCGATAGCGCGTGGCTCGACGGCGAGGCGGTCGTGCTCGACGACAACGACCTCCCCAGCTTCCAGAAACTGCAGAACGCCTTCGACGCCAATCGTCCGCAAGATATTGCCGTTTATTTCTTCGATATCCCCTACCTGAACGGTTATGACCTGCGCGGCGTGCCGCTGGTGCAGCGGCGAGCGATCCTGAAGGCGCTGCTGGAACCGGTCGATGACGACGCGCTGCGCTTCTCCGAGGATTTCGAATTCAACGTCGATGACCTGCTGAAGAGCGCTTGCGACATGGCGCTGGAGGGGATTATCGGCAAACGGCGCGACAGCACTTATACGCCGGGGCGCAGCAACGCATGGGTCAAGCTTAAATGCCGGCGCCGGCAGGAGTTTGTGATCGGCGGGTATTCGGAGCCGTCGGGCAGCCGTGGGCAGTTCGGTGCGTTATTGCTCGGCGTTCATGACACGAACGGCAAGCTGCAATACGCGGGGCGGGTAGGCAGCGGCTTCGATGCATCGACTCTACGCGATGTCAAAAAGCAACTCGATGCACGCGAGGTCAAGACAATGCCGTTCGCCAGTGCGCCGAAAGAGCGTAGCCGAACACCCGTGCATTGGGTCAAGCCGGAACTTGTCGCCGAATGCAATTTCGCTGAATGGACGTCGGAGCGGATCGTGCGGCAAGCCTCGTTCGTCAGCCTGAGGGACGACAAACCGGCGCGTGAGATCGTCAAGGAAATGCCGAGATCGACGAAGGAGGTTGCGTTGGACAATGACAATGACAACGATAAGAACAAGAAGCCAGCGAAGAAAACGGCGGTGAAAAGTGCGGCGAAAGTGCTTCGTACGGTGAAAACGGCGACGAAAAAAACCTCGGCAAAGACCACCGATACGGCGAAACAGAATGGCAAATCCAAGCCGGGTCCCGGGACGACAGCAACGAAAACAGCAGCGAAGACCGTCGCTAAGAAAGCCACGCGCAATCCCGCTGGTACGGAGCTTGTAGCAGGCGTGAAGATCAGTCATCCCGATCGTGTGATCGACCCCTCGACGGGTACTTGCAAGCTCGATCTCGCCCTTTACTACGAGTCCGTCGCGCCGTGGATGCTGCCGCATCTCAAAGACCGGCCGGTGTCGCTGGTGCGTGCGCCGGAGGATATCGGCGGCGAGCTGTTCTTCCAGAAGCACAGCGAGAAGCTGACCATTCCGAACGTCAAGCAGCATCCGGGCATCGATCCTGGTCATCCGGCGCTCATCACGATAGAAAGCGTCGGCGCGCTGGTGGGCGCGGCGCAAATGGGCACGATCGAGATGCACACCTGGAATGCGCTTGCGGCCAAACTCGAGAAGCCCGACCGCATGGTCTTCGATCTTGATCCAGGCGAAGGCCTCGGCTGGGACCGGATGCAGGAGGCCGCGCGCCTCACGCGTGAGTTGCTGACGGAACTCGGTCTTGAATCCTTCTGTAAGACGAGCGGCGGCAAGGGCCTGCATGTGGTCGTTCCGCTTACGCCGCAGGCCGGCTGGGACGAAGTGAAAGGGTTCTCACAGGCGGTCGCGCAGCATATGGCCAGCACGCTGCCCAAGTATTTCTCCGCGAAGATGGGCAAGCAGAATCGCCGGGACAAGATCTTCGTCGACTACTTGCGCAACAACCGGGGGTCGAGCACGGTCGCCGCGTTTTCGCTGCGCGCTCGGCCGGGGATGGGAGCGTCGGTTCCTATCGGCTGGGACGAACTCGATACCACCACCGCCGGCGATCAATGGAATGTCGGCAATCTGCATGAGCGCCTGGACGTGCTCAAAACCGATCCGTGGAGCCAGTACGCGAACACACGGCAACGCATCACAGCGTCCATGAAGAAGCGGCTCGATATCAAGTGAGCGAAGGTAAAGATCACCGCATAGAGCATCACAGCGAGGTTGCAATGACACAGCAGAGCAAGCAATCACCCGACGCCGCCAACGGCACGCGCCAAGGTCCGGCGCAGGACGGACGTGAACTGGAAAGCAAACATCCGGCGCAGCAAAAACACGATGACGGCGCGCTCGCGCCGCTGCCGCATGAGACCGATCAAAGTCCTTCCTCTCAGCAGGAAGATGAACCGCGTGAGGTTGGCGAGCAGGCGCACGAAGACCTGGAACGTGGGCTGCAGGACACGGACCGCCGCGGCGGCGCTGAGTATCAGGAGCGCACGCAAACCGGCGGCCGCACGGACCAGGGCAGCAAGCGCAAGCGTTGACAAGGGAGGCGCCGATTGTCGCCCGTGGTCAACAAAGCGCCTCTTGCGTAGAATGGGCGCGCGGTATCGGAGAACTTGCACGGCCATGTGCGAGCCAAGCTGAGAAAGGCGTTCACTCCTACCGGCTGCAGTTGTTTCTACCATTTTTGCGTGCGTACGACTGTGTATCGGTAATCGATGCCGACGCTTGGGGCGGCGAGCGAGGAGCGTTTGATGCCTCCGGCCGTAAAGCTGTGCCGGACCACGCCGCAGCCACCAGGGGCCAGTAGCAACGCCGTACCCGGCCCCGCATGGTTACCGGCGTCCGGTATCTGGCGCCCGGGTCAACATTGCGGCATTCACGCGGCAAACCCGCGGAAAACCTATTGAATGGATCATGCAATACGACCTCCTGTCCCGTCTGAAAAACGAAACTGCCGAGTGTCATACGCGGCTGGAAAACGCACTGGACCTGATGCGTCTTGAGTGGCCGCGGGAGGAGTATGTGGCCTTGCTCGAGGGCTTTTACGGATACGTCGCGCCGTGGGAGGAAGCGGCGGCGGCCTTTATGCCTGCGCGTCTGCGCGACTTTTTCGAAGGGCGTCGCAAGGCGTCGCTGCTTGCGTCGGACCTGGCGCTCTTGACCGGCGACACCAATCGCGCGAACGGGGTGACAAAAATTGAACAGCTGCCTGCAATGGACAGCATCGGCCGCGTGTTCGGTTCCATGTACGTGATGGAGGGCTCCACGCTTGGAGGGCGCTTCATCGCGCCGCACGTCGCGACATTGTTCGGTCTGCAAAGCGGCTCCGGCAACGCTTATTTCGAAGGTTATGGAGTGCGCACGGGCAGCATGTGGAAAGCGTTTCGCGAGACCGCGAGCGCGAACGTGCCGCCTGAGCAGTACGACGAGGCGGTGCATGCCGCGATCGCCACGTTCGACGGCTTGCACGGCTGGCTCGGCGAGGTCCGCACCGGATGGGGGGCAACGGCATGAGCAGCGGGCCAGAGCCAGTGTCGCCGGATCCGGCCGCCATGCGCGCGCAGGATGATCGCGATGCGTGGAATCCGGATGTGGACGGAACTACACCTGCGTCACCCGGCGCAGAGCCGGCCCACCGGGCATTTACGGCGGGCGCGGCGAATGCGCAGTGCGACGCCGAACCAATCCATATTCCCGGCGGTATCCAGCCGCACGGTTATCTGCTGTGCCTCTCCAGCACGCTTACCATTATCCAGGCCAGCGAAAATGTCGGGACGCTCGTGGGCTGTCCAGTAGAGCAATTGCTGGGCGAGCCGGTGGACGTGGTGATCGGCGCGGCCGCTGCGGCGCGAGTCGCACATGCCGCGGCCACGGCCATGTTGGACGAAACGCCGCTCTATGTCGGCGTGATGGAGAACCCGTTCTTCAGCCCGCGCGAAGGTGTGCAGGACCATTTGGCCGCGGCTGTAGACGGTCCTGAACTCGACATCACGATGCATCGGCACGACGGCAACCTGATTGTTGAACTCGAAGTTGCACGGCATTCGAATGCAGACGTGTTTGCATCAATGTATCCCCTGGTGCGCACATTCACGCGCAGCCTGCAGGACGTTGAGACCTTGACCGAACTCGGTGACCTCGCTGTGCGAGAAGTGCGCGCGATGACGGGTTTCGGCCGCGTGCTGCTCTACAAATTCGACGACGAGGGCCGCAGCCAAGTGCTGTCAGAGCATATCGAAGACGGGTACGCGTCGTTCCTGAACCAGTTGTTCCCCGCTTCCGATATCCCCCGCCAGGCACGCGCTTTGTATGTGAAGCAACGCGTGAGGCTGGTCGCGAACGCGCAGGCGAAGGCCGCGCGACTCGTACCCGCCATGAACCCCGCGACCGGCCGCCCCACCGACCTCTCTTATGCCGCGCTGCGCAGCTTTTCGCCAATCCATCTCGAGTACATGCGCAACATGGGCACGTATGCGTCGATGTCGGTGTCGCTGGTCGTGCGCGGACAGCTGTGGGGCCTGATTTCATGCCATGACCATGACGCGCGTCTCGTGCCGTTCGAGGTGCGCGTCGCTATCGAGCATCTTGGGCAGATCGTTTCGTTGCAGATCGAGGCGAAGGAGGAGCGGGCCGAGACGGCGTATTTGCTAAGGTTACGACGCACGATGTCGCGTCTGATGGGCTCCCTGGCCGAGCAAGACGACTATCTTTCCGCTCTGAAATCGGCGCCTGACGATTTGCTGTGTTTCGCCGGATCGACGGGCGCCGCGATCGTGGTGGACGGGAAAGCAACGCTGATAGGTTCCACGCCGGACCAGGACACTGTGCTCGCGCTCTCGCAGTGGCTGTCGTCCAGCACGTCGGGCGTCTATGCAACCGACGCGCTGTCGCAAGCGTGGCCGCGTGCGTCGCGTCACACGGACACCGCGAGCGGCATCCTGGCCGTGCCAATCTCACAGATTTTTCGCAACTACGTCATCTGGTTCCGTCCCGAAACCACGCGCACGATCACATGGGCGGGTGAGCCGGTCAAACGCGTGTCGAGCCAGAACGGCAGCGTGGCACCACGCAAGGATTTTGCGCCGTGGCTCGAGACTGTGCGCAACCGCTCGATTCGCTGGCACGCGGTGGAGTTGGAGATTGCGGGTGAATTTCGGCTGGGCATGCTCAACATCGTGCTGCGCCACGCGGAAGGACTGGCGGAGCTCGCGAACGAACTGCGTCGCACGAACAAGGAGCTTGAGGCGTTTTCGTATTCCGTTTCGCACGACTTGCGCGCACCGCTGCGGCATATCGCTGGCTATGGGGATTTGCTGCGGGAAAGCGATGGCGACAAACTGTCCGAGCGCAGCAAGCGCTTCCTCCACAACATGCTCGAGTCGGCGCGTTTCGCCGGTGTGCTTGTCGACGATCTGCTCACGTTTTCGCAAATGGGCCGTGCCGCGCTGCGTCCGGTGAGCGTCGACCTGAACCAGTTGGTGAGATCGGTCGCGCAGGAATTTGGCGCCGAGACAGCGAACCGAAAGGTGGAATGGATTATTCCGGAGCTGCCAACGGTGACCGGCGATCCGGCGTTCCTGCAGATCGCGTTGCGTAATCTGTTCTCGAACGCGGTGAAATATACGCGTACACGGGAATCAGCGAGAATCGAGTTGTCGGCCCAATCGACAGCCGATGAATACATTGTCAGCGTGCGGGACAATGGCGTCGGTTTCAATATGAAATACGTGAACAAACTGTTCGGCGTGTTCCAGCGCCTGCATCGCGCTGAAGAGTTCGACGGCACCGGCATTGGCCTCGCGAACGTGCGCCGGATCATCGAGAGGCACGACGGCAGAACCTGGGCCGAGGGCCGAGAAGGTGAGGGCGCCGCGTTCCATTTTTCGCTGCCGAAGGTGTTCAGGGCCGAAGCCACCGAAACCGAACCCGGCGCCGGCAAACTGCTTAATCCGACACCGCCGACACCGCCGGCACCGCCGGCACCGCAGAACTGAATGTGCATGCTTGACTGATTACCGGGCTATTACGAGCGACTGATCCCGCCACCTTCTATCTCAACCCGTCATATCGGACTATGCTGAAACCCATTTTGCTTGTCGAAGATAATCCCAGCGATCTCGAACTGACACTCGTGGCGCTCGACAAAAGCCAGCTTGCCAACGAAGTGATCGTGGCGCGCGATGGCCAGGAAGCAATCGATTACCTGCGTTGCGAAGGCGAGTGGAGCGTACGCACTCCAGGTAACCCCGCAGTCATCCTGCTCGACTTGAAGCTGCCGAAAATCGACGGTCTGGAAGTGCTTGAAACCATCCGTTCCAATGAAACGCTGAAGGCGGTTCCGGTAGTCATGCTGACGTCGTCGCGCGAGGAGCAGGATCTCGTGCGCAGCTACGCGCTCGGCGTGAACGCTTATGTGGTGAAGCCGGTCGAGTTCAACGAATTTGTGCAGGCGATTGCTGATCTCGGCGTGTTTTGGGCCGTGCTCAACGAGCCGCCGCCCGGGTCGATGCGCGTTCGCCGTCAGTCCGCGCCGCAATGATTCTGGTGCACACTGGCGTATTCCTCCTGCACGGTGCCCGGCGTAGCGGCCTGGACCCGCTGATCCTTTCGTTGTTTTGCCCGATGCGACCTGCCCGGCAGAATCGCGCGTGCCGGTTCGCCTGAGTGCCCTGACCATGCAGCCCTTGCACCTGCTTCTCGTAGAAGACAACGCGCTCGACGCGGAACTGACCCTGACCCAGTTGGAGCGCGCCGACTATAAGGTCGACGTGCAAATCGTCTACACGGAGCAGGGTTTCATAGCGGCGCTCGAGATGTCCAGCTTCGATGTGATCCTCGCGGACTTCGTGATGCCGGTGTTCTCCGGCGTCGAAGCGTTGGCGATCGCTCGCGAGCGCGTCCCGCATACGCCGTTCATCTTCGTCTCCGGCGTGCTCGGCGAGGAGCATGCCGTCGACATGCTCAAGCGCGGCGCCACCGACTATGTCCTGAAGCAGCGCCTGCAACGGCTGCCTGCCGTCGTGCGGCGCGCCTTGACGGAAAGCACCGAGCGCCAGCAGCGTATTGCGGTCGAACGCGCGCTGCGGGAGACGGAAACGCACTTCCGCTTGCTGGTGGATGCGCTGAAGGATTACGCGGTCATCACGCTCGATCAGGAGGGCAGGATCCGGACGTGGAACGCGGCGTCGGAGCGAATTCTCGGGTTCGCGGCGCAGGATGTGATCGGCCAGTCCGCCGAAGTGTTCTACGGCCAGGAAGATCGCGACATCAATGTATTCGCGCAGGAACTGGAGACGGCGCAAGTCGACGGCAGTGCGAACGACGACCGCTGGCTTTGGCGCAAGGACGGGCGCTCGTTCTTCGCGTCGGGCGTGACGACAGCGATTCGTGCCGATAACGGCGATCTGATCGGCTATTCGAAGATCATCCGCGACGTCACCGAAGAGCACATGGCCGCCGATGCCTTGCGGGTGGCGAAGGAACAGGCCGAGACCGCGAATCGGGCGAAGGATCATTTTCTTGCGGTGTTGTCGCACGAATTGCGTACGCCGCTTACACCGATCGTCGCCGCCGTGCGATTACTTGAGATACGTCACGCACTGCCGCCCGACGCCCAGGCAACGCTCGAACTGATCCGGCGCAATGTGGAGCTGGAGGCGCGCTTGATCGACGATCTGCTCGACTTGACCAGTATCGCGCGCGGCAAGCTTTCGCTGAACTTTGCGAATGTGGTGCTGGAGACGCTGATGTCGAGCGCGCTCGATATGTCGGAGTCCGATCTGCGCGGCAAGGGCCTGAAGCTGGAAACAACATTGGGCGCTACGTCCACGCTGGTTTTCGGCGATGCCGCGCGCTTGCAGCAGATCGTCTGGAACCTGATGAAGAACGCGGTGAAGTTCACACCGGCGGGCGGGCGCATCGCGGTTCGGATGTGGAATCCGGATGCGTCGACCATCGCGATTTCGGTTGCCGACAGCGGTATCGGGATTAGCGCCGAAGCGTTGCCGCGGATTTTTTCGGCGTTCGAACAAGCCGATGACTCCATCACCCGGGCGTTCGGGGGGTTGGGGCTGGGCTTGGCCATTGCCAGCACACTCGCGTTGAAGCATGGCGGAACGCTGACGGCCCAGAGCGATGGGCGCGACAAGGGAGCCCGGTTCACGCTGACCTTGCCGCTCGTGAAGGCCGGGGCGGAAGATGAAACGTCGCCGCGCGCCGCGCAGGACCCGGATGAGATTGTGCGGTCGTTGAAGGTGCTGCTCGTCGAGGACAACGAATACACGTCGTCCGCCATGGCTCAGGTGCTGGAGGTGCTCGGACATCAGGTCGGCGTTGCCACTACGGTCGCCGAAGCGCTTGCTTTGGCACGGGGCGAAACGTTCGATCTGCTGGTGAGCGATATCGGCCTGCCCGATGGCAGCGGGCTCGAGGTCGCCCGCGCGTGGACCGACTTGCAACCTGGTAAACCGTCGGTAGCCATCACCGGTTATGGCATGGACGAAGATATCCGCCGATGCCGCGATGCCGGTTTTTTGGATCACCTGACAAAGCCTGTCGACTTTGCCCGGCTGGAGTCGCTGATTCACGCCTTGGCCAGGCGGCCGGGCGGGACATAGTCATATTTCGCGGGCCTTCGCAGGTGCTCAGTCGTCCGCTTCGTCCGCGTCTTTCATCCGCGCTTCGGCTTCTCCCTCTCCACGAGCTTTGACGCCATGAACCGGTGTTCCGGCGAGAAGAGCCGCCGGTAGGTCAATAACACTGCGCCCACCGTTCCCAGCGCCGATGAGGCCGCGATAAAAAACATGATGACGATCTGATAACGAACCGCCTGCAGTGGCGACTGCCCCGCCAGCACCTGCCCCGTCATCATGCCCGGCAGGCTCACCAGTCCTACTACCGTCATCTGGTTCAACGTCGGGATCATGCCCGCACGCACGGCCTGGCGCGCCGGCCCTTGCGCCGCCTCCCACCGCGTTGCACCGAGCGCGAGCGACATCTCCACCGCCCCTCGTCCCGCCGTCAGTTCCTCCGTCATCCGTTCGATGCCCAGCGAGACGCCCGTCAACGTATTGCCGAGGATCATGCCGAGGATCGGTATGGCGTATTGCGGCTCATACCACGGATGAATCCGGATCACGACGAACAATCCCACCGCGGCCACGAGCCACGAACTCACCCAGATCGACACGACGCTATCCACCCGCTGCCCCAGGTACGTGCGCCTTCCGCGGTTCGACGCCGACAGTCCCGCTATCAGTGTCATCAATGCCATCAGCGGCAATACGACGTACCAGCGCGAAAACTGGAAGACCCAACCGAGCACGTACCCGATTGCCAGCAATTGCACGACACTGCGCACCGCCGCCCACGCCAGCTTGCGTTCCAGATCGAGCTTCAGCGCAACCGATAACGCCCCGTTCACCACGATCAACGCCGCAGCGATCGCAATGTCGAGCAGGCTCAGGCTCTGATATCCGCTCATGACAGAGTACCCGCGGTCATGACGAGCTGGCGCTCGCCCACACGTTTCGCCTGTGCCGGATCGTGCGACACCCAGATGCTGGCGCGTTCGCCCCGGCGATCGCCGAACCAGGCACCGACGAGCGCTTCTATTTCCAGCGCGGATGCAGGATCGAGTGACGCCGTCGGTTCGTCGAGCAGCAGCACGTCGGGGTCAACTTGCAACACGCGTATCAGCGCGGCAACCTGGGCTTCGCCACCCGATAGCTCGCTCGCGCGTTTATCGAGGAAATCGGCTTCACGGCCTGCCCGGCGGGTCAGCTTGATCACTCGCTCACGATCGAAGCGCACGTCGCGATACACCTTCAGCGAAAACGGGTAGCGCAGGTTGTCTTCCACGCTGCCGTCGAGCATGGCCGGGCGTTGTGCAATGTAAGCCACTCGCCGCCGGTACGCCGGAATATCCGTGCGCGCGATGGTCTTCCCGCGCCACTGGATCACACCGTCATCGACAGGATCGAGCAGCGCAAGCGCACGCAGGAACACGCTCTTGCCTGAGCCCGACGGCCCGGTGATGACCGCGCGCTGGCCTGCGGACAAGCTGAACGTAGTGGGGTGCAGCAAGACGACGTCGCGCACGGGATCGCGGCGGGTGAGCGCTGTCGCGTCAATCAAAGGCGTGTCGGCTTGCTTGGACATGGCGAAGACAGGCTCGGGGAATGATCTCGGAGCGCAATCATAAATCAACGCTGCTCAGGCGATCCTTAGATCCGTTGTGCGGGTCCGTTGTGCGGGTCCGTCGTGCGGGTGCGTCGTGCGGGTGCGTCGTGCGGGTGCGTCGTGTGTGAGCCCTGATCGGGCAAGGTCCTGCCCGGCATGGCTTGCCGGTATCATCGCCGGGCACGCGACGTGCTGCTCGGTGTTTCAAATAAAATAGAGGGAGCCACTATGGCGCTTGGCCGGAAAATCGGAAAAACAGTCGCCTGGATCATCGCGGTTCTGATTGTCCTGATCGCTGTGCTGGTGATCGTTTTCCTGACCTTCGACTGGAACCGGGCCCGCCCCTGGGTCGACGATAAAGTCTCGCAGGCCATCGGCCGGCAGTTCGAGATTACGGGCGACCTGAAGGTCGGCTGGCAACGCCCGCCCGGAGAAACGGGCTGGCGCCGCTGGGTCCCGTGGCCGCGATTCTCGGCGGAAAAAATCACGGTCGCGAATCCCGACTGGACCAAACAGAAGTTTTTCGCGACCCTGGACGAGATCGATTTCCAGGTCGGGATCCTGCCGCTGCTCGCGCATGACATCGTGATTCCATCGATCAACCTGGTGAATCCCTCGGTCGATCTGGAACGCCTCAAGGACAACCGCGATAACTGGACGTTCAAGTTCAAGCAGTCGAGCGAACCGTCGGCGTGGAACCTTCAACTGCATGACATCGCGCTGGACAAGGGCACTATTGCCTACGCGGACGAGATCACGAAAGCGGACATGCAGGCCGTCGTGAATACGCTTGGCCAGATGGTTCCCATCGGCGATGTGATGAAGCAGCAGGAGGCGGCATCGCAGAAATCGTCGGCCCAGATGGTCGGCAAGAGCGGTGCTAGCAAGCTGAACCAGCAAGTCGATAAGGCCGCAGCATCGGAAGCCGCCGCTGCATCCGCCGCGTCGGCCGCTGCTGCCGAAAACGCGAGCGCGCCGAACCCGGCAAGCGTTTCTGCAAACACCAGCATTACCACGAAGGAAGGGCCTAAACCGCCCGTGCCGCCTTATGGCATAGGCTGGTCGGTGAAGGGTAAATACAACAGCGTGGCGGTGTCCGGCGACGGCAAGGTCGGCGGCGTGCTCGCGCTGCAGGACGCCATGCGTCCGTTCCCCGTGCAGGCTGATGTTCGTATCGGCGATACGCATATTGCGTTTGTCGGGACCGTGACGGATCCGGCCCATCTCGCTGCGCTCGACTTGCGGCTTTGGCTGCAGGGTGTGAGCCTCGAGCATTTGTATCCGATCGTTGGCGTGACGCTGCCGGCGACGCCGCCGTATGCAACGGAAGGGCGGCTCGTCGGCCAGTTCAAGGCTGACGGCAATGTCTTCAGGTATGAAAATTTCACCGGACGCGTGGGCGGCAGCGACCTGAACGGCTCGCTGACGTTCGTCGGACGCAAGCCGCGGCCGTTGCTGTCGGGCGAACTTGTATCGAACCTGCTGCAGTTCTCCGATCTCGCACCCATCATCGGCGCCGATTCGAACGCGAGCAAAGCGAAACGCGGAGACACGGAGAAACAACCGTCGTCGAAGGCCCTGCCGACCGAGGAGTTCAAGACGGATCGATGGAAGGCGATCGATGCCGACGTCAAGTTCACCGGCCGCAAGATCATCAAGGACCCGGCGCTGCCGATCAGCAACCTCTATACGCACGTGGTGATGACGGACGGCGTGCTGTCGTTCGAACCGCTGTCATTCGGCGTGGCGGGCGGCACGCTATCGTCGACTATTCACCTCGATGGTAGCAAGGAGCCGCTCCAGGGCCGCTTCTCGACCTCGGCGCGGCATCTGAAACTCAAGCAGTTGCTGCCGACCGTCAAGACGATGCAGTCAGCGCTGGGTGAAGTGAACGGTGACGCGGCGTTATCGGCGACGGGCAATTCGCCGGCGGCACTCGCTGGAACCATGAACGGTGAACTGAAGACGCTGATCACCGATGGCACGGTCAGCCGGCTGTATATGGAAGCGGCGGGGCTGAACGTGGCGAACGCGGTCTATGAAAAACTCTTCGGCAAACACGATGTAAAGATCAACTGCGCCGCGGCGGATTTTGTCGCGACTAACGGGGTGCTGGAGTCGCGCGTGTTCGCCCTCGATACCGACGACGCCGTGATCAACATGGACGGTACCGTCAATCTGAAGACCGAGGAGATGGACCTGAACATTCATCCGCACACGAAGGGTTTCCGGGTGTTCTCGTTGCGCTCGCCCCTGTATGTGAAGGGGACGTTCAAGGATCCGCATGTAGGCGTGGATGCCGGTGCGCTGGCGGTGCGCGGCGCGGCGGCGGTCGGGCTCGGTCTGCTTAACCCGTTTGCCGCGCTGATCCCGTTGATCGCGCCGAGTAACAACAAGCCGCTGCCGTGTACGCAAATGCTTGCTGACATGCGCACCGCCCCATCCGCTCCGCCGCCGGGGCAGAAGCAAAATGCGAAGGGTGCACCCGGGTATATGGAACCGGGGGTGGCGAATCCGGCGGCTGCGTCGTCTTCGTCGTCCACCGGTGCGAAGAGTGTGAAGGGCGCAAACGGCGGTCCCGCTCGGCCGGCGGTGTCCACACCGGCCAGCGCGGCGCTTTATCGCGGAAGCTGATAGCTGGCGACGGGATTGCCCAGTTCGTCCGATGGATGATCCTGTCTCCCGATTCTGAATGCAAATTTGCGCGTTTTAACGCGCAAATTTGCTTATTTTTGATGAATTGCGCATCATAATGCGCAATTCAATGCAATCAAGTAGCTAACGACCGACCAATAAAAATGCGCACCATAGTGCGCAAAATATAAAAAAAGCCTACAATTGCGCATCATGACGCGCAAATACACGGACCCTCGCAAATACACGGACCCCATCAGCAATTTCGAGCGTGTGGCAGCGGAACTCCGCTCGCTACGGCGTGAGCGACGTTTGAGTCAACAGACGCTGGCCGATCGCGCGGGCGTGGCCCGGCGCACAATCACGAATGCGGAAGGCGCACAGAACGTCGGCCTTCATGAGCTTTGCCGGATCGCGAACGCGCTTGGCTATGACCTCACCCTGCGTCCGAAAGACACTGTGGTCTTCGAAGATCTGGACTCCTTCTTCAGGGAGGACGAATGAGCACGCCGTCGTCGCTTATGCCTGCTGCGCCGTTTGACCTGGAAAACCTCTTCGACAAAATCCGCCGGCTCGACGTTCACACGCCCCAGGGCATGGCCGGTCTGCTGGCGAAGGAGAGCACTTTCGTCTTCAACTACGGAGAAGTCGAGCCGGACGCGGCCGTGTCGCTGACCATGCCTGTGCGTCGCAAGAGCTACAGCAGCGGCGCGCTGATGAACGTGTTCGCGATGAATCGCCCGGAAGGTTACCTGCGATACATCATCGAAGAACGGCTGGCGCGCTTCGGCACCCCCAGCGACATGTTCCTGCTGTTCCTCGCCGGGCGAAACCAGATCGGCAGGCTCACCTACGCGCTGCACGGCCAGACGGTGCCTGAGGGCGAGGGCGAGCGGCTTGACGAGCTGCTGTCGTCGCCATCGGGACAATTGTTCGAGCGGCTGGTGAGCAAATATGCGCTCGGCTCAGGCATTTCAGGCGTGCAGCCGAAGACGGTGGTGCCGCTTGCCCCTGAGGTGCCAGCCAGCGTGGCGACACTCGACGCACACGCGACCTTGCCACTGGCCACGGTGATCGTGAAGGCTGAAGGCGACGACTATGCGGGGATTGCCCGCAACGAATTCCTGTGCATGTCGGTAGCGCGCGAGGCGGGTTTCGACGTGCCTGATTTCTGGCTCTCCAACGACGGCCTGCTGTTCGTCATGGCGCGTTTCGATCGTGCGCCGGACGGCACGCCGCTTGGCTTCGAGGACATGAGCGTGCTGACCGGCAACGACAAATACCGCGGCAGTTACGAGATGATCGGGCGGGCGGTGGAGGTCTATACCGGCGCCGATTTCCGCGCGCAATCGCTGCGGCTGTTCGAGCGTGTCGCGCTGTCGTGTTTTCTTCGCGATGGTGACGCGCACATGAAGAACATCGGCATTGTCTATGCCGATCCCACTGGGCCGCGCCGGCTCTCCCCCATCTACGATGTCGTCTGCACGGGCATCTATCCGTCGCTCGATGGCCGGATGGCGCTGAACCTGAATAAATCGAAGGTTTTCCCCGTGCCCGGGCAACTCGTTGCCTACGGCGAACGCCTGGGTCTGAAACGCGCCGAGGCGCAAGCGATCCTGCTGTGCATCGACCAGGCATTCGAGACCGTGGCCGAGCGGCTCAGCCAGGACGACCGCTACAAAGCCGATGACCTGCTCGCGCGGATTCGAGACGTGATCCGCCGCACCGGCGCAATTCCTGTCGCTCGGGCGAAACGTCCGGCGTTCCGTCTCCCCTGAAACGTCCGCGCGCACAAGACGCTTTCGAGTCACGGAGTTTAAACCGTGCCTGATCAGTGACTTAGGCGTCGAGCCCCGTGCTTATCAACAAGCCTGCCCACAATTACTGGGGATAACTCGCCAGTCGCTGCCGGCTCGGCAACGCGCCGAAATACGCGCAACGCGTGGTTCAAATCGGATCGATTCGAAACTGCGCTTATTTATCAAAGACTTAAAAAGATTACCTCACGCTTGTCCACAGGTCCTTCAACAGTTTGTGTGCACAACTTCGCTGGCTGAAACAATCAAATCCTGCCGCCCGGCGCACTTTGAAGCGGCGCCCGAAAATCGTTTTCGTTCAACGCTTTCCGGGGTTTGTCAGAAGGTTGTCAACAGGGTGGTCCCCAATTTCTGTGCACAACTTTGGCCGGTGACGGTGTCCGTCCTAGTCGCTGTCGGACAAAAGCCTGTATTTATCCGCAAAGCGTTTCGTTTTCCGTCTTAAAATTGCGCCGCACCCTTTTTGATCCGGGTGCCGTGCGCCCACTGCCGGCGCTGAAGCAGCCGTCCTACTGCAAACCCCACTGAAAAGGTTCATGCGTGAAGCAGTTAACCATTCGAAATCGGATTCTTGTGAGTTTTGGCGTGATTCTCGCGCTGATGTTGGTCATGGCCGTCTGTTCATACATCCTGCTTGGCACAATCGACCGGGATGCACGCAGCCAGGAAGAAGATTCGTCGCCGGGTGTCTACCTCGCGACGACTATCCGTGCGGCGTGGTTTGAAAACTACACGGTGACCCAGCGGCTTATTTTTATCGATAGCGAGCCGGACCAGGTTCGTCGCGACACCCAGCGCATTGCGGAAACTCGCGACTCACTCGACAAGCTGATCGACCAGTACGCGGCCACGGTCTTTGAAGACACCGACCGCCGTCTCTTCACCGATTTCAAGCAGCAACGTTCCCTCTACGCGCCGATCCAGGAGCAGATCCTGGCTGATCTGCCGGCGTCGAAGGCGGCTGCCGCAGCGGCCTTCAACACCCAGCTCACTCCGGTCTGGGAAACCGGCCGGACCGTGGTTCGGGCACTCGTTGAGCACAACAACGAGCAGCAGATGAGCTCGTCGAAGAGCATTCGCGAGTCCGTCAGCAAGGCTGAGATCACGTTGTTCGTGGTAGTGCTGGTGACCTTCCTGGTGGCGGCATGGGCCGGGTTCCTGCTGCTCAGGGCGATCGCCGTGCCGATGCAGCGCCTGGTAGAGGTCGTCGATGCGATGCGCACCGGCGACCTGTCGCAGCGCCTGCAACTGGAGCGCGGGGACGAATTCGGCGCGCTGGGAGCGGGATTCAACCGCATGACCGATGAATTGACCGGCTTGGTCGGTCAAGCGCAGAAGTCGGCGGTGCAAGTCACGACATCGGTGGCTGAAATTGCCGCGACTGCCCGTGAACAGCAGGCCACGGCAAGCGAAACCGCCGCGACGACGACGGAGATCGGCGCCACGTCGAGGGAGATCTTCGCCACGTCGCGTGACCTCGTGCGCACGATGAACGAAGTGTCCGGCGTGGCCGAACAGTCGGCGCTGCTGGCGGGTACAGGGCAGGTGGGCCTGACGCGGATGGAAGACACCATGCGGCTCGTGATGGAGGCTGCGGGATCGGTGAACGGCAAGCTCGCGATCCTCAACGAGCGCGCGAGCAATATCAATCAGGTGGTGGCCACCATTACGAAGGTCGCTGACCAGACCAATCTGCTTTCTCTGAACGCGGCGATCGAGGCGGAAAAGGCCGGCGAATACGGGCGCGGTTTTGCGGTCGTGGCGACTGAAATCCGTCGTCTTGCAGACCAGACGGCGGTTGCCACTTTCGATATCGAACAGATGGTGAAGGAGATCCAGTCGGCGGTCGCGGCGGGCGTGATGGGCATGGACAAGTTCTCCGAGGAAGTCCGGCGCGGCATGACGGACGTGCAGCAGGTCGGCGGGCAGTTGTCGCAGATCATCCAGCAGGTGCAGACGCTCGCGCCACGTTTTGTGATGGTCAATGAAGGCATGCAGACGCAGGCGACCGGCGCTGACCAGATCACGCAGGCGCTCGCCCAATTGTCCGAAGCCGCACAGCAAACGGCCGAGTCGCTGCGCCAGTCGACGCAAGCTATCGACGATCTCACGCACACCGCCAATGGCCTGCGCACCGGCGTGTCGCGCTTCAAGGTGGCGACGTGATGACCCGTACGCTTTCCGATCATTCACCCGGCTGCTGAGACCATGCTCTTCGTCCAGTTCACGCTCGATAACGACCGCTATGTGATCGACAGTTCGCAGGTCGAGCGCATGCTGTCGCTCGTGCCCCTGAAGGCGATGCCCGGCGTGCCGGACTGGGTCGCGGGCGTGCTGGATTATGAAGATTTGCCGGTGCCGGTTATCGATCTGGCTGCGCTTGCGCTCGGCCGGCGTTCGCACGAACGTTTGTCCACGCGCCTTGCGCTGGTCTACTACCCGCACGAAAGCCCGACGGGCGTCGAGCATAAGCGCCTCGGCATCTTGCTCGAGCGCGCCACGCGCACACTGACGCTCGACGCCGCCGCGTTCAGGCACGCCGGTGTCGAGGCGACTGACGCGCGCTATCTCGGGCCGCTTGCACGCGACGCTCAAGGCCTTGTTCAATGGGTGCGCATTGAGCATCTGTTGCCCCGGCACGTGCAGGCACAACTCTTCACGCCGAGCGAAGCATGAAGCACGTCTCTATGAAGCACGTCTCTATTTCCGATCAGGCCCGTCGCGCGGCGCAGGCGTTTCACAAGATCCACGAGATGCATGAAAGCCGTCGCGAGGCACTGCCACATGCGCAGGTCGTGCAGTTCGCCGGGCTTTTGCAACGGACGATCGGTCTGGACCCTGCGTCTATCGGCGAGAAAGCGATCGAACGAGCCGTCTCGGAGCGCTTCGCCGCATGGCGCGCGGCAGGTGCCGATGGTCTGGACGAATCGCGGGCCAGTATCGAAGCGTTCTGGCTTGAGGTGAACGGCGTGCCGGCGCAGTTGCAGGCGTTGATCGAGGCTGTGGTCGTGCCGGAGACGTGGTTTTTCCGCGATGCCGAGGCGTTCAACGCACTGGTCAAGCTGGCGCGCGCGCGGCTTCACGATCAGCCGTTCAAGCCGGTGCGGATCCTGAGCATGCCGTGCTCGACGGGCGAGGAGGCCTATACCGCCGCCATGGCCATGCTCGATGCGGGTATTGCGCCCGAGCGTTTTTCCATCGATGCGATCGATATCAGCGGCCGCGCGCTCGACGTTGCCCGCCACGCGCACTATGGCGGCAACGCGTTTCGCAGCCGCGCGCTCGGATTTCGCGAGCGTTTTTTCGCACAGGCAGGCGATCAATGGCGGCTTTTGCCGGAGGTGACGGAGCGGGTGCAGTTTCGCCAAGCGAATCTGCTGACGCTCGATCAGCAGGCGTTCGAACCCTTCGATTTCGTTTTCTGCCGCAACGTGCTGATCTATTTTGGCCGGCAGACGCAGCACGCGGCCATGCGGGTGCTGGACGGCCTGCTCGCACCAGGCGGGACGCTGTTTGTCGGGCCGGCGGAAACGGGGCTGATGATGCGCGAAGGCATGGCGTCGGCGAAGCTGGTGCTGGCGTTCGCGTTCAGGCGGCCGGAAGGCGGACCAGGAGAGATATTGGCGGGCGGCGCTCGGCCGACGTTCACCGGTGAGCGGGGCTGGGACGAGCATGGATCGGGAGTCCGGCCGCACGCGCTGTTCGCCGCCATCGCCAGCGCACAGCGAGCGATGGAATTTGCCGCGCGGGCAGGGACGCCAAAGGCGCCCGTTGCGCGGCCCAGCCCGGTGAATACGTTCGGCCATCGGGCTGTATCGGCTACGCATCTGAACGATGCACCTCGACGCTCATTTTCATTCGGCCCGCCTGCTCCCAGCGCGCCGCGCGAGGCGGCCGACGAGGCGGCCGACACGGCGGCCAGCGCACCGGTTGCCGCCAAGCCGGGTACGCTCAAACAAGCCCAGGCACTTGCCGATGCCGGCGCCTTGCTCGAAGCCGCCGACATCGCGCGGACCTATCTCAAGGCGCATCCGGCCAGCGCCGACGCTTACTACTTGCTCGGCGTGATCGCGGATGCGCGAGGTGAGCAAAGCGAGGCGAGAGGTTTTTACAAACGTGCGCTTTATCTAGACCCCAGACATGGTGAGGCGCTGACACATCTTGCCGCGGTGCTCGGCCTGGAAGGCGACCGCGCGGGCTCGCAGTTGTTGTTGGCGCGCGCTGAACGGGCTGAACGGGCATCGGGAGGCCGCCATGATTGATCCGCGCGACCAGCGAGACGGGAGGTTTGACGCAGATGAAACTGCCGGGCGTGTCGAAGCGGCTTCGGCTTCTGCTTCTGCTTCTGCTTCAACCGGGGACGAGCTGTCGTCATTGCTTGCCAATATGGATACCCCGATCGACGACTGCTGGAACCGCATCGGCGTTCGCGGCGACGGTTCGTGTCCGCGCCTGGCCGGGTACATTCATTGCCGCAATTGTCCTGTCCACGATGCCGCCGCGGCGCGCGTGCTGGACCGTGAATCATCCGCCGATGCCGTGATCGGACAAGAGATCCTGCATCGCCAGACAGCGCAGTCGCTGAGCGAATACGCGGCCCGCGAGGCGGATGCCACGTCGTGGCTCGTGTTTCGTATCGGCGATGAATGGCTGGGTTTGCCCACCACGATCTTCCAGCAGGTTGCCCAGTTACGGCCGATTCACTCGCTGCCGCACCGGCGTCATCGCGCGGTGCTCGGCGTGGTGAACGTGCGTGGAAGGTTGCTCGTGTGCGCGTCGCTGGCGCGCTTGTTCGGGATCGCATCCGCGGTGGGTCAGGACGGGCGCAGGCTGGAGCAGCAGAGCGGCCTGCAGGGTGTCGATGCCCGGGATCTTGCGCGCTTGCTGGTCGTCGAGCCGGGCGGTGAGGCGGCCGAGCGCGACGGGGCCGCCAACCTCGGCAACCCGATCGTGTTCCCCGTCGATGCCGTCGATGGTGTGCATCGTTTTGCGCGCGCAGATTTCCAGGCGGTGCCGGCGACCATCGCCAGCATGTCGGCGTCCCACGCGGTGGCCGTGACGGCGTGGAAGGGCGTGACGGTGGGCCTGCTCGACGCGGCCAAACTTTTCGAGACCTTGAACCGGAGCCTCACATGAGCGGCGCTGAAACAGGCCAGGGGCCAAGCCGCGGCCAGCCGTCGCTCATCGACTTGTTTCGCGAGGAGGCGCGGACGCAGGCGCAGATCCTGAGCGACGGCCTGCTCGCGCTGGAACGCGCCCCGCGCGACCCGGTGACGCTCGAAGCCTGCATGCGCGCGGCCCACTCGCTGAAGGGCGCGGCGCGGATTGTCGGCGTGCCGGACGGCGTGAGCCTCGCGCATGTGATGGAAGACTGCTTCGTCGGCGCACAACAAGGGCGCGTGAGCGTGGATGCCGGCATGATCGACGCGCTGCTGAGCGGTGTCGACCTGATCTTGCGGATCGGCCAGGGGGCAGGCGACGAAACCTTGTCTCAGAAGGATGTGGACACATTCGTCGACTCCTTGAATGCACGGATGAACGGCGCTACCGCTGCGCCGTCGCCATCTGTTTTTGAAGCGCCTCAGTCTGACGCCTACCTCGATTTATCGAATGAACTGACGCTTTCAGCGCCGGTGGAAGAAGTCGCGGAAACCGTGGAGGCTGCGCCTTATCAGCCGGTCCGCTCCGCCGAACTGCGCGAGCCGGCCCGCATGCTCCGCGTTCGTGCCGACACCCTCGACCGCTTGCTCAGCCATTCGGGAGAATCGCTGGTTGAGTCACGCTGGCTCAAGCCATTCGCGCAATCCATGCTGCGCGTGAAGCGGATCCAGCGCGACGCGAGCCGGGCGCTTGATTTCCTGCACGAATCGCTGACTGAGGCGGCTAGCTCGGCATCGAGCTCATCGGCCGCCCCGACTGCCGCGCTCGACGCGCGTACGCTCGATGCGCTAGACGAGGTCCGCCGTCTGAACAAGGAAGCGCATCGCCAGCTCGGCGAGCGCCTGGCCGAGCTGGAGAACTACGACCGGCGCTCGACGCATCTGTCGCAGCAGCTCTACGACGAAGCACTCGAATGCCGGATGCGGCCGTTCGTCGATGCCACCGGCGGTTTTGCGCGCATGGTCCGCGACGTCGCGCGATCGCTCGATAAACAAGTGCGCTTCGTGATTGCCGGAGAAGCGACGGAAGTGGATCGCGACATCCTCGACCTGCTCGAAGCGCCGCTGGGCCATTTGTTGCGCAATGCGGTCGATCACGGCATTGAAGCGCCATCGCTGCGCTCGGCTCTTGGCAAACCACCGGAAGGCACCATCACGCTGGACGCGCGCCATAGCGCGGGTTCGCTTTTCATCAGCGTCAGCGACGACGGCGGCGGCGTGGACCTCCACGCGCTGCGCCGCGCCATCGTGCACAAACGCCTGGCCAACGAGTCAACGGCCGCACGTCTTTCGGATACCGAACTGCTTGAATTCCTGTTCCTGCCCGGTTTCTCCATGCGCGATACCGTCACCGACGTCTCCGGCCGCGGCGTTGGCCTGGACGCGGTCCAGGACGTCGTGAGGCAAGTGCGCGGCAACCTGCGCGTCACGCAGGAAGCGCGGGTCGGAACGCGTTTCGTGATGCAGTTGCCGCTGACGCTGTCCGTGATTCGCAGCCTGATTGTTGACGTGGACGGCGAACCGTATGGACTGCCACTCGCGCACGTCACGCGCACGCTTGTCCTGCCGCGCGCATCGATCGACCTGCTCGAGGGGCATCAGCATTTCGCCTTTGAAGGGCGGCGGCTTGGCATCGTGACCGCGCACCAGATCCTCCGCTCAGGCACCTTCGAGACCGCCAGCGACACGCTCAATGTCGTCGTGATCGGGCAGGGCGCGGCGAGCTGCGGCGTGGTCGTCGACCGCTTTCTCGGCGAGCGCATGCTGGTCGTGCAACCACTCGACAAACGCCTGGGGAAGATCCCGAACATCGCGGCGGGCGCATTGATGGAAAACGGCGATCCGCTCCTCATCGCCGATCTCGACGACTGGTTGCGCGCAGTTGAAAAGCTGGTGGTCGACGGTGAACTCGGGCGTGTCTCGTCGGGCACGGCGCGCGCGGTCGCCGCGGCGAGAAAACGCGTGCTGGTGGTGGACGACTCGCTGACCGTGCGCGAACTCGAACGCAAGCTGCTGGCCGGGCGCGGTTATGACGTGACCATTGCCGTCGACGGCATGGACGGCTGGAACGCGGTACGCAGCGAGCGCTTTGACCTCGTGATCACTGACATTGACATGCCGCGCCTGGACGGCATTGAACTGGTGACGCTGATCCGGCGCGATCCGCAACTGCGCGAGACCCCGGTGATGATCGTGTCGTACAAGGATCGCGCGGAAGACCGGCAGCGGGGGCTGGATGCCGGCGCGGACTATTATCTGGCGAAAGGCAGTTTCCACGATCAGACCTTGCTCGATGCAGTGCGGGATCTGATCGGCGAAGCGCAGTCGTGAGAGAACACTAAAAAAGAGAGGCGAGGCGATGAAGATCGGGATCGTGAACGACATGGCGCTGGCGGTGGACGCCTTGCGAGGAGCGCTTGCGACCCGGCGCGACTTCGAGGTGATCTGGGTCGCGATCGACGGCGCGCAAGCGGTCGACTACTGCCGCGCGCAGACACCCGACGTCGTGCTCATGGACCTCGTCATGCCACATATGGACGGCACGGAAGCCACGCGGCGAATCATGCGCGAGACGCCGTGCGCGATCCTGATTGTGACTGTCGACGTGGGCGCGAACGCGTGGCGGGTCTACGAGGCAATGGGCGCGGGCGCGCTGGATGCGGTCGACACGCCGGTGCTCGCAGGTCCGGACGCAAAACGCGGGATCGCCGCGTTGACCGCCAAGATCGACCAGATCGGCGCGCAGCAGGCCACGAAAGCAGCCGCGAATCCGATTGCAGCCGCGCCGCGTGTTACGTCGGACACCGACTTGCTCGCGATCGGTGCGTCGGCGGGCGGTCCAAGCGCGTTGGCTACGCTGTTGGCCGCGCTGCCGGCCGACTTCGCGCCGGCTACGGTGATTGTCCAGCACGTGGACCAGGCCTTTGCGATCGGCATGGCCGACTGGCTCAACGAGCAGTCGACGTTGCCGGTGCGCGTGGCGCGCGAGGGCGACCGGCCGGAGCCCGGCTGCGTGCTGCTCGCGGCGACCAACGACCACCTGCATTTCTGTGGCGGCGGTAATCGGCTCGGCTACACGAAGGAGCCGTTAGCGACGCCGTACCGGCCGTCCATCGACGTGTTTTTTCAAAGCGTGGTCGCGCGCTGGAGCGGCAACGCGGTCGGCGTGCTGCTGACCGGCATGGGCCGCGACGGCGCGGCGGGTCTTGCCGCCATGCGCGCCAAGGGTTATCACACGATCGCGCAGGATGAAGCGACATGCGCCGTCTACGGCATGCCGAAAGCCGCGGCAGCGCTGAACGCGGCGGTAGCCATCCTGCCACTCCCGAACATCGCGAATGCCGTGCAAAGGGCGTTCATATCGTCGCGCAAATGAGGCGCTCGAACTCGACTCAGAACAGGATTCAGTCATGGAACATCGAAATGCAGATCCGCTGGCGGAGCGCGCACGGCGCGAGCAGGCCGGCCCGCAATCCCGCGCGGAAAGCCCGGCGGCCCCTCTCGATGCTGCAGGCGAGGAGCGATCAGCCGCCGACCTGCTTGCTGATGCGCTGAATGCGCCAAGTGCCGCCGACAGTGCGGTCATGGTGCTGCTGGTCGACGACCAGACGATTGTCGCGGAAGCGGTGCGCCGCGCGCTGGTGGATGAGCCGCGGCTGGATTTTCACTACTGCGCCAACCCCGAGGATGCGTTGCGCGTCGCGCAGGCCACGCGGCCGACCGTGATCCTGCAGGATCTGGTCATGCCGGGCGTGGACGGGCTGACGCTGGTGCGTCAATACCGCGAGAACGAGGCGACCCGCGATATTCCGATCATTGTGTTGTCGACGAAGGAAGAGCCGCGCATCAAGAGCGCCGCGTTTGCCGCGGGCGCCAACGATTATCTGGTGAAGCTGCCGGACACTATCGAATTGATCGCGCGGATTCGCTATCACTCACGCTCGTATCTGAATCTGCTGCAACGGGACGAGGCTTACCGCGCGTTGCGGCAGTCGCAGCAAAAACTTCTCGAAATCAATCTGGAACTGCAGCGCCTGACCAATTCAGACGGGCTGACGGGCTTATCGAACCGACGCTGTCTGGACGACTACATCAACGCTGAGTGGAAACGCGCGGCGCGCGACCAGTCGCTGCTCGGCTTCCTGATGATCGATGTGGACAACTTCAAGTCGTACAACGACACCTACGGCCACGTAGCGGGTGACGATGTGCTCAAGCTCGTCGCGCGCGCGATTGAATCGAGCGTGAACCGTCCCGCCGATCTTGCCGCTCGCTTTGGCGGCGAGGAATTTGCGGTGGTGCTGCCGTCCACGTCGACTGGCGGCTTGCGCCTGCTCGGTGAGAAGATCCGCATGGCGGTGGAGGCGCTTGCCGTGCCGCATACGGGTTCAGCCAGCGACCGGCTCACGATCAGCGTAGGCGGCGTCATGCATGTGCCTCAGCCGGGCGAAGACATGAAGCACTTGATTGAAGCCGCCGACCTGGCGTTGTATCGGGCCAAGCGTGACGGCCGCAATCGGGTGGAAGTCGCTAATTGAGCTGGCCCGCCGGGAGCGTTCCGTTCGCCATGCCCGCAGCGCCGTTCACCGATGCCGCGCGCTTGCCGACACTGAACGGCACCATGCCGATGAAGGCGCTCTAGCTGTCTTTGCGCGCCTCGTCCCCGAGGATCGAGGCGCGCTCGAGGTGCAGTGAACATTCGGACGGGTCCGTCGATGCATCGGCCGGGCGGCTGCCAAAATCGCTGGCGATGCCTGAGCAGATAAATCGCCTTGAGCCTCGCTGACGCGCGGCAGCCTGACGTGGGGTGCGACGACAAAACTCGCGTGCGAGCTGACGTCGGAGGCAGTAGAAGAAATCGCCGGGGCAGGCGTCGCAACATTGTCCGATGCAACGAGGCCGGTCAGGGGCGCGCTCCACGGATCGGGCTGCGCGGGAGGGGCCTGTATCGGCGCTTTCACCGGTTCGCTCGGTTCAGCAACGGGCGTAGTGCGCTTGAGCCACGCATCATGAGACGCGATCAAACCGGGCGAACGTCCACGCGGCATTTCATTCCAGCCGGAGCGATCCATCGTGAGGGCGGAGGGTGCTTCCTGGACGGTCGTTGCTACGGAGCCAGATGCGCTCGTCGTTGCGGCCCGGCGGGGCTCCTGTGCCGATACAGGCAGTGGTGCTGATGACGCAGATGACGCAGCGCGGATGTGTCCGGACGACGTGAACCGGTCGGCGGCGGGTGCGCTCCAGGCGTCGTCAACGGCGAGACTGGGTGCTACAGGATTGCTCCATGGGTCATCGGCTGGGAGTTGGGGCGCGGCGTGACTGCGCCATTGCTCACCCGCGGGCACGCCGGCAGGGGCGGATTCTCCCGCGCGGGCCGTTGCGTGCATCAAACCAAAGGCAGCGCACGCCAGCGCGACTTTTTCCAGTCCTGAATGAACGAGCCGAAACAGGTCACGGAACGGTGAGCGAGACATGGCATTTCCCTTGAATACACGAAAGCTCGCAAGCCTATGGGAAAGTGCGGTCCGAAATAACGCGATTTATCTGAATAGTGAAAGGTTTCAGTGAAGAAGTTGAGTTGATGGAAGGTTGTGGACGTATTCAGATGGCGTTGCGATGTTTCGACGACTCAGGATTGTGACATTCGATGTCTTTGGTCGCTGGCCTCCCATGGCGATGCGCGCACTGTCCGGTTGTCGTGATGGAGCGCAAAGAGCCGTTCGGACGTGAGTCGGAACGGCTCTTGGCGTACTGCTCGCGTTTCAGTTTCTACCCATCAGGTGAGAGAGAACTCGCCCGAATGGAATGCGACCGATAGCGACTTGGGCAGCGACTTGGGCAGCGACTTAGGCAGCGACTTAGGCAGCGACGGTTATTTCGCTGTCTCCGTCGCTTTCGCCTCAGCCGCAAGATTCGCGGTGCTGCCTGTCGGAGAACCCATTGCCTGGAACAGCAGCGCGGTATCGCTCAGGCGCGCGGTTTCATAGCGAATAGCGTCCAGCCGCGCATTGCGGTATTGGCGCTCGCTCGCACGTGTTGCCGAGGGCGGAATCGCCCCGAGCCGCTCTCGCGCCGCCGAATCCGTGAACGCGCTCATTGAAGCGCGGCTGGCGGTATCGGCGAAACTGAGTGCCTGGTTATCCTCCTCGAGCGCCGCGAGCGAATCCGCCACGTTGCGCAACGCGCTCAGCACCGTCTGCTTGTATTGCGCCACGGCCGCCTCATAGCTCGCTTGCGCTGCACGCTTTTGGGCGAGCAAGGCGCCGCCGTGAAACAGCGGCTGCGACAGCGACGCACCTATGCCCCAGATCGCGCCCGCGCCCGACAAGGCAGCCGGCCAGCTGAACCCGGCTTTCCCCATCGATGCCGACAGCGTCAGGCTCGGGAACATCTGCGCCGTCGCCACGCCGACTTGCGCCGCGGCCGCTTTGAGCAGCGCGTCGGCGGCCTGGATATCCGGGCGGCTGGCAAGCAGTTCCGACGGTACGACCACCGGCACATTACCCGGCACGGTGAGTGTCGCGAGGTCGAGATCGGGCGGTGCCTGATCCGGTGTCCGGCCGAGCATCACGGCAAGCGCGTGACGGGTTGAAAGCCACTGAGCCCGCAGCCCCGGCAGTGAAGCGGCGAGCGCGGCGGCGTTCGATTGCACGTTGAGTGCATCCGCGCGTGACGCCGAACCGAGTTCGTAGCGGCGCTGTGTTTCTCGCGCATCTTCATCGGCGAGGACGATCAGCCGCTCGGTCGTGTCGATTTGCGCGCCTAACGACGCCGCACCGATAGCACCCGTGACAATGTTCGCGGCAAGCGCGCGGCGGGCGGCATCGAATTGCCAGGACTGGCTGTCCACCTGTGCAGCCAGCGCCTTGTCCGCGAGTCGCGCCGCGCCGAACAGGTCGAACGTGTATTGCGCCCGGATCTGGCCGACAAACAGGTTGTAGAGCGCCGTGGGCGGCCCGAAGTTCGGCACGCCGATCGCACGCTCCCGGTCCGTCTGGCCGCCGAGGTCGATGCTTGGCAGCATCGACGAGCCGACTTGTGCGCGCAGTTGCTCGCGCGCCGCAGCGAGGGTTTTGTCCGTTGCGGCGAGGCTCGGGCTGTTGCGCAGACCTTCATCGACGAGCGCGTTCAACGGCTCGGAGCGATAGAGCTTCCACCACTCGGGCACGGGTTTCGCCCCGGCATCGAAACGCTGCGATACCCCTTCGGCCGTCACGGTGCGCACCGGTTGCGCGTCGGCGCCGTAGTGAGCCACCGCAGGCATGACGGGCGGTTTTCCATCCGGGCCAAATGAGCATGCTGCAAGGGCGGCTGCAAAGCCAAGAGCGGTGAGGGCAGAGCGGTTCATGACTGGCCTCCTTGGCGGCCATCGGGCGTGGAGGGTGTGTCCGGGTCTTCAAACCCCGCGCGCTCGTTACGCCGCACCTTGAATGAAGCCGCATACAGGGCCGGCAGGTAAAACAGCGTAAGCACGGTCGCGCTCGTGATCCCGCCCATCAGCGCGGTCGCCATCGGGCCAAAGAAGTTGCTGCGCAAGAGCGGGATCAGCGCGAGCACCGCAGCGGCGGCAGTCAGCGTGATCGGCCGGAAACGCCGCACGGTCGCGCCCACGATAGCGTCGAAGCGAGGATGCCCCGCGGCAATATCCTGTTCGATCTGATCGACGAGAATCACCGAGTTGCGCATGATGATCCCGAACATGGCAATCACGCCCAGCATGGCGACAAACCCGAACGGCTTGTTGAACAGCAGCAGCGCGATCACCACGCCGATCAACCCGAGCGGCGCGGTGAGCACCACCATCATCACGCGTGCGAAGCTCTGCAACTGGATCATCAGGAGCGTCAGCACGACAATCGCCATGATCGGCATTTGCGCGTTGATGGACGACTGGCCTTTCTCGCTTTCCTCAACCGGGCCGCCCACTTCTATCCGATACCCCACCGGCAAGCCCGCGCGCAACGTGGCAAGCTTCTTCTCGATCGCATGCGTCACGTCAATCCCTTGCGCGCCGGCCTTCACGTCCGACTGCACGGTGATGGTCGGCTGACGGTCGCGCTCCCAGATCACGCCGTATTCCAGATCGTTCACTACATGCCCGATCGTTCCGAGCGGCACGGGTCCGTTCGGAGTCGGCATCGCAAGCGTGGCGAGCTTCGCCGGATCGACCCGTTCGCTTTTCGGTGCACGCAAGTCGACGCTGATCAGCTTGTCGCGTTCGCGATACTGCGTGACGGTGTAACCGGTCAGTTGCATCGCGAGGAAATCCGATACGTCCTGCGAACTGATACCGAGTTCACGCGCCTTCTTCTGGTCGATATCGAAGCGCACCGAGCGCTCCGACGGTTCGTCCCAGTCATACTGGACGTTGGCCGTGCCGCTGTCGGCACTCATTTCGGCGAAGACCTTTTCAGCGATACCGCGCACTGTCGGCAGATCGTCGCCGCTCACTCGGAACTGCACCGGATAGCCGACCGGCGGACCGTTTTCGAGTCGTGACAAACGCGTGCGTATTGCCGAGAACTTCTCGCGCAATACAGGTTCAAGCCAGCGTGCGAGCTTCTCGCGATCCTCCACGGACTTCGCGGTGATCACGAATTGCGCGAAGTTCGGTTGCGGCAATTGCTGGTCGAGCGGCAGGTAAAAGCGCGGGGCGCCGGTGCCGACGAAGTTCACCACATGATCGACTTCGGGCCGTCCCTCCAGCACCTTCTCAAGACGTTTGGTCTCGCGCAGCGTGGCTTCGAACGAGGCACCTTCTTGCAGCCGGACATCGACGAGCAGTTCCGAGCGGTCCGAACTCGGAAAGAACTGCTGGGGAACAAGCGTAAAGCCTGCCAACGCGATCACGAACAGCACCAGCGTGATGCCGAGCACGACGAAGCGCCGCTCAATACACCATGTCAGCCAGCCGCGCAGACGGGTGTAGAACTTCGTGTCGTAGATATCGTGTTCATGATCGTGGGCATGATGTGCCTCGCGCTTGCGCTCAGGCAACAGCTTGTAGCCGAGCAACGGAATCAGCACGACCGCGGCGAACCACGACGCGATCAACGCAATGGCCGACACTTCGAAGATCGAGCGCGTGTATTCGCCGGTGCTGGATTTGGCCAGCGCGATCGGCAGGAAACCGCCCACGGTCACGAGCGTGCCCGTGAGCATGGGGAACGCAGTGCTGGTATAGGCGTAGGCCGCGGCGCGCGAGCGATTCCAGCCTTGCTCGAGTTTCACCGCCATCATTTCTACAGCGATGATCGCGTCGTCGACCAGCAGGCCCAACGCGAGAATCAGCGTCCCGAGCGATACCTTGTGCAGGCCGATATCGAAGAGATACATGAAGAGGGCGGTGACCGCGAGCACGACCGGAATCGAGATCACGACCACCATACCTGTGCGCACGCCCAGCGACACCAGGCTCACGATCAGCACGATGATGACCGCTTCGGCGACCGCTTCGAGAAAGTCATCGACCGACTTCGATACCGCATGCGGCATGCTCGACACTTCGTTGAGCACGAGGCCCGCGGGGAGTTGCGCACGCAACTCGGCGACCTTGGCGTCGAGCGCGCGGCCCAATTGCACGACGTCCTGACCCGGCTGCATCGTGATACCAATGCCCAGCACCGGCTTCTCGCCCGCGCGCATTTGCGTGGCCGGGGGATCGAGATACCCGCGCTTGATGGTCGCTATGTCGCCAAGACGAAACGAGCGCCCGTTAACACGGATCAGCGTGTTGGCGAGCGCGGCCATGTCGGTGATCTGGCCGGTCGGCCGCACGAACACGCGGTCGTCGGGCGTATTCAGCGTGCCGGAGGGCGCAACCGCATTCTGAGCGTCGATAGCCTGGGCAATCTGCTGCGGCGAGATACCGAGCCGCGTGAGCTGCGTGTTCGCTATCTCCACGTAGACGCGCTCGTCCTGGTCGCCGAAATAATTGACCTTCGCCACACCGGGCACGCGCAACAAGACCGTGCGCAGCGAGTCGGCGTAATCGTGGAGTTGCACCGGCGAAAAACCGTCGCCTTCCAACGTGTAGATGTTGGTGAAGACGTCGCCGAACTCGTCGTTGAAGTAGGGACCTTGCACACCTCGTGGCAGCGTGTAGGCAATGTCCCCGACTTTCTTGCGCACCTGATACCACTCTTCGGGCACGTCCTTCGCGGGCGCGCCGTCCTTCATCGTGAAGAACAGCAGCGACTCGCCGGGGCGGGAATAGCTCCGCAGGAAGTCGGTGGCGGGTGTTTCCTGCAGTTTTTTCGCGATCTTGTCGGTGACCTGTTCCTGCATCTGCTGTGCGCTCGCGCCGGGCCAGAAGGTCTGGATGACCATCACGCGGAACGTGAACGGCGGGTCCTCCGACTGCGCGAGCCGGGTGTAAGCGAGGACCCCGAAAATGGTCGCCATCGCGATCAGGAAGACGACTAGTGCCTGATGGCGCAAGGCCCAGGCAGAGAGATTGAAACTGCCTTCTTCGTGACGATAATCGCCCGACGCCGCGGCGGCGGCATTGGCAGCGGCTTTCGCTGATTCCCGTTCCTGGTCGCTCATGACGCAAAATCTTCCGGATGCAAGGGCGCGACCACGCGAACTTTTTCGCCGGCAGAAACGGTATGGACACCTTGCCATACCACTCGGTCGCCGGGCGAGATGCCGTTGGAAACGGTCACGGTGCGCTCGCCGTATCGAGACACGTCCACGCGTCGCAATTCAAGCGACCCGTCCGCCTTCACGATCCAGACCGCTGGCAGTTTGCCCGCGTGAAACAGCGCGGTGGAGGGCAGCGTGAATGCTTGGCTTGATGCCCCCGATGCCCCGGATGCCCCAGATACAGGCGCCTGCGCGAAGGCCACGTCGGCGGTCATGCCAAGCCGGACCTCCTGCGTGGGCGCTTCCAGCGTCATCCTCACTCGATAGGTGCGGCTTTGGGGATCGGCGGCGGGCGACACTTCGCGCACGCGGGCCGCGAACGGTTTTCCTCCCAACGCGGCAAGCTTCACGGTGGCTGTCTGGCCGACCGCGAGCGATCCGAGCGTGGTTTCCGGCACGTCCGCCACCACGTCGATCTCGCCGCTCCACGCGAGGTTATAGACGGCTTGTCCCGCCGATACGTTCTGTCCGGTATCAGCCTGTTCAGCCGTGATGACACCGGCGCGGTCAGCGACAAGCGTGGTGTATTTCAATTGATCGGCCGACAACGCGGCCTGTGCCTGCGCCTGGTTGCGCTGCGCGAGCGCTGCTGCGTAGGCGTTTTCGGTTTGCTCGAGTTGTGCGCGCGCGATCAGGTTTTCCTGCGCCTGGGCACGGTCGCGCGTGAGTTGCTGCTCGGCATAAGTGAGCTGATGCTGGGCGGCGGACAGTTGCGCCGCTGCGCTCGCGGCGCTTTTGGCGTTGTCGGCGGGATCGAGTTTTGCCACGATCTCGCCGGCTTTCACGCTGTCGCCCAGACGCACGCGGCGCTCGATGATCTTCCCAGCCACACGAAACGACAGCGGGGTCGAGTAGCGCGCTTCGATAGTCGCGGGCAGTGACGACTGCACCGTGTGTGTGTCGGCGACGGCGGCCATGGCGACCACGGGACGCAGCGCCACGGGGGGCGCTTCCTTCTTGCTGCATGCACTGAACGCGACGACAGCCGCCACGCCGAGTGACCACGCAAGCGTGCGGCGAAGGGGAAAAGATCCCGACCCGCGCAACACGAACCACATTAACCGCGATCGGAGCGATGCCAATGACAATGGCCGCGTGCGGCGACAGACTTGCAGAATCACGAATGACCTCGACGCAAAGGCTCGCCGTGCGCGCAAAGAACTTGCAGGCACGGCCGGCGCGCAGCGTCGACACGGTTTGTCGCTGCGCATTTTTGAGATGTGGCGCTATTTGGGGCGCGATCCTGGGACAGGCGGTATGCCACGGCCATCAAGCTTTCCAGTACCTCGTCGCCAGATACGCGATGAATTCTAATACAACTATGAATCTGAAATCACAGCCGTATCATAATTCAATTTTGAGATGCTAAACTCACCGGATGAAACGAATTCGCCTCACCCGGGAGCAAAGCCGTGATCAAACGCGTGAGCGTTTGCTGGACGCCGCACAAACTGTTTTCATGAAGAAAGGGTTTGTGGCCGCCAGTGTCGAGGACATTGCGGTGGCGGCGGGTTATACGCGCGGTGCGTTCTATTCGAACTTCGGCAGCAAGTCCGCTTTGTTTCTGGAACTGCTCAAGCGCGATCACGACGGGATCATGGGCCGGCTGCACTCCATCTTCGATGGCGAAGCGAGCAGGGCCGACATGGAAGCCCGCCTGTTGCAGTATTACAGTGAGTGCTACCGCGACAACAAGTGTTTTCTGCTGTGGGTAGAGGCGAAATTGCAATCAAGTCGCGATGCGAAATTTCGCGCGCAATTCAATGCATTTATCCGGGAATTGTTGCAGACGACGACCGCTTATATCGTTGCGTTTTCAGAACGGGCAGGGACGCCGTTGCCCATGCCCGCGGAGCAGCTTGCGCTGGGACTGACGGCGTTGATCGATGGAATGCAGTTTTTTTATACGTCGGATCCGCAGGCTTGCGGCAGTGAAATGTCCGAAGCCGTCCTGGCTAAGTTTTTTAGCCGCGTAGTGTTTGGGTCTGACGTGGTCTGAAGGACGGGCGAACGTGCAGCCGCTCAGCTGGAAATTCCCGATCCGCCGTTGCTGCCTAGCAACTGCTCCACGGCATCGGCGTTGGCGTAGTCCTGTTCAGGCAATCCATCGAACACGGTAATCACGTCATTGCTGGCGCCTGCAGCGCGCGCCGCATCAACAATGCCATCCTTGTTGGTGGGAAACTTCAGATCACGCAATACGTCTGCAATTTCGTCATCGATCGGCTCGTCGTTCAAGCCGGCATTCACGTGCGTATCGGTCATTGGTGCCCTTGGTTGTTTTTTGTGGTCAATATGAGTTGCCATGCTCGCGCAGCAGCTTCACGTCTGAACGTCTAGGTCTGCACCGCTATTACCTGGCTCACCATGCCGTGGCTGGGCGAGCGCGACTTCGGCAATTCCACATGAGACCAGTGCGCATGATCGAGTACCTGCGCACGCACGTCGGGCGCTGGCGGCGAGACGGGCGGAGCATTGGCGCGAATCGCAAGCGCTGCGCGCATGGAATCAGCCTGGCGAGCAGCGTAGATTGCCGCATCGTCCGTATGGATCGGCGCGGCATAGCACGACACGGATACCAGAACCATCAATAAAGCCGTTGAGGTTTTCATCGCTCAACCCTCCAGACACTTAGCACACAAGCTCACGCAAGCGGTACCCAAGCAGCACAAACACGACGCCATACGGAGAATAGTAGCGAGGATTCGAGCAAAGGCTATGCCAATCGACCAGTCCGGTTTTCCAGTGCTTCACCTGATGAATGGTGCTTGCCTGCCGAGCCTTGTTTCAAGCGGTGTCGACGGCCGTTCTTCGAGCGAAATCTAGAATAGGGTCGTAGACGGGCATCTCTGGGGCGCTTCGGTAGACTGCCGCAATTTGCACGCAGCGAGCAATTTCAGCGTGAGGCCGGGTTTAATCGGAAGTAAGCATCGAGAAGCGATGTTTTGTAGACAACGCCGAGTAACACCGGCCGCGCCGGGCAGTCGATAACCGGCAACCGCTCGCCCTGGAACGCCAGGAAATGCTGCAACGCCTCACCCAGCGACATGTCCGGTGTGAGGACATCGAAATGAGGTTGCAGATAATCCGAGGCAGTTTTGACGGCGGTGTCGCGCTCATCGAGCAGGTCGGACGTGATGTCCTTGAGCGCCACCACGCCGCGAAACTGCCCGTCGGCATCAACGACGTAAAGGTACTTCACCGGATATTCGAGGAACACCCGCGTCATGGTCTTCACGTCCGCATCGAGCGGGACCACGGTGTCAGCCGGTTTCACAAGCTCGCGCATTTGCGTGGCGGCGAGCCGCGAGCGCTCTTTTTCATCGCGGTTACGCCGCAGTGTGACCTCGTACATCGACGTCTGCGCCGACGCCCGGGCAATGAAAAATGCCACCACGCACGAGAGCATCAGCGGCAGCATGACCTGATAGCTCAGCGTCATTTCGAAGATCATCAGGATTGCCATCAACGGCGCGTGCGTGGCCGCCGCGAGGAACGCGCCCATGCCGACCATCGCGTACGCAAACGGCGCGGATGTGGAGTGCGGCCAGATCGCATGCGCTGCCAGCCCGAACAGGCAGCCGACTACCGCGCCCACGAAAAGCGTGGGTGTGAAAATCCCGCCCACGGCGCCAGACCCCGCGGTTGCAGCGGTCGCGACGATCTTGAAGAACAGCACCGCTGCCAGCGCTTCCCAAGTCCACGAATGATGCAGGATCGCGTTGACGACTTCATACCCGTTGCCCCAGACCTCCGGGTACCAGATCGAGATCACGCCGACAATCAGGCCGCCGAGTCCGAGCCGGATTGGCAACGGCAGGGGCAGCTTGGCGAAGCGTTGTTTCGATGCCGCCAGCAGGCGCAGGAAATAAGGCGCCAGCACGCCGCAGAGCAACCCAAGCACGACGAACAGCAGCACTTCGACGCCGGTGACTGTTGGGAACACCGGCATTTCGTAAGGCGGCCGATAGCCGGCGAACTCGCGCATGGTGATATTGGCGACCACCGAGGACACCACGATCGGCCCGAAACTTTCCATGGCCATGGAGCCGAGCACGAGTTCGGTCACGAAGAACGCGCCGGCGATAGGCGCGTTGTACGCTGAAGTGATCCCGGCCGCGGCGCCGCAGGCGACGAGCAGGCGCAGGCGTGGCGGATCGAAGTGGACCCAGCGGCCGATCAGCGACGCGCACAGCGCCGCGAGCTGCACCATCGAGCCTTCTCGGCCGATGGAGCCGCCGCTTGCGATGGTGAACAGCGAAGAGATACTGCGCCACAGGCTCGGTGAGACCGGCACGACACCGTCGCCAATGGTCACTGCTTCCATGTAGTCGGCATTCGCCTGACCTGCGGAACGACGCCGCGCTATCAGCAAGCACAGGCCCGCGATCAGCCCGCCCGCTGTGGGCAACGCGACCCGTACGGGCCAGGGCAGGCGCGTGGCCATCTCGACGAAGTTACCGTGATCGCCGCCGAAAAGCCGCTGCAATTCGTCGATGCCAATGCGAAACGCCGCAGTCGCGAATGCGCCGGCCACGCCGACAATCACGGCCCACACGAGCATGGAGTGGGATTCGGAGAAACGGAACCGGATCTGTGCCCGGGTGCGAAGTTTAAGCAGGAATGAAAGCACGTGAGCTTGAATGTCGGAGCGGGTCGAGGCCAATGGCGCGGGGCAAGGATATCACCCGCAAGGGCCCTCGGGGCAGTGCTCCGACGTACATGTGCATACTGGGTTGCCTGGCACCCGCTGGTGAACGGCGTAATAAGCGAAGTCCGTTGGCACGACCAGCAAGCTTGCCCCCGACGTCGGAGGGAACGGCCATCCAAAGGGTCCCCGCACCCGTGTGCGCAAGCACAAAAATACTGCCTTGATCCCCAGCGCCAACGCGATGACAAATGCGTTGAGGGGTCAATGCACGACGGGTTGCAGCATCGACCACGCGCTTTCTATTGACTATGTCGCGCCTACCCTTCGGTTGATTGGCAACGTGGGAACGGGTAGGGTCAGAAAACCCGGCCTCGTCACGCCGAAGCCGGGTTGTGTTCTACGTCAAATTACTCAGTCACCACTTCGGCGCGAACGGCGGCTTCGCATTTCGCTGGCCTTCGTCGAGCGCATCGATCTTCGCAATATCGTCGGCGTCCAGCTTCACCTTTTGCGAGTCCCAGTTGATTTGTTGATGTTCCGGATTCGTCGATGCCGACAGCACCACGATATCGCGCGACAGCAGCCAAGCAAACGTCACTTGAGCGGGCGTCACGCCGTGCTTCTTCGCGATGGCAGCCAACGTGGGGTCTTTGTGCGCGCGCCCCTCGCCGAGCGGCATATAGGCGGTCACCTTCACGCCGAGCTTTTGCGTTGCCTCGACCAGCTTGCGGTTCGCGAGGAACGGGCTGATTTCGAACTGGTTCGTCACAATGCCCTCGCCTCCGGGCGCGTTCAATGCTTCCTCGAGCAACGGCGCGGTGAAGTTCGACACGCCAAAATGCCGGATCAACTGCTGCTTTTGCGCGTCCTGAAAGCCCGCAATCGACTCGGCGACGGGCACCACGCTATCCGGCGAGGGCCAATGAATCAACGCGAGATCGATCGTGCCGATGTTCAGCTTCTTGTGGCTTTCCACCAGGCTTTTCACCACGTCCTCGCGACGCAGCCGGTCGTGCCAGACCTTGGTGGTGACCCAGATATCGTCTCGCGGCACGAGCGAGTCACGCACGCCTTTGCCGACGGCTTCTTCGTTCTTGTAGAGCTGCGCGGTATCGATATGGCGATACCCGAGTTGCAGCGCGCTCGTGACAGACTTGGCGGTTTTCTCCGCGTCCACGCGAAAGGTGCCGAGTCCGAAGGAGGGAATTGTTTCGATCATCTGATGCTCCTTTTGATTACGTTTATCCGATACAGGCCGGCCGAGCCAGGGATCCTAGGCGTCCTGATCCAGCTCCGGGTAATGACGGAAGATGCCGGATTCGTTGAATGGAATCCGCCGCTCCGAGTCCACATACGCTGCGATATTCGGTCGTTCAAGCACGGCATCGTGCAATGCCGCCACGCGCGGATACAGGCTGCCGAACTTTTTCATTGCGCGGGGAAAGGCGTAGTGCAGGCCGTCGACAAGTTGAAATATCGACAGATCCACGTACGTCGTCGTGTTGCCGATCATCTGCGTATCGCCATGAGGATTCTGCGCCAGCACGCGCTCGAAATAGCCGATGAATTTCGGAACCCGGCTCTCGATGAAATCCTTCGAGCGCTTCTTCGCGGCGTCCTTCTGGTCCTCGTAATAAAGACCGCCCGCGAGCGGATGATGGGTATCGTGGACTTCGGTCACCATGTCCGCGATCGTCAGCTGCAAACCGTGCGCGACATAGCGCAGCCCTTCGTCCTTTGGCGCGAGACCAAGCTTCGGCCCCAGATACTGCAAGATGTTCGCAACTTGCGGCACGATCAGTTCGCCGTCCTTCAGGAATGGCGGGGCGAAAGGAATATGCGGCTCGGTCTTGCTGTTGATAATCTTCATCATGGCGGCGGTGGCTTGTCCGTCCTTCTTCGCGCCGCGTGACACGTCAACGTACTCAGCGCCGGCGTCTTCCAGCGCGAGCCGGACGAATTCACCGCGGCCTTGAAGACCATCCCAATAATACAGTTCGTAGGCCATCGGCAATATCCTCGCGGTGTGATTGCTGGAAACCCTAAGACAAGAGGGTAGCAACACACGTGCCGTTGCGCTTGCATTGCGCTTGTAATCTCATCGGAAAACAAACACCCCGCACGGCGGCGGGGCTTCTGTGTTCCTGCAAGCGGCACCTCTACAAACGTTACCCGAGCAGACGCTCGACGGCTATGGTTATCGCGAGTCCTCCCCCGATCAGCCAGGCATAGACGATGGCACCGGTTACCAGCGCCCGTGGTCCCGCGCGGTGAATTTGCTCGATGCGTGTTTCGATGCCCAGTGCGGTCATCGCCATGGTCAACGCGAAGGTATCGAGCGTGTTCAGCGTGTGCGTAGCGGCGCCCGGCAAAACGTGCAATGAATTCACGATCACGAGCGCGAGGAAACCGAGCGCGAACCAGGGAATCGCCAGCTTGCGCTTCGTGCCGCTGCCGTCGGTTTGAGCGCTATTGCGCGAGCGGTTCACCCACATACCGATCACGAGCAGCACCGGGACGAGCAGCATTACGCGTGTCATTTTCACTATGGTCGCGATATGCGTCGCTTCCGGGCTCACATTGCTGGCTGCGCCCACCACCTGCGCCACTTCGTGGATCGTGCCGCCGAAAAAGAGGCCGACGCCGAGCGTATCCAGGTGCAGCCAGCCGAGGTGCAACGCGAGCGGGTAGAGGAACATGGAGAGCGTGCCGAACAGCACCACGCTGCCCACGGCCATCGCGCTCTTATGCGGCTCGGACTGCAGTGTCGATTCGAATGCGAGCACTGCCGCGGCCCCGCAGATCGCGCTGCCGGCGGCGCTCAGCAAAGCTGTATCGCGGTCGAGCTTCATCAGCTTCATGCCTGCCCATGTGCCGATGGCGAGCGTGCTTACTACCACGAGCACCGACACCGTCAACCCCGGCAGCCCGACCTGAGCGATTTCCTGCAGGCTCACGCGCAGCCCGAAAAAGCCCACGGCAATACGCAAGAGTTTGCGAGCGGAGAAATTCACGCCCGACGCCCAGCTTTCCGGCATGCCGTCACGCAGCGCATTGCCGTAAATGGCTCCGCCAACAATGCCGACGATCAGCGGACTGAGTCCCAGGTTCGAGATAAACGGCAGCGCGGCCAATTGCGTGACGGCGGCGGCAAAAAGCGCAACAAACAAGATGCCGTTCAGTTGACCGCGCGTTTGACCGATTGGAGCGGATGAAGTGGATGAAGCGGAACGAGATGCGACAGGAGTGGCGAGGGAATTCACGGTTTTTTCCGCTTTGGTTCGATGTGCCAATCCTATTATTGATATATCGATATGAGAAATCGTCATTTAGGATGTAAACTATCCGTTCAGCCGATAGTTGAGAGCCAATGACCGCAGAACAGCTTATAACCTTCGCCACCGTCGCCGAGCATGCCAATATCAGCCGGGCAGCGCTCGCGCTGCATTTGTCGCAGCCGGCTGTGTCGGGGCAGTTGCGCCAGTTGCAGGACGAATTCGGCGAGCCTTTATATCAGCGCGCTGGACGTGGTATCCGGCTGACCGCCGCCGGCGAACAGCTTGCGGTTTATGCCACGCGGATCCGGGAGACCGTCGGGCAGGCTCACGCCTACCGGAATGCGCTGCGCGGGCTCGAGCGCGGCACGTTGAGAATTGGCGCGAGCACGACACCGGCGAGTTACCTGTTGCCTTATCTGATCGCGGAGTTTCATCGGCAGCATCCGGATGTGACGGTTCACACGATCGACGGGAATACGGCTGAAATCGTCGCTGCGCTGGATTCGCTGGACATAGCGATGATCGAGGGGCCCGTGGGCGCTGATCTACCGCCGGGAACCGAAGTCACCGCGTGGCGCGAGGACGAGATCGTGGCGATTGCGCCGAGCGGGCATCCGCTTGCCGCCGCCTCGGCCGGGGTGACACTGGAAGCGGTATGCGCTCATTCGCTGGTTTTGCGCGAGGGCGGCTCGGGTGTGCGTCAGCTGGTTGAGCGCGCGTGCGCGCGTGCTGGCGTGCAGATGCGGGTTGCGCTGGAAATTGCAGGCGTGGAGGGCGTGAAGGAGGCTGTGCGGGCGGGAATGGGGATCGGTTTTGTGTCGGCGATGTCCATGCGCCATGAGGACGGCGCGCTGCAGCGTTTGCGAATCGCACCGGAGCCGCTGACGCGGCGGCTTTCGATCCTGATGCCGCATGGCGCGGCGGCGTCTCGGGCAGCGGCAAGTTTTTACGCGTTGTGCGTGGAGGATGGGGCTGCGAAGTGATGACTGCCGCTGATCAGCTTGGCGTTGGGGGCACATTCTTGTGAGACCCCACTCTGTCACGGACGCATGGACGTTGCCCAAAAAGCAGCAAGTTGACATTAACTCAACATTTCCCGCCTTCAACACCCGACCGCCACCGGCGCAAGTAAATCATCGACCCCTAGGGATTTCCAGAATGGCGCACCTTGAACCCCGGGAGCATGGTGCAAAATCATTCCGACGCAACCAGCGTCTTTTTTGAAATCCGTTATTGGAACCGGTTCCATTAGCCGGTTAAAGGCAAATTCCGCTGTGGAACACGGTAATTCTGGAAATCTGATCAAAAATACCCGGGCTGATGCGAGCGTCCCGGTGGTGATCGTGGCGAGCGCATTCGGTGCGCAAGCGATCCGCCGCGACGGCCACGCAGCCTGGGCGGAAATCGCAGCAAAAGCAGGCGCGGCCGGTTTTGAAGTCCGCCGCGAATTGTTCTCCTATAAGGCGCAATCCCAGCCCGCGTCTCTGTACGAACTCGGTCAGCGAATCCGGGCGGCCGGCATCTGGCCCGTTTATTCCACCCCCGCGTCCCTTTTTGACGATACCGGCGCCCTCGACGAGCGCGCGATGGAGCAGACCCTGGACGAAGCCGCTGCGCTCGATGCGCGTATCGTCAAATTCCAGCTCGGCGGGTCAGAAAGCGCCGGTACGGTGACGGATTGCGCGACGCTCGACCGCTTGATCGCCGGTATCCGGAATTCCAAAGCGCAGGTCGTCGTCGAGAACGGCCAACTGCAAGCGGGCGGCACAATCGATGCGTTCTCCACTTTGTTCGACGCGCTGGCAAACCGTTCGCACACACTCTCCATGACCTTTGACACTGGCAACTGGCGATGGGCGCAGCAAGATCCGCTCGAAGCGGCGCGACGCCTGGCCAAATACGTGGGTTACGTGCACTGCAAGGCGGTGCAGGGCGAAGGCGCGCGACGTTTCGCGACGGCCCCCGCAACCGGCGACGCTTACCTCGCCGCGTTGCTGGCTTACCTGCCGGCTTATGTTCCGCGGGGTATCGAATTTCCATTCGATCAGAACAATCTCGCCGCCGACGCCGCGCGTTACGTCAAACAACTGGCATCGGCTTGAAATTGGCTTGAAATCGGCCCGAAAATTGGCCGGAACACCCCCATCAATGAATGACGAAGGACCGTATATGAAAACCCCTCTCGATGTCGTGACCTACGGCGAAGCCATGACGATGTTCGTCGCCGCCGAGACCGGCGATCTCGCGAAGGTCGGCCAGTTCACCAAGCGGGTGGCCGGCGCGGACTTGAACGTTGCGATCGGTTTGTCGCGGCTCGGTTTTCGGGTCGGCTGGATGAGCCGTGTGGGCCACGACTCGTTCGGCCGATATGTACTCGACGTACTCGCGCACGAAGGAATCGACGCGGGTTGCGTGACAATCGACGAACGTTATCCGACTGCTTTCCAGCTGAAATCGAAGAATGACGACGGTAGCGACCCGGCGATCGAATATTTCCGCAAAGGCTCGGCGGCGAGCCATTTGTCGCTCGACGACTACGTTGCCGACTATGTGCTGGGCGCGCGCCATTTGCATCTGACGGGCGTTGCACCGGCGATTTCGGCGACTTCGCGTGAACTCGGCTTCCATATGGCGCGCGAGATGCGCAAGGCTGGCAAGACCATTTCCTTCGATCCGAACCTGCGTCCCACGCTTTGGCCTTCGCGTGAAGCCATGGCGGAGGCGCTGAACGCGCTGGCCGCGTTGGCCGACTGGGTGATGCCGGGCGTCAGCGAAGGCAAGATCCTGACGGGTTTCGCGAAGCCCGAGGACATCGCGCGGTTCTATCTGGATCAGGGCGCGAAGGGCGTGGTGGTCAAGCTCGGCGCGCAGGGCGCTTACTTCCGCACGGCTGACAATGAAGAAGGCACGGTGCCGGCGATCCCCGTAAAAAATGTCGTCGATACGGTCGGCGCGGGAGATGGTTTCGCCGTCGGCGTGGTGAGCGCGCTGCTGGAAGGGCGCGACGTGCGGCATGCGCTCAGACGCGGCAACCGCATCGGCGCACTGGCGATCCAGGTGATCGGCGATAGCGAAGGTCTGCCGACCCGAAGTGAACTCGATGCGCTGGAACAAGCGGGCGGCAACGGGACGCAAGCCAGCGGCGCGCCGGCTGCCAAGGTCGCCTCATAGGAGCGCCTCCATCTCATAGGAGCGCCTTCATAGTAGCCCTTTCGTAGCCCCTTCAAAGAGCAGACAAGCCAAGGACGGAGACAATCATGCAGCCACCCAGCAGTGCCAACACCAGTAAGCCCGCGCTCGCAGTGCGCCGCTGGTGGACGATCATGCCGATCGTGTTCATCACCTACAGCCTTGCGTATCTCGACCGTGCGAACTTCGGCTTCGCGTCGGCGGCAGGTATCAATCACGATCTCGGCGTCAGCCACGGGCTGGCATCGCTGATCGGTGCGTTGTTCTTCCTCGGCTATTTCTTCTTCCAGATTCCCGGCGCGATCTACGCCGAGCGTCGCAGTGTGAAGAAGCTTGTGTTCGTGAGCCTGATCCTGTGGGGCGGGTGCGCGGCGCTGACCGGCGTGGTCACGAACATTCCATCGCTGATGGTGCTGCGCTTCATGCTCGGTGTCGTGGAAGCGGCCGTGATGCCCGCGATGCTGATCTTCATCTCCAACTGGTTCACGAAATCCGAGCGCTCGCGTGCCAACACCTTCCTGATCCTGGGCAACCCGGTGACGGTGCTCTGGATGTCGGTGGTATCGGGTTACCTGATCAACTCATTCGGCTGGCGCCACATGTTCGTGGTGGAGGGCGCGCCGGCGATCATCTGGGCGGTGATCTGGTGGTTCATCGTGCAGGACAAGCCGGCGCAAGTTCAGTGGCTTTCCGACCAGGAGAAACGCGATCTGGACAACACGCTGCGCGCGGAACAAGCAGCGATCAAACCGGTCAAGAACTATGGCGAGGCGTTCAAGTCGCCCGCGGTGATCAAGCTCTCCGCGCAGTATTTCTGCTGGAGCATCGGTGTGTACGGCTTCGTGTTGTGGCTGCCGTCGATTCTCAAGAACGCTTCCTCGTTTGGCATGGTCGAGACGGGCTGGCTGTCGGCCGTGCCCTATCTCGCGGCGACCATTGCGATGATCGCGGCTTCCTGGGCGTCGGACAAGCTCGAGCGGCGCAAATTGTTCGTATGGCCGTTCCTGCTGATCGGTGCGTTCGCTTTCGCGGGATCGTACCTGCTTGGATCGACGAGTTTCTGGGGCTCATATGCGCTGCTCGTGATTGCGGGCGCGGCCATGTACGCGCCTTACGGCCCGTTCTTCGCGATCGTGCCCGAGTTGTTGCCGAAGAACGTGGCGGGTGGCGCAATGGCGCTGATCAACAGCATGGGCGCGCTTGGATCGTTCGTCGGGTCATATGTGGTCGGGTACCTGAACGGCGCGACCGGCTCGCCGGCAGCGTCATATGTGTTCATGAGCGCCGCGCTGGTGGCTGCCGTGATCCTGACGCTGGTCGTGAAACCGCAGCCGGTCGCAACCGCCGCTAAACTGGCCACACGTGCTTGAGACGCTTCAGACACCTGAGACACTTGAAACACCCACCTTCTTGAACCACAGGACCTGTTTCGATGAAAAAGAAAATCGTCGCGTATAAGCCGTTGCCCGCGGACGTGCTTGCGTATCTTCAGGAACACGCGGACGTTACGACCGTCGACCCGAAGCAACATGACGCGTTCGTGGCAGCGTTGAAAGATGCCGACGGCGCGATCGGCGCTAGCACGCAGATTACGCCGGCCATGCTCGAAGGGGCGACGAAGCTGAAGGCGCTGGCGACGGTTTCCGTTGGTTTCGATGCCTTCGATATCGCCGACCTGAACAAGCGCGGCATCGTGCTCACGAATACGCCGGATGTCCTGACGGAATCGACGGCGGATACGGTTTTCGCGCTGATCCTCGCGAGCGCGCGCCGCGTGGTGGAACTCGCGGAATGGGTGAAAGCGGGCAAGTGGACGAAGAGCATTGGCGAAGACAGTTTCGGTGTCGATGTCCAGGGCAAGACGCTCGGTATCATCGGGCTGGGACGGATTGGCGGTGCGGTCGCGCGACGCGCTTCGCTCGGCTTCCGCATGAACGTGCTGTACACGAACCGTAGTCCGAATGCGCAGGCTGAGCGGGATTACGGCGCGAAGAAAGTCGATCTGGACGAACTGCTGGCCACCTCCGATTTCGTGCTGCTGCAAGTGCCGTTGACCGCCGAGACGCGCAACCTGATCGGCGCACCGCAACTCAAGGCCATGAAGCGTACCGCGATCCTGATCAACGCATCGCGCGGACCGACGGTGGATGAAGACGCGCTGATTCACGCACTACAGGACGGCACGATCCTCGGTGCGGGCCTCGATGTGTTCGTGAAAGAGCCGCTGCCTGCCGACTCGCCGTTACTCAAGATGAAGAACGTGGTGGCGCTGCCGCATATTGGCTCGGCCACGCACGAAACCCGCCACGCGATGAACAAGAACGCCGCGGAGAACCTGATCGGCGCGTTGAATGGCACGCTGACGAACAACATGGTGAATCCGGAAGCATTGAAGCGCTGAGCGGCTTGATTGCAAGCTCGCTGCATTGGACAAAGCGCGCCTCGGCGCGCTTTGTTTTTATCGGGTGTTGAACGAGAACATGGCAAGAGACAACTTTGCGAATGACCGGCGCGCGACCATCACCGACGTCGCGCGCGAAGCCGGCACTGGCAAGACCAGCATTTCGCGTTATCTGAACGGCGAGACGGGCGTGTTGTCGACGCAATTGCGCGAGCGCATAGAAGAGGCGATCGCGAAGCTCGATTACCGCCCGAACCAGATGGCGCGCGGGCTCAAACGCGGGCGCAACCGGCTGGTCGGGATGCTGGTCGCGGACCTGACGAATCCTTACACCGTAGAGGTGCTGCAGGGCGTGGAAGCAGCCTGTCACGCGTATGGTTATATGCCGCTGATCTGCCATGCGGCGAACGAGGTCGATCTGGAGCGGCGCTACCTGCAACTGCTGAGCACGTATCGCGTGGAAGGCGTGATTGTGAATGCGCTCGGCGTGAAGGAAGAGACGCTGGAAACGCTCGCCCGCGGCGGTGTGCCGGTCGTGCTGGTGGACCGCTCGGTCGAAGGGCTGGTGACCGATATGGTCGGGCTGGACAACGCCGAAGCAATACGGATGGCGATCCATCATCTGGTGAGCCAGGGTTTCGATGAACTGCTGTTTGTCGTCCAGCCTTACGCGCAGGTCAGCTCGCGACGCGTGCGTGAAGCGGCATTTCGTGACACTATCGGCGCGCTCGGCATATCGGGCGTCTCAGATGTGTCAGGCGCCACGATCGTGCTCGATCTGGATAATGACGAAAACCTTGCTGAAATTGATGCGCGTATCGACGCCGCGCAACGGCGCAGCCGCCGCATAGCGCTGTTCGCGGCGAACGCGCCGGTAGCGTTGCGGGTCGCGCTGCATCTGAAGGAGCTTCACGGCGCCGACTGGCAGCGGCGTGTGGCGCTGATGAGTATCGATGACTCCGAGTGGGCCGAACTCGCCGGAATGACGACCGTACGCCAGCCGACCTATACCATAGGCGAGCGCGCCGTCGAGTTCCTGCATGAGCGCATTGAAGGCGCGGTCGTGGCGCCGCGAGAATGCCTCCTGCCGGGCGAGCTGATCGTGCGCACCTCGACATCGGCACCAACAAACAATGGCAATACATAGTTTTTGAGGAAATTCAATTAATGGTAAGTGCCTTGACGCTGGTCTGTCTCACCATCGCGACGTTGCTGATTGCCGCGTTGCCCATCTGGTTGTATCGCAAGACGAAACCCCGGTTTGGTTTCGAGCGGCGTGACGTGATTGTCGGGATCGCGGTTTTTGCCCTGTTTTCCATGGTGATCGAACGCGGCCTGCACGGGCTCGTGCTGAGCAACGCGACTACGGTCGGCCTGCTGATGAATCCGGCCATTTTCGTGATCTATGGCGCGCTTGCCACGGGCATCTGCGAGGAAGTCGGGCGCTACGCCGGCATGAAATGGCTGATCAAGCGCGATCCCGCTTCATTGCAACGCCCGGGCACGGCGCTCGGCTATGGAATCGGTCACGGCGGTGCGGAAGCATGGCTCGTTGGCGTGCTGGTACAACTGCAGTGGATTCTCTACGCGCTGCTTGCCGATCGCGGCATGCTTGATCAATATTTCACGAGCGTCCCGGCCGAGTCGCTGCTGCGGCTGCACGCCGTGCTTGGCAGTCTCGCGCCGGAAACCGCCGCGTTGTTCCTGGTCGAGCGGGCGGCGGCATTCGTTTTCCAGGTGGGATTGTCGGTGGGCATGTGGCACATGCTGCGTGAGCGTTTCCGCTTCACGCTGCCGTTCATGATCGTCGCGCACGCGCTGATCGCATTGCCGGTCGCGATGTATCAGGCGCGCTTGATTCCGCTGCTCGCCGCCGACGCCGTGTATCTCGTGTTCGGACTGATCGTGATGCGTGCGCTTCGGCGCTATTTCCTGGGCGTGGCGGCAGCCGCGAATCGAGCGGCGCGGGCGGCGAGTGCGGCGCCTGAAAAGGCCGGAGACTGAGATGGACGACGAATATCAATACGACTGCCCGAGCGCCGATATCGAATTGCTGGCGCGCGTGGTCAGCGACCTGTTCCCGGAGCAGACACAATTCTCCGAGCGCCCGGGCGACGACGGTCAGCTTTCGCTTGTGATTCATTACGTGGCAATGCGCTTCGGCGCAACGGCGCGCCGCATCGCCATCGATATCCGCTTCGATCCCGCCGCGCTCGCGCGTTACAGGGCGATGCCGCCGCGTCTGCACGCGCGCAGTTATGCGGTGCTGCGCGCCTATGTGGAAGCCACGCTCGGTTCGCTCGAGGAGATGTATGCGGGCGGGGAAACCGTGCCGCGCACGGTGGAGATCGATATAGGCGAGGATTTCGCGTGAGCCCGGATGCAGAGTAGCCAGGCCTTGCGCTGCATACGCGCTTATGAAGCGCGTTTATAAACCTTCGCAAAACGAGCGGCCTTGACTACCCCGTAGTCGCCGGGGGCGTATTGCATGACCCAGTCGCCTGCTTCACCGTGAAGCACATCGCCGGCTTCAGAACGCGCGATTGAAAACGCTTCGTGCATCTGCTTCGCAAGGACTGCGACCGGCACGTTCCGGTACGCACCGGCATGACCCTGCGTGACGCCGTCGTGCGCGACATATTTTGCATCGAACCGATCCCGCGATACCACCCAGCGCTCGCCGGTCGCGCCCGTGATCAACGCGTCGCCGGGAGCGTAGCGGTTCGGGCCTTCCAGGCTCATCAGCGAGCCGGGTTCTGCAGCAAACTCGACCGCGACGGTTTCGTCTTTCACCACACGATGCGCGGCGAGGTCAATGGTGAGGTCGAGGTGGGTCAGGGTGATTGGTTTCATGCCGATGTAATGGAAACGCTGGAACGTTAATAATGCGCGATCGTAACGCCAAGCTCCCTGTTATGCATACCGCAATGTGAAAGCGCTCGCATCGAAACCACGATGCGAGCGCTTTTTCACGGCACTGAGCCATGCAACCAGACGCGAATCCAGCCTTCAGATCAAGCCGTTACCGGAAGCTCAGGGCTTGGTGGTCGAGGCACCGTCTGCGGCTGCAGCCGCCGGAGCCTTGCGATGCGGTGCGCGGCCTTTAGGCGCACCCGGCTTGCCCGACTGGTGGAAGCTTGCGTCGGCGAGCTTTTTCTGCTCGGGTGAAAGGCTTGCGTACAGCGGCTCGAAGGCATCGACCAGATGCTTCGTACCGTCCGCGTGGGCTTGCGTGATCTGCTCGTACTGCTTCATGTCGTCCAGCGCGCTCGTGTTGTCGCCCAGCGCCATGCGTTGACGGTACAGATCACCCATTGTGTGGCCGTTGTCGCGCATGACATCGGCGAACTTGTTCCATTGCTCGTCCTGGGCCGGGGTGATCTTGAGCTTGGCATGCAGTTCCGAAATGCGTTGCTCGACGCGTGCCTCACGTGCCTGGGCGCGTGCAGTATCCGGTGCCGATGCGCCTGCGGGTGCAGCGGGCGCCGCAGGCGCGGACGATTGGGCGAAAGCCGTGGAAAGGGCCAGCGAGGCAGCCAGTGCGACGAATGTTTTTTTCATGGGTGACACCTTGGGTCCATTAAGAAGGGGCAAGCAATACACGGCAAAGACAACGTGTGATGGTTGGCCGACGCCGCTATTAATATCACGTTAGCGCGCGGCGTTGCTTTGATTGCCACAACTGCTTACAACCGATACCTCTGCGAAAAAAAAGCGATGAAGGCGCAAGCCGGGTTCGCAGCGGTAGGAGTTTAACCAACAAGCGCAGGCAGCCGCAGTTTGATGCGCTCGTGTTTTAATGGCTTTGCATGTTTCATGCTATTTCACGCTTTGTCACGCTGCTTCACGCTTTGTCACGCGCGAAGTCGCTCATGACCCCGTGCCGTACGTTCACTGATTCAAACAAAATTCAACAAAGGATCAATGCCCCATGCGACCGCCGCGCCTCGACCAGCTCGACGACATCGACCGGAACCTCGTTGCTTCCTTGCAGGTGAATGCCCGTGAAAGCGTGTCCGAGCTTGCGCGTCAACTCGGCATTGCGCGCACTACGGTAATCGCCCGGCTTGCCCGCCTTGAAAAGACCGGCGTGATAGCAGGGTATGGCGTGCGGTTGGGACAAGACGTGCTCGATGCCAGTATCCAGGCCTACGTAGGCATCAAACTGGCGCCGAAGTATGGCCGCGATGTGCAGAAGCGCTTCGCCAGGATGCCCGAGATGCAACTCCTTTGCGCCGTGAGCGGAGAATTCGATTATGTCGCATGGCTGCGGGCGGATTCCCCCGACCGGCTGAACGATCTGCTCGATGAAATTGGTGGCCTGGAAGGCGTTGAACGCACGACAACCTCGATCATTCTTGCCCGCAAGGTGGATCGCGGCGGCCTGGGTTAAGTAAGGCTGTCCTCGGGCAACGGATTTCTCCGTGCGCTAAGAGGCTCGGGTATCCGGGGGTGACACAGATAGGCTACGGATGATTGTTTCGACGGCGTGCTCGACCGAAACGTTAGCCGTGTCGATTAAAAGATGCTGTGAATTCCATGGATCGTATTGACGTTCAAGCACGCTCTTCCATGTCGGCAGCTGGTGGCCAGGAATGTCGGCTTCTCGCGCCTCGACCCTCAGACGGTGCTTCGTTGTATCAGAACAGATCAGTTCAACCTCGAAGAGCGGCACGCCGGCCTCGAGCGCGACATTTCTCCAGGCGCTGCGCGTAACCTGCAACGCATTGACCGAGTCCGCGACGACAGTCAAGCCAAGGCGCAAATTATCGGCTGCAACGGCATATCCGGCCAGATAACCGCCGGGTCCAATATCCGCCTGGCCGCTCCCTGAGCGGATGAATGCCTGTTCCAACGTATCGATACGTAGATAAACTGCGGCAAGCTTGCGCGCGAGTGTTTGCGCTACCGTCGTCTTTCCGGTTCCCGGTAGTCCCCCTAGGGCAATCAACATGTCCGGCGTTCCCTGTATGGCGATGCGTATTGCTGGGTAATGTAATCCCAAGCGGTAATCCCAAGCGGTAATCCCAAGCGTAACCCCAGGCAGAGCGTTGGGCAGGGTGAGTTGAATGATTTCGTACAATTTGTCGCGCTAAATCGTCAAAACGTCGAAATTGATAGTCGATTCGCATCATTTTGTGTCTTTTATCAATATTCGTGCGCTCCTAAACTGGTGGTCGGAGATTGCCTCTCGACCGCCCATCAAGGAGATAAACATGAAAATAGCCCTCATCGGCGCCGGCCTGATTGGCCAGAGCATTGCTCATTTGCTGCGTGAAACCGGCGACTACGACGTGGTCGTTTTCGACCGCGATGCCCACGCGCTCGAACTGCTTGAAGCGCAGGGTATTCCTACCCGCCGCGTTGATTCCGCCGATGCGAACGCACTGCGTCTCGCGCTGCAAGGCTTCGACGCGCTCCTCAACGCGATGCCGTATTACCTCGCCGTGACCGTCGCAACGGCGGCGAAAGCGGCTGGCGTGCATTACTTCGACCTGACCGAAGACGTGCGGGCGACGCACGCTATCCGCGAGATCGCCGACAATTCCAGCCACGCCTTCATGCCGCAATGCGGCTTGGCGCCGGGGTTCATCGGCATCGTGGCGCATGACCTGGCGAAGCGCTTCGCCGAGGTGCGCGAGGTCAAGATGCGGGTCGGCGCGTTGCCCGAGTTTCCGACCAACGCGTTGAAATACAACCTGACCTGGAGCATTGATGGGTTGATCAACGAGTATTGCCAGCCCTGCGAGGCGATCCGCGACGGCAGTACGCAATGGGTGCAGCCGCTGGAAGGATTGGAGCATTTTTCACTCGATGGCACCGAGTACGAGGCCTTCAATACATCGGGCGGACTGGGTACGCTATGCGAAACGCTGGCGGGCAAGGTGGAAATGCTGGATTACAAGTCGGTGCGATATCCGGGGCATCGCGAACTGATGAAGTTCCTGCTCGACGATTTGCGCATGTCGAGTGATCGCGACGGACTGAAGGCGATGTTGCGGCGTGCCGTCCCGGCTACGGTGCAGGACGTGGTGCTGGTTTTCGTCACCGCGACGGGAATGCGCGACGGGCGCCTCATGCAGGATGTATTCACGCGCAAGATCTTCGCGAAGAACATATGTGGCGCGCCAATGAGCGCGATCCAGATCACGACCGCCGGCGCGATCTGCGCGGAACTCGATCTGTTCCGTGAAGGCGTGTTGCCGCAGAGCGGTTTTATTCGGCAGGAGCAGGTGCCGCTGGAAGCGTTCCTCGCGAACCGGTTCGGACGGTTGTACGAGGGCGCGAGCACGCTGGGCGTTGTCCGGCAACTCGAGGCCGCCTGAGGCTTCGCTCGCGATGATGCCCCGCAGTCTGCCGGATTCGAGCGCGGGGCGCAGCGAGCGGTCAACGATCTTTTTCGCCTGATCAACAGTGGACCGGCAGATCAACTTCTTCCGTATCGATTCATCAGCGGCGTCGACGTAATGCCATGCAGGATCACCGACGCCGCGATCACTCCCAGCACCAGCGGCGCAAGCGGTTCGGCAACGCTGCGAGGCGCATGCTCCAATGCGTACATCAGGTAATAAAACGACCCTACGCCGCGAATCCCAAACCAGCTGGTGAGCAAGCGTTGCGAGCGTGTCGCCGATGAACCCAGCAACGAAGCCTGCACCGACAATGGCCGCGCCACGAAAAACAATAGCCCGACCACCGCGGCGCCTTGCCACGTAAACAGCCGGTCCCAGACATTCGCGAGCACGCTGCCTACCATCAGCATGATCGCGACCTCCGCAATTCGCTCGAGTTCTATCGTGAAGCCGAGTACCCTTTCCGCGACGAACGCATGCGCACGGTCAGGATCGGACGCGGTTGCACCAACGTCCTCGGTATCGATAACACCAACCGCTTCGTGCGCCGACTTGTCACCGCTGGCCTTTTGCTCGACCCGCCGCATCGCGAGGCCCGCTGCGAACACAGCCAGGAACGCATACGTGTGGATCAATTCGGCGATGCCATACGCGAGCGCGATCAAGCCAAGCGCATAAAAACCTTCGGGTCCAAGGGCCAGGCCGTGGCGACTGCGCAGCCACGCAATCAGCCGCACGGCGAGGTCTCCCAGCAGCCAGCCCACGGCCAATGCGCCACCGACACCCCAGAGGGCATCGCCGGCGAAATGCCAGCTCAACGCCTGCTTCGGCGATGCCTCGTAGTTGCATACCGCGATGCCCAGCAACGCAAACGGTAGCGCAATGCCGTCGTTCAAACCGCCTTCGCCGGTGAGCGAAAAGCGCAGCAAGTCGATATCGCCGGGAACCTGCACTTGCACGTCATGAGCGAGCACGGGATCGGTCGGGGCGAGCATCGCGGCGATGAGAAGCGCAGGTCCCCAGTTCATATGCAGCAGATAAACTCCCGCCAGCGTCATGATGGCGACCGTTGCCACCATCGCGACAATGCCGAGGCGCACGGGCAATAGCCAGATGCGGTCGGTGGGCGGCACGCGCAGGCGCAGCCCGATCGCGAACAGCGACACGAGCATGGCGACTTCGGTGATCCGGCGCAGCAAGGTGGCGTCGCCGAGCAGATTGATCTTCAGCAGGCCGATGCCAAACGGACCCAGCCCGAAACCGATGGCGAGATACACCATGGCGCTGCTGATCGGCAGTTGTTTGAACGTCGAACTGGCAAGCCCCATGAAAATGAGAACGCCGCCAACGACGAGAAACCATATCGTTTCGGTCATGAGAGCCTGAGTTGGATGCAGCGTACTCGATCAGGAGCAAGAGGCATGCCACAGGCCTTGCCGTGACTGCATCGCCGCAACGCTGCGGCCCTGGGCTACAGCATGCGCCGCAATGTGCCGTCCTTGAGCACCACATGATGTCCGATCGCCGCTAACGCATGCGCGCCGATGACCCAGTAAAACAAATTACCGAGGAACTCATGGGCTTCCTTGATGACGGGTCGTGCGGCCGGATCGGCGCCAACGAGCTGTATCTGCCAGCCCAGACCGGCGAGCACCACCGGATGCCCGCCCAGGTTGATCATCAAGATTCCGAGCAAGGGCTGAACAAAAATAAACACATACAGCGCGAGATGGACCAGGCGGGCAAGGAAGGTGAGCACGCGGGCGTCGGCGATCTCAGCGGGTGCGCCGTGCCACAGACGCCACGCCAGGCGGAGCACAGCCAGGGACAACACCAGCGTGCCGCACCAGAAATGCACGTTGCTCCAGAAAATGCGGCTGTCGCTGCCTTTGGGTCCGCGGATCTCGATGGCGAAATAAGCCAGTGCGATCAGGACGACAATGGCCCAATGAAAGAAAATCGAGGGCTTCGAGTAGCGTTCCAGGTCGAGCGTGTTCGGGGTGGTTGATCCAGCAGGCATGCAGTTCTCCGGTTGTGCATTGAGCGGTCCCGCCCGTGGCACGAGCAGTCAATGAACGGATAATAGCGCCCCGGTATTCCATCGATCCTTCCATCGATCCGGTAAGAGGATGTCAAATCGCTACAGTTCGAGCGGACAGCTGAGTAAGATCACGCGAACGCACGCTCAACTGTCGGCCGCCGCCTTGCGGCTCGCGTGCCACCGAGACAACGAACTTTCCGATCCGCCGTGAAACGTAAAATGCCCGCGCTGAATGCGCTCAAAGCCTTCGAGGCGGCCGGTACCACCGGCAGCTTCACCCGTGCAGCCGAACTGCTCAACGTCACGCAAAGCGCGGTGAGCCGGCAAGTCCGCCAACTCGAGGAGCAGCTCGGCGAGACGCTGTTTTCGCGCCGTCATCAGCATCTCGTCCTTACGCCCAGCGGTCGCGTGTTGCTGCGTGCGTTGCAGCAATCCTTCGACAAGATCGAACTGACGGTCCGCGCGATCAGCCAGAAAAATGACGTCAACCGGTTGCGCATCAACGTCCCGCCGACCTTTGCCGCGCGCTGGCTGGTGCCGCGCCTCGGGCGCCTGCGTGAAGCGTTTGCGCAACTCGACCTGAGCATTACCACACGCGTGGACGACGGCATCACGGATTCGAACCGGCTCGACTGCGCGGTGCGTTTCGGCGATGGCGAATGGAATAACCTTGAAAGTACCTTGCTGATGCACGAGCGGCATATCGCGGTGGCCTCGCCTGCGTTGCTGGATCGTGAAGGCGTAGATACGCCGGTGGATCTGAACCGCTTCACCTTGCTGCACGTTCTATCGGGCGAAGATCAGCGGTATCTGACCTGGCAACACTGGCTGGACGCCGCGCGTATTGAAGGCGTGGACACGGATAACGGCCATGAATTCGACTTGCTCGATTTATCGATACAAGCCGCCATTGATGGCATGGGCATCACCATTGCCGATCGTCACATGATCACAGCGGAGTTGGCGTCCGGGCAATTGCGGCAGGTGCTGGACGTGGAGGTGGAAGGGCGCCAGTCGTACTGGTTCGTGCTGCGTCCCGAGCAGCGTGCAAGCGGGACGCAGCGGCTTTTCCAGCAGTGGCTTCAGGCCGAAGCGGCGGCAAGCGCTTCGCGTTGAACGAAGGTGGGCGCGGCGGCATCGGCGAGAATCATTTGCGCGCCTTTTTCCGCCACCATCATCACCGGCGCGTTGATATTGCCGGACGTGACGTTCGGGAAAATGGACGCATCGACAATCCGCAAAGCCTCGATGCCATGCACGCGCAGGCGGTCATCCACTACCGCGGTCCGCGGGTCCGGACCCATCGCGCACGATCCGCACAAGTGATAGATCGAGCCGCTGTTCTCGCGGAAATACTGCAGCATGGTGGCGTCGTCGCCATCGGGCACGACTGACGCGCCTGGCAGCGTTTCTTCCACCGTGACCGCGCGTAACGCCGGGGCCTGCATGATCGAGCGGATCAGCCGGCTGCCCTGGATCACTTCATCTATATCCTTTTGCGTCGTCAGATAGTTCGCGTGAATCAACGCGGCATCGTTTGCATTCGCTGACGCGATCTCGATCGATCCGCGGCTCGTCGGCCGGCATGGATTGAACGCGAGCAGGAAACCCGGATACGGCTCGGGCGTGAGTTGCGAACGGTTCGATTTCGGAATCCGATACGACAACGGATTGAAGTAAAGCTGCAGGTTCGCGAGCGGGCTGGCCGGGTCGGTGCTGAAGAATCCACCGGCCTGATTCACGCTCATTGCAAGCGGCCCCTTGCGTGTCAGGAGGTATTGCAGGCCGAGTTTCAGCTTGCCGAGAAGCGAACCGAAGTCACCGTTCAGCGTGGGCATGTTCGCGCGATAGTAATAGCTCGCGCAGAGATGATCCTGCAGGTTCTGGCCGACGGCGGGAAGCGCATGCAAGACGGGAATCCCGTGGCGTTCGAGCAGCTCTTTCGGGCCGATCCCTGACAGTTGCAGAAGCTTGGGCGTGTCGACTGCACCCGCGCACAACAGCACTTCGCGCGCGGCGTGGAATGTCTTCTCGACGCCGTTCTGCGATACCTCAACACCCGTGGCCCGCAGCCCATCGAACAGCACACGCGAAGTCAGCGCGTGATGTTCGATATGCACGTTCGAGCGCTTTAGCGCCGGTTCCAGATACGCCACGTTACTCGACGCACGCTGGCCCTTGTGCGTGTTCACATCGTAGACGCCAGCACCTTCGATCTTCGCGCCGTTGAAGTCGTCGTTGCGCGGCACGCCCACCTCGTCGCAGGCATCGAGGAAGTGGCGCGTGATCGCATGGATGCCGCGTTTCATCGATGTCACGTGGATCGGGCCGCTCGCGCCATGCACTGCAGTGTCCCCGGCCGCGTGTGTTTCCAGCTTGCGGAAGTATGGCAGCACGTCCTTGTACGACCAGCCAGCGTTGCCTGCAGCGGCCCAGTCGTCGAAATCGCGGGGCGCACCGCGCACGTAGATCATCGCGTTGATGGAGCCCGAGCCGCCTTGCACCTTGCCGCGCGGTGCATAGATTTTCCGGTCCGCCAACGCTGCTTCCGGCTCGGTGTAATACATCCAGTTGCAGCCGGGATCGTAGTAGGTCTTGGCAAACCCGACTGGGATCTTGAACCAGAACGAGTTGGCCTTGCCGCCCGCTTCGAGCACGAGCACGGAGTATTGTCCCGACGCGGACAGTCGCTCGGCGAGAATGCAACCGGCCGATCCCGCGCCAACGATGATGTAGTCGTAAGTCATGGTATGTACTCAGCCTCAGCCTTTGGCCGCAGAGGAATCCCGGACATCGGCAGGCTTGGACGCCATCTGCAGATGCAGACGATCGCCGGTGTAAGGAGAATGGGCGCGCACGACGTCCATGTTCAATTCCACGCCCAGTCCCGGCGCCTTCGACGGCACGATATAACCGTCTTCCCATTGAATCGGCGTCTTGAGGATCTCCGCGTGAAAACCGTCCCAGGTGCCGATGCTTTCCTGGATCAGGAAATTAGGCGTACAGGCGGCAAGCTGGATGCTCGCGGCGGCGCCAATGGGTCCGTTGTACAAATGCGGTGCGATCTGTGCGTAATAAACCTCGGCGAGGGCAGCAATCTTCTTGCCTTCGAGCAAGCCGCCGCAGCGCGCCACGTTCAACTGCAAAATAGACGCCGCACCCGCTTGCAGCAGCTTGAAGAACTCGTACTTGGTCGTGAGCCGTTCACCGGCCGCGATGGGAATGCTGGTATGCCGGGAGACTTGCGCCATGGCCTCTTCCTGACCGGGCGGGACGGGTTCTTCGAACCACAGTGGGTCGTATTTTTCGAGGCGTTGCGCGAGCCGGATAGCCGACGACGGCACCATCTGCCCGTGCGTGCCGAACAGCAGGTCGCATCGGTTGCCGACCGCTTCACGGATGCGCTTGCAGAAGGTCTCGCAGCGTTCCAATACGTCGAGCGAAAGCTGATGGCCCGAGTACGCGGTGTACGGACCAGCGGGATCGAACTTGACTGCGGTGAAGCCGTGATCCGCGTTCTGCACGGCGCACTCGGCGGCGAGATCGACATCGTCGTAGTCGTATTCGCCCGCGGCGTTCTTCGGATACAGGTAGGTGTACGAGCGCAGCCTTTCATTGACCAAACCGCCCAGCAATTCGTACACCGGCTTGTCCGCTGCCTTGCCGATGATGTCCCAGCACGCCATCTCAAGCCCGCTGACTACGCCCATCATCGTGAGGTCGGGGCGTTGCGTGAAGCCGCTTGAATACGCTTCGCGGAAAAAGCGCTCGACGTGATGTGGATCGTGGTCTTGCAGATATCGTCCGAACACGTCGTCGATAATATGCGCCATCGCTTTCGGATGGAACGTTGCTGAATAAATTTCGCCCACGCCTTCAATGCCGCACGCGGTTTTCAGCTTCACGAAGATCCAGTACATGCCGCCCAAATGCGGCGGCGGTACGGCGACGAAATGCGTTTCGAGAGAGACGATTTTCATTGGAGGGCGTCCTTTGCAACGGTCGTGTGCATGCGCTTGAGCGCGAGCGCGGCGATGCCGCCAATCACACTGATCGCAGCGATGTAAGAGAAGTAAAACTGGTAGCCGAGGAGTCCGGGGAAATGCTCAGTAGTCCAGCCGTTCACGAGCGGCAGGAAGACGTCGGGTGAATAACCGATCAGCGAAACCAGGCCGATGGCCAGGCCCGTTATACGCAGCGGAATGCCGCATTGGTCGAGCAGCGACCAATAGAGCCCGCGAATGGCGTACGTCAGGATGCCGATCAGCAGCACTACGACGGCGATCATCGCAACGCCTGCCCGCGGATCGATATGTCCAAGTGTAGGCAGCACCACCAGCGCGACCAATCCAAGCGCTGCGAGAAACAGGGCAGTGGTCAACACGCCGAGCGTGGAGAAGCGGTCGCCGAGATACCCGCCGCCAATACCGCCAATCGGGCGCATCCAGAGCTTGAGCGTGGTGAGCGTACCGGCCATGACCACGGTCATCTTCAGGTCGCCGACTTGCAGGTAAGCCGAGAAGCTATAGGTTGCCCAGAAGATCTGATAACCGCAGAACACGATTGCCGCCATCAGCCAGAGCTGCGGAATGCGCATCAGCGTGACGAGATCGCGCCACAGCGAGTGTTTTTGCTTGAGATTGTCTGCTGCATGCTGTTTTTCCTGCGCCGTTGCCGGCGGTTCTTTGACCAGCGCCATCAACAATCCCAGCGCGATACAGATGCCCGAATACAGGTAGACGACGTATTTGAAGCCTACGTTGGTCGGCAGACCATGCTTCTCCGTGGCGGTAGCGAAGATCACCAGCGCGACAGTCGCGAGCAACGCCTCGATCAAACCGCGTCCGCCGTCGAGCAAGCCGAAAAAGCGCCCTTGTTCGTCGTGCGCGGCGATCGTCTTCACCCGCTTCAGGATGGATGCCCAGAAGGTCAGGCCCGTCGTCAGTCCCCAGCAGCAGAACACGGCGAGCAAAATCGGGAAGCTCGGCGCGGTCGAATAAACCAGTCCTAGCGCGCCGGTAGCGATCAACGAAAAGCAAATCAGGAAACGCGGCGCGATACGGTCGGCAAGCCAGCCGCTCGGCAAATAGCTGATCAGGAAAACGGTGCCGAGTATCGAATACAGATAACCAAGCTGGCTGTTGTCGATATGAAAAAACTCGAGCATCGGCGTCTGGTAGACCTGACGCAAATACAGTAGCGGATAGATCGCGCCCGCGGCGATCACCAGCAGCAGGAGCTGCATGTATCGCTGCGCACGCGTTGTGTCGGCGATTGGCGGCGTGATGCCGGTCAAGGTTTTTTCCACAATAAGTCTCCTTCGGCTGCTCGCAATGAACGCCGCTTTTATAAATGTTCGAGTGAATGTTGATGTGTCAGTACTTCATGATGACGAGACGCGTCTGCGTGAATTCAAGCATGCCTTGCTTACCGTCATCGCCGCCGAGGCCAGAGCGTTTCCAGCCGGCATGAAAGCCCTGATACGGGTCAGCGGGCGTGCGGTTCACGTACAGTTCGCCGGCCTCGATCTCGTTGGCCACGCGCATCGCGGTGCGATAGTTCTCGGTGTAGAGCACCGAAGACAAGCCGTATTGATGGTCGTTGGCCATCGCGAGGGCGTCGTCGAGCGTGTCGTACGAGATCACCGGCAGCACCGGTCCGAAGATTTCTTCGCGGACAATTTCCATGTCGTGGCGGCAATTGACCAGCAGTGTTGCCGGATAGAAATAGCCCGGACCTTCTGGCAACACGCCGCCAGTGGCGATCGTCGCGCCCTCGGCGACTGCACGTTCGACCATTGCGTGAATGTTGCGCTGTGCCGAGCGGCTGACGAGCGGACCCATCTTCGATGGATCTTGCGAACGATCGCCGGACCTCACTGCATGCATCTTCGTACGCAGCAGTTCGACGAAGTGATCGTGCACGCTGGCGTGGACGTAGACGCGTTCCATTGCGGTACACAACTGTCCGCAATGTGTTGTCTTCGATGCCACGATAGCGCTTGCTGCCGCTTCAAGATCGGCGTCGGGCTCGATGATCGCCGGCGCCTTGCCGCCGAGTTCCAGCGAAGGCTTCGCTATGTTCGTCTTGCAATACTCGAGCACGATGCGCCCGGCGCTCACGCTGCCGGTCAGCGCAATCATTCCCACTGCCGGATGCGTGCAGACGGTGCCCGCAGTGGCGTGATCCATCGCGAGCACGTTGAAAACACCCGCGGGTAGGCCCGCTTGAAGCGCGGCTTCGGCGATTTCGAATGCGGACGCAGGCGTGTTATTGCTCGGCCTTACGACTACTGTATTGCCGGTGATCAGCGCGGGCGCAATCTTGCGCAGCAAGGTGTACACCGGGTAGTTGAACGGAATCAGGCAGGCCACCACGCCAATCGGTTCACGATGCAGCACGAGGTTTTCGTTCGGGGTATCGCTGGGAATGACTTCGCCTTCAATCCGGCGCGCCCATTCCGCGTGATACCGCGTGATGTCGGCGGCATAGCGGGCTTCGTTCTCCGAATCGGCCACGCTCTTGCCCGACTCCAGCGCGAGCGCCGCACCAATCTGCGGAGCACGCTCGACGATGGCATCGGCGAAACGGCGCAGATGCTCTCCGCGCTCGATCGCCGTCAGCGCGCGCCACTTCCTCTGCGCACGCGACGCGGCTTCGACCGCGCTCAGCGCGTCGTCCTGCGAAGCCAGCGTGACGCGCGCGATGACGGCCGAGGTGGCGGGGTTATCGACATCGGCGAACGAGTCAGATTGAGACTCGACAAAACGGCCATCGATGAAATTACGGTAGGTGCGCATCGTGATTGCCAGGAAAGGTGAAGCGTCGCGGCCGTCCGCGACGTGAGTGGCGGTAGTTTTATCGGGCGTGACACTCGGCCACAAGCGATTAAAACTCGACCCGCCCATGCGGAAAACGCACTGAAAGGCGGGTGTATTCATGCAGCGCGATGGCCGATGGCGAGCTACCATGCAAAAACGCCACGTTTGTTCACTGATCCACGTTGATCCGGACCGACCATTTTCTGGGGAGACTCCCATGTCACAGCAAATGTCACAGCACTTCGACGCCATAGTGATCGGCACCGGACAAGGCGGTGGCCCGCTCGCCGTCAAGCTGGCCGAGAGCGGCCGGCGGACCGCCGTAATCGAACGGCATCTGTTCGGCGGCACCTGCGTGAACGTGGGCTGCACGCCGACCAAGACCTACGTGGCAAGTGCGCGTGCGGCGCACGTCGCGCGTCATGCGGGCGACTACGGGGTGATCGTGGAAGGCGAGGTGCGGGTGGACCTGGCGCGAGTCAAGGCGCGCAAGGACGGCGTGATCGCGGAGTCACGCGAAGGTATGGAAAAGTGGTTGCGCAACACGCCGGGCGTGGCGGTATTTAACGGACACGGCCGCTTTACAGGTCCGCATTCAATCAGCGTGACAGGCGCCGACGGCCACCAGCAGGCGCTCGACGCCGACGCGATCTTCATCAATACGGGCACGCGAGCAACCGTGCCGGAAGTCGACGGGCTGGCCGGCGTTTCACATCTTACGAATTCCACCATCCTCGAATTGACCGAGTTGCCGGAGCACCTGGCGATTGTCGGCGGAAGTTATATCGCGCTGGAATTCGCGCAGATGTTCCGGCGTTTCGGCAGCCGCGTGACCGTGCTCGTCAGGGGCGATCGCGTGCTGGCGCGTGAGGACAAGGACTTTGCTGTTCAGGTCCAGAAGGTTTTGTCGCGGGAAGGCGTGGAATTTTTGTTCAACACCGAGGCGTCGAAGCTCGAACCGGCAGGCAAGGGCATTCGGATCACGCTGAAGGATCAGACGCAGGACCAGGCCAGCATCGAAGCGTCGCATTTGCTGTTCGCAACGGGGCGCACACCGAACACGGATGACCTCGGGCTGGAGCAGGCGGGCATCGCGTTGAACAAGCACGGTTTGATCGATGTGGACGGGCGGCTTCGCACCCGGACTGAGGGCGTATGGGCGCTCGGTGATGTCAACGGTCGCGGCGCATTCACGCACACGTCGTACAACGATTATGAAATCATCGCGTCGAATGTAGTGGATGGCGAGGCGCGCAGCGTGGATTCGCGCATCATGTGCTACGCCGTTTTCGTCGATCCGCCGTTCGCACGCGTGGGCATGAGCGAGACGGAAATCCGCAAGGACGGCCGGCGCGCGCTGATTGCCACCATGCCGATGTCGCGCGTCGGCCGTGCCCGCGAACGCGGCGAGACTGACGGTTTCATGAAGGTGCTCGTCGACGCCGAAACGAAGAAGATCCTCGGCGCGGGCATGCTCGGTATCGAGGCTGATGAAGCGATCCATACGTTCATCGACATCATGAATGCCGATGCGCCGTACACCAGGCTGCAACGCGCGATGCATATCCATCCGACCGTCAGCGAGTTGATTCCCACATTGCTGGGCATGCTTGAACCGTTGAAATGATTCAGGCCCGGCGTTGCTTGATGCGTTGAGCGATAACCGGGCTTTGAAGCGAACGTTCATAAGCGGTTCGGTCGGCGCTGAGCGTGGCGTCGCCCTCGGCGATAGCGGTCAGTTGACGCTTCATCGACCGCACGGTATTGGGCACGCAAGCGCGGAGTGCATCGATGTATTCCGCCGTGCGCGAGCTCAGTTGCTCGGGTTGGACAAGCTCGGTCAGGAAGCCGATGCGCAACATCTCGGGTGCGTCCAGCGTCATGCCGGTAAGGAAAAGCCGTTTCGCCTGAGCGAGTCCCAACTCACGAACGTATCGACGCATGCCGTCGGGGTAATAATGCAAACCAATGCGTGCAGCCGGCATGAACATGCGCGTGCCCTCTATGCCGATGCGCACATCGCAGCACAGTGCAAGATCCGTTGCCCCGCCATAGACGCTGCCATTGAGCGCGCAGACCGCGGGCAGCGGGCAAGCTTCCAGCTCGTTCAGGAAGCTTTCGAACGAATCGTCGATATTGCCTGCGGCCAACTCGGACAACGTATAACCCGAACTGAACGTGGTCGTACCGGTCCCGGTGACGACCAGCGCTATGGACGTTTCATCGTTCGCCGCCGATTCAATCGTTTCCCGGAGCCCGGCCAGATCGGCGGGATCGATACGGTTATGTTGCTCCACACGCGTGAGCTGGATCCTGACAACGCCCTCGTGTCGTGAACAGGAAAAGCCGGGGGTGGTGCTGCTATTCGTCATGTCGGTTCTTCAGGCGAGCAGATCGATGCGTGGCTGACATCGCAGGTCGTGTTGCAGCACGAGCACGCGCTGGGCTGAATCCAGCCCCTGGCCCAGCGCGCTTCATGTTCTCATTAAAGCTCCGTCAAGCCGCCGGGGTTGCTTCCTTCTCCTTGGCGGCTTCGTCGTTGGCGGCGGCATCGCGTGTTTCCGGCATGGCGAGCCATACCAGCGCCACGGCCAGCGCACCGGCCGCGGCCAGTCCGAAGAAGCTGGTGTTCACGCCAAACTTGTCCGCCACGAACCCGGCAATCGCCGTGCTCAATGTCGCCCCGATGCCCGCTGCCAGCCCAAAGAATCCGATACACAGGTTGTAGCGGCCCTTGCCGCCGGCCACGTCGGCTGCAATCAGCGGCAGCATCACGCCGAATACGGCAGCGCTGATACCGTCGAGCATCTGCACCGGCACCAGCAGGTAAGGGCTGCTCGCACTGCTCGCGGCCGCGAACAGCAGCGCGCGTAACGGCAGCGCCGAGAAGCCGATGATCAGCACCGGCCGCCGCCCCCAGCTTTGCGCCTGCCGCCCGACCCACGGCGACAACCCCGCCACAATGAACTGCGGCACGATAATGCACGCTGCGATCACGAGTTGAACGTTGTCGCCCATGTGCGCCGTGACTTCACCGGCGGCGAGGTTCAGCATGGCCGCATTCGACAAGTGAAAGAGCACCACGCATGCCGCGAAGGTCAGGAGCCTCGGGTCCCGCAGCAGATCGCGCAGGCTTTCAGGCCGCTCGACCCCGGCCGCGCTTACCGCTTGCGCGATGCTCGCCCCCGCTTTCGCCGCGGCCTTTTTCATGCGCGGAACGACGGGTGCCATCTCGTGATGGATCATGTTCAGCGCGACGAGCGCAGGCAGCGCCAGCGCCGCCGTCAAAAAGAACACCGAGCGCAGCGACAGGTATTCGCCGAACACGCCCATCAACGCCGCCGTGAGCGCACTGCCGATCGATGCCCAGCGCGCATTGCGCCCGAGCCGGTTGCCGAGATCGGCGCGCGAGACGAGGGCGAGCGAGATCGCGGCCATGGCCGGCACGAGCATGCAGCTCGCGAAGCCATGCAGCACTTCGGCCGCGAATACGGAGACGAACGTCGGGCTCGCGCCGAGCAACAGCGCGGCCGCGATGATCGCGATAATCGCGGCCGCCGCCGCGCCTTTCTTGTTGCGCAACGCATCGACGAGCGCGCCGGCCGGCAACTGGCTCGCCATCGCGCTGATCGTGCCGACGCTCAGCATCAGCCCGATCTCGCCTTGCGTCCATTTGTTCGCGGCGAGATAGGAGGCAATGAACGGCCCAAAGCCGGTCTGCACATTCGCGACAAAGAAGTTCAGCCAATCGAGCGCGCGCAGACTTCGTGCAATTCCCATATTTCAGATCGTCCTCATTGTTTCGAGGGGCGCGCAACGGCCGCCGCACCAGCTTTCGCATCCGACCCCGGGCCGGAGGACGCTGCCGCGGTCGTAGCCGGAGCAGGCTCTGGCGACGCGTCAGGTTCCGGTGGCGGGACGACGGGCGAAATGATCTTGATCGGTTGATCGGGCGAGTAAGTTGGCGCGGCTTTGATCTGTGCGTCGGTGAAATCCAGTTGCAATTGCATTACCTTGTTGCGCGAGACCACGTGCAGGTCGGGCCAGTTCGCCGCGACTTGCCGTTTGTCGGCGGCGAGGGAATCGGAGAGATCGATCACGAGCGCCTGAGGCTGCGCCTGCGCATCGATCAGTACGTCGACGACGCGGCCCATCCTTGCGCCGTTTTTCTGCGCGACATTGGAGTCGATGAGTTGAGCGAGCGTCGGTGCAATGTCGTTGACTGAACCCGGTCGCGCCGCTGTGTCTTGAGGCTTGGCTTTCGCCGTGCTCGACGCGCCATTGCTGCCGGGCGTAGGTATTGCGAACGTGATGGGCGCTTTTTTGGTGGCCGGATTGAAGCGGAATGCGGTCCACGGGAAGGTCACCTTGCGGTCCCCCACACCCAGGAAACCCGCCAGGTTCACGATCATGATCTTTGGTTTGCCGGTGGCGTCGGCGTACATGTCCACCGCGCGGCCGATCACCTTGCCGTCCGGGCGCTGGATCTCGCTGTCTAGCAAACCGCGGATTTGCTCGTGCTGCATGATGCGCGTGGTCAGCAACGGCGGCGGCGTAGGCGGCGCTTTTTCTTCGACGGGCGGCGGTGGGGGCGGCGGCGGTTTTTTCGGCACGACCACACGCCGTTTGGGCGCGGGGCGCGGGGCTTTCGGTTCGGCCGGGGGCTGCGTGGCGACCGGTGTCGATGCCGGCTCCTCCGGCTCCACGACTTCCGGCTCGCTGGGCGGTTGCGGCGTCGACAAGTCGACGATCGGCGCAGGCGCCTGATGCGGGAACAGGCTGCATCCCGACATGACCGCCAGGACGAGGAGGATTGCGAGCGTCCGGGCCACTGTTCGCCAGTGCCATTCGTACGCTCGAAGCGGGAAACCGCCACTCATCACAAGAGCTCCATGTTGCAGGGCTGCCTTCACGAGATTCGTGCGCCGTCGCATCAATTATCGGCGGCGCGGGGGTTAGGGGGTGATGTCCGGGGTACTGTCCAGCACGGACCGGCCGAACGGCGCGCGAAGCGGCTGCGCCCGTTTCGTCCGGCTTCGCTCAAACGCCCGGCGGACGCGACTTCGCCTCGGTCGCCTGCGCGAGCCGCGCGGCGGTGTCGGGGGCGCCCATCTTCGCTGCGGCGTCGCGTGCAGTGAAACCGTTCGCGTCCTTAGCATCGGGGTTCGCGCCTTTCTCGATCAGGAACTCGACCATCTCCATGCGATTGAACATGGCCGCGATCATCAACGCGGTGCGTCCGTCCGGCGATGCCCCTTCCACGTCCGCGCCGTGCTCCAGCAATACTTCGATGACCGGCTTGTAACCCTTGAATGCCGCGCCTGCAATCGGAGTCTGGCCGTTGTCGTTGCGCAGGTTCGGATCCGCCTTGTGTTCCAGCAGCACGCGCACCGCATCGGCATGGCCGTGATAGCTGGCCAGCATGACGAGCGTGTCGCCCTTGTCATTTCGCAGGTTCGGCGGCAAGCCTTTGTGCAGCAAGGTGTCGAGCATGGCGGCGTCGCCGCGGCGGGCTACGTCGAAGACCTCGCTCGCGAAATCGATGAGTTCGTCGCTCAAGGGTTCCAGGCTTTGACCGGGCTTGCCGGCGGGTGAATCGGGTTGCATGGGAGGCTCCATTAGGATTGCATGGACGGGTGCGGCGCGGCCGCTGTTCGATGCCGGGGTAGCGGGCGGGCGCCGGGTCGGGCGATGTTCGGTGTACCGCCTGTAACGTTCGATCAGCGTCCGATTGGCGTTCGGCGTCACGCGGTGTCGTCCAACTGCATACGGCGGCGGTCCAGTGGTTGTCCGTGGTTGCTGCGGTTTCTATCAGTGCGTCAGGATACACAGGTTTGGCGGCAGGCCGCACCGGGATAGCAGGAATCGCGCCTTGTCCAGGGGACGGAGCACCTGTCCTGACAGCGTGTTCGGAGCGTCATTCTAAAGGGTGCGTCTCCATCGGTCGTTGTTCTTCAAAGTCGCTGAATGTGACTGATCAGTTCGACCGGCGGTTTATCAGCATCAGCAGCGGCATCAGCAGCGGCGTTGTTCGCTCCTCATGACGATCTCGTGGCTGTTTTTTCCGCTGTTCATCGGCAGGTCGTGCAGCTGCCCGCCATTGGCATTTTGCTCGTGTTCGCCAGCAAGGCTATCGGCGCCTCTTTGCTTGACCTGTGCCTATCGCGCGCTTACGCTCGCCGGCACTTCATCTGGAAATGCACCGTGAGCCCCCACAACGCCGATAACCCCGACCCTCTGCGCCGCGTGGCGCCCGCCGCCGAACGTAATCGTGGACCTATTCTCGATGTGCTGAGCCGTGTCTTGCCCAAGGCCGGCGTGGTCCTCGAAATCGCGAGCGGAACGGGACAGCATGCTGTCCACTTCGCCGCAGCGTTGCCCACCGTCACCTGGCAACCGAGCGATCCTGACGTGGCTTCCCGCGCCTCTATCGACGCCTGGCGCAAGCACGCTTCACTCGCCAACCTCAACGCGCCGATTGCCCTGGACGTCCGGTCGGCTCCCTGGCCCGTCCCGGATTCCCTTGCGGCAATTGTCTGCATCAACATGATCCATATTGCGCCGTGGGCGGCGGCCGTTGCGCTTTTCCAGGGAGCCGGCGAGCGCCTGACGGACGACGGGGTGCTCTTTTTGTACGGACCTTACAAGCGCGACGGGGCGCATACCGCCCCGAGCAACGAAGCCTTCGACGAGCAGCTTCGCGCCACCAATCCGGCCTGGGGCATCCGGAATATGGAAGACGTTGTGCAACTCGGGCGCGCGGCAGACCTGTGGATGGAAGAGGCCGTGCCCATGCCCGCGAACAACTTCTGCCTGATATTCAGGCGCACGGGCATCTGACGAATCTGACGGATTGGGCGTGACGGATTGGGCGTCTCGCAACCGGATTGAGGCATTAAGGCAGGCGGATCCAACGCAGGGCGGTTGGATCGGGGACACGCCCGACTCGTTCCGTATCGGCTGGATCCGAGAGTGCAGGGCACCGTAGGCATGGCGCAAAAGGCGTCGTAAGAATGTTGCCCGGCACAGCGGCGAAGTGCCGCAAAAAAAACCTGCCGCAGCGCCTGCGCACGCCCATCCAGCCCGCTTCCGATGTCTGCCGCCACCCCTCGTTGCGCCTCAATTGTCCTCTGGCGTGTAGACTGCGTTAAGCCTTTGGTTGCAACGTCTCCTCAAAGCATTTTTTTCGTCTTTTTTTTCGTCCTTTTTCGTCCGTTTCTAGCCGATTTCCTCAAACGGAGGCATCGTACATGCATGTAGCGCTGCAGCAGGACGTCGCTCCGAGCGAACTTCCGTCCCAACAGTCTCAACCGGCGCCGCGCGATCTGCGCCGTGTCGATATTCACCCCGATCACTGGTATCCGGTCGCCTGGTCGCGGGAAGTAAAACGTGGCAAGGCGCATGGCGTTCGTTTCGCCGGCGACCCCGTCGTGCTCGTACGTACGGAAAGCGGCAAGGCGTTCGCGCTGGAAGACCGCTGCGCGCATCGCCAGGTGCCGCTGCATGCGGGCGTGGTCGACGGCGAATCCATTCGCTGTTGCTATCACGGCTGGACCTACGACTGCACCGGCCGTTGTATCGACGTCCCGTATCTCGGGCGCGAACGCCTGCCGAACGGCGTGCGCTCGTATCCGTGCCGGGAAGAAGCCGGCCTGATCTTCATTTTCCCCGGTGACCCGCTGCTCGCCGAGACCACGCCGTTTCCCGCGCTGGGTTCTGTCGGTGACAAAGCCTACAAAACCCGCCGCTTCGGCCGCGAAGTGAAGTGCCATTACAGCTTCATGCACGAGAACCTGATGGACATGAATCATCAGTTCCTGCATCGCAAGCAGATGGGCCAGATGAAGGCGCGTTCAGTCGGGCGCAGCCGTGGCGAGGACTGGGTGGAAGTGAACTACACGTTCGCGCGCGAGGAGGGCAAGCAGCCGATCGGCGAGGCGCTGGTGTTCAGTCAGAAGCGCGGCACGAAGCCTGACGACAACAACAAGGACGTCATGACGATCCGAACGGAGTATCCGTACCAGACGCTCAGGATCCGCACCAAGGACCAGACGATGGTGATGGACCTGTGGATCGCATACGTGCCGCTCGACGCCGAGCAGCGCACCAACCGCACGTTCGGCCTGCTGTCCATCCGCCGGCCGAAAATCCCGGGCATCCTGGATGCGGCGTGGCCGTTGCTGGTGTGGTTCACCGAGCGTATCTTCAAGGAAGACCGGTGGATCGTGGAGCGCGAGCAGGAAGCGCATGACCGGCAAGGCGCCGATCATAACCATGAGGTGTTCCCGGTCATCCTCGAACTGCGCTCGCTGCTGACTGAATGCGGCGCGCCGGTTCGAGAACCCGCGACGGAGCGTCGTGTGCATATGATCCAGCCGATTAGTGACTAGTCCCGGACTCATCCCCGGCTACTCCCGGCTACTCCCGGCTACTCCCGGCTGACGCGTGCACACGGCAAGATGCCGCAGTACCAACGTCTTAATCAAGACGTCGCAGTCATGAAGTATTAACCAGAAGAGGTCGACCATCATGGAACCCAACTCCACAGAGAACCCGGTCAAGCCGGCGGCGAACGCGCCCCCGGAGCAGGACCACTTCGATGCCGCCATCAGCCACGTCGATCAGTCCTATGCGTCGGGTGTCATGGCTGCAGGTGCGGCCAAGGGCATTCTCTATAGCGTGATCGAGACGCTGGGCACGCTTGTCGGCGATCCGGATTTGCCGGAGCATGCGCGCTCCGGTTATCAGGCGTTGCGGGTGAGCGCTCAAGAACTGCGCTCGAAGATCGATTAAGCATTTTCGCTTTGTTTTCGTTCTTTGTTTCGTTTTAACCCCGAGTCGCGCAGCAAGGCCCGGTGACGCATTTTTATGTCCCCAACATTCCCAAATTGCGACGGCTCGGGCAATAATGTTAGGTCAACCACGGAGCACATCATGAGCAAGAGCCAGGACGCGAAGAAAACCGAGAAGAAGGTCGCTGTCAAATCGCCGAAAGAAAAGAAAGAGGCGAAGAAAGTGAAGAAGGAGGCGTCCAAGCGGCAGTAATGCAGTAACGGCAGTGATGGTTTGGAAGTGATGGGTTTGGAAGTGATGCGAGAACTGCAGACGGGCGCGTTCAAACGTCCGCCGGGTTGATGTTTATCCCGCTTCCACTTCCAGACTCCCAGCTTCCCGCAGTATGTTTTGGTCATTCGCGGCCCGCTTTTAGCGGGCCGTTTGCATGGCGCAAGGCCCGTGATTACGTAGGCAAGTTGATCGTCCCGCTGAGGCGGCGAACAGGCCATGAAAGACGCCAATGCCCCGCGTATCGCCAACTTCTGTATGATAATGATTCTCAATAACCAGGCTCGGTCCATTTTCCCGGATTGAGACGGCACATCTGCTCCCGCTCCATGCAAGACTTTTCCATGCCGGGATCCGTATTGTTCGCGATCTCCGGCGCACTCGCGTTTTATCTCGCCGCACCCGGCCAGCGCTGGCTGCGCTCCCCGTTGCCGCCGCGGCTTTTTAGAACGCTCGCGGCAATGCTAAGCATCCTGGCGTTTGTGATCGGTGCGAGCGGGCTGCATCCCGCCACCTCGCTTGCCATCGTGTTCACCGCAGCCATGGCGTGCTTGACCGCGTGTCCGTTTATTGGCGTGCTGCTTGAACGGGTCCGGATTGCTGGCGGTTCGCAGGTGACACGTTGACCTTGAAAACAGCGCGCACGGCGAGCGAGCGCAGCAGGCTATCGCGGAACTGGTTGTCGAAGACGCTGGCAGGGGTGATCGGCGGTTTCGGTCTCGGCATTGCAGCGAGTGGGCTGCTTGCCTGCCTGACGCCCGGCGCACTGGATGTGCAGAACAAGTTCCAGGTCGCGATGTGGCTCGTGCCGCCCGTGTGGATTGGGGTGATGAGCGCCAGTTTCATGTTCCGAACCGGCCTGCGCGCCTGGATCGGGCTGGGCGGCGCGAACGCGCTCGGTTTCGCGATGCTCGCGCTCGCCCGTCATTTTTTCATTCGATAACCCCCATGCGCAGCGACGTCATCCGCGTCTATAAGACGGTTCATACGTGGACCGGCATTGTTGCCGGCCTTGCGCTTTTTATCGCGTTCTACGCCGGCGCGGTGACCATGTTCAAGGACACACTGGACGAGTGGGTCACGCCGCCGTCCGCGCACGCCGAGGTTTTCCCGCTGGTTCGGGCACCTGCGGTTATGGAGCAGACCCTGGCCGCGCACCCGGCCGCGCGACGCCAGTTCACATTGCGGATCGAACCTGCGGGCGCGGCCAGTCTTTCGTGGCGCGAGCCCGGCAAGCCGCAGCGTTTCACCGCCACGCTCGATGCCGGCGGCAAGCTCGAAACGCATGCGCGGGACGCGTCAAACGCGGCAAGTTTCATCGACATCCTGCATATGACGGCCGGCATTCCAGGCGGTTTCGATGTCGGCATGGGCGTGATGGCCGTGGTGTCGCTGCTTTACGGGCTCGCGCTGGTGTCAGGTGTGATCGTGTTGCTGCCGAGCCTGATCAAGGATCTGTTTGCGTTGCGCGTGGGCAAGAACCTCAAGCGGATGTGGCTCGATGCACACAACGTCGTAGGCATTCTGAGCTTGCCGTTTCATGTGGTGATGGCGTTATCGGTTGTCGCGTTCGGCTTGAGCGACACCATCTTCTCAGTGCAGGATCGCGTGATCTACGGCGGCACGCTCAGCGCCACCGTGCAGGCGCAGAACCCGTATTACGCAAAGGCGCCAGAGGTGCCGGGTGGCTCCACGACCCTTGTTCCACCGCTTCAGATCGTGGCCTCGGTGAAGCAGCACGCGCCGGAATTCGAGCCGACGGAATTGATCTATCGCGCAGCGGGAGCACCGGGCGCGACGGTATTCGTTGGCGGCGATGATCCGCGTTATCTGGCGCGCAGTGGAGGATTTGCGCTGCTGGACCCGGTGACCGGGCGCTTTCTGAATGCTCAATTCCTGCCCGGTGCCGCCGATGGCAACGCTTGGTCCGCAGCCACCAGCGCGTTTTTCGCGTTGCACTTCGGCAGTTATGGCGGCGAGCCGATTCAATGGGGTTATTTCTTTCTCGGCCTGGCGGGCTCGTTCTTGTTCTATTCGGGCAATCTGCTTTGGATCGAGAGTCGCCGCAAGCTCGAACGGGGTGCCGATGCGCCCAGGCAACGGCCCGCGACCTACTTCATGGCGGCGCTGACTATTGGCGTGACGCTGGGTTGCGTGGCGGGTATTTCCGCGACGCTCGCAGCGGGGAAGGTGCTGAATGGCCGCGTGGCGGATTTGTCGGCATGGCACGCGCGGATTTATTACGTGGTGTTCCTGGCGAGTATTGCGTGGGCGTTTGTCCGAGGCGCAGCGCGAGGATCGGTTGAGCTTTTGGCGCTGACAACAGGCGCGACTTTGCTGGTGCCGCTGGCTTCAGCCGTCGGCTGGTTTTTCCCCTCCACGGGGTTGTGGTTCGAGCCTGCGGCGGCCGGAGTGGACGTGTGTGCGCTGATCGGTGCGGGATGCTTTGCCTGGATGCTGCGGGCAACCGCGAAGCGGGCCGCGACAGGCCGGCAGGATAGCGTATGGGGATATTCCGCTCGCGCCCGGTGATGGGAATTGTCGCGAGACACCGTAAGCTACGTCACGATGGCTCGCGCTTCGCCGCATACTTCGATGGCAGCCGGCCGTCCTTTCCCGTCACGGCCGGCAAGCCGTGCGTTCGATGAAACTAACGCATTGCCACCAGCCATGTCATGTCACCAAAAACCGCTTCGCTGCAGGCACCGTTCTCAAAAGTCCGTGGTCATCGAAACCAGCAACGTACGCGGTTTTCCCTGAGTCAGGTACGCGCCGGTCGTCGAGGCCCAATAAGCCTTGTTCGTTATGTTCTCGACGGTCGCGCGCAACGTTGTGACGTGCTTCAGGACGCTCGTCGTGTAGCGTGCGCCGAGATCGAAACGATCCCAGGCCGGAATCGACAGCTTGTTCTGCGCGTCGAGATACTGGTTGCTCGTGTGGATCCACGCAGCATTGACCGTGACGCCGGGCAGCATCGGAATATCGTATTCCGCGCCGACGTTGAACAGGTAGCCCGGCACGCCGACCGGGCGCAAGCCGTCGGTGGCGCCCTGGTTCGTATCGAGTTGCCTGGCGTTGATCATCGTCGCGCCTGCAAGCACGCGAACGCCGTGCAACGGCTCGCCATACACCGACAACTCGAGACCGCGGTGACGCTGCGTGCCGTTGGTCCCGAACACGTTGGTCGTGCTGTCAGTGTAGGCGGACGGCTGCTCGATCTGGAACGCCGACAACGTCGCGCCGAAGTGATTCGAATCGTATTTCGCGCCCACCTCGTATTGCTTCGTGCGGCTCGGCGCAAGTGTCTGGCCCACGTTGGCGGCGCTTGAAGGCGCACTCTGTCCGGCGGCCAGCGACTCGCTGCGGTTCGCAAACAGCGCGATATTGTTCGTCGGCTTCACGACGAGGCCGAAGATGGGGGTCGTGATCGACTGGTCGTACGAAGACGAGATGGTGTCGGTGCCGACCGTGAAGTTGTTCTGGTGCAACTGCTGATGGCGGGCGCCGATCGTGAACAGGACGCGATCGTTCAGGAAACCGAGCGTGTCGGAGAGGGCCACGCTGCGCGTCAGGATCTGGTCGGCAAGACCCGGATCGGCGAAACTTCCTGCGATAAAACCATTTGCCGCAGGTTCGGGCACGAGGCCCCCTCCGTAGAGGCTCGTCGGGAATGAGCCGCTGAACGCGAACGCTTCACGATCCTCGAGCGTCGTGATCGCGAAACCCGCGCTGACCAAATGGCTGACCGGCCCGGTGGAAAAGTGCCCCCGTACGCCGCCTTCGGCAGACAACGCATCGGTGGTGCGCAAGATGTCGCCGCGCGTCGCGGTTGTGCCGGTATCAGCGTTGAAGGTTGGCGACGAGTACGTGCCGTCCTCATGCGAACGATGGATGCCGCCGCTTACATATGCCGTCCACGCGGGCGCGAAGTCGTATTCGGCCCGCGCAATACCGACGGTGTCTTCGAGCGTGCTTTGCGTCCAGGGTTGAGCGAAGTTGTTCGCGGCCGACGGAACGGTTGGCACCTGATCGCCGCTCACGGAAACCGTCGAACGCCCTTGATCGATATTTCTGCGCTGATAAAGGAAATCGCCGTACAAACGCACCTTGTCGCCGCGATAGTCAAGCGAGACAGCCGTTGAGGTGTTGTGGCGGAATTCATCGTTGATGCTCGTTTCGCCGCCGAGGATCGAGCTGTTCACACGGATGCCGAACTGTCCGTCGCTGCCGAAGCGCCGGCCGACGTCGACGTGCGTTCCTAGTTGGCCGGAACCGCTGCCCTCAAGCGTCACACGCGTGAGCGGTTTGTCGTCCGCGCGTTTCAGTTCCAGATTGATGCCGCCGCCCACCGCGGAACCGGTCGGCGACGCGCCGTTCAGAAAAGCGTTGGCGCCTTTGAATACATCCACCCGTTCCAGCACTTCGGTTGCCACCAGTTGGCGCGGCGTAATTCCGTACAGCCCATTCAACGAGATGTCATCCCCGGTCAGTTGAAAGCCGCGAATGACGAAAACTTCCGAGAAGTTGCCAAAGCCGAAAGCCGGACGAACGCCGGGATCGTGGGACAAGAGTTCGCCGACCGAATGCGCCTGTTGATCTTCGATCGCCTTCGACGTGTAGCTCGTCATGCTGAACGGCACGTCGATCATTTCCTGATTGCCGAGCACTCCGAACTTTGCACCTCGAGCGATCTGGCCGCCGTCATAGGCGCGGGCGAAATCGCCCGGCAGAGGTTCCTTGGCTGCCTGAACCTTCACCGCGGGCAATACGTTGTCCGTTGCCTCGGGCGAAGCGGTCTGCGCCCGGGCGGTGGACGTTACGCCGATTGTCATGGTCAGGGGGAGGGCCGCGTAAAGGAATGCGAGGCGAACGGCGTTGGATAACGGTCGGACGCACGATGAACCGGTAAAAGTAGACATGGCGATCAGGTAGTTGGCACGCGAAACGGTTACGAAGTGAGTGCGAGCAGGTCAGAGCTGACAAAGGCAGCGGACTGACGGGAATCGCGCGCCCGTGTCGCCATCGGGCAAGCGAGCGCGACAACAGCGATGTTTTGGTCTCGTAGCCGATGGACAAATTACAGGGAGCTAAGAACTAGCTGACAAATTATACATGAATGCGAATCGTTATCATTCGTAGTTTCAATGATGATAATGATGCACTGTGAGCGTGGAGGGGTGCTGAGAAAGGCCGGGGGGTAACTGCTGCGCGATGCGGTTGAATGGCGTGTGCAAATGTGCGTCGGATTGGACCCTTAAACGCCGCCCACCCACCGTTCTTCCGACGCTTTCAAATGCGACCGCATCGCGGCCTGCGAGGCGATCGGGTCACGGGATTCGAGCGTCCTCAAGATCCGCTCGTGCTCGGAAAGCGCGACGCCCCATGTCGTGATGTTTTCCGCGAGTCCGCTTACCTTGGCGGCGATCGGGTCGTTACGGCCATCGAACAGCTCGCCTACCAGCCGGGTCAGCACCGAATTCCCCGCAATTTCAGCCAGCGTCATATGAAATTGCCGGTCAGGTTCCAGCGGCGAGCGTCCTGCCGCGATCAGTTCGCGCATGGTGTCCACGCTCTTTTGCAGACGCGCCGTGCCGTCCGGCGTCAGCCGCGTGCAAGCCAGCACAATCACGCATCCTTCAATTGCCGCACGCGCCTGCATCAATTCGGTAGGGCTCTCGCCCATGGAGGTCAACGGCGGTTCCTCCGTGCTGCCTTCACAGACATACACGCCCGAGCCCATCCGGATCTCGACCTGGCCGCGAATTTCCAATGCGATCAACGCCTCCCGTAACGATGGCCGTGACACGCCCAACTGTTGCGCAAGCTCGCGTTCCGGCGGCAGGCGCGTACCTGCCTGGAAGCTGCCGAGGCGGATCAGCGAATTGATCTGGTCGGCGATGGTTTGATACAGCCGTCGCGTTTCAACCGGTTTTACAGATGTCGTCATGAGAGTCGGGCAGGGATCGAAGTGTAAGGTGGCTTGACCAATTCCTGTCAGGATCGCTTGACCGGCATGCTGATGAATATAAGGGTAAATACCGCGATTCCAGAGTGGGCCTAACCCCATTATCATTCACAACAGGTAAGGCCACGTGGTGAAACACAAAAATTGGCTTGACCACTTTGGTGCCTGAACGATGATCGGCGCCACCCCAGAATCAGAGACCCCGCCGAGGAGACAAAGCCGGTGCAAATGCTCATACGAGTCGACGAGGCCCAGCGATGAACGTAGCAGCCGAACAAGGCGCGCCGCATAGCGCGCCACATGCGGCACGGCACGCCATGCCGGACGAGCCCTTGCTGCGCCTGAACAGCGTCGGCAAGCGTTTTCCTGGCGTGATCGCGCTGCAGAACGTCAGTTTCGACGTCCGCGCGGGCGAAGTGCACGCCATTTGCGGTGAAAACGGCGCGGGCAAGTCGACGCTCATGAAGATCGTCAGCGGCCAATATCGGCCGGACGAAGGCGAGATCTACATCGACGGCCGCGAGCACCATTTCGCCTCCACGCTAGAGGCGCAGGCGGCCGGCATTGCGATCATTCATCAGGAACTGAACCTGATCCCGCACTTGTCCATCGCGGAAAATATCTTCCTGGCGCGCGAGCCGAAGCGCGGCATTTTCATCGACCTGGCGCGTCTTGCTGCCGACTCCCAGGCCGCGCTCGATCGCATCGGCTTGCAGCTCTTGCCGCGTACGCTGGTCGGATCGCTGTCGGTCGCGCAGCAGCAGATGATCGAGATCGCCAAGGCGTTGTCGCTCAACGCGCGCCTCTTGATCATGGATGAACCCACGTCGTCGCTGACTGAATCCGAGACCGTGCATTTGTTCCGGATCATCAAGGAATTGCGCCAGGCGGGCGTGGGCATTGTCTATATCTCGCATCGGCTGGACGAGCTGGCTGAGATCGCCGATCGCGTCACCGTGCTGCGCGACGGCAGGACCATTTCCACCGATGACTTCGCCGCCACCACCATCGAGCAAGTGGTCTCGCATATGGTCGGCCGCGATCTGGACGATGTCTTTCCCGAACGCAAATCGCAGCCGACGGATGAAGTGCTGCTGAGCGTGAGCGGCCTGAGTCGCCGCGATGTGTTCGGACCGGTGAGCTTTGAATTGCGTCGCGGCGAAATCCTGGGGTTTGCCGGGCTGATGGGCTCGGGGCGCACTGAAGTAGCGCGCGCGGTGTTCGGCGCCGATCCGGTGGAGGCGGGCGAAGTCCAGTTGCAGGGCAAGCGCCTCTCGATCCATTCGCCCATCGACGCGATCCGCAATGGCATTGCGTACCTCTCGGAGGATCGCAAGGGCAATGGTCTCGCGCTGCAAATGACGGTCGCGAAGAACATCACGCTTGCGAACGTGGATGCTGTGTCGGGAGCGGGTGGTTTTATCCGCTTCGAAGAGGAGGCGAAGGTCGCGCGCAAATATGTCGATGCGCTGGGCATTCGTACGCCGAGCGTGAACCAGATCACGCGTAATCTCTCGGGCGGTAATCAGCAAAAAGTCGTGATCAGCAAATGGCTGTTCCGCGAATCGAAGATTTTGTTCTTCGATGAACCCACGCGCGGCATCGACGTCGGCGCGAAATACGCGATCTATGAACTCATGGACCGGCTCGCGGCGCAGGGTATCGGCGTTGTATTGATCAGCTCGGAATTGCCCGAAATCATGGGCATGACGGACCGCGTGGCCGTGTTTCATGAAGGCCAGATAGCGGGCGTGCTCGAAACCCGCAAAACCAATCAGGAAGAAATCATGCACTACGCATCAGGACGGGTTCCCCATGCTTGAGATGACTACAGACCCGGCGCACGCCGACCGTGCCCGCGCCCGTGAACGCCGCAAGGACCTGATCCAGAAGTTCGCGGCACTGGGAAGCCTGGTGATGCTCGTGGTCGTGTTCTCGGCGACCAGCAATGCGTTCATGTCGCTTGGCAACGGCATGACCGTGGCGTTGCAGGTGACGTCCATCGCTTATCTCGGACTTGGCGCAACGTGCGTGATCATCACCGGGGGTATCGACTTGTCGGTCGGGTCGGTGCTCGCGCTGTCAGGGGTAGCGGCCGCGATGCTCGTGAAAGCCGGCGTGCCCGTGCCTATCGGCATGCTCGGCGGCGTGGTCGTGGGCGCGATCTGCGGTGCGTTCAACGGCCTGTTCGTCACGCGCATGGGCTTGCCGCCATTCATCGCAACGTTGGGCATGATGCTCGTCGCGCGCGGCGTGGCGTTGCAGATTACCGGTGCGCGGCCAGTCTCGGGACTCGGCGATTCTTTCGCCGAACTCGGCAACGGCTCGCTCTTTCGCGTGGTCCGCATGGGCTCGGACGGGTTTCCCGACATCGTGTTTCCGGGCATTCCGTATCCCGTGATCATCATGGTCGTGCTGGCGGTGCTGGTCGCCATCATGCTCAGCCGCACGTCACTCGGGCGGCACATTTACGCCGTCGGATCGAATGCGGAAGCGGCGCGCTTGTCCGGCGTGAACGTGAATCGCGTGAAGCTGTTCACCTATGTGCTGTCCGGTGCGCTTGCGGGCCTGACCGGCTGCGTGCTGATGTCGCGACTGGTGACGGCGCAGCCGAACGAAGGCGTGATGTATGAACTCGATGCCATCGCGAGCGCGGTGATTGGCGGCACGTCGCTGATGGGCGGCGTCGGCACGATCTCCGGCACGGCGATTGGCGCGTTCGTGATCGGCATTTTGCGCAACGGGCTGAACATGAACGGAGTATCGAGTTTCATCCAGCAGATCATCATCGGCCTGGTTATCTTGGGCACGGTGTGGATTGATCAGATCCGGAACCGGAGATGAGTGTCATCGAACGCGCCTCGGGCGTTCGCGATGTAGAAGAGATGATGTAGAAGAGATGATGTAGAAGAGAGCAAGGGTCCCACGGGGTCTCACAAAATCAACAGGAGCGAGACATGAAACTGACTACTAAGGCGATGTTCACCGCTGTGCTTGCCGTCGCTGCGAGCAGCGCGTTTGCGGCGGGTGGCGAGATTGCCGTGATTGTTAAGAGTGCCGATTCGAACTACTGGCAGAACGTCAACAAGGGCGCGACCGCGGCCATGGCCGCGGAGAAGGGTTACACGATGACCTTCCAGGGCCCGGCTGCCGAATCCGACATAGCCGCCGAAGTGAACATGGTCGAGAACGCGGTGAACCGGAAGGTCGCGGGGATCGTGCTGGCGGCATCAGACCCGGACGCGCTGGTGCCGGCTGTGAAGAAGGCGTGGGAAGCGCATATTCCGGTGGTGATCATTGATTCGGCCCTTTCGGATTCGGGCAAGCAGTATTACCAGGCTTTCCTGTCCACCGACAACGAAAAGGCCGGCGAGATGTGCGCCCAGGCGTTGATCGCGCGGGTGGGGCAGACGGGCAAGATTGCGTTGATGTCCTATGTGGCCGGCGCGGGGTCCGAGGTGGGTCGTGTGGGCGGATTCCGCAAGTATCTGGCCGCCCATTCGAAGTTGCAGGTGGTCGGCCCGTACTACTCGCAGTCGCAAATGGCGAACGCGCTGAATCAGACGACCGACGTGCTCGCCGCCAATCCGGATCTGAAGGGGATTTTTGGCGCGAACGAGCCGACGGCCGTAGGGATGGGCCGCGCGCTGGCCCAGTCGGGCAAGGCAGGCAAGGTGATCGCGGTTGGATTTGACGGCAACTCGGATTTGCAGAACTTCGTGAAGGACGGAACGATCCAGGCGATAGCCGTGCAAGGCTCATATCAGATGGGCTTCAAGGGCATTCAGACGGTGGTGGGTGTGATTGAGAAGAAGGCGCCACCGAAGTTTGTCGATACGGGCGTGGTCATGGTCGACAAAGACAATATTGATCAGCCGGTGGCGAAGAACGTGTTGTATTGAGCGTTGCCCCCTTGATCCGGGGCTAGGTAGGTTGCGCAGTGCGAAGGGATTGCTGCTTGATCCTTTTGTGCTGCGCTTTTTTTGTGGCCTTTTACTGGTTTCGTTTTACCGGCAGCTTACTGAGTTTCTGTTGTCAGTTTCTCCATTACCTTCACCGGTAGGACAATCTGTTCCCGTTGCGTGGCTATCCGCCGCATATCTGCTCGAATACCATGCCGTATCGATTACGCTCCTAAGCCTGATATGCAAACACCCCTGTACCGATGGTTATTGGCCGCTTCCGCTGCCACTGCTCTATTCACTAGCGCCGCTCAAGCCCAGGTCGACACGACCAAAAGCACGGTGACGGCGACATCGAAGCAAATGAACGTGCCGGTTGAAGGCAAGTTCAAGAAGTTCACCGCGCAACTCGACTTCGATCCGGCCAAGCCGGCTGCGGGCAGCGCGAATCTCACCATCGATACGGGCAGCTACGATCTCGGCGATGACAGCTACAACAAGCAAGCGACCGACAAGGACTGGTTCGATACCGCCCATTTCCCGACGGCTACGTTTACCTCGACGGCGATTGCGCCGGCCGGCGGCACGAAGTTCAACGTGAGCGGCAAGTTGACCATCAAAGGCAAGTCGCAGAACGTGACCGTGCCGGTCACCGTCACGAGCCAGGGCGCGACGCAAACTTTCGATGGTTCATTG
>NZ_MTHB01000282.1 GCF_002220365.1 Caballeronia sordidicola | reverse complement strand
CCTTGGCGCCGGAGACGTTGTGGTCTTCCTTCTCGGGCAACACGGTGCCAAGCACGGAGACGCCGGTGCGCATCACATCCATCGGATGGGCGGATGCGGGAATCCATTCCAGCGCGGCCTTCAGGTTTGCGGGAAGGCCACGCAGACCCTTGAGCTTGGCCTTGTACGTCTTGAGTTCAGCGACCGTGGGCAGCTTGCCATGCACAAGCAGATACGCGATCTCCTCGAACTCGGACGTCCCGGCAATATCCAGGATGTCGTAGCCACGATAGTGCAAGTCGTTGCCCGTCTTGCCGACGGTGCACAGCGCGGTATTCCCGGCCGTCACGCCTGACAGCGCGACCGATTTCTTCGGTTTGAAGCCGCCAGTGGCGGGTGCTTCTTTCTCTAACGTATCGCTCATGTGTGTGTCTCTCTCCTGATAGGGTTGACGCGTTACTTCGCCTGATTGAACAGGGCGTCGAGCTTGTCTTCGAACTCGTGATAACCGATGCTCGCGTACAGTTCCTCGCGCGTCTGCATGGTGTCGAGTACGTTGCTTTGCGTGCCGTCGGTGCGGATTGCGCGATACACGTTCTCTGCGGCCTTGTTCATCGCGCGGAACGCGGAGAGCGGATACAGCACGATCGAAACATCCACGCTGCGCAATTCTTCAACCGTGAAAAGCGGTGTCGATCCGAACTCCGTAATGTTCGCGAGGACCGGCACCTTAACGGCATCGACAAATTGCTTGTACATCTTCAGGTCCGTCATGGCTTCCGGGAAAATCATGTCGGCACCGGCCTCGACGCAGGCACGCGCCCGTTCAATAGCCGCTTCCAGACCTTCCACCGCCAGCGCATCTGTGCGCGCCATCACGACAAAATTCTCATCGGTGCGGGCATCGACTGCTGCCTTCACGCGATCCGCCATTTCCTGCTGCGAGACGATCGCTTTTCCCGGCCGATGTCCACAACGCTTGGCGCCCACCTGATCTTCGATATGCATCGCGCCCGCACCCGCCTTGATCAGCGACTTCACCGTGCGCGCAATATTGAAGGCGCTCGGACCGAAGCCCGTATCGACATCGACCATCAGCGGCAGATCGCAGACATCGGTGATGCGGCGAACGTCGGTCAGGACGTCGTCGAGTGTGGAAATGCCAAGGTCGGGCAAGCCGAGCGAACCGGCGGACACGCCGCCGCCGGACAGGTAGATCGCCTTGAAGCCGGCATGTCTGGCGAGCAGTGCGTGATTCGCATTGATCGCGCCAACAAGTTGCAGGGGCTTTTCGGCCGCGACCGCAGCGCGAAATTTCGCGCCGGCGCTGAGTGTTGCAGTTGAACTCATAGATGTGTCTCCGTTGACCAACTCATATAGGGCAAGTTGCCTGCCAGATTCCAAGGGTTTGATTTCTAAGAGATTAGACCTTCTTCACCGCACCTCGAAATTTCATTAATGAAATCATGGATTGCAAAAATGGCGTTAAACTTCGCAATCCTCGTTCAGCGATAAGTCATGAATCCACCTCCACGCATCTGGGCAGTCGGTATCAGCAAGCTGCGCGACCTGTATCGCGACATCGCGGCGGAGTACGACGGGATTGCGGATCTGCGCATCGTGCCGCTGGGGTATGAGGACGCTGTGCAGGAGGTCGAGAGTGCGGGCGACGCGCGTCCGGACGTGGTTGTATCGGCGGGATCGAACGGCAGCTACCTGAAGGCGCGGATCAGCGTGCCGGTCGTGCTCGTGAACCCGACCGGCTTCGACGTGATGCATGCGTTGGCGCGGGCGCGTCGCGAGGGCGACTCGGTCGGTCTCGTGATGCACGGCGAAACGCCGGCCGAGCTCAAGCGGTTTTTCCGGGCCTTCGGTGCGTCAGTTGAATGCGCTTCGTATCTGTCGGCGCAAGACGCGGAGGCCTGCGTGCTCGATCTGCGCGATCGGGGTGTGGAGGCCATTGTCGGGCCGGGACTCGTGACCGAACTGGCCGAGAAGGCGGGCATGAAGTCGGTGTTTCTATACTCGCGTGCGTCTGTTCAAGGCGCCTTCGAAACCGCGCTGGAAGTCGCACGCGCCACGCTGGGAGAAACGCAACGGCGCCGGCGGCTGGACCAGGTTTTGCAGCATTTACGTGACGGCGTGATCGCGCTGACCGCCGATGGCCGGATTGAAGCGCTGAGCGGCAAGATGGCCGACATGCTGCGGCTCGCGCCGTCGCAAGCGGTAGGCAAGCGGCTGGTCGATCTCGCGCCAGAGGTGGCAAGCGCAGTGCCGAAGGAGCCGGGCGAATCGCTGGAGACCGTACGCGGGGCGACTTATGTGGTGCATCGGAGTGCATGGGGTGATGCATCGGCATCGGCGGCTTCCGGTTCCATCATCACCTTCCAGGAGTCGGTGGCGCTGCAGCGCATGGACCGCTCCGTGCGAGCGCGGCAACGTGCGCCGCAACTGGTCGCACGGTATCGGATTGAGGATCTGAGCGGGACGAGCGAGGCGATAGAGCAGGTGCGGCAGCGCGCCCGGCGTTATGCACGAACGGACGCCACTGTACTCATCCGGGGCGAAAGCGGCACCGGCAAGGAGTTGGTTGCGCAAGGCATCCATTCCGAGAGCACACGACGCGAGTTCGCGTTCGTCGCGCTCAATTGCGGCGCATTTCCGGAGACGTTGCTGGAAAGCGAATTGTTCGGCTATGAAGAAGGCGCGTTCACCGGCGCGCGACGCGGGGGGAAGGCGGGGCTGATCGAGTCGGCGCATCGCGGCACACTTTTTCTCGATGAAATCGGCGAGATGCCGATGCCCTTGCAAAGCCGTTTGCTGCGTGTGCTGCAGGAGCGCGAAGTGGTGCGTCTAGGGTCCACGGAACCGCTGCAAGTCGACGTACGCGTGGTCGCCGCGACGCATCGTGGGTTGAGCGAGCGAGTGCAGGCGGGGCAGTTTCGGGCTGATCTATATTATCGGCTGAATATCCTGAATCTTGCTTTGCCGCCGTTGCGCGAGCGGTCATCGGACATTGCCGGGCTGGCGGCGCGGTTGTTGTGGCAGACGGGGCGCATGGGGTCGGCCGATGCGGCGCACGCGGTGCTTGAACCGGCGATGCCGCTGCTGGTCGCGTACCGATGGCCTGGGAACGTGCGCGAATTGCAGAATGTGATTGAACGGATTGCAGTGGAGCTGGACGAGATGCCGGGGATGCGAGTCACGCCTGAATTGCTGGGGTCGATCGCGCCGGAGATTCAAGAAGGCGAAACCGCCTTGGGCACCGAAACGCTGAAGCAGCGCAGTCGCAAAGTCGAAACCGAAGAGATTCGCGCAATGCTGGAGTCGTTCGGCGGAGACCGCGAGAAAGTCGCCCGGGCGCTGGGCATCAGTAAGACTACGCTTTGGCGGAAGCTATCGGGGAGGTGAGGGGGCTTCAGCGATCCCTCACCCACGCTCCTGCACGCACACCCAGGGCGACACCACCACAGCCCACAATTCGGGATTCCGCGCAGCAAGGTCCTCAGCCACCGGGGGCTCGACGCGTTCGACCAACCCGGCCGACAACCACTCGGTGACCTGCTTGGTATCGTCACTGGCGACGGCCTCGGCCACACTCACCAAATCGATATCGCGCGCCACTTTCAACAACACGCCGCGCGCAAAAAACCGCTGCAGTTCAGACCATTCGATCTGCGCGGTTTCGGCGAAAAGTTTGAGGTACAGCGGACTGGCGGACTGAGCGTCTTTCATAGGGGAATCACAGGCAAGTTCGAGCGTCCGACATCATAAACCATCGCGCCGGACACTCTGCCTGGCTGCCAGCAACCGCTCAAAGATCGAAGAAAACCGTTTCTTTCGGTCCTTGCAGATGAATATCGAAGCGATAAATCGTATTCGACGTGCCCGCTTCGCGCTTGGCGATCAGCGTGCCGCGCCGCTCCGCAGGAACCAGCGAAAGGACGTCATCGCGTGCATTGGCCTCGGTTTCATCGTCGAAATAAATGCGCGTGTAGGCGTGCAGCAACATGCCGCGCATCAACACGATCACGTCGATATGCGGCGCCGAATCACTCCTCGTACTACCCGGTTTGACCGTGTCCACGACAAAGCGCAACGCCGGGTCCGTCCCCGTGCCTACCCGCGCGAACCCGCGAAAATCGGACTCGCGCGTCTCGGCCAGCGTGCTCACGTAGCAGCCGGTGGAATCGGCCTGAGCCATCTCGATCACGGCATCGCCGACCACTTTCTCTTCACCGTCGAACACCTGCCCCACGATGCTGATGTGCTGCCCCGCCGATTCCCGATCCGCGATCGACGGCGTGAACAAGCTCTTCAGGTCGAAGTTGTATTGCTCGGGACACAGGCCATAAGCGAAATACGGTCCCACCGTTTGCGACGGCGTCTGTTGATAGATAGTCAGGTTCGAGCTCATGTTCAAGCCTCCGTCGGGGTCTGGTTCGCGCCGCGCAGCACGATGTCGAACTCATAACCGAGCGCATAGCCTTCCTCGGTCGTATCGATGGAAAAGCGCGAGATCAACCGGTTGCGCGCGTGTTCTGGCGTGCCCTGGAAAATAGGATCGAGATCGAGCAGCGGATCGCCGGGGAAATACATCTGCGTGACAAGGCGCGAGCCGAAGTAGTCGCCAAACAGCGAGAAGTGGATGTGATTGGGACGCCAGGCGTTCGAATGATTGCCCCACGGGTACGCACCCGGCTTGATCGTGAGAAACCGATATCGCCCTTCGTTGTCTGTCAGACAGCGGCCTGCGCCAAGGAAATTCGGGTCGAGCGGTGCCGCGTGCTGATCGGCTTTGTGAACATAACGCCCGGCCGCGTTCGCTTGCCAGATCTCGACCAGCGTGTTGCGCACCGGCCCGCCGCTTTCGTCGAGCACCCGGCCCGTCACGATAATGCGTTCGCCCATCGGCTCGCCATTCTTCGCGGCGTTGCGCGTCAGGTCATGATCGAGCTTGCCGAGGTCGTCGGCGCCATACACCGGCACGCGCCGGTCCTTCAGGTTCTCTTTCAGCGGGATCAGCGGGCGCGACGGGCTGCGCAGCACGGAGGACTTGTAGCCCGGATGGCAATAAGGCGGGTGGGAATCCCAGTCGCGCGGCGTCAGGATGAGGGAGGGGGCAGTCATTTTTTTCTGTCTCCGACTTTTAAATTGTGAATCAACACTTTATCGAAGCCGTGAAGTTATGGAAAATGACGTTTTATGCATTCAGACATAACTGCTCGTCATGGATACCGACCCCACATTGTCCACCGCACCCGTCCCGGCAAGTACGCCGAATAAGGCGAACAAGCTGGATAAGCCCATCACGCCGCTCGCCAACCTGACCAGCGGCCGGATTAAGTTCCGGCATCTGCAGTGCTTCCTGGCGGTGACGCAGTTCGGCAGCGTGCAGCGCGCCGCCGACAGCCTTTCGATCACGCAGCCGGCGGTATCGAAGACGATTGGCGAGCTGGAATCCATTCTTGGCGTCCGCCTGTTCGAACGGGGCCGGCGAGGCGCCGCGCCGACGCGCGAGGGCAGGCTGTTTGCGCCGCACGCTGCAGCCTGCGTAGGGGCTTTGCGTGAAGGCGTGGATGAGTTGTCGCGGCATGGCGTCGAGATGCCCGGCACGGTCGCGCTGGGCGTCTTGCCCACCGTTGCGCCCGCGTTGCTGCCGCCCACGCTTGCCGCGTTTCGGGCGCACTGGCCGGATGTCTCCGTGCGGGTATGGACCGGGTCGAACTCGCAGTTGCTCGAACGCCTGAAATCCGCCGATAGCGACCTGGTCATTGGCCGGCTGTCCGAACCTGAAGGCATGGTGGGGATGACCTTCGAGCAGTTGTACCGGGAGCCGTTGACGGTCGTCGTGCGCCGCGATCATGCACTCGTGCACGAAAGCAGTATCACGGCGTCGGTGCTGGCCCGCTTTCCGGTGGTCGTGCCGCCATTTGGGACGTTGATCCGTCAGTCTGCTGAAAGCGTGTTGACGGCGTTCGGCGCACAGGCGCTGAGTTCACTGATCGAAACCTTGTCGGTGTCGCTTGGGCGTGCTCTTGCATTGCACAACGACGCGGTATGGTTCGTCCCGTCGAGCGTGGTGGAGCACGACATCGAATTGAAGCTGCTGGCACGCTTGCCCATGCCCTTCACGAGCGCCGATGAACCCATCGGCCTGATACTGCGTCATGACCGCGTCCGCTCGCCTGCGCTGGACAGCCTGATCGACGCAATCCGGGAAGCTGGAAGGCTGCGCGAGGCAGTTCGTATCGGTATGAAATAGCTTGTATAGAGGCTTGCCGCAGGCACTTGTTACCGCATATGCGGGAGCGGCAAAACCCCATTAGCATACGTGCGATAAAAGCTATATAAGTGGGCCAGTCGGCGGGCCGAGAAGCGTTCAAGGCACGTGCAATGCTGAAGCGCAAAGCAGGCATCGAAGTGGATGCGAGGCGAATCTGAAGCGAATTCAAAGCACAGCGCGAGCGACGCTTGAGCGCTGCAAACAACCCTACTGTAAGCAAGCGCAACAGAATTTGCGTGCAACCAAAGGTCGCTCTGTACTGTCTGACTTCGCAACTCTTCCATCACCGGGACGCCCATTAAAGCCGCCAGCAAGATGAAAACCGTATTGCTCGTCGACGACGACCCCGCCACCCTCGAAGCCTGGACCCTGTGCATGCAGTCGGCGGACTGCACGGTGCTCTCGGCGTTCGACGGCAACAGTGCGCTCGCTTTATTGGGCGAGCATAGCGTGGATATCGTGGTGTCTGACTGGATGATGCCGGGGCTCGGCGGCGCGCTGTTGTGCCAGACGATGAAGACCAACTCGGCCCTTTCACACATTCCCTTCCTGATGATCTCGGGCCATCCGCACCCGCCGGCTTTCGTTCACTACGACGGCTACTTACAGAAGCCCGTCGAGACGGAAGCGTTGTTGTCGGCAGTGGATCGTCTGTGCGCCGCGAAGCGCCGCCGCCCGTTCTGATCCCGCGCACCGGTCCGCTGCTTACGACGCGTTCCTGCGCGTAGCCTGCTTGGCTGATGCCGTTCGAGTTCAGGCTCAGGCCAGCCGCGCCATTTCCTTTTCCATCCGGTCTTGCGCAAGCCGGTTCAACTCTTGAGGCACCACGCAATCGGCGGGCAAGGCCGGCAGCACGATCACGCGGATATGTCCGGGTTGATCGGGCCAGCCTTTTGCCGGCCAGTATTTGCCGGCGTTATGCACGACCGGCACGGCGGGCACTTGGGTGGAACACGCAAGCCGCACGCCGCCCGAAGCCAGCTTGAGCGGCGCATCGTGCGCCACTCGCGTGCCTTCGGGAAAGATCACCACCACGTCGCCGAGTGCGAGCTTTTCCGCACATTCGCGCGTGACGGCCTGATGCGCCTGACGAGGCGAACCGCGATCCAGGCTGACCATGTCCAGCCCCTTGAGCACCCAGCCGAAGAACGGGATGCGCTTGAGGTCGCTCTTGAATACAAAGCTGATGCGGCGCGGAAACAGCGCCATGAACGCGAGCGTCTCCCATGTCGATTCGTGCCGGCACAGCATGATGAACGGCTCGTTCGGCAGGTTCTCCAGTCCTTCGACCGAACACGATACGCCGGTGATCACGCGCATCATCCTGACCATTGCGCGGCACCATTGTTTGGCGAGCCAATAACGGCCGCTGCGGCCGACGAACGGAAACAGAGGCAGAATCAGGATCGACCACACCGTACCGCTGCCAAGCAGGTAGGTCGCGAATAGCCACTTGACGAAGGTTCGATGCATTAAGAAATGGATGGTGGTAAAAGTGGGGCGAAAGGGCTGTGGCGGGTTGCAAAGCGTCCTGGGGGGCGCAGACCCGGCCCGACGTTTGAGCCCGGCGTGCGAAACCCGAAGGATAGCGTGTGCGGCGGCGCATGTCCCGATTCAGTCCTGAGTGCGCCCCCGTGCCGCCCGCCCGATGACAATCAGGGAGACACCGGTCTCTCTTTAACGGAGTTGCAATGACGGATGAAGCAAACAGCGAAGTGAAGGGCGAATTGACGAACGGGGAAACCGCCAAGCCAGCCGGCGAGCCGTTGCCTGCGTTCGAGGATGGTCTCCTCGATGTCGGCGACGGCCACGCGGTTTACTGGCGTGCGCAAGGACCCAGGGACGCCCCCGTCATGCTGCTTGTCCACGGCGGCCCCGGCGGCGCAATGAACCTCAAGTGGGCGGATGTGCTGGATGCATCCAAGTGGCGCATGGTCTTCTTCGATCAACGCGGCTGCGGCAAATCCACGCCGTTTGGCAAGCTGGAGCACAACGGCACGAATGATCTTATCGGCGATATGGAGAAGCTGCGGGTCGCCCTCGGCATCGAAAAGTGGGCGCTGTTCGGTGGCTCGTGGGGCACGACGCTCGCGCTCAGCTACGGCGTGACGCATCCCGAACGCTGTCTCGGCTTTTTGCTGCGCGGGATTTTCCTCGCGCGCAAGGAGGATATCGACTGGTTCCTGTGGGACGTGCAGCGCGTGTTTCCGGATGCGCACCGGGTGTTCCTGGACGCCATCGAGACCGCGAGCGGCCAGCGTCCGCGCAATGCCGCCGAGATCCTGGCGCTCACCGGCGCGCCGCTCGCCCGTTTCGATGACGCCGGCATCAAGCTCGCCCGTGCATGGTCAGGCTTCGAGGCGACGTTGTCGGTGGTGAATAAGCCCGCGTCGAAGAAGGCTGCTGACCCAACGCAGAAGGACGAATCGAAAGGCGAGGCTTCAGCCATAGCGGCTCAAACCGATGCCGCGCAAACCATCGCCACGCCGCCCGAAGCGCCCAAGGCTGATCCAGCTCAAGCTGAGCCGCCGACCCCCGAAGCCACCCGCGAGGCCAACGCCGCGGCGATTTCGATGTCGCTGCTGGAGCATCACTACATGGCGCAAGAGTTGCCGCCGGAGCCGTTGTTGCCGCGTGTCAGCAGGATTGCGCATCTGCCGTGCGTGCTCGTGCATGGCCGCTTCGACATGGTGTGCCCTGCCGATCAGGCCCAGGCCCTTGCCGACGTATGGCCAGGAGCGCAGTTGTCCATCGTCGATGCCGCGGGTCACTGGACCTTCGAACCCGGCAATGTGACAGCGTTGAAAGCCGGCGGCGAGTATCTTGCGCGAACGCTGGCCGCGAAGCCAACGCCGACCCAGATCCCGACCTCAACGCTAGGCTGAAGGCGGCAGCAATCCGGCGGCCGACGTGGCGAGACGCTCCCAGTCGAGATCCGCGCCGAACACTAGCGGCTCGCCGCGATAGCTGATGAAGATGGACAGCGTCACGCAGAGCCCGGTTCCGGTCGCCGATAAATACGGAGCACTCACCATTAGCCGCTGCGGATAGGCGAGGGCATCGACGAAATACGGCCGGTTGTCCCAGCGGCCGATCGATGGTTTGCTCAGCGGCGCGAGGCGAGCAGCGATCGGGGCGGCGCCGGCGCCGTCGATCATCGGGATACATTCGCGGCCGCCCTGATCGAGGAAAAAGCAACCTACCGTGCACGGCAGCGCCCGCAGATCCTCGCAGGCCCGCTCCGGCAACGCACCGGCCCACATTCGCTCGGCCGCCTCCGCAAAGCGCGTCCGATACGGCATCAGCAGCAAATCGATGCCAAGCTCGCGAGTCTGGCGCGTGTGGGCGAGGGTATCGAAGACGGTTTCGATTTGCTGCGTCGCGGCTTCCTCGGGCGAGGCCCCCGGACCTGGCTGGCCAAACAGGAAACCCTGCACGAAGTCCACACCCGAGCGCGCTGCCAGCAGCAAGTCCTCCTCGGTCTCGATCCCTTCGGCAACCACCAGCATGCCTGCCTCGTGCAACAGGCTCACCAGCTTAGGCATGACCGACTCGCGCAAGTCCGGCTGATGCGCGTGGATGAGGCTGCGATCCAGTTTCACGATGTCCGGCCGCAAGGTCAGCAACCGATCCAGATTCGAGTGCCCGGCGCCGAAGTCGTCTACTGCGACTAGAAAACCTTGCGAACGGAACGCCTGGGTGGCGTGGGCGAACGCGCAGACGTCGTTGCCGCCCGATTCCAGCAACTCGATCACGATTTCTTCCGGCCGCACACCCGATTCACGCGCGATGTCGGCGAGCTGCCGCGCATAGCCGGGATCGATGAAGCTGGCCGGCGTCACGTTCAGGAACAGCCAGGTCTGGCCGGGCAACCATTTGGCGGCGTTGCGCAAATGAGTGGCATGACTCAGGCGGTCGAGTACGCCGGTCGAGCTCTCCACAATCGCCTTGGCGAACAGTTCGAACGGCTCCAGCAAACCGCCCGCCGATGCAACGCCGCGCAACAAGGCCTCGTAACCGACCTGGCGCTGGTGGGGCAAGCTGTAGATCGGCTGGAAGTGCGAGCAGAGCGCGATGCCGTCGAACGCGGCCTGCGGGCGAGATTTCCCGAGTGCGCGCCGCATCAGGAGACTGCTGCCTGGAGACGGGGGTTAGCGGCCGGCGCCGCCATGCCGGCCAGTGCAACACGTGGCGCGACGAATAGTGAAATGGCGCGCAGGATGAACGGCATGAACCGTGCGGGCAACGATGTCAGCCCGGCCGTGCAACGACGGCGAAGCTGTCCGGTCAGATCGGCTGCACAAACGCGGGCCAGGAACAGTTCGAACATGATGTTGGTCTGCGCGTGTTAATAAGACGATAGGACGATCGAACGAATGGAACAGGGTTCGGCAACGCTTGAGGCCGGACACTATCTTATCGGATCAAACGACGGCCGACTTGAGCGAGAAAGCATCATGCCACGCGTTGGCAGGACGCCGGCAGCTTTGATGGGCGGGCGTTTGCGGCACGTTAAAAATTCCGTGGATGGTCTGTGGGACGGTAAATTTGGGATAGGAATGGTACGATCGCGCCGTGCAAGGCGGCGGCGACGCTCGTCGAATAGTGAATCAAGTTACGGAGGCGACCCTATGGCCCAACAGAAAACCAACCCGAAGCTGGAGCAGGCGCTGACGCGCGGCGACCTCGCGATTCGCCAGGCCAATTCCGGCCGCGCAACGGCCGTGCTGCGCGCGCTTGGCAAGATGATTGTGGAGGCTTCGGCGACCATCGGCGTGGAAGCGTTCGTCGTGATTCATGACGGCGACAAGATCTACGATCCCGCCGACGGCATGTGGCCGCAACAACTGCTGGTGTCGCTCGATGGCCCGGTGGAAGACGCGGACCCGGACGAACTGCGCACCGTGACCTTGATGGCCGACACCCCGGCAACTGTGTTTCGATGCGAATGGCAACGTGCAGACGGCAAGATCGGCCGTCAGGAAGGGCGCCCGCTCGCAATGGTGGCGTTCATCACCGACGTGGACATTCCCTGGCTCGACGACGAAGACTGAGGAAGCGCACAGACTCGTCCCTCAACAAATAAGCGGATGCACCTTGCATCCGCTGTCCCCAAGCTTCTTCGCTTTATCATTCGGCAAAACGGGTAATTAAGTCACGCTTCAGGCGGAATTCTCTTCCAATTGCCGATGCGAGAACCCGCAGCCTGTCGAATTGCCTCTGCTTTTCACAGTGGAATTCCATACTGTTGTAAGGGCTTATGTGCGGTGGCCGCTATTCGTCGGTTTAATAGAGCTCACTTGGTGCAACCGGCTGATTTCCTGCGTTTGTCTATTTGGCCGCTTCGCATGCACGCAATTCACTCTCGATATAAAGTTGGCGAGAAAAAATCCGTTATATAAGCATGAGCACACTAACGGTGCAGCACGCTTGAACACCGTGGGAAAAAACATGGCTTTTGTATATTTCTAATGCATAGTTAATGGCAAAAAGAATCCCACATCTTGCGTTCAACAAAATTTACTCGCTGGAAATTTTTCATGATACGAAATGCACGTAGATGATTCGGGTCGGAGAACACGAAAAGCACCGAAAATACAGAATTTTTTGAAGTTTCTATAAAGATTTATTTGGTAGCGCGCACCCCATCAATTGCCTTTGGGCGAGACTAAATCCGTCGTGTGAGTCGTTTGCGTCAAGTCAAACGTTCCGCGGCGTCCTCCTTCTCGCCAAAATGGGGTAGCACAAATGGAACAGCTTAATAAAGCAGGTCAAAGTAGTGTTTTTCGAAATGAACATGTTGGACTCGGTGAACGTGAAGAGAGGCCTGAACTAGCGGCCGTACAAGCGCTAAGAAAGCCCGAATCCATGCCGTTTACGATCCGCATCGTCTCGGCGGATCACGATCTTCAGAAAGCGGTACAGCTTCGGCGTGTGGCCTATGGTCGCCATTTGCCGGCTTTTGCGGAGAAAATGACAGTAGAAGGGTGTGATCGCGATCCAGGTACGGCGATCCTGCTGGCTGAATCGAAACTCGATGGCGCGCCGCTGGGCACCATGCGTATTCAAACCAACGAATATGCGCCGCTCGGCGTGCAGGGATCGGTCGACTTGCCGGTCTGGCTAAGAACGGGCCGTCTGGCGGAAGCCACTCGGCTAGGCGTAGCCGGCGGGACGATCGGCCGCGTGGTAAAAATGATGTTGTTCAAGTCGTTGTTTTTATACTGTGAGCAGCACCAGATCGACTGGACGGTGATTACCGCGCGTTCGCCGCTGGATCGCGAATATGAAGCGATGCTGTTCGAGGATGTTTTCGGCTATCGGCAATTCATTCCGATGGCGCATGTCGGCAATTTACCGCATCGGGTTCTGGCCGGCGAAGTGGGTGTTGCGCGTCAACGCTGGGAGGAAGCGAAGCACCCGCTATTTCAATTCGTGTTTCAAACGCATCATCCTGATATCGATTTGCGGGCGGCAGATTTATCTTTCGAGCGAGAAACGGTAGGATGCCCGGAAGCTCCGCAGGTTGCTTATGGCAGGTAATAAACAATAAAACAATAACCCGGTCGTACGTTGGCGTGGGACAAACGAGGCGATGGTGAGCCATGACCGGCCGCCGTCGCCCGTGCGGCGTGGGTTGGTGCAACCAGGGGAAACACCAGGTATGGCGTCGGTTGCTTTATTTTCGCGATCAAAGTACAGGCGCGCTGGTTCATTCATGGATCGGCTGCTGTACAGCTTCTCCGTCTTCGTCGTCCCGGCGCTGATTGCGGTGGGGACGATCGCAACCCTGCTGTGGGCGCCGCACCAGTTCGAATCGAACGGATCCGTTCCTCTGCCACTGCACGTCATTCACGACACCTCCGGCACGCTGGACCCCGCCGGTGCCCTGAAGGAGCTCGGGCACCAGGTCGATGTTGGCCGTTTCAGCACGCAACTGGCGGAAACGCCGGTCTGGTTTTCATTCGACGTTCCCAACATGAGTCTGGAGCAGTCCACCTACGTGGAATTGCCGTCGCGTCACGCGCAGACACTCGCTTGCTGGGTAGCCTCGACGCTGCAGCCGCTCGGCACGGCGAACCGCCAGAGCACCACCAACGAAATTACTGCCGTGAAGGCGGGTTTTTCCATTCATCTCGGTCATCTCGCGCAATCGGTTCAAGTCGTTTGCCGAGGCACGTTCTCCGGCCCGGCGCAGATCACCGCGCTCGCATGGGACAGCCAAAGTCTGCGCACGTCCGCGCTCGATTTTCAGGAAAGCTCGGGCATGATTGGAGGCGGCCTGCTGACGCTCGCCGTATTCGTCTTCGTCACCGCGCTGATCAACCGCGAGTGGACGTACGTGATCTTCGCCGCGTGGCTGGTCGGCAATCTGCGGCTGTGCGCGAATGCGATGGGATGGGACATGCAGTGGACCGGCCGCGCGATCCCGTCGGACTTTCTGCAACCACTGCGTCAATTCACCTTCGCTGCCTACTATTTGTTGACGGGCGCGCTTTTTAGCCAGCTGTTCCGGCGCGAGCTGAAAGTGGTGGGATATCGATGGTTGCTTGGGGTTGGGCAATACATCGGCATCGCTTTACTTGTGTGCTCCGTGATCCTGCCCTACTCGCGCTTCATTCCGGCGCTTTGGATGCTGGGCGGCCTTGGCATCGGCGTGCTGGTCTTTTTGCTCGCCCGGATCGTCTGGCTCGCCCGCTCGCGCACCGTGCTCTGGTACGTGGGGTCGCTCGCGATCGTTCTATTTGCCACCTTCTCCGATGTGCTTGCCGCCGCGTTCAGCATCAAGTCGCTCTCGGGCGGCGTGAGCACGGTGATGGCCGCGTTGTCGTCGAGCATGATGGCTGCCTTCGCGATCGCCGAGCAGATGCGCGCCGAACGTGAACACCGGCGGCAGGCGCAAACGGAACTGCGCAATACCTATGACGTGACGCCCATCGGCCTCTTCACGCTCGACAGCGCCGGCCACTTCGTGCGCGCGAATCCCGCGTTGCAATCCATGCTCTCGCTGCAGAAGACCGAATACAAAGTGCGGCACTGGAACGACTACTTCGAGTCGGGCGCGTGGGGTGCGTTACAGGCGCTGGCATCGAAGGGAAGTGAAGGCGAACTGGAGATGGGCGGCGCCGCATCGCGGGGCAATGGCGAGCGCCGGTTCCTGCTCAAGGCTACGCGTTCGAACGGCTGGATCGAGGGCTCGCTGCAGGATGTGACCGAGCGGTCGAAAGCCATCGAGCGCCTGCGGTTCCTGGCTGAACACGACCCGCTCACAGGGTCGCTCAACCGGCGCGGCGTGGAAAAGGCGATTGCGGCGCAGAGCGAAGAAGGGACGTCCTGGGCGCTCGCGTACGTGGATCTGGACCGCTTCAAGCTCGTCAACGATCTCTTTGGGCACCGTGCCGGCGACGAAGTGTTAAAGCAGGTCGCCACCCGCACGCGAGCGTTATTTTCGGCTGGGTTTCCGTTTGGCCGGATTGGCGGCGACGAGTTCGTCTGCGTAATGGGCGGTATGTCCATAGACGAAGCCATCGACTGCTGTCATCACCTGATCAGTGCGTTGAGTGATGCGCCGTATCAGGTCGGCAACCGTGCGTTCCAGGTGAAGGCATCGGTGGGACTGGTGGAGTGCTCGCACGGCGTGCGTGTGCAGGACGCGCTCTCGCATGCGGACCGTGCGTGCCGCGAGGCCAAGAAGAGTTCGAATGCGCGGATGGTGACGTATCGCAAGGGTGCGGCGGCGTTCGAGGAGCGGGCAGAGGAATTGAAGCTGGTTGAAACGCTGGGGCGCAATCGATTGCCTCCGGGTTTGTTCCTTGTGATGCAGCCGATCATGTCGCTGTCTGCGCCCACGGAGTCGCTTAATTTCGAGGTGCTGCTGCGCATGCGCGCGCCGGACGGCGCAACGCTGCCGGCCGGCAAGGTGATTGTGGCGGCGGAGGAGTCCGGCAACATTGCGGCTATCGATAAATGGGTGATCACCACGTTGCTCGAGTGGATCGAGAAGCATGAGGCGTCGCTCGCGAATACGCGTTTCATTTGCGTCAATCTCAGTGGTGGTTCGCTGAATGACGAACAGTTCATGGAAGACGTTTTTGCGTTGTTCGCGCGCTTCCGGCATATCGTGCCTTATCTTTGTCTCGAGATTACCGAGAGCGTCGCGTTGCATGATCTCGACAATACACAGCGCTTTATCGCGCGGGTTCATGAGATGGGTGGCAAGATCGCACTTGACGATTTCGGGGCGGGGTATACGTCGTTTAAATATCTCAAGGATCTTTCCGCCGACGCACTCAAGATCGACGGCGAGTTTATTCGGACGATGTGTGCGCATCCGGCTGATATAGCCATTGTCGAAGCTATTGTTGCGCTCGCTCGCAATCTTGGAATGCGCAGCGTGGCCGAGTGGGTCGAAGATGTGGATACGCTGCGTGCGCTGAAGGAAATCGGCGTGGATTACGTGCAGGGATATCTTATTGCCAAGCCGCAGGAAAGCGGTGCGATTCTCGCTGCTTCGTCGGCGGCGAGTTTTGTGAAGGATTTAGATGTGGTGCAGTTTATCGACAGTATTGTCGTGCCGGATAAGACTCTGGCCTTTACGTTCGATGTGACCGCTAAAGCGGGATTGCACTGAGAGGCGTTGGGGGTTGCCAGGTTCCGGAGTTGGCGGTCTGAGTCATTGCCGGGGTGCCAGGTTCTTGGGTTAGCGGGCTGAGTCAATGCCGGGTTGCAAGGTTCCAGCGTTAGCGGTCGGAGTCAGTGCCGGGTTGCTGCTGCTTAAGTTAGTGGTCCGCGCGAGTCGGATATTCTCTTTATCACTAAGGACCAAGAAATGACGTGCCGCCACGCACAGTGGCTAACAGTGCTAAAGAAATAAGCGAACTCAGGTAGACCGCTAACACCGAAAGCAACAACCCGGCATTGACTCCGACCGCTAGCCCTGGAACCTAGCACCCCGGCATTGACTCCGACCACTACCGCAGGAACCTGGCACTGACCCCAACCGCCGCCGCGACCGCTCCTCAAACCCCGTCCACCGGCGCGAGCGAAACCCTCAGGTCGTTTTCAACCCGTTCAGGATCTTTGTCGCTGCAATGGGAATGCGCGTGTCATCCCATTGCGCGAGCCATTGCACTTCCTTCGTCGTGAAAAAACCGGGCTGATTACGCAATGCAAACTGCAGCGAATCCACAATGTGATCGCGGATGATCTGGGGCGAATCTTCGTCGGTGACGATCGCGTGAAGGGCTTCGAGTGCGCTCATGGTGCGGGAGACCAGAATGATGGGTTGGCAAAAATGCTGGTAAACCATACCCCGAGAAAATCCCGGAAAACAATTCAATTCAACGCTTTTTCGAGCGGTTTTCAGCCCGTCAGTGTTTTTACGTAGACGCGACGCAACAATCGCTGTTCGCGCAGCCCCCATTGATGTTCAAAGCGATTTAATCGGCGCCATGCTGCACTGCACCGTTTGGGTTTCGCTTCATTTTCTTGACTTGTCTCCCCGTCGCTGCTGTACTAAATAAAGTCAATTGATTTAGTCGGCAAACGCGTCTGGTGCGCTTCCTCTCGAAGCCGCAGGCGAATAAAAACCTATGGAGCGAGACATGAAAAATCTTCGACGTGCTGTCGCACGTGCGTCCTTCCTCGGACTTGCAGTGGCGTCGCTGGTGGGTTCAGGCGCAGCAATGGCGGCTGACCAGATCGCGATCGGCCTGATCACCAAGACCGATACCAATCCGTTCTTCGTCAAGATGAAACAGGGCGCCGAAGAAGCCGCCGCGAAAGGTGGTGTCAAGCTGATCTCCGCAGCGGGCAAGTTCGACGGCGATAACGCAACCCAGGTGACTGCGGTCGAGAACATGATGACGGCCGGTGTGAAAGCCATCCTCATCACGCCGAGCGATACCAAGGCCATCGTTCCGACGCTCAAGAAAGCGCGCGCCGCGGGCATTCTCGTGATCGCACTCGACACGCCGACCGATCCGCAAGATGCCACCGACGCGCTGTTCGCCACCGATAACTTCAAGGCCGGCGTGCTGATCGGCGAATACGCAAAAGCTGCCTTCGTCGGCAAGCCCGCGAAGATCGCCACGCTCGACCTGGCGCCTGGCGTGACCGTTGGTGTCCTGCGTCATAACGGCTTCCTGCAGGGCTTTGGCGTGAAAGAGGGCGACCCGTCCGTGGTGTGCAGCCAGGACACTCGCGGGGACCAGTCGAAGGGCCAGACAGCGATGGAAAACTGCCTGCAGAAGGAGCCGGGCATCAACCTCGTTTATACGATCAACGAACCTGCGGCGGCCGGTGCGTATCGCGCGCTCAAAGCAGCGGGCAAGGATAAGGACGTGATGATCGTATCCATCGACGGCGGCTGTGAAGGCGTGCGCAACGTGAAGGCCGGCAACTTCGCCGCCACCTCGCAGCAGTACCCGCTCGTGATGGCCGCGCAAGGTGTGCAGGCGGGAATTGAATACGCGAAGACGGGCAAGAAGGCGACGGGCTATCACGACACCGGCGTCACGCTCATCTCCGACAAACCCGTATCCGGCGTCGCGGCCAAGGACACGAAGTTCGGGCTGGATAACTGCTGGGGCAACAAGTAAGCCGTCGCGCCGCATTAACCCGCGTTTTAACCCGCGTTTAAACCGCGTTTGAACCCGCGGCCCGGACTTGAGCCTCAAGATGTTTCAAGCCCGGGTCGCGTGAGCGGCGCATTTTTTTCGAACTTGCTGTCGAGGTCCCGAGTCATGACGCAATCCACCTCTCCCACGGCCGGCCGCGCGACGTTCTCTGATCGTCTGCCGTCGCTTGCCGATATCGGTCCGCTAGCAGCGCTTGTGATCGCGTGCGCTTTCTTCATCTGGCAAAGCGACCGGTTTTTATCGATACAAAATCTCTCGCTGATCCTTCAGCAGACCATGGTCGTGGCGGTGATCGCGATCGGCCAGACGCTGATCGTGCTGACCGGCGGAATCGATTTGTCGTGCGGCATGTTGATGGCATTCGGCTCCATTGTGATGACGAAGTTTGCCGTCACGTTGGGCGTGCCACCCGTGATTGCCATTGTATGTGGGGTCGCGGCAAGCACATTGTTCGGATTGCTGAACGGTACGCTCATTACGAAAATCAAGTTGCCCGCGTTCATCGTCACGCTGGGGACGCTGAACATAGCATTCGCGCTGACGCAGGTGTACTCGAACGCCGAGAGCATTTCGAACCTGCCGGACGCCATGATGTTCTTCGGCAACACCTTCCATCTCGGCGGCGCGGAGGTCACGTATGGCACCGTGCTGACCCTGTTGATGTACCTCGTGGTGTGGTTCGTGTTGCGCGATACCGTGCCCGGCCGCCATCTCTATGCACTCGGCAACAATGCCGAAGCGGCGCGGCTGATGGGTCTTTCGTCGCAGAAAATCCTGATCACCGTGTACACGCTCGCAGGATTTTTCTATGGCATCGCGGCACTGTTATCGGTGGCGCGAACCGGTGTGGGTGATCCCCAGGCGGGCCAGACCGAGAACCTCGACAGCATCACGGCCGTCGTGCTCGGTGGCACCAGTCTGTTCGGCGGACGCGGCACCATTGTCGGGACCTTGCTGGGCGCGTTGATTGTTGGTGTGTTCCGCAATGGCCTGACGCTGATTGGCGTGTCGTCGGTTTATCAGATTCTGATCACCGGCATCCTGGTGATTCTTGCGGTCGCCGCCGATAAACTCGCGCGTCCCCGCGCCTGAGGAGCCAAGCTCATGAACGACACAATCAAACCCGTTCTGGAAGCCCGCGGTGTCATCAAACGCTACGGCTCCGTGACCGCACTTGACGGCGTCGATTTCGAACTGATGCCCGGCGAGATCATGGCGGTGATCGGCGATAACGGGGCCGGCAAATCGTCGCTGATCAAGGCGCTTTCCGGCGCACTCGTGCCCGACGAAGGCGAGATCCTGCTGGACGGAAATCCCGTGCATTTTCGCAGTCCGCTCGATGCGCGCTCGCAAGGTATTGAAACCGTCTATCAGGACCTTGCGGTCGCACCGGCGATGAGCATCGCGGAAAACCTTTTTCTTGGGCGCGAGCTAAGACGTCCCGGCATCCTCGGCTCAGTGTTCATGATGATCGACAAGCGGCGCATGTTGCAGGAAGCCATCGCGCATATGGAGGGTTTGCAGATCGGCATCCGTTCGATGAAGCAGGCTGTCGAAACGCTTTCCGGCGGTCAGCGCCAGGGCGTGGCGGTGGCGCGCAGCGCGGCGTTCGCGCGGCATGTGGTGATCCTTGATGAACCGACCGCTGCGCTTGGCGTGAAGGAATCCAACATGGTGCTGGAGTTGATCCGGCGCGTGCGTGATCGCGGGCTGCCTGTGATTCTCATCAGCCACAACATGCCGCATGTGTTCGAGATCGCCGATCGTATTCACATCCAGCGGCTCGGGCGACGCGCGGCGCTGGTCAATACGAAAGACATCCATATGTCGGAAGCAGTGGCCATCATGACCGGTGCGAAGCAGGCCGACGTGCAGGCGATCGCCTGATCCCCTATGACGCCTTCAATGTCCGCGAGCACGGCAACGCCGAAGCCTTCCGGCATGCGGCAGATGAACGAGCGCATCGTCCTGCAGGCGGTGCGTGTCCACGGTCCATGCCCCAAGTCCGAGATCGCGCGCCTGACGCATCTGAGCACGCAGACCACGTCGCTGATCGTGGATCGGTTGATCGACGACGGCTTGCTTGCCCGGGAGGCCAGGACGCGCGTGCAGGGGCGCATGGGGCAGCCATCGGTGCCGATCTCGCTGCGCGCGGACGGGGCTTTTTCCATTGGCGTGAAAGTGGGGCGGCGAAGTCTTGATGTGCTGACCATGGACTTTGCGGGCCAGGTGCACGCGCGCGATGTGATCGAGTATGCGTATCCCGATCCGCGTACGGTGTTCGCTTTGCTCAGCAAGAAGATCGACCAGATGATGGTCGCGCTCGGCAATGACGCCGCCAAGGTCGTTGGAATAGGCGTGGCGGCGCCGTTATGGCTTGGCGGCTGGCGCAATTTCTTCGATACCCCGCCGGACGTCTTCGCCGCATGGAACGAGATCGATATCAGCGCGCGGGTCCAGGCGCTGACCACGTTGCCGGTGGAGTTCGCGAAGGACACGACCGCTGCCTGCGCTGCTGAATTGCTGATGGGGCAGGGACGCGGATTGGGCGACTTTCTCTACGTGTTTATCGGCACGTTCATTGGCGGCGGGCTGGTCATCGATGGACGGCTGCATGCCGGGCCGAAGGGGAACGCCGGTGCTATCGGGTCATTTCCGTTGATGGGCGAAGGCACGCCGCAGTTGCTTAACGTCGCGTCGGTGTATGTGCTGGAAAAGCGCTTCACCGATGCCGGTTTCCCCGCCGCCGCCGCTCACGATCAACGTGCGCTGTCGGCGCAGTTGTGGCCTTTGTGCGAGGCGTGGCTCGATGCCGCTTGCCCGGCACTCGCCACGGCTATCGCCACGGCAGCGGCGCTGGTCGACGTCGACGCGATCGTGATCGACGGGGAGCTGGATCGCCAGTTGTTGCGGGAAGTATTAAGCCGGACCAATACCGCGCTCGATGCCTTCGACTGGCAGGGGATGTTGCGGCCCAGGCTGGTCGAAGGGGAGATTGGCGCCGATGCCCGCGCGATGGGCGGTGCAATCCTGCCGTTGTACGCGCACTTTGCGCCCCGGCATGTGCTGTTCCTGAAGTCGGGGATGAACGCGTGATCCTCAGCGCCTCAGTTCCCTAGTCGCGACTCGCTTCAATCAGGGCTTTCAGCCTGCCGCGTTCTTCCGCCACACCGTGCGGCGTTGGCGGCCAGTCGAGAATAACGCCGCTGTTCATGGCGTCGCGTGTGAGGGTGGCGTAACGCGATTTGCTGATCTTGTTTTCTTTCATCGACTCGCTCAGTTCGTGCTTGATGCCCTGCGGCAGTTGCGGATAAGCCTCGGCGAGAGACGCATATTGGCGTGCATCGATCTCGGTCGACTCTTTCGTGATCGCCCACGAGGCAACGAGCACGATTGCCACGAATGGGACCAGGGTGTATCGCAGGAAAAATTGGATGGGCTTCAATTCGGCCGTTGGTCGTTTCGTATTTTGCGGAGACCGGGGCATCAATGAATTCGATGCTATTGAGTAGTCTCAGCGCTTGTTCAACACGCTGGACTTGGGGCGGCTTAGATACATGACGTCACTGTTGCCGCAAAGCGCCTTGGTTTCGTGGACAAGGCAAAAGGCAAAACCGCGCGTACGGCGATCTTCTGCTCCATCCGTTTGATCTAACGTAGTTCGCGTTCCCTTCCAGTTCGTTCCCTTGAGAGCGTACAACTGGACGCTCAACCCTTTGAAAAAGGGATGCCCGCGGTCTTCTATCTCTCATCTACCATTAACGTCTTTGATGTTCGCGCGATCGGTAAGTACATCAGGACTGAGCGTCTCGCAAACCAAGTTTACCGCCCAAAAGCCGGATTCACCGGTGTGACCGAACCCGAAGCCGCCCAAGCTACTGTCTTTGCTTCCAACAAAACGAATTGCCTGTGAATTGGGTATCTGGCATCGGCAATCTCCGATTTCGTGCTCAGCGGTCTGGGCTATCGAAGATACTGCTGAGAGTGCCCACACAGGTGACGGCATTGACCAACCGAAGGCGAGCATCCATGCAACTACTAGTCTTTTCATAGAGCGTCCGTCCGGGGGGCAGCCTTTGCTATCTCGTAACGGTACCGGTCTTGTTATAGGGAGGACCGTCTATGAATTCGATGCTATTGAGTAGTTTCAATACCTTGTTCAACACGCTGGATTTGGGGTGGGTTAGATACATCACGTCACTGCTGCCGCAAAGCGCTTTGGTTTCGTGGACAAGGCAAAAGGCAAGGCCGCGCGTACGACGATTTTCTTCTCCATCTGTTTGATCTAACGTGGTTCCCGCCCCGTCCCAATTCGTTCCCTTAAGAACGTAAAGGCGCACGCGCAGCCCCTCCGGAAAGGGTTGCCCGCGATCCTCTATCTCCCATCTACCATTCATTTTTTTGATGTTCGCGCGCTCGGCGAGGACTTCCGGGTGGAGCGTTTCGCAAACCATGTGGACAGCCCAGAATTTCGAATCGCTATCGTTCCCGACTGAATACCCCCCGAATTTCGTGGATGAATTCCCCGCAAAATCCCCGCTCTCGATGTTCTTCATCCGAAACTGACAATCCCCGATGACATGTTCCGCTACCGAATCAGCTTTGAATGCTGCCGTCGAAGCCCAAACAGGTGTATGTATGCAACCACCTATGGCGAGCATCCACGTAATCGTTAGTTTTCTCACGAGATATCCTTTCTGCGTTCGTAGCCTTCCGGTGTAGTTTGTAGATTGCCGTCTTGATCCGGAAACTGCGGCGTATCGGCGAGCACTTTGAGCGCGCTTGTATAGGCTTGGTAACGGGCGACGATGCCATTAACTTTGTCGATGCTCGTCAGATTAGTCACCGGGCTACCGAAGTTCACCGTCGCGGCCACTTGGCCAAACGATTGGCACGCATAGTAGACGTGGGTATCGCTGCCTATCCGTTTTGTCGCCCGATCGTTCGATGAAGGGAAGTCGGCGAAGCGGGCCGCGCCACTCCACGCCCAATACGCGACCGCACTGTCCGAAGAATCGTAACGTGTGTTGTCCTTAAGCCCACTTACATCGTTCCGCCATTCAATCATTTCTGAAGTCACCTTTGGATTAGCCTTGTCCTGCAATGCGGCATGATCCTTTTTGCTGTACGCGCTGACCAATGCCTGCTCAACCGTCACTGCGACATCGCGTCCACGCCACCGCCAGTATTTGATGTAGTTGCCCGGGCCGGTCAACTGCAGGAACCCCCGGCCATCCCATGGGTAGTACCACGCGACTGAATTGTCCTCGTAGAGCTTGCCGAACCACTGCGTCTCTTGCATGGCATTGCCGAAAAACGCAGCCATACGATTGGCGGTGACGATGCCATGCTTGCGCAATGCTTTGTTCAAATCGACACGGAAGTCGGACAACACCCTTTGTCGGGCAGGAACGTTGATATCCACTGGCTCCGACAAATACGCACCTCTGTGAAGACGCATCGCGCTCACGGGCAATAGCTGCGCCATCTCCGGGCGACTTAACCAACCGCACTTCTTGAAATGCTCAACGAACGCGAGCGGGTGGAAATGCCAAATTTTCGATGGCAGTCCCGTCATATCCCAGAACTGGAATTTTTCGACGAAATCGACAAACTTCTTAAGTCCGGCCGGATCGTCCGCATAGTGTTCACCCGGATTGGTTAGCGTGCGGTAGCGCCGGACGTTCGTACTTTTGTCCCACTCGGTCGGCGCCTCGCAAATCAAGCCACGCAGTTTTCTGCGAGCTTGCTCGTCATCCCGAAGATAGAGAGCCAGACGCTCTTGACGATCCACGCCGGGGCGCGGGGGTGGTGTGTTCGCATCACGCAGTATGTCGAGAATGACCTTGACGTCGCACAAGCCATCATCAGACAGCGCGCCGTTACCTTCTGTCGCCTTCACCCACCCTGTGAAAAAGGGAAAATCCGCGTCCGACATCTTGCGGATGTCCCGCAAGTTCAAGTCGACATACCCGGATTGTCCCGGCGCAAATGGGATCCGCTGCCAGTTTACGTTCTGTTCGGCAGGTAACTTCCCCTTGTCGGGTCCAATCACGCGGCCGAATCTAAGCAACTCGTAACCCGCACTTGGGCAAGCCGGATAACTTTCGCACGCCGTCTTGAACAGGCTGTACTCGTATTCCGGATCCGGAACGCCTTTCTCCGGTGTGATCAGCGCAGGTGACTGATCCACACCGTCGGCCGCCCAAACTGTTGTGTACTTTGTTCCACTTTCGTATGCGATTCGAACGAACAGGGTCTTGTCGGAGGTTCCTATTACGTCGCTTTGTCCGCTCGGCTTCACACGAAAAGACCTCGGTGGGATCACGTAGTAGGCGTTGCCCCATGGCTCTTCGGATCCGTCCGACTCGACCGGCATCTTGCCAAGCAGCGTCTTGTCGAAATGAGCGTTGAAATCCACGTCCGTCATGAAGATCTCGAAGTGGATCATCCGCTGTCCGTACATCTTGCCTGGGTAACCGAGGATGTCTTTGCGAAAAACCTTCGTTTTGCCGTCGTGGCGGGCTTCGCCGGTAGGCTCCTGCATGAGCGGAACCAACTGCCTCTTCAGCACGCGCTTGCCCTTCATGTCTGCGTGGTTCATGAGATGCATGTAAAGCGAATAGAAGGTCATCGATCGCTCATGCCCGGTTTCTGTCTGATGCTTCAGGAGGATGAAGCTGTTGTCATGCCCTTCAACAACGCAGTCTGAAACAACGCGATACGCGACGACGGTGCCGTCCGCGATCGCACGGACTGGTTCATCGAGGAACTTTGGTGTCAGGTGAACACCTCCATGCCACCGCCGGTCGAGACTTACCGGATAGATACCATGAGGTGATTCGTAGTCGTCGAGACGGGCGGTTACGGTCAACGCAGCCTGCTCGAAGCTGTCTGCACTGCCGTTGCCAGGCGCGGGTAGGAAGGGAAAGCTAATCAGCATGAAATGGCTTTCTGATAACAATGTAGATGGGCATTGCTTTACGCGGAGAAGGTCAGCGCGTGGAAGAATGTCAGCGAAGAACACAGAGCTAGCTGTTGTAAATTAGCGCGCCTTCAGCATTAATATTAGTATTGCTTATTGTATAAATCGCTTGTTGCGCTTTTCCAGCTCGCATGTCTCGTTACTCTTTTATTTTTAAGACCGTAATGATGCGGTTAGATCGAAAATCAAGCTGCATTCTGCACGAACAAGGCGCTTGTGAATGTCACGTTTTGCAACAGAGCGGCAAAGTCACCTTGGAGTGACGAAAATCGATTGCCCTCGACTTGCGGACAAAATGAAAAGGCTGTTCCGACTTTCGTTGGAACAGCCTTTTTCATTTGACCCGAAAGCTCATGCGCGAATCGGATCTCACGTGTTTCAAGCCCGGCGGCGCACGACCAGTCCCCAGACAAACAGCAGGACGATAGCGCCGACCACCGAGGCAATCCACCCCGCCGCCTGTCCTTCGTGATACCAGCCGAGCGCGCGGCCGACGTAGCCTGCCACCAGCGAGCCGGCAATGCCCAGCAGGATCGTCATGATCCAGCCCATGCTGTCGTCGCCTGGCTTGATCGCTCGCGCAATCAAACCAATGACGCCGCCGATGATAATGGTGCCGATAAGTGAAAGCATGAAGATTTTTCCGTAGTGTTGAGTGTTGGCGAAACGCCCGGGATATCCGGGCGCGCGCCGGCGCACATGCGCGCGACACACCTGCAACAAAAACGGCAGGCGGCGTGCAATGTGCTCGTCGAGTAGACCGATCGGCCAGCGTGTGGGCATTTTCGACGATGCCGAGGCTTCTTGCAGGTTAAAATTCGTTGCTTAGGCACTGTGCAACACTCGCGTGCTCCCACACCGTTTCATGCAACTCGAGCTTCTTATCCCCATGACCGATTCAGACCCCGATCTCCATACCGACGAAGACACCACGCTCCACGAAGACCGCCTATGGCGCGACGACGGCTGGACCGCGAAAGTGATCAAGAACGAGGATGACGACGGCTGGGCGGTCCAGATGATCAAGGACGGCGAAGCCGAACCGGCGCTCACCGGGCCCTGGACCATGGGCCGCGACAAGAAGAACCCCAAGCCGCTCGATCCGAACGCGTTCCGCACGCTGGTCAAGACAGCATCCGAAGTATTGCGCCGGCACGAGCAACAGCGCCACGCAATGCTTCACAAGGATTTTACGGTTCGCGCGGACGGCGAAGATGTGACGGTGTCGTTGGATATCGTGCCTGACGAGGACGATCCTTACGCAGACCTGAAGGCGCTCGATTCGTTCGGTGCGCTGCTTGCCCACGTGCGGGTGTCCGCAGGGTTCAAGCTCAGCAAGACAAGCGCGCAGGCCTGGGTAGATAACGACTTCCGCAAGCCCGACTGATCGCGGCGCGCGCTGACTTTGACAACTGACACGCCTGGGAGGCGTTCAGGAAGCGTTCAATAGACGCCGGCTACGCCTTCCGGCCGGTGTTTGAAGCGGCGATGCACCCAGTAGTATTGTTCCGGAAAACGCACTATTTGCGATTCCAGGAACTCGTTCATCCGGCGGGCATCGGTTTCGTCGCTTTGCGAGGGAAAGTCGGCGAGCGGCTCGAAGATCGTCATCTTGTAACCCTGGTAATCGGGCAGCACTTCGGTCACGAACGGCACCACGCGCGCCCCCCCAAGGCGCGCCAGCCGCGACACTGACGTAAGCGTGCAGGCCTGTACGCCGAAGAACGGCACGAATACCGAGTTTTCGATGCCATGATCCATGTCGGCGGCCAGCATCACCGAGCCGCCCTTGCGCAGCAGTTTCAGAATCCGACGGGCACTGTCGGCTCGCATGACCATGTCGGCGCCAAAACGCCCTCGCTGTTCTACTGCGAGCGTGTTGAGCCGTTTGCTGGACATCGGCGTATAAAGCGCGGTGATGGGCAGCTTCATGGAGTACAGCATGCAGCCCACTTCAATGGCGACAAAGTGGAAGCCCATGAAAATGGTGGGCGGTGAATTTTCGTCGTTGAGATCAATATGGCTTTCGAGCTGCACGAGTTTTTCGATAGCGCGAGCCGAACCAAACCACTGCACGCCGCGCTCCACGTAACTGCGCACAACGTGACGGAAATGGGAGCGTCCGAGCAATTCGTATTCGGCGGCGGTCTTTCCCGGAAAGCACAATTGCAGATTGACCTGCACAATGTGTTTTCGACGGCTCGGAATGCAATAAAGCAGCGCACCGAGACCGCTGCCAAATCGCGCGACCAGGCCGTAAGGCAGGCGAGCGAGCGCGCGGAGCAGCGCTACGACGAGCGAGAAACCGATGTTGTTCAAACTTGCCCCTTGAAACGGGCGGCGAAATGCGTATGACGAGCGCCGGATGAATTTAGACTCCGACGATCGGCATGCTGCCGGATGTCGAAGAGGAGTAACGGCGAAACCCAAGCGCGGCGAGAGTGATTAACCCTTAAGCCGGCGAACCAAGAGGCGAAAAAGCCGCGGAACAGGCATGTTCCGGAGAACGTCCGACGCTGCCGGAATCTTGAGCGTCGCGGTAATTCGCGAACCCGCGCGAAGGTAAAAGTCGAAAGTGCCATCATGATCGCACACACGGACTCTGGCATACAGTTTTGGCATGCCTACCAAATCTTACGTGGGTGTCATATAGGCGCTTGTTACATACGGCATGATCGTTCGATTGCGACGCGCGCAGCGTTGCCTGCAACGGGAGACAAGCTTATGCACTTTCTATTGATGTACGAATTGAGCGCCGATTATCTCGAACGCCGGACGGCGTTTCGCGACCGCCATCTAACGGTGGCGTGGGCATCGGCGGAACGCGGAGAATTGTTGCTGGGCGGGGCGCTGGACGCACCCGTCGACCGGGCGATGCTGCTGTTCGAGGCGGACTCGCCCGCGGTGGTGGAGGCGTTCGCGCGAGCCGATCCTTATGTGACCGAGGGATTGGTCACGCACTGGGAGGTCCGCAAGTGGAATACCGTGGCGGGCAGCGGGGCGGCTCAGCCGGTTAAACCGGCATGAGCGCCCATGCCGGCGACACGCAGGATCATGACTCGCTGGTGGTTTCCTCGTGCGCGTCCTCGTCGCGGACTGTCGCAGGTCTTGATGCCGCGGCCTTCGCGGGAGCGCAAACCGGACGGCGAGCCGTGCGAAACAGGCGCGTGAGCGTATCGTCCATTTCCTGCGAGCGCTCGAACAATTCCGCCAGCCAGTCCACGAACGCGCTGACCCTCGGCGCGGCTTGCCGGCTCTTGACGAATGCCACCGACACATTCATTGGCATCGACTTCCATTGCGGCAGCACCTCGCGCAGTTGCCCGGAACGCAGGTACGGCAACGCGGCAATGCGCGGCGGCTGAATCAGCCCGAGGCCTTGCAGGCCACACGCGAGATACGCGTGTTCGTCGGTGACCTGAACGAAACCGGCCATCTTCACGGTCACCGCTTCGCCATCCACTTCGAAGTCGAAATCACACGGCCGGCCCGTGCGAGCCGACACACAGTTCACCGCGACGTGCTGCGCGAGTTCGTCGAGTGTCTTCGGCGTGCCGTGCGCTTCCAGATACGCGGGCGTGGCGCAAGTCACGTGCTCAAAGGTGCCGAGCCGCCGTGCGATCAGCCCTGAATCGGGCAGCTCGCCAAGTTGCACGCTGCAATCCACGCCTTCGCCGACCAGATCGACGGCGCGGTTGCAGATGCCGATCGACAACTCGATATGCGGATAACGCGCATGGAAATCGGGTAGCGCAGGCACGACCAGCGCGGTGGCGACCGTATCGGGCAACTCGATGCGCAGGCGGCCGCGCAGGCGCTCGTCGCGGCCGTGAAAGCCTGCTTCCAGGTCGTCGATATCCGCGAGAATGCGCACGCAGCGCTCGTAACACTCGGCCCCTTCGGCCGTGAGATTGAGACGCCGCGTGGTGCGTGCAAGCAGTTGCACGCCGAGCAGGGCCTCGAGTTGTTGAATGGTCGTCGAGACGCTTGCACGCGGCATGCCGAGAGATTCGGCGGCGCGCGAGAAGCTGTTGGTATCGACGACGCGGATGAAAACACGCATGGCATGAACGCGATCGGTCACGGGAGTTTTCCTGTAGAAGCGATGAGTGCGATGACCGGCGGGCACCTTCGGGTGATGCAGAAGGAATGCCGGCAAGGTTCACACTTTAGGCATCAGGACGGTTCGCGTGAATACATAAAAGTCGCGGATTCTTGCCTGCTTCTCCAGTTAGAGCGTGGGCAACTCGCCGCGCAAACGGCCGCTTTCCGCCCCGCCAATGGCGCTTGAACGTCCTGCGCCACCCGCACCCCCTGCACCGCCTCCAATCAGCCCGCTCACCAGCCCGCTCATGTCCGAGCCCGACGGCGCCTGATAGAGCCGCAGACCCATCTCCGGCAGGATAGACAGTAAGTGGTCGAACACATCGCCCTGGATGCGTTCGTATTGCGACCATGCGGTGACGGCGGTGAAACAATACACCTCGACAGGAATGCCTTCCGATTGCGGTTCCATCATCCGCACCATCATCGACATGTCCTGTCTGATCTCCGGATGTCGTTGCAGATACGCGAGCCCATACGCGCGGAAGGTGCCGATATTCGTCAGCCGCCGCCGGTTGGCCGGCTCGCTGGCGAGCTCGCCGAGATTCTTGTTCGCCTGGTCGACTTCGATCTGTTTTTCTTCCAGATAATCGTGCAGCAAGCGGAATTGCTTGAGGCGCGCGGTTTCTTCATCGGTGAGAAAACGCACACAGGTGGCATCTATTCGCAGCGTGCGCTTGATGCGCCGCCCGCCCGATTCGAACATCTGCCGATAGTTTCTATAACTCTCGGAGAACAGCTTGTAGGTGGGCACGGTAGTCACCGTGTTGTCCCAGTTCTGCACCTTCACGGTATGCAGCGCGATGTCCTTCACGAAACCATCGGCGTTGGATTGCGGCATTTCGATCCAGTCGCCTATGCGCAGCATGTCATTCGAGGTGAGCTGCGTGCTCGCCACCAGCGACAACAACGTGTCCTTGAACACGAGCAGCAGGACGGCCGACAATGCACCGAGACCCGACAGCATCCAGAGCGGCGAACGGTCGATCACGATAGACAGCACCAGCACACCGCATATCAACGCGAGCGCGAGCTTGCCGATCTGGATGTAGCCTTTGATCGAGCGTGTCTGCGCCTGCATGCTGGCCGCGTACACGTCCTGCCATGCGCTGAGCGCGCCGCCCATCGCGAAGAAGACGCAGACCCATGCGCCGGCGTGCGCGAGCCGCTCGATGACATCCGCCATGTGACCGATGTGCGGCACGTCGCCGATACCGATGGCCACCGCCGCGAACGGCACGGCGTACCAAAGCTGGTGATACGCGCGGTGCCGGGCGAGCGCCTTGTCCCACGCCTGGCGCTCGGTCAGGACGAGCAGACGGTGCGCGAAATACAGCACGATGCGCGCGACCACCCACTGCGCGAACAGCGCGGCCAGAACGAGCGTCAGCAGGCCGAGCGCGAATTGCGCCCAATGGTGGGTGGGATAGTGCTGCTGCAAGGTGTCTGCAACAGTGTCTATCAGGTCGTCCAGGTTCAAATTCATGCGGGCAGTGTGGAACATATAAAGTCGAACTCGACTACAACAACGAAGCGACCCGTATTGTGCATGAAAGGCGGCGACGTGCTTTCTCGCATTCTGGCTTTCTGTGTCGGGTTCCTGATGCATTCCATTATGATTACGGCTTTACGCATTCCCGCGCGCGAGCGCAACGCCCATGCGAACCGTCAAGCTGGAACACAACGACGACACCGTTCTCGATCCCGCCGATCCCCAACTGGTCATGCGCGGCTCCGTGCTGCTGGACGGCCATGAATGCGGCGGGTGGGAGCAGCGGCGCGACGGCACCTGGATTGCGCGACTTTCGGCGTCCGGCGAGACGGTCGTCGCGGCAAGCCGCAAACAGCTCATCGAGCGTCTAACGTTCGTTTCTCTCTGATCTTCTGCCTTCGCTCATGTATTTGTCGATTCTGGCTGTAGGTGTTGGCGGCGCGCTGGGTTCCCTGTTTCGATGGGTCCTGGGTCTGCGCCTGAACACGTTGTTTCCCAATCTTCCGCTCGGGACGCTTGCGGCGAACGTCATCGCGGGCTACGTGATCGGTGTGGCGGTGGCGTGGTTCGCGCGCTTCCCCGGGGTATCGATGGAATGGCGCCTGTTCGTCATCACCGGCTTGATGGGCGGCTTATCGACCTTCTCGACGTTCTCGGCCGAAGTCGTCGCGCATCTGCAGCAGGGGCGCTACGGCTGGGCAGCGGGCGAGATCGCGATTCACGTGACGGCCTCGGTCGTGATGACCATCCTGGGCATCGCGACGGTCTCGCTCACGCGCTAAAGAACCCGTGCACTCGTCGATGCAACCCGTCATCCGGCGTTATGTAGCCGCGGATCTGGATGCGGTTGTGAGTGTGTTTCTGCGCTCGGTGCGGGGAGTGGCGTCTCGTGATTACGATGCGGGCCAGATCGCGGCGTGGGCGCAGGTGGATCGCAATGTCTGGGCGCTCCGCCGGCTTGACCGGCCGACATGGGTCGCATTGGTCGATAGTGTCATTGCAGGTTTCATCGATCTTGAAAGCAACGGGCACATCGACATGTTGTTCGTCGACGCGGCCAGCCAGCGCGGGGGCGTGGCGAGCGCGCTGCTTGATACGGTGGAAAACGCGGCGCGTGTGCAACGGCTCGCGGTCCTCGATACCGATGCCAGCATTACCGCGCGGCCGTTCTTCGAGAAGCACGGCTTTCAGGTCGTCCGCTCGCAAGATGTGGCGCTGCGCGGCCAGCGGTTAACGAACTTTCGTATGGAGAAGCGATTTAGCGCTGTATAGACAACCGGTCGAAAAACGGGCGGTTCGATCCCCGAAAATTCCAATTAGGTGTTTTCAGGCCTTGTTTTGGGGGATTTGTTTGTTTAGACTGGGTCGTAACTTGTATAGACAGGACTTGCGATGATCGAATTGACCCCCGGCCACCTCACGCTGGCGCACTTGCGCCAGATCGCCCGCGGCTCCGACGCATTAACCCTCGATCCGGCCAGCTTCGCTGCCATCGACGCTTCCGCACAAACCGTTGCCGACATCGCCGCCAAGGGCGAGCCGGCCTACGGAATCAACACGGGTTTCGGCCGTTTGGCGAGCACCCACATTCCCGCCGATCAACTCGAACTGTTGCAGCGCAATCTGGTGTTGTCGCATGCCGTGGGCGTGGGCGAACCCATGTCGCGACCGGTCGTGCGGTTGCTGATCGCGTTGAAGGTGTCGAGCCTGGGGCGCGGGCATTCGGGCATCCGCCGCGAGGTGATCAACGCGCTGATCACGCTGTTCAACGCCGATGTCCTGCCTGTCATCCCGGTCAAGGGTTCGGTGGGCGCATCGGGCGATCTGGCGCCGCTTGCGCATATGTCGACGGCGTTGCTCGGTATTGGCGAAGTCACCATCCGTGGCGAGCGGGCGAGTGCGCTGGACGGGCTGCGCGTAGCCGGCCTCGAACCGCTGACGCTGCAGGCTAAAGAAGGTCTTGCGCTGCTCAACGGCACGCAGGCTTCCACGGCGCTCGCGTTGTACAACATGTTCGCGATCGAAGACCTGTACCGCACGGGGCTGGTGTCGGGCGCGCTGTCGGTGGATGCCGCGATGGGTTCCGTCGTTCCGTTCGACGCCCGCATTCACACGCTGCGCGGTCACGCCGGACAGATCGATGCGGCGGCTGCCTATCGCACGTTGCTGGAAGGTTCCGCGATCAACTTGTCGCATCAGGATTGCGACAAGGTTCAGGACCCGTACAGCCTGCGTTGCCAGCCGCAAGTCATGGGCGCGTGTCTCGACCAGATGCGCCATGCGGCCGATGTCTTGCTGATCGAAGCGAATGCCGTATCGGACAATCCGCTGATCTTCCCGGACACCGGCGAAGTGCTCTCTGGCGGCAATTTCCACGCGGAACCCGTTGCATTCGCCGCCGATAACCTCGCTATCGCCGCTGCGGAAATTGGTGCGCTGGCGGAGCGCCGGATCGCGTTGCTGATCGATGCGACGCTTTCCGGTTTGCCACCGTTTCTCGTACGCGATGGCGGCGTGAATTCGGGCTTCATGATCGCGCATGTGACGGCTGCGGCGCTGGCGTCGGAGAACAAGACCTACGCGCATCCGGCATCGGTCGATTCATTGCCGACATCGGCGAATCAGGAAGATCACGTCTCCATGGCGACGTTCGCCGCCCGCAAGCTCGGTTATATTGCGGAAAACGTCGCGCATATTCTTGCCATCGAATTGCTGGCGGCCGCGCAAGGCGTGGACCTTCGCGCGCCACATCAAACCAGCCCGCGCCT
>NZ_MTHB01000024.1 GCF_002220365.1 Caballeronia sordidicola | reverse complement strand
TGTCGCCGGCATCGCAGAATTCCGTCAATGCCGAGGCGATATCGACAGAGCCGGCTGAGCGTGCAATACTCATTGCACACCCTTGCTCCGTGCACGCGTGGGGTCTGACATCGGTGTGGACTTGGCGGTTTGAACCGGTGTCAGGCCGTTTCTTCGGCGGTAAGCTATTGTTCTACGCCCTCCGTATTGCCGCGTCACCCACTAAGAGCAGCACGCATCGTTGCCCCGGGCGCGTCTTTACTCGCCCTCCGGGCTCCCTTCGTCGCGCCGATATCATCTCGCTCATCCGCAGAAACCGACATCCTGACAAAAGTTAGAAATGCGTCTCAGTCAGTGTTAAAGCGGGCCGCCGCCGTTTAAAGGCACTTTCTCACCGCCGTTCACAACTGGAATCAGTATGTGGCGTCAGGGGTGTTTTATATCTCCACGTATTGGAGCGGTTCAGCCGCACGCGCTCGCAACAAGTTCAACCTTCCGGTCACCTTCGTGATCCCGAAGGAAGGCGCGATCGGCTGGCTGGATTCACTGTCGATTCCCAAGGGCGCGCATAACGTCGCAGGTGCGAAAGCCTTCATCAACACCATGATCGATCCGGGCTTCTACACACAGTGGGATTCGCGCGTCGGCGCGCCGGTTTCGGCGAACGTCAAGGCGGTGGCAGCGTTGCCGGCCAATGCATTCAACCGCGCGGTACTGGCAAACCCGGCGGTGCAATCGCGGATCCAGTTCCAGGAGCCGATCACTGACGACAAGCGCAAGGCTTATCTGCAGTTGTGGCAAGAGATCAAGGCCCAGGCCGACTGACGACGTTCAAGGAAGTGCCATGAAATTTGCCCTCAGTTCGCCGCAAGGCCGACCTCTGGCTCGCGCCATGACGCTGGCCGGACCCGCCTACGTGTGGCTCCTGCTTGCGGTGTTCCTGCCTTTGTCGGTCATGCTGTTCTACAGCTTCATGTCCGACGTGCCGACGAGCGGCGGCACCTGGTCGCTGACGTTCCAGAACTACCTGACGTTCTTCGACGAACCGCTGTATCGGAAGCTGATGGTGCGTTCGCTTGGACTCAGCGCCCAGGTCACGCTGATCTGCACAGTGCTCGGTTTTCCGTGCGCCTACATGCTCGCGAAGGTAATACGCGGACGCACGCGTGAAGCACTGTTCCTGCTGATCATCCTGCCGTTCTGGAGCAACGGGCTGGTGCGGATATTCTCCTGGAACATGGTGCTGCGCAGTGGCGGATTGGTGGACTGGTTGCTTAGTCACCTTTGGCCGTGGACAGTCAGCACTGACCTGATGTTCTCTTATCCGGCGATCGTGATTGGACTGGTGCATTCCTATCTGCCGTATTCGGTGCTGACCGCTTATTTGAGCCTGCAGGCTATTGACGACTCCCTGATCGAAGCGGCCCGTTCAATGGGCGCGGGACGTCTGACCATCCTGCGCCGGCTGATCCTGCCGCTCGCCATGCCCGGCATGCTCGCAGGCGCCGTGCTGACCTTCGTGCCGGTGGTGGGAGCGTTCATGGAGCCGAGGTTGCTTGGCGGGCGCAAGGGCACGTTCATTGGCACCGTCATCGAGGACCAGTTCGTTGCCGTATTCAACTGGCCGCTTGGCGCTGCATTGTCGTTCACGCTGCTGGCCCTCGTGCTGGCAATCCTGTTCGCCGGCATGCGTCTCGGGCGGAGGAAGGAAAAATGAAGCAGGACAACACCATTGGGCCGGTCGAGCTGGAGTCGCAGGCCGTCCCCAACGCGCCGCATACCCCGCGTCGCAGGACGTGGAGGGTGGGCGCAGCGCTTGGTGCGATCGGCTACGGGTACGTCGTGGTCATGATTGGCTTTCTATATCTGCCGATCCTGGTCATGGCGTTGATGTCGGCTAACGCGTCGCCGCTCTACGAATTGCCGTTTCATTTCACCACGCACTGGTATCAGGCGCTCGCCGAGGACGGTGGGCTGAAGGCGGCGGCGCTCAGGAGCATCGAGATCGCTCTGTGGACCACGCTGTTGTCCACCATTCTCGGCGTGATGGCGTCGCTGGCATTTTTCCGATACGACTTCGCGGGCAAGCGTTTCCTGCAAGCCATGCTGTTCCCACCAATGGCGATCCCATGGCTGATCACGGGCACCGCAATGCTGATCTTCTTCTTTGCGATCGGTATCGGGCGCGGCTTGCACGCCATCCTGCTCGGTCACGTGGCGCTCGCGTTGCCCTACGTGATCATCGTGGTCGGCGCGCGCTTGCGCACGTTCTCACCTGAACTGGAACTGGCCGCCCGTTCGCTTGGCGCGAGCGGCTGGCAGATCACATGGCGCGTGACCTTGCCTGCGATTACACCTGGCGTGGTGGCGGGTGCCTTGTTTGCATTCGCCGTCTCGTTCGACCAGTTCGTGGTGTCGTACTTCCTGTCCGACCCGGGCGAGACCACGCTACCGGTGGAAATATACAGCGCGATCCGCAAGGGCTTTACGCCCGAGATCAACGCAATTTCAACCATCATCATTGTCGTGTCGATGGGCACGATGTTGATCGTGTCCCGGCTGTACCGATTTGGTGGAGAGCAATAATGGCCGAAGTCAACGTAATCAAGGTATCGAAGCAGTACGGCGAGTCGCGCGCACTGGACGACGTATCCATCCGTTTCGCGGAGGGCGGCCTCTATGGGTTGCTCGGACCGTCCGGAAGCGGCAAGACAACGCTCCTGCGCATGATTGCCGGCTTTGTGTTCCCGGACAGCGGGCAGATTCGCATTGACGATCAGCCGGTTGAACGCTTGCCGGTGGAGCGGCGGGAGATCGGCATGGTGTTCCAGAACTATGCCTTGTTCCCAAATATGAATGTGGCCGATAACGTCGCATTTGGGTTGTCCGTGAGGCATGTGGACAAGAGCGAGATCAAGCGCCGGGTGGGGGAGGTACTGGATCTCGTGCAACTCGGCAGCCTGCACGCACGCCGGATCAATCAATTGTCGGGCGGCCAGCGCCAACGGGTCGCGCTGGCCCGCGCTATTGTTACGCGTCCGCGCGTGTTGCTGCTAGACGAGCCACTGAGCGCGCTGGACAAATCGTTGCGAGTGGACATGCAGGTCGAATTGCGTCGCATCCAGCGCGATGTCGCGATCACGACCGTATTCGTCACGCACGACCAGGAAGAAGCGCTTACGTTGAGTGATCGTGTAGGTATCCTGCGCGATGGACGATTGATCCAGGAGGGGACGGCACGCGAACTCTACGATCAACCGGCCAGCGAGTTCGCCGCGACTTTTCTCGGCGATGCCAACATCCTCAATGGTCGACTGGAGACAGGCGGCATGCGCATCAACGATGGCAGCCTGGTTCGTTTCGGATCGCGCTACGCAATATCGAATCAGACGAAGTGTGCGATTCGTCCGGAGAAAATCGCGCTTCGGCGTGCGACAGGTGAAGCCGCTCCGAGCACGCATAACTGGCTGACGGCACAGGTTGCCCATCATGTTTTTGGCGGTGTGAATACAACCTATATGCTCGACTGGTGCGGTCAGCGGCTCAAGGTCCATGTGCAAAACTCTGGCGACGACCTGATTCCGGTCGGCTCGCAAGTGACGTTGAGTTGGTCACCCGACAGCACGATCCTGATTCACTAAGGGGCCTTCAAGGGCCGCACCCCCGCGCGTCGCGAAGCTGACCTGAGATACAGTCTCGAGGCTGGCTATCTGCGCGATCAGCCTCGTCGAGGTTGTGTCGGGAAACTACGGGTTAATCTCGGGAGACCACGCTGCTGTCTCCCGCTCGCGCAGTATGCGTGCCGGCAGATAGTCGAGAACGCCGACTTAATAGTGTTGGACGGGGATTCGGAAGTAGAATGCGCGCATACGACCCGTGGAAGCTGGTGCAAATCCAGCGCGGTCGCGCCACTGTGACCGGTTTCAGCGCAAACCGGAAGTCAGACCTCGGCGTCGTATACCTCTTTCTGACTTTGGGGCGCGCACTCCCCGGGAGATATTCATATGACCGATAACCAATACTGCCCGCGATCCTGGCTTACCGCCAGACCAGCATCCACTCTCTTATCCAGCGTGGTGCGCATCGGCGAATAAGCTCGCGCACTACCGAACCTGCCGACCGCTTGCTCCGTGATCTGGTGTGATCTATCGCGCAGGGGAGTGGAGCACTGTTTGGCAGCTCAACGATTCAGGCATGAGCTGGCATCTGCATAGCGATAGAACTCACACAAGTTCGACGATATCCTGGCCGCCGCGCGTGTTCGCGGGTTGATCTCGTCGAAGCAGGTTATCGCATTGAGCTGCAGATGCCGCAGCCGGGCAGGGCTGTCATTCACACAGACGGGCACGGGTTCCGTCACTGCCGGTATCCGAGATTGACATGCTGCGTTTGCGCTCGCAGCACGTCATCTGATCTTCCAATAAAAAGGCTTCCCCCGTATGAAGTTCCGTCATTTCATCCTCACTTCTGCGCTGACGGTTTCGGCATGGCAGGTTGCTCAGGCCGCGGACGACTCGTCGTTGCCGCAGCCGGAGCAACTTCCGTCCGCAGCCACGCTGCCGAGTATTCTCGTGACCGGCGATACGCAGCACCTGCCGCAATCATTCGATCAACGCTACGCCTCGACACAGGTCCTCACCCGCGCGGATCTCGACCGTCTGTCGCCCAGTGACCCGAGCATCACGCAAGCCCTCGCGACACTGCCCGGCGTGACCATTTCGCAAAGCGGTGGCCCAGGATCTTCCGCCTCTGTCAGCATCCGTGGATCTTCGGGAAGTCAGGTGTCCGTTTTCATAGATGGTATCCGCGTTGGTTCTGCGACCACCGGCCAAGCCGAGTGGGCCGACCTGCCGACCGCCGCCTTTGACCGTGTCGAAGTTATCTCTGGACCGGCGGCGGCTTCGTTCGGCGCGGACGCAGTGGGCGGCGTCGTGCAACTCTTCACGAACCGTGCGGCAAACCAGCCCAACCAGACCACGATTTCAACAGGCGGGGGTTCTAACAAAACGTTCGATACACAGATCCGCACTTCAGGCAGTATTTCGTCCACGGGGCCACTCGCGGCATTGGCCGGACTGACCTATTCCCTGGGCCTGCACGACTACAATACCGCGGGAATCGATGCGACCCGGCCCTGGGCTTACGGGCACGAGGATGGCCGCAACCCGTACCACGCTCAGGACGTGGATGCGCGCTTGGGCTATGCGCATGACAACTGGTCGATCTCCACGTTCGCCCTCTATCACCGGTCCGACCTGTCCTACGATAATGCCGGCGGCGATAACCGGCAGCTCGATCATCAGGTGACGACTGGCGTGGCGTTTCATCTGGACATCACGCCGTTCACGCAGTTTGACCAGTCTGTCGGTTACACCACGGACCGCCAGTTCCTCTATGCGAACAACCCGGCCATCCCGACCGATGAGATCGATTCGACGCGCTTCAGCACGTCGACTTCGCTGACCCATCAGGAACGTGGGCTCACGCTCTTCACTTTGCCGCTGTCTGGCGAGACCAAGCTCGCCTACGACTTCACCCGCGAGCAAGCTTTCCTGCCGGTCGACATCCCCACGGGTGTACCGACACGCAACGATTCAGCTGTCTCTCTCCATCAATCGGTCACGCTCGGCGCGTTGACGGTGTTCCTGGCGGGCCGTCACGAGATCATCCAGGGCCAGTCGGTCAATACCGGCAATGTTGCCCTCGCTTATGCAATTACCCCGGTTTATACCGCACGCGTTTCGTATGGCAACGCATTCCGCCTGCCAACCTTTAACGACCTGTATTACCCGGGTTACGCGAACCCGAACCTGCTGCAGGAGCGCAGCGATACGGTCGAGGCAGCGCTTGACGCGGCCACGTCGTTCGGCACCTTTACCGCCGCTGTTTATGACACTAGCGTGCATGACCTCATCACTTACGACTCGGTGACCTTTCTCCCTGTGAATGTAGGCCGCGCGCACGTCCAGGGCATCGACCTGTCGTACAAGGGCACGCTTGGCAAATCGACTCCGGTCAGTCTCGCGGTCGGTATTTTGAATCCGCAGGATGTCACAGACCAGACGTGGCTCAACCGCCGTGCGCGCCAGACCGTCAGCTTGAATATCGATCACACGTGGGACGAGTTTCATTTGCACGCGCTGAGCACGGGCGTCTCCTTGCTTTACGGAGGATCGACTTACGATGACCAGTTCAACGCGACGTACCTGCCGTCGTACACAACCGTCGGCCTGCGTGCCGCATACAAGGTCAATTCGCATCTCACCGTGTCCGCCAATTTGTCGAACCTCTTTAACCGGCAATACGTGACTGCATATGGTTACAACACGTTGGGCCGGACGGCGTTCGGCAAGGTCGCTTACACTTTTTAATTACTTGTTGCCATGACCCTGGCGAGTCACATTTATGAAGCGAATCCTGATCATTGGCATTGGTGCCGGCAACCCCGACTATGTGACGATCCAGGCGGTCAACGCGCTCAACGAAGTCGATGTTTTCTTCGTGATGGACAAGGGCATTGCCAAGGAAAAGCTGATCGCGTTGCGCAAGGACATTTGCCGTCGTTTCATCAAGGGCAATGACTATCGCTTCGCCGAAGCAACCAGTCCTGAGCGAGTACGAGACGTGGCGAATTATCAGGCGAGCGTCGAGAATCTTAATGATGATAAGCAGGTCGTCTTCGAACGATTGATCTCCGAAGAGATGTCCGATGGCGAATGCGGGGCGTTCCTCACATGGGGGGATCCTACGCTTTACGACAGCACTATCCGGATCATTGACTCGCTCGTCAAGAAGGGATGTCACGACCTCCAGTATGAAGTGATCCCGGGCATAAGCAGCATCCAGGCCCTGGCGGCACAGCATAAGATACCGTTGAATCGCATTGGAGAATCGATCGAGATCACAACGGGAAGGCGTATAGCCGAAGGTTTTCCGAACAACGTCGACAGCGTCGTGGTCATGCTGGACGCCGAAGGGGCTTACAAACGTTTCGCCGATCAGGATATCGATATTTACTGGGGTGCTTATATCGGCACACCGGACGAGATTCTGGTGTCCGGAAAACTCAAGGATGTGGTCGGCGATATCGAACGGATTCGCGCAGAAGCGCGAAAGGCGAATGGTTGGATCATGGATAGTTATCTGATGCGGAGGAACACGCCTCGCGAGGAGAAGTGAGGTTTGTCGTGGTGAGCGGCGGGAATCGACGTTATCGCGGTCTTGACCGTGACCAACGGAATACGAAGCTATGAGGCGCTTGGCTTCAGGCAGGTGGCAAGCAAACCAATGCCGAAGCTTGGTGAGTATGTTGTGTCTTTATGCGAGAGATTGGCGTGCTAGAGCAGGGGGGCCTCGAAAACGGATTTTTCGCACGCTAAGACTTCGGCTTAGCCTTTAGTTCCAATGCTGGCATCACGCATCGCAGAAACGTGAACGAGAAGATGACTAAAAAACACTCACGCAACTGACCAACCGTGTGGCAGCAAGCTTGTCGAACTAGATCTGTTCCTAGAACGTGTCTTTTGTCAGAGGAATAGTCGAAAAATGAGCAATTAGCTTGAAACCGTTTTACGGGCACCGTTTCAGGTGTTGATATGGATGCCTTTCTCAATACATGGATCGTTGAACAACTATTCAACGTCCTTCAGCTTACTCATTGCAGGCTCAACCACGTCAAAGCTCCAAGCGTGAACCACCATACTGCTCGATCTGCATCCCGAATTATTTAATCTTTTCTCCTAAAGTTTTGCGGCTTTCCGCCGTTACAGGATGTGCCTGCAACGGATTTAAGGTTTGAACTGAGGCGACATGTGCCTTGAGTCCGCTCCTTAGAAAATCGAGGCATTGGGTACGATCAGTTGGTCTTTGAGGGCAGCTAGCCCGCGAGCCGACGCCAACCATCAGCTTAGGGGAAAATAAAAATGAAATTTTTTAAATGGTTTGTTCGCGATGAGCGCGGTGTTAGCGCCATGGAATATGCGGTTCTGGCTGGCATCGTCGCCGTGGCGCTTGGGGGCGTGGCCGCTACGTTTGGTACGCAAGTGACAACGATGTTCACGAGAATGTTTACCGCAATCGGGGTGCAGCAGGCGAGGTAATCGCACTCTCGGGAGGTTCGGACTTCATGGTCCGGATCTCCAATTGGTTTCCTTTTTGAGGAACACCCACGCTGTGTATTTGCCGTCCCTTACAATCCGCTTCCTGGTGGTTGGCGCGCTGCTTTGGCTAGCGATAGTCGACGTGCGGACCCGACGCTTGCCGACTCGAGTAGTTCTCCCAATTGGTGCGTTGTTTTTCATCAACGCGCTGATCAGTCATATGTCATTCGGCGACGTATTGATGCATCTGCTTCTGGCATTTGGCGTCTTCGTCGTCTGTGCCGGATTGTTCGCTGCAAAGATGCTAGGTGGCGGCGACGCAAAGCTCGCTTCAATGATATTCCTGTGGGCCGGCCCGGCTCTGTGGCTGCCAACGCTTACCTTGATTTCCGTGATCGGAACGCTCGTATCGCTAGTCAGTCTTGCCACGCGACACATGGATTTGAATCAGCGCTCACTCCCCATGCGAGCGCTGGCGATGTTTTCAGGCGCGCGTGGTGTGCCCTATGGTGTGGCGCTAGCGCTCGGCGGCGGTTCCATCATCATGCTGCCTGCCTTACTGCCTTTGTTTTTGGCGCGATAGGACGGCGTCTCTATGTCTAACATCATTAAATTCGTCATCCTGATTGTAGGCGCCATCCTGTTTGCGCTCATAGTACGCGTGGTCGTCGCAAGTGCGACACGACCCTCTTCAGCGGTCGTCATCAGCGAGAAAGTCCGCGTGAGTGCGGCAGATCTTCCACAAGGTTTGTTGTTGCGCGACGAAGATATCAAGTGGAAGGATGTGCCCGCTGCAACATTGGCCCAGGGCGCTATCGTATCCGGCGTGCCCGGTGCGGTCGAACTGAAAGGCGCGCTGCTGCGTCATCCGGTGACGAGCGGGACGGTCATCGTCGCTGACGACGTGATCCTCCCGAACGCACCCGGCTTCCTCGCCGCGACACTCAAACCCGAAATGCGAGCCGTATCGGTTGCTGTCGACGACGTTTCCGGCAACGCCGGACTGATTCAGCCAGGCGACTACGTCGACCTGTTGCTCACGCAGTTGATGGACCGCAAGACTGACTCACCCGATCTGGCGGTATCGAGCGAAACCGTCGTCGAGCATGTTCGCGTGCTGGCGTCCGGCTCCGATATCAGTCGTCCAAAAAGCGGCGACACGACGGACCACAACGAGCGCGCTCGCACCGTGACGCTCGAAGTGACCCCGCACATGGGCGAAGTCGTGGCGGTGGCTGCGCGGCTCGGCAGCTTGTCGCTTGCATTGCGCAGCTTTGCGACGGAGTCGCGCAATCCGTATGCGCCCGCGTCTGGAGGCACTTCCGCTGCCAGCGATGTGACACCTGCGCCTGTCTGGGCTGGCGATATTTCCCGCGCGCTGCGCGACCTGCCCAAAGCGCATACCGCCGCGGTTACGGCCGGCGGGATGGTGTTACCTGCCACGCCCAGATCAGTGACCGTCTATAGGGGCTCCGAAAAAGCCGACTCGACGTCGAGTGTCGCCCAGTCCGGCGGTGACGCGATGCCGCCGCTGCCAACTGTCGCTACGCCGCGGTGAGCCTATGCGAGCCATTCGCCGTTGTACCCATTCGCCAGGACTGCAAGTCATGACACTGCTGTTCAGTTTGCGTGCCAACGCGATAAGGCCGTCGAAGTGCGCCTTATACGTGGGGGTTTTGATCCTCGCAGCCCCGGCATACGCCGCACGGCCGCAGCCGGCGGTCGGTTCGACAGTCGACGCGTCGGCCTCGGCCCAAGGCTCACTCGATGTCGCCGCCGGCAAGGGCACACTCGTGCGTCTCGGCGAGGACGCGACCTCGGTGTTCGTGGCAGACCCGACGATCGCCGACGTTCATGTACCTTCGCCTAGAGCCGTCTTCGTGTTGGGCAAGAAGGCAGGCACCACGACACTGTATGTACTGGGCGCCAACAACAAGACGCTGCTCCAACGCACAATTGTGGTCGGCCGCGACATGGATGCGCTCCGTGGCATGGTCGCGGCACGGTTTCCGTCCATGAACCTGCAATTGAGCACCGGCAATGGTTCACTACAAGTGTCCGGCCAGGCTCTCAATGCGGGCGATGCCGACGCGGTTGTGCAGTCGCTTACGCCGTATCTGGCGGAAAAGGAAGTGCTGATCAACCGGATGACTATCGACCGGCCGCAGCAGGTGCAATTGCGCGTGCGGATCACGGAAGTCGACCGGAACGTGACGCAGCAACTGGGCATAAACTGGCAGGCGATCGGCAGCGCAACCGGAAATTTCTTTGCTGGCATCTATAGTGGCCGCCCGATCTATAACCTGACTCAGCAGCTTCCTAACGGATCCTATCCGGTCAATCTCCCGTCCAACAATGCGTATTCGCTGTTCGGCGCATTCCAGACCGCTAACACAAATATTCAAGCGCTGGTCGATGCATTGAATCAGGAGGGGTTGATTACCGTGCTTGCCGAGCCAAGTCTCGTGGCACTGTCCGGGCAGACGGCGAGTTTCCTCGCAGGTGGCGAATTTCCGATTCCGGTGTCGCAAACCAACGGTGCGATCTCGGTTGAGTTCAAGCAGTTTGGCGTCAAACTCGACTTCACCCCGACTGTGTTAAGCGAGGGGCGCATCAGCCTCAAGGTGCGCCCGGAGGTCAGCCAGATCGATACGTCCGTGAGCGTGACGACCGGCGGCATCACAGTGCCCGGTCTGAGCGTGCGCCGCGCCGACACGACGGTCGAACTCGCGAGCGGTCAAAGCTTTGTGATCGGCGGCCTGCTGCAAAGCAATACAAACGACATCATCTCGCAGGTTCCTGGCCTTGGCTCCATTCCGATTTTGGGCAAGCTCTTCTCGTCGACGAACTACCAGAACAACAAGACTGAGCTGGTGATCATGGTGACCCCGTATCTGGTCGAGCCGACGGAAGCAGGCAAGCTGCGGACACCGCTCGAATCACTCGTCTCGCCGAGCAATGACGTGGAGTACAGCTTCAAACACCGGGCGTCGGGCGCGCAATCTCAAGCTGAAGAGCCGCGTCTTGTCGGCGCGGCCGGATACGTCTATTAAGCCGGATGCCATGAACTACACAAGAATCCTCACGTTCATTCTCGCTTGCGCGACAGCAACTACGGTCAGCGGCTGTTTCAAGCCGCCGCGTGGCATGCCAGACGAGTCAACGATCAGTTACGACGGTCGGTCCGCGGTGCCACCCGACTGCGCCGGCCTGGCTCGCCCGTCGGTGTTGACGGACGCCGGCTGGCACCGGCCCGAGATGGAATGGGGTTGCGCAACCTATACAAATCTGGCCGCGCAGGTGGCGCATCCGCGAGACCTGGTGGCGCCAGGCAAGCTCGCACCTGCGGATGCCGCAGTTGCGGCGAGCGCAGTGCACCGTTACGAGACTGGCCATGTGATCCCGCTCGACACGTCGACGTCGCGCGATTCCAAGTGATGCGCTTAACCCTCAATCAAGACACGCCATGAGCACGACAGGGTTCAACTTTGCCAAGACCAGCGCCAACGTGCGCATCGCGGACTTCATTGCGTTTGTCTCTGACCGTGCGACGGAACAGGTCCTGAAAAACTTCGTGCTCGAACAGGCGATGCCTCACGTGCATATTGTGATTGGAGGTATCGACGACGCGATCGCGTACGTGGGGAAGCTCGAGCGGTCGCCGCTCTTCCTGCTGGTCGACCTGCACGGCTCCACGATGCCGTTGTCCGATCTTGGCCGGCTGTCAGAAGTGTGCGAACCATCGGTCCAGGTTGTAGCGCTAGGCGTACGCAACGACGTTGGCTTGTTCCGCAGTCTGCTGAAACTAGGGGTCAGGGATTATCTTGTGAAGCCGTTGACGGTAGAACTGCTCAAGCGGACCGTCAATGTGGGAGAGGGCAAGGTCAGCCAGGTGACGTCCACACGCGTTGGCAAGACAATAGCGTTCGCCGGGACGCGGGGCGGCGTGGGCGTGACCACGCTGGCGCTGAATCTCGCACGCCATCTTGCCGGGCAAACGCATCGTCGGGTTGCTTATGTCGACCTGAATGTGCATGGGGGCGCCGCGAATTCAATGCTCGGTATCAAGAGTAACAACGGCCTGAGTGATGTCCTTGAGAATGTCCACCGGCTTGATCCTCAATACGTAGAGCGCTCCCTTGTCGCCAAGAGCAGCCGGTTATTCGTGCTGTCCGCCGACTTGGACTTTGGTGACGAAAAGTCGTTCCAGGAGGGTGCCCTGAAGCGCGTACTCCAATTGCTGTGCGATAGCTTCCACTATGTAATCCTTGATATCGGAAATTTGGTCGATCCGCTCGCGATTGAAGCCTTCGATAACGCATCGCGTGTGTATCTCGTGGCCGACCGTAGCGTATTTTCAACACGACAAACCGTTCGCTTGTTGCGCTATGTCGAGGACCGCGACAACAATCCGCCGACCTCACTGCTTCTGAATAGCCCCAACGCGGCAACCGCCGGCAAAGTGGACGCGGCCGATTTCATGTCGGCAGTTGGCCGCAACGCGCTGCTAGAAGTGCAGTTCGAAGCGAAGCTCATATCGATCGCGGAAAACCTCGGAGAGATGCCGAAGGAAAAAGCCGCTAATGGCTTCAACCAATCGATCACGCAGATTGCCAATGACCTTACCGGACAGCACGCGGCAGCCGAGCGCACGTTGCTGCAAAAGTTAAGACTCAGGAGAGCGTGATGTTCGGGCAAAAACAGGTCGAACGAACGCAGCCGGAACCCGCTGCCACCAAAGGGGACTCGGCTATGGCGACGCTCGAATCGCTCATCGATCCTGTCGTGGCAAAACCGGCCGCAACCTACGCGGCACTTGTGCAAGGCAACGAAGCGCTGGTTCGCTCGGATATGTTCAAGGTTATCCGCAGCGGCGTGTTCGATTCCATGAATGCGTCGGTGGCTATCGGGAAAACGCGCGAACAGATGAAGCCGGGTGTCGAGCAGTTGGTGCTTGGCATTGCCGAGCGTGAGCGCATGAACATAACGATATCCGAGCAAGGTCAGATTGTCGGTGAGTTGCTGAACGATATGTTCGGTCTCGGGCCAATCGAACCACTGCTTGCCGACGAATCTGTTACAGACGTGCTCGTCAACGGGCCAGACCAGGTGTATGTGGAGCGCCACGGACGGCTCGAACTGACCGCGTACAAGTTCCGCGACAACGCCCATGTGATCAACGTCGCGCAACGAATTGCCGCGGGTGTCGGGCGCCGGGTCGACGAAAGCAGTCCGATGGTCGATGCGCGCCTCGCCGACGGCAGCCGGGTGAATGTGGTATTGCCTCCGCTGGCGATCCACGGCGCGACCATCTCGATTCGTAAGTTTTCGAAGCGCAACATCACGCTTTATCGCATGGCGCAGCAAGGCAACATGTCAGAGGCGATGGCGAACGTGCTAAAACTCGCGAGCACCTGTCGGCTCAATATTATTGTGTCCGGCGGTACTGGCTCCGGCAAGACTACATTGCTTAACGCGTTGTCGCATTTTATCGGACTGGGCGAGCGGACCATCACGATTGAAGATGCCGCGGAACTACAACTCGTGCAGCCGCACGTGGTGAGCCTGGAGACGCGACCGGAGAATGCCGAGGGACTCGGCGCCGTGGCTCAGCGCGATCTTGTGCGCAATGCGCTGCGGATGCGCCCGGACCGGATCATCCTTGGCGAAACTCGCGGGGCCGAAGCGTTCGATGTATTGCAGGCGATGAACACGGGCCACGACGGCTCAATGACGACAATCCACGCCAACACGCCACGCGATGGGATTACGCGGCTTGAAAGCATGGTAATGATGGCCAACGGCAACTTGCCGCTGATGTCTATTCGCAGGCAGATCGCGAGCGCGGTCCACATGATCGTGCAGATCGAGCGGATGCGCGACGGCATGCGGCGAGTCACCCGCATCACCGAACTGGTCGGCATGGAAGGCGACGTCATCATCACGCAAGACCTGTTCACGTTTCACTATGACGCGAGCGCCTACAACGAAGAGGTTAGGGGGGTGTACGAATGCGCTGCCGTCAGGCCCGCTTTTTCGGCGCGCGCTGCCTACTACGGACTGGAAGAATCCTTGCTGGAGGCGATGAGGACATGAGCCCGATCGACGTCTTCACTGTGTGCTCGTTTATTGGCGTGATTCTCTGCGGCATGATGGCGCTTGTCATCATGGACATGCGTAGCAAGCAGCCGAATGCACGGATCAAGACTCGCATGCATGAATCGTTCGCGATTGAGGCAACCAGGGGCAAGAAGACGGTCAATACCGATGCGGACCTGTTCACCGTCGATAAAACAGACAATGTGCTCAGTGCCTGGGTGCGGCCCAAGCTCTCGCGGTTGCGAACCGTCGCCGGCGACAACGGGATTCGCGTCGTCATTGCGGCAACCATTACCGGCGAGTTGATTGCACTCGTCATGACGCGCTACATGCCGCTGCCTGGTTTCGCAAAGCCGCTTTTGATCGCGGGACTACCCTTGTTCCTGGCCATGCGTGCATACAGCTTTTTAGTCGACCGCTTTCGCACGCGCTTCCTCAACGGTTTTCCGGACCTCCTGGATATGATCGTGCGCGCGGTTCGGGCGGGCGTGCCGGTCACACACGTGATTGGATCGGCAGCCGACGAGTGTCCCGAGCCGCTGAAAAGCGAGTTCAAGCTGATGAGCGATTCGCTGCAGGTAGGCAGAGATCTGCAGGAAGTACTGGCCGTTGCAATGCGGCGTATTGAAATCGCCGATTTCTCGTTCTTTTGCGTCTGCCTTCTCTTGCAACGCGAAACGGGCGGTCAGCTTGGCGAGACCCTGGAAAACCTGTCCGGTATCGTAAGGACCCGGAGGGAGGTCAGGCAAAAGACGAAGGCGCTCACAGCGGAAGCCCGCATCACGACAAAGATCCTCGCAGCCATCCCCATCTGCATCATGCTATGTCTCTATTTCCTGAACCGTGCTTACGTGATGGTGTTGTTCACTAGCGATTCGGGTCACAAGCTGTTGACGTATGCCGTAATCTCCGTAGTTCTCGGGCTCTTTCTGATCACTAAGCTTTCGAAACTGGATACCTCTCGATGAGCCAGTCCCTCGCTGAAACGCTGATCAACCTGCTTATGCTGCTGGCCCTGTTCGCCGTGCTGGCAATCTGGTGGGTGACCAAACATGGCGGGAGGCGCGGCCGTATCGCCGAGCGGGTGCGCGAAGTCGCGTCCAGCCATCAGCTAGTCAGCGATTTCGACGACGCACCGGAGAATAGCTTTCGCCGCCGTTTCTTTCGGCGGCTCGCAGTATTTGGCGACAAACTACCGCTGTTCGACGCAAAAAATCGCGCGAAACTTCACAAGGAAATGGTCCGCAGCGGCTACCGCAGCAACTATGCGGTGTCAATTCTCCTAGCGGTCAAGTTCTTCGTCGGCGTGCTTTGCGCCATTCCTACGGTCATGCTGGGCGATCGCATCCCATTCATTGGATCCTTTTTTGTCGGACGCGGCACGGCCATGATGGGCGCCTTTGTGATCGGCATGATGCTGCCCGAACACATTATCGCGTTCCGGGCATCACGCCGGCGCAAGCAAATGGCCGGCTCTTTGCCAGACGCGCTCGACCTTCTTGTGATATGCACGAATGCCGGCAATAGCCTTGCTGTCAGCATCCGGCGCGTGGCCGATGAACTCGCGACGATCTGCCCTCCGCTGTCCGATGAATTCTCGCTCGCCGCCGACGAACTTAAGCTTTCCGGCGACAGCACCCGCGCGCTGCATGGCCTCGCGGAACGCATCGATCTGCCTTCGATCCGCGCGCTGATCTCAACGCTGACGCAGTCGATGCGCTACGGCACGCCGATCACGCAGGCACTGCGAACCTTGTCTCGCACGGAACGGTTGTCGCACATCGTCTCCCTCGAAGAAAAAGCCGCCAAGCTCGCACCGAAGATGGTGCTGCCGATGATGCTGTTCATTCTTCCTGCGGTCGTAGTGATCGCGGCGGGTCCCGCTGTCATTCAGCTTCTCGCATTTCTAGATACAAGATGAAATCACTCGAACTGTTTTTCGCTGACACGTCGCGGGCATTGAATGTTTCTTCATTGCTCTGGGCGGCACGAGGTGTGTGTCTCACGGCCGTGAGCACAGCGCTGTTTGCAACCTCCGCTTGCACGACGACGGAGCATGCGACTGAGACCCGTCCGGTGCTGCGCAATTCGTCACCCGGAACGATGGGCGAGCTGCGCATCGCAGAGACCTCCCTGGACTCCGGCAACATTGAGCTGGCGACCTCGCTCTTCGACAAGATAGTGAAGGCGGACCCGACGTCCGTGCCGGGCCTGACCGGACTTGGCGACACGCTCTATGCAGTGGGTGACTTTACGCGAGCGGGCGTCTACTACCAGAAAGCGAGCAGTTTCGATCCTGCGGCGGTGGGGCCGCGAATTGGCATCGCGCGAGTGGCGATTCACCAGCGCCGCTTCGACGACGCAATCTCGACTTATCAAGGTGTGCTCGCCCGAGTGCCCGGCGATCCAATGGCGTCAGCGGGTTTAGGCGCCGCACTTGACCTCAAGGGCGACCACGCGGGTGCGCAAGCCGTCTTGCGCAAGGCACTGGAGGCTAATCCGGGTGACCCGCTGCTGAGCGTGAACCTGGGTTTGTCACTGGTGCTTGGCGGCAATCCGCGCGAGGGCGCCAATGTGCTGCTCGACGTCACGCGCTACCCGGGCGCCCCCCCCCAGGCGCGTCAGGATCTGGCACTCGCCTATGGACTGCTTGGGAATAACGAGGCTGCCGCCGAAATCCTCGGAAAAACGCTGCCGAAGGCATCGGTACAGGACAACCTGCGGTTTTATGACATCCAGCGCACGCGGTCGGACTACCCGGCAGATCATCGTGCTTCGGTGGTCACGGCGGTCCCGGCGACAACGATCCAGGCGTCGAGTGTGCGATGAGCGCTTCGGACCCGCGCGGATTAGTGCGCTTGCTTGCCAGGCTCTGCCGTGACACCCGCGGTGTGTCGGCAATCGAGTTCGCGATCGCCGCGCCGTTCGTGTTCGTCCTCGTGCTTGGCACGGTGGAACTCGCGGTTGACATGATGATCGATGCCACCGTGCAGATGGCCGCTCAGTCAGCGTCCCGCGTGGGCCTGACGACGACCAACCCTGCTTCGGGCACGCGTGCGCAGCAGGCAAAACAGATTGTGTCGAACATCTTGAGCGGCTGGACCGGCTTGCCCAATACGACCCTCACGATTACCGAGCTCGACTACGGCAGCTACAACGCTGTTGGTACTCCTGCTTATACGGCAGGCCTTGGTGCGCTGGGTGACGTGGTGTCGTACAACATCACGCTGACGACACCGGGCATCTCGGGTATTCCTCAACTGGTCGGCATTCCACTGCTGACTTTCCAGCGCAACTACATCGTGCAGAACGAAAAATGATGACTGCTCTCCCTACAGTTCGATCACGCAGAAAAGCGGATTTGCGTGGGGCACTTCGTCACTTGCTTCACAGCTTGCTCGGCTCGGATCGCGGCAGCGTATCGGTGGAACTCGTCATAATCGTTCCGCTCATGGTGCTGCTGATGGTGGGATTCAGCGAGATCTATATGTACATGCGGACCGTTAGCGCGCTGGAACACACCGCGTTCATGCTAGCCGATTCGCTCGGGCAGACACCCCAACTCATCAACACCAACGCCACCACTGATTCGAATGATTTGGGCTCGATCTGGAACGCGGCAACGCTCCTGAGCGCGCCGGACAGCTTGAACCAGGGCGGCGGCGTAATCATTACATCGGTTTGCGAACTTACGTCCTCTTGCCAATCGACGATCAATACTCCCACCATGGCGGCCGGCGTGCCGCACATCAGTTGGCAGGCAAGTGCTCCATGGAACGGCCGCGGCATGACGACGGGCGTGACCCCCGGCAACATCCTTCCCGCGACCTGGCCGTTCCGTAACGGGGACTCGGCCATTGTGGTGGAGGTTTTCTACACGTTCAATCCTTTTGCGCTGACTACCGGGTTGTGGCCTGGTGCTCCGGGCACGCAAACTATCTATGAGCGTATCTATGTGCGTCCGCGTTCCGGTCAGCCGCTCGAACTGGTGTCCGGATGATGTTGAACCGCTCTTCCAAGCAACATCACGATGACCCCCTCGCCCAGCCAGTGGGTCCGAACGTTGGACGCGCCGCCGCATTGCTGCGTGGGGATGAGGGCGCGGTCGCGGTCATATTTGCAATATGCGGCAGCATGATGATTGCGTCGTTATGCATTGCGCTTGATACGATCGACGGAGGCATGACACAGTCGCGCATGCAGTCGGCGCTTGACGTGGCGACACTATCGGCAGGCGTCGACCTCAAGCACGGCGCGGGGCTATCGGTTGCCCAGTGGCAGAAGGACGCGCGTGCCTATTACAACGCGAACATGCCGATCGGGTATATGTCGCTCACCATGCCTGACAGCGGTTTTTCGGCAACGTTGTCCGGGTCGCCGGCCACGGGAGAAACCATTCAATTGTCAGCGGCGGGCACCTTGAAACTGATCGCGCCAGTGGTCGTGCCCGGGACGTCCGGCAGCGGCTCGGGTTCCGGTGGCCAGACTTTGCCGACCACCACACCCATGGCAGCCAACAACACCGCGCTGTACCTCCCGCAGAGCACGCTGGAACTGGCGATGGTGCTCGACAACACGGGATCGATGGCAGACCCTGCCAGCTCGGACTCGAGCCAGGGCAGCAAGATCGAGGGGCTGCGCACGGCGGCGAACGCGCTGGTGTCGCAGATTTTCGCCCAGTCGGGCAACAATTCCTACATCGGCCTGGTGCCGTTTACAACCATGGTGAATGTTGGCACGTCGCTGCTTCCCACCGGTAGCTGGATCACGCCCGCGGCGAACGACCCCAACAGCTACAACTCCACCGGTATCTCGATGATGGTGCAGCCGTCAGTGACCGGATCGGGATGGGGCGGTTGCCCGGTTGAACCGCGCGTGGGCAGCGCCAGGAACCTGTATCCGCTGGCCTACGCGCCTGCCAGTTCGCCAGGCTTTACGCCGTTCTACTACAACGTTCCGAAGGCGGGTTTCAAGATCACGAACTACAGCGCCGTCGCCAAAGATACTTCTTGCCCGGTGGCCAATGTCAATACTGTGATGAACGTGCCGCTGACTTACCAGATCTACGGCTCGCCGAGCTGCGGCACCAGCATGCCAGCGACGATCTATAACTCCTGGTTCCAGCCGCCGGCGACCGGGAACAATGCCCCCGCGATGACGACCTGGGATCAGAACGGAAATTCGTATTATTCGAACGAAAGACCCTGCCATATCCAGCCCATGCTGTTCCTGACTCAGAATCAGACCACGTTGGCTGCTGCGATCAACCAGATGACGGCAAACGGCTCGACGATCATTCCAACCGGCCTGTTGTGGGGATGGCGCATGGTGTCGTCGGCGTGGTCGCCCCAGGTGTCGAGTTCGAATGGCTGGGTGTCGTCCGATCCCAACCTGCCCCGGCCAGAAGCGACGACGCAAGGCTTGCAGCGGGTCGTGATCGTCCTGACCGATGGCGAGAACGATCCGGGCGGCGCGAGCGGCATCATGCCGTCTCCTTCGTTCAACGGTTTGTCCGGCGTAGGCAATAGCGCGTTGACGGCGCCCACGGTCGGCCTGCCCAACGGTTCGACGACTTCTGTAGCCGATATCAACACCTTTCAGCTCGCCGTCTGCACCGCGATGAAGAACGACGGCATCACTATCTATTCGATCACCTTCGGTACCTACGGAACCGACACGACGAGCGTACAGGCGCAACAGACCATGCAGAACTGCGCGTCGCCGGGCAACTATTACCATGCGCCGACCAACGCGGCCCTGACGGCCATTTTCCAGCAGATCGCCGGCAATCTAGGTGTGCTCCGTCTGACGCAATAGGGCGCGAGCAAACGCACGGCCCGATGCCAGGCAGCGTAGCCATCGAGCGTGATGGTTTCGGTGAGCACCCCTGATGCTTGACGGCCTTCTTGAAAAACGCTTTTGCTGTAGCCACGTCGCGGTTGGCGCGTAGCACGAAGCCTCCCGTCTGGCCGGCCCGATCCACCGCCCGATAGAGGTAGACCCACTTACCCCGGATTTCCAGGGACGTTTCGTCGACACGCCACGACAGTCCTGCGGGAGTGCCAAAGCGGTTCCAGCATTCGATGAATTCGGGCGGATAAGGGTGCGCCCCGCGCGGGATTGTCGTGTGCGAGAGCGACAAACCTCGCGCAGCCATCATCCCGGCACGATCCAGCAGGCCAAGCTTGTAAGACAAGTACCAGCGAAGACACAGAAGGATGATCTCGCGATCATAGTGTTGCCCATCGAACAGCCGGGCCAGCTCTTCAGCGCATTCATCGCCGGTTCTCAATTCGCGTAGTCCGACGACTCTAATCCATTCCCGTCTCCGCTCGCACCGGATCCGTCAAGGTGTGCCACGTAGTACCAGCGCCTGCTCAACCGCATTCGTGGCTTCGTCCGCCCCTGCCGAACAGGTTTGCCGGTGGGCGGGTTACCTTCCGCCAAGACTCTTTCGTTCAATTACACCAACCGCATGCAAACAGTTAGATAATATGCAATCAAAATATTGATCCTGCAGGAGACATATTCAGTCGTTTTTGCGGTCAAATTAAGCGTATACCCTAGTACCAATTTGAAATATTGGCGTCTTACACTGTTTGCCAGCAATACAACTATTTACATATGAGATAGTGCGAAAGATATGCGGCTGCCATGCGAGGACAGCTAACGCGTCTTGCCGCTCTAAGTTAGCAACGGTTTGTGCCGATTCAATTTATTGATTCAATAGATAAGTAATACGAAATGATAAAAATTTCTTGCACCCGCGTTTGGGTCCATGTGAGCAGTGATAAGTCTGCTTTTGTCGAGCCTGGCCACTACTAGCCAAGCCGTGGCGAAGAAGCCTATGGCGCAAGGAATGACTCGAGTGAAGAAGTCAATAAACCGTCAACGCAATAGTTCTGTTTAAGTTTGTTCATGATCTAAGGGGATCGAAATGTCAGGAAACAAGTGCCGCGCCTTCATCAAGACTTTGTCAAAACTGGCTTGTGCGGCGGGATTGATCGCCGGCATTAGTAGCCCAGCGGACGCCACCAACGTCTTGACATTTGGCACACCTGGTCGTCCAGGCGGGTGGAGTTATCAAGGTTTCATATCGGATTCCCTAAGCGGATCGATTCCGACCTTGTCGGTCTTCAACATGGTCTCGTACTACACACCCGTCGGCATCACCGGGACCACCCGAGACCAGTTTCAGTTCGAACTGAGGGGAGCAGTCGGACATACGTCGCTTGATGGCAAGGGGTCACCCGTGTCGGGTTCCTCTCCGGGCTTCTCCCTTGAGTATTACTATGCAATCGTGCCTCAGAACGGTCCCGACAAGATGGCTCCGGGGTTTTTCGAAATGTGGACAAACCCGCAGATCGTTATTAATTTTCCTACAGGTCTCACGCGCACCAGTGGCTATGGATCAGGAACAGATCAATACAGCTTTACACTCGAAGACAATAACTATATCGCGCTCGGCCGGTTCGGGATCAGCATCAACCCGTTGACCATCACTTATGCCGCCAGGAACATGAACGCCACTATTGTCAACGGACAGCTGTTCCAGAAGACCAACGGGGTGTCTATGACCTTCATGGATACCGCCGTCGGCTATTGGGTCACGCCGAATCTCATGCTAGGAGCGCAGGCACAATACAACGTGAACAACGTCTATAACTCGGACAATGCCCGAACCGCTGATGCGCGCGGCGGACCCGCGTTCATCTACACCGGATTTGGAAAGCAGGGCTTTTATTTTGCCGGCAACTTTTCGCGCGACTTCTACCACACGTCCAACACGCAACGAGCAACTGTTGTGCAACTCTGGGTTGAAAAATACTTCTGATGGCGCACCGATTCACTTAAAAGTCGTCTAATAACCCGCGGACGCGGGGTTTTTGAAAATGCGCAATAAAATCAGCGCCACGAGGGTTGTTTGCCCGGTTCCAGAGATCCGTTTGCGTTGCGTCCTTGCGAACCCGTTACTAACTGGGCAATTCCCAGAGCGGACGATTAGAGTTTTGGCTTAGATCGAGCGCCGTCGAAATCGACTGGACGTGTCGCACTTTTTGCGCAGTGTACCCTCAGGGTTCGGACCTATCGAATAAGTTCACCATTTTTCGGACGCCCGAGATTTCGATGATGAGAGGTCTCCGACACGAAATCCGCTGAATCTCAGTTTGTCGATATTGGCGGGCGCTATCGAGCGTGTCATTGAATTTTGTCGAAAGCTTGTTGGCCTGCCCCGGGTGGTGAGAAGGTCGTCGTCTTGGCATGTGACGTTGTCAGCGACCTCACTTTCTTTTAATTGTATTTGGGAGATTCGGAATGAAAACGAAAGAAATTACGTTAGCCTCGGTCGTGGGTGTGATGTTTATGTTTGGCGCATTCGCTAGTCAATCCGCAAACGCCCAGACGGCTTCGGACACACACATATCGAGCAAGTCACAGTCGAAGGCCGAGCGCAAGGCGGCCCGGAAGCAGAGGCACTATACGGATCAGAAAAAATACGGAAAGGACGGGTATAGATGAGGCGAGCGATACGCACTCAGTGAGCCTGCGTGTTCTCTCGTTCGTGCTTCCAATTGCAAGCGACCGGTTCCCAGGCCAAGAATGGAGCACTCCCCATGCACTGGGGATGGTGATCTTAGCCATGGGGATCTTTAAACGGGAAAGGAAATTGCTCCGCCGCTTACTGATATCGGATTGCGGCGCCCGCAAAATGTAGCATTCCTCCTGACGCGTGCGAGATGGCCGATAGCGGATTCACCGTGCGATTGTCCATCCCTTCGGAGGTGACTTCTAACTCGCATATAGCGGAAGCCTCGGCGCGAGTGGGGTTTTTTCACAAAGGCATCTTTAGTCCCGCACTGCCAGGATGTGCTCTCCCTTTCACCCGAGGGATAGATCCGTGAAAAGCAGGCCTTGCTCGCGGTCGCCGGGTTATCCTCGGTTCCGTTGCGTCGGCTGGCTACATTTCATCATCGCGTGTGCCATAACGTAAATGTGCATGGACACTAGCAGAACCGCTGGCAATCAACTGCCATGCCTCGCTCAACGCAGGTTTAATTTTTCTCATCTGCATGTTAGCGTGTCCGGGTGTTCCTCTGCGTGACAGCACGTACCGCAGAGGAATGCCTAAAATGCGGTTTTTCGCTTAATCCAGGATCGTAGCTGCCGCTCCTCCCATTTTCGCCCCTCGAAAAACAAGCTTCCATTTCGGACAAGCGGCCGATCTCCACCATGGCCTTTCTCGCGCTCGAAACTCGTTGACTCTCATCTTGTCGATTTGGGATCAAGCGTTGCGTACAACAGCAAGGTGGCCATAATGCATGCGACGCCTCCGTCGCATGCAGGTTGATGACCCTTCGTCCCTTGGCGCCCATAACAATCGGATGATTTCCTCAATGATCGTCATGACGGATCCGAGGCGGCAGGCGACATGCACTTGGCTCATTCGGCGATGAGTCCACTGTCGAGGTTGCATGCACGTTCTCGCTTGAACTAGGCAAAGTCAAGCGGATGACCGCGATTAGAAAAGTCAGCTTTCGAATACATACAAACGCGTGATTTCACGAGATGCGCAGATGCCGCTCAAGGTAACCTGCAAAGTGCGAAAGAGTAAGCACCACGGCGATATAGATCGCGCCGACCACCGTGAACATCTCGAACTGAAGGTAGGTGACATTGGCCACCTGCGCCGCTTCGTACGTCGTATCAGCCACGCCGATTACGCCTACGATCGAACTGTCCTTGATGATTACCGTCAGTTGATTCACTAAAGCGGGCAGCGCGAGTCGGAAGGCTTGAGGTAACAATACAACCTGAAACGCTTTCGTCCCACTCATGCCGAGGCAAAGTGCCGCTTCGCGCTGCCCCGGATCAATTGCCTGAATGGCGGAGCGGAAAATTTCAGCGATGTAGGCGCTGTTGAGCAACGTCAAGGCGATGATCGCAGCGCCAATCGGATCGAGGTCGACATTCATGAACGCCGCGATACCGAAATAGATGAACAGGATGTAGACATACACCGATAGCGATCGGAAAACCTGGATATAAAAAAAGGCGACGTTCCGTATCCAATGGATGCTTGAAAGGCGCACTAGCGCGACGAGCAAGCCAACTGCGAGCGCGGCGAGAAAACTACAGATACTCACGATTGCGGTGTACTGCAATCCGATGAGAAGGGCGGGCAACTGCTCGAATGCGGTCAGCCAGTTGTGTCCGAGATTAGCGACGGAGTTCATGAGTCAATCCTTCCTTAATTGCCTTTAAGCGAGCGTTCAGTCGCGGCGACGATCAGCGAGAAAGTGACGACCAGCACAACGAGGATGACGGCGACTGCCGAGAATGCCTCAAAGGGTTTGAAGAAAGTCGTGCTGATGTCCTGTGCGACGTAGACGATTTCCGGCACGGAGATAACTGCTGCATAGGTTGCGGCCTTCAGCAGAAACACGAAGACATTCCCCAGGGGTGGCAATGCTGTGCGTAAAGCCTGGGGCAACAGGATATCCGTGTAGATAGCGGACCAGCGCATACCGAGAGAGCGGGACGCTTCGAGTTGCCCACGATCAATGGCTTCAAAGCTTCCGCGGAAGATTTCTGCCGTGAGGCCGGAGCCGGTGATCGCAAGCGCCACAATCGCCGCGGCCGTGGGGCTCAGGGAGAGCTTCATCGCGGTTGCCAGTCCGAAATAGAGCCATAAAAGCAGCACGTAGAACGGCACACCCCGCACGATCTGAATGAAGATGTACGCGGGCGTCGACAGGATCCGGGTGCCGCTGATTCGGCACTGTGCGACAACGAGGCCCACGACACAGGCGAGTAGAAACCCTGCGACCGCCATATAGAGGTCGAGGCCGACGCCTTGAAGAAAAAGAGGCCAGTGAGACCAGACAACTGACCAGTCAAGAGAGCTGAGATCCATGGTTACACCGCGTTTAAATCTTGAAAACCAATTGAACGGACTATTTCGCGTCCGCAAAGCAGGGCGGCAGTCAGAATCGGGCCGAGCGACCCGCCGGCGCCGGGGTATCCGAGGCCCATCCAGCTCGCTGCGACATTGCCGCAAGCGAAGAGACCCGCAATCGCATTTCCCTCGCGATCGAGGACAGCGCCTTCCAGCGACGTGGCGAGTCCGCCTTTGGTTCCAAGATTGCCGAGCGAAATAGGAACTGCATAAAACGGCGCGACATCGAGCGGCGCAAGACATGCGTTGGGTTTGTGCTCAATGTCGCCGTAAAACTGATCGTGACGGCTGTCACCCCGGCCGAACTGCTGATCGACGCCGTGCCTGGCCTGGTCATTGAACGCGGCAACGGTATGCTGCAGGTCCACGGGCGAGACACCGATGCGCTTCGCGAGCAGAGCAGGTGAATCAGCCTGGATGAACCAATCCGGGGGAGGCTGGTTTTTCGATACCGTCAGCACGTTGTAGCGACGCTTGAAATTCGAGTCGAAGACAAGCCATGCCTTGTCGTTAGGATAGGTGCATGACTTGGGGTCGAACCGCAGAAAGGCTTTGCCGAGATCGTTATAGGACGACGCCTCGTTGGCGAAGCGGTGACCTGCGCGATTGACCATGATGCTGCCCGGTAACGCCAGTTCACGCACGACATTGCGCGCGGCTGCCTGCCCATCTTCGGCTTCACCCGGAATCTGTATGGCGGCGGTCCACCACGATTCCCCCATATTTGCGAGCTGCGCGCCCACGCACAACCCGGCGAGCAGTCCATCGCCCTCATTAAAAGGGGGCGAGACCGGCAGTTGGGGAACGGTCCCGAAGAAGGCTTTCGTAAGCGTTGTGTTCCACTCGAAACCTCCGCACGCGAGAATCACCGCATGGGCCTGGATTGCGCGCTCGACGCCGCCGTCCATGTCGGAAATTCTCACGCCCGAAATCCGGCCATCGCTAAAAGAAAAATCGTGGAAGCGCGCGTTAGCAATGATTTCAACGCCCGCTTTAGCGCATGCTTCAACGAGCGCTGCGACCAGCGCGGCGCCCTGTGTGAGCTGCCCGTTTTTCTCGCGCTGGTCCGCGAGGTCTGCGGCGCTGTTCTGGCGCGATTCCACGGATGTCACAGGCCGCCGGTAGCGCGAGCGTCGCACTGAAGGATAGCCGGCCGGGTTGACATGGGTGAACGGCAGCGGTTCGAGTGAGCGGCCATCGCATGCACCGGGCCATTCGGCGTGATAGTCCGGGCGATCAACCGCAAACAGGCGCAGGTCTGTCGCTGATTCGATGAACGTGACGACGCCGGGAGCTGCGTCGGCGAAGGCTTCAAGATACTGTTCCGGTACCGATCCCAGGGTGACCTGCCTGAGATAGGCGAGCGTCGCGTATCTATCGTCATTACGACCCAGATCCTCCATGTGCGGATTTCCTGGCAGCCAGATCTGACCGCCCGAAATCGCGGTCGTGCCACCGAGAAGTGACGATTTTTCGACGAGCAGCACCCGCGCGCCTGCGCGTGCGGCGGCAAGAGCACTCATCAGCCCGGCGCCGCCGGAGCCGATTACTACAATGTCAAATTCCCGCGCTTGTGCGATGGCGAGGTCAGCGTTCGACAAATTCACTCCAGTTCATGAAGTCTTGATGAGCCCGCCACCAGCGCCGACGGCGACGCTGGGCAGGTTGTATTTCTTGGCGTCGTTGACAACCCACTTTTCCCATAGTTTCTGCATGCTGCCGTGCGCCGCGCTGTACGAGAGCCAGTTGTTCATCCACGTGAGAGTCCGGATATCGCCCTCGGGAAGATAGAAGCTGGCGCTGTCAACGTAGAGTGGATCTGAGCCCAGCACCTTGACCGGCTGGCCATTGCGGATCGCATTGATCGCTGTGTACAAGGATTGAATAGTTGCGTCGGCGCGGCCCGAGCCCACTTCATTGAGGGCTTCGGGCACGCCTGGGAACGCCAGGATCTGCGCATTGGGAAACGTCACTTTCGCGACGGCCTCCTGCGACGTACCCTGGAGCAGCGCGAACTTGACGCCGGGCTTATTCAGATCGTCAACACTCTTGAGATGCGAGTCCTTGTTCACGAGGCAGAAGACCGAGTGGTAGGCAGCCGGGAACGCCGTGAACCAGCCATTGAGCGCGCGGCTGGGCAGGTTGGTGATCGGCTCGATCATGTCGACCTTGCGCGACTGAACCGCGGCAACTAGTTGGCCGAACGGCATTTCCACAAACTCGACCGCGATATCGGGCGAGAGATCATGAAACATGGCCTGGACGAGCTCAACGGTGTAACCCGTCGGCTGCTTCGTGGTGGTATTGCGAAACTGCATCGGCGGCGAACCAAACTCGAAGCCGAGCACGGCTTTTTTTGTCTTGAGCCATTTATCGAGAAGCGATCCCGCGGCGCCGCCAGGGCCAGCTCCGAGAGCAGGGGCTGCACGTTTCGTGCAGCCGGCGAGCAGTGCAGCGCCGGCACCAATTCCGAGGCCACATGCTTTCAGGATGGACCTTCTTTGCATGCCCGCAGGCTGTTGTTCGGCGACCTTTTGAATTGCGTTGTCCATGGTCTTCCCCATTACCCGTAAAGTGTGATTGGCGCTACTAGATCGCTGTGAATCCGCCGTCGATGACGATCGCCGCGCCGGTGATGTAGCTCGACTCTAGCTCGCTCGCGAGGAATGCAACCGAGCGTGCCACTTCATCGTACTCACCCTCGCGGCCCAACGGGACGAGTTCAGAGGCGCGCGCGCGGCGCTTGACGAGCGCTTCGTCTGTCATGTCTGCGCGGCGGTCGGTCATGACTGATTCGAGGAAGCCAGGGCAGATGCAGTTGGCGCGGATCTTGTCTTTGGCGTGGTCGCGCGCGATGGATTTTGTGAGCTGAATGACTGCCGCCTTCGAGATGCCATATACGGATTCTCGCGGAGACGCTTTCAATCCAGCGGTCGATGCTGTGTTCACTACCGATCCGCCTCCACTACGAGCAATCAGGGGAATGGCAGCCGTGCAGAACAGATAGACAGATTTCAGATTGATGTCGATCACCTGATCGAACAGCGCCTCAGGGGTTTCGATCAATGCGGTTGCGCTGAGCGGGCAGATCGCGGCGTTGTTGAACAGCACGTCCAGTCTGCCGAACGACTTGTCCGCGAGCGCGACGGCGTCTTGCGCCGTCTGGGCCGTGGATACATCACCCACCACGATTTCGACGTGCGCGCCGATATCTCTCAGTTCGTGTTGTGCCGCCAGGAGTTTTTCTCCGTTGACGTCGACGAGGACCAGCGAGGCGCCCTCTTTGGCAAACAGGCGTGCCGTGGCAAGCCCGAGACCGGACGCTGCGCCGGTTGCGAGGATGACTCGATCATTGAATCTGGACATGCGATAAGCCTCAATGGAAAACTGGGGCAGGCCGGAATTCCGGTGCCTCTGATAAGGATTAGAGAATTGAGCCGAGGAATGCCTTGGTACGCGGGTTCTCAGGTTGAGTCACCAATTTGCGTGCGTCGCCTTCCTCGACGATGACACCCTGGTCCATGAAAATGGCGCGATCGCCGACTTCGCGCGCGAACGCCATTTCATGGGTGACGACCACCATCGTCATGCCATCGGTTGCCAGCTGTTTCATCGCTTCCAAAACGCCTTCGCGCAATTCCGGGTCTAGTGCGGAAGTCGGCTCGTCAAACAGCATGATCTGTGGCTTCATGGCCAGGGCTCGCGCGATCGCAACCCGCTGCTTCTGGCCGCCCGACAGTTCGGACGGGCGCGAATCGGCTTTCTGCTGCAGACCAACCCGTTCGAGTTCGTGCATCGCGAGTTCGCGCGCCTGCGCCTTGCCCAGGTGCTTCACCTTGAGGAGCCCAGTCATGACGTTCTGCAGTACTGTCTTGTGCGGGAACAGATTGAATTGCTGAAAGACCATGCCGATCTGTGAGCGGAGCTCGGTGACTTTTCGCTCGCGGGCAAACTGCGCTGGCAGATTGAAACGTGACGGGTGATCATTGGCCCATTCCCTCCCGGCGAAATGCAACGTGCCGGAGTCGGGCGGTGCAATGAGGTTCATGCAACGCAGCAGCGTGCTTTTGCCGGAGCCGCTGGGGCCTAGCAGCACGAGTACTTCCGCGCGGGCGAGGGTGATCGATACACCCTTCAGGATGTGAACCTCCTTCGACTGACCGCGGTTGAACCACTTGTTGATGTCACGCAGCGAAAGTATGGGCTCAACGACCGCCGGCTTTGCGTCGACCGGAAAATCTACTGACATGTTCATTTCATCCTCAAGACTGGGGACAACGGCAGTCGTTGGTCGACGCCTGGAACGGGAACCTGCCGTGTCCGTCGCGTGCATCATTCGAAAAACGTTGCATTGCGGCCGCCGACCGTAATGTCGAAGTGGTATGTACCCGTAAACCCTTCCAGAGGGCTGTCGGTACGCACGCCGAGGTGTCGTTGCTGAGCGTCGCCAAGAAGGAAAAACGACGGATCTTTGTCGAGATACGGGTCACCCGCGAAATACATCTGTGTGATCAGACGTGCCGACGAGCCAAGGATCGAGAAGTGAACATGTTTGGGCCTCCAGCGACCGATGTCAGGGCGAGCAAGATAAGCGCCTGGATCGATTGTGTAGAACGCGTAGTTACCATCGCTGTCCGTGATGGTCCGACCAATTCCGAGAAAGTTCGGATCCAGCGGTTGGACTGCCGGATCATCACTGTGCGTATAGCGTCCCCATTTGTTCGCGTTCCAGATTTCGACAAGCGCGTGCCGGATCGGGCGCCCGCGCTCATCGGCAAGTCGCCCCGTGACTTCGATCCGGTCGCCTTCGGCAAGAGGGCGACCTGGCGCGATGCGGCTCAGGTCGTTTTCACCATGGCGCGGGGTCGGCAAGGTTGTGACGAAAGGAACAAAGGACTCACGTGCGGCCTCAGGAATGAGGAACAGGGGAGACTCTGGAGTGCGCTGCTCAGAGGTCCGGTCAGTCGGGCCAATGACTAGCTTGCGTCCGTGCGAAGTGATCATGGCAAAGGGCTCCGTTTATCAGCTGAGAAGGTCGTCAAAAAAGGGCGTCTCGTTCTCGCCGCGAAACCTGACTTGAAGCAAGTAGGTTGCTACGCCATCCACATCATCAACCCGGCGTGCAACGAGGCGATCACGCAAATCGGGTGGCAGGGATAAAAGAAGGGGATCACCTTCGTTGAGCAACTCATCGTCAAAGAAGAATTGCGAGACAAGTCGGTTGAATCCGTCGCAGAAAAACGTGAGGGTGAAGTGGGGTGCGCGAACGGACGAGCCGCCGTTGACGGGCCCGGGTTTAATCGTGTCAATCTCGAATGTGCCGTCGCGCGAAATTACGCGCCCAAAGCCTTCGAAGTAAGTGTCCACCGCTCGATCAGAGGCATTGTCGGGACGGCGCGATACTCCCGCTGCATTCGCCTGCCAGACGTCGATTAGCGAGCAGCCGCCAGCGAGCTTCCCAAATGTGTCGAGCATCTGGACTTTGATACGAACAGGCGTTCCCGCCGCCGCGACGTTCAATCCCGGGAACGGGTTTCGCAGGTCGAGCCGCTCGCGTGCCGCATAGCAAGGCGGGAAGTATGGTCCGATAGTGTCATCTGATGTCGGCAACAGGGTAGTCATCGTGAAAGCTCAAAAATTAAAGGAAGTACCATTAGGCTAATATACAAACAACAAAATCATATGTAAACAGGGGTTTGTTTGTAGGCTAGCGAAAGCCTGCTATTATTAGCCTGTACAACATTGGTGCAGCCATGAACACGGAAGTCATCACCGACAAGAATCACAGCATTTATTTCGTGCCCGGCCTCCAGCGTGGCCTGCGTTTGCTGGAAGTTGTGGCTCGATCCGACAAGCCGCTATCGGTCACTGAAGTTGCCCAGCGACTCGAGTTAAGTCGGTCCTCAGCCTTCCGCCTGGTCTATACCCTGCAGTTCATGGGTTTTTTGCAACCATCGTCGGACCAGCGCACGTTTCAGCTTGGTGCGCGGGTGCTGAACCTCGGTTTCTCGTTTCTCGCCAAACAGGACATCATCCAGATCGCTAAACGTGACCTGGAAAGCCTGCGCGACGCTACTGGTATTTCAGCGCATTTGGCGATCCGCGACAGTCTCGAAGTGCTGTTCCTGGATTGCGTCCAGACCCGCACGGGTTTTCTCAGTAATGTGAACGTCGGGACACGGCTTCCGGCCTATGCGTCGCCGATGGGCTGGCTGATGTTGTCTGAGCTGCCGAACCGGGAACTAGCGAGCCTTTATAAAGACGTCAAGTTCGAACGTTTGACGGAGAAGACACCCTCCGATCTCGGGGAACTGATGCAAGCTATCGCAAGGGCGAGCGCCGACGGATACGTCTTTAGTCACGGGATCGTTGAACAGGGCGGCTCGTCGGTGACTGCGCCGATTTTCGAAAGCTCGGGAAGCATCGTGGCAGCCATCGATATTTCGGGGCCGGAATCAGCCTTTGACGGCGAGAAGCCCGAAAAGACCTACGTCGACGCCATATTGAACGCAGCGTCTGCCATTTCCGCGCGCCTCGGCTATAGAGGATAAGAATCAGAGGATAAGAATTCGGGCTAGTGATGGGCTTTCAAGCCTCCCTGATGAGGCGCAGGCCGGTGCGGTAGCGTGCCGCTCTTTTCACATAGCCCGCGGCCGTACCCTTTAGCTTTTCAACCTCTTCGTCGCTAAGCTGCCTGACCACCTTGGCGGGACTTCCAAGAGCGAGCGACCGGTCCGGAATGACGGCGCCCGCAGTGACGAGCGCGCCAGCACCAATCAGGCATGATTCACCGATCGTCGCGCCGTTCAATACGACAGCCTGCATTCCAATCAACGAGCCTTGGCCTACCTTGCAGCCATGAAGCATGGCTTGATGACCAATGCTCACATCGGGACCCACTTCAAGCACAAATCCAGGGTCGGTATGCAGCACGGCGCCTTCCTGAATGTTCGAGCGCTCGCCGACAACGATCCGGTCATTGTCCGCGCGGATGGTCGCTCCCGGCCACACGCTAACGCCTCTACCCAGCACCACCGCGCCGATTATGGTGCTCTCCCGCGCTATCCAGGCGTCTTCGGCGATTTCAGGCGCCATGTCGTCAAGGCTGTAGATGCTCATTTTCAATCCAGGGAAGGGGCGACACAGCTGTGCTCAGCCGCCTCGCCGTGTTGCTATCAGAATCGACCTGCGTCGACTTTCATCCGCTCGCCGGTGACGCTGCTACTGGCGTCTGACGCGAAGAAGAGGGCAACTTCTGCGACTTCTTCGGGGTCGACCCAACGGCGCAGGGCAGCGACAGACGTATAGTTTTCCTCAATGATCTGTGCTTCGGTTTTACCTTCAGCCTGGGCGCGACGAGCGACGACCTTGTCCATGAGTTCACCGCTGATGGCTCCCGGGCACAGAGCGTTCACCCGCACGCCGGCGGGACCCACCTCGCGAGCCATCGACTCTGTGATGCCGATAAGCGCGAATTTCGTTGCCGAATACGCTGTGCGCATCGGATAGCCTTTCAGGCCCATCAGTGAGGACATGTTGATGATTGAACCGGAACCTTGCGGCACCATGATGCGCGCCGCTTCCCGCAGGCAGAGCATCGCGCCGCGCAGGTTGATGTTGATACAGCGGTCCCATTCGGTTATATCCATGTCCGCGATCGGCATGATCGGGCCGCTCATGCCAGCGTTGTTGACGAATACGTCGAGACGCCCATGCCGCGCCTTGATAGCAGCAAATAACTGCGCGACGTCCTTCTCGTCGGTCAGGTCGGCAATGATGGCTTCGCCGCCGGTTGTTGCCACGACGGCTGCGAGTGTTTCAGCAGTGCGCCCAGCAACGACGACTTTCGCGCCGGCCTGTGCGAACTTTTCGGCGATGGCGCGGCCGATACCCGTACCGCCGCCGGTAACGAGAGCGACTTTGTCAGTGAGAGCGACTTGAGGCTTGTTCATGTTTTTCCACAAAACGGATAGGGTCAAAGAGGGGCAGTTCCGGCTCGCGCCCGAGTATGTAATCGCCCATGAGACGGCCCATGTACGGGCCAATGGTGTATCCGCCCCGCACGCAGCAGAGCACGAAAAGGTTGTCCCATCCGGGCAAGCGTCCGGCCATCGGCAGGAAGTCAGGCGAATTGGCTTCAAATCCGGTCCAGCAGCGAACGATCCGTGCGTCGACCAATTCGGGCAGCGCGTACTGCGCGAGACGCAGATTTGAAGTCAGCGTCTCGGCGACAACCTGGCCTCGGCCTACCTCGGGCGTACCGGTTCCCTGCCACCCGCCACCTATGAGAACGGTACCGTTGGTGGACTGCTTGAGCGTCAATAGCCCGGTAGCGTGGCCAATCACGTTCTTTGCGAGCTTTGGCATGCGCTCAGTGACCGATACAGTGTTGATCCGCACGCGAATAGGCAGCGGCACGCCCAGTCTCGCGCTGATTTCCTTGGTCCACGCGCCGGTGGCGAGAAGGGCTCTGCGGGCCGCATGAACACTTCCGCCCGCTCGGAGTGTGATTCCGTCTCCGGATGGCTCGATCTCATCGACCGTGGTCAACTCCAGAACATGCACGCCGGCATCCGCGAGTTTTCTGCGGTAGTAGGCACCAGTCAGGCTGGAGTTCGCGTAGCCGTCGGCGTGGCAATAGCTGGCTGACACGATGCGCTCGGTCAGATGTGGCTCGAGTTCGCGCGCGTGCGCGCCGGTAATCATTTCAATGGGAGCGCCGGCGTTGATACGCGCGGTCATCCGTTCCTCGAGGATTTGCGCTTCGTGCTGTGTGAACGCGAGGGTAATTCCACCCGACTCCTTGAAGCCGACCGCCTCACCGGCATCAGCCCAGATCGCATGGCCTTTGAGGGCATAAGGCATCAACGCGACGCGTTTGATTTGAAGCGAAAGGGTTCCGGCGTTGACGCCCGAGGCGCCCATGCCCAGTTGCTGTGCCTCGCACAACAGGACACGCATGCCACCTTTGGCGAGCTGTATTGCAGTAGCCGCACCCATAATGCCGCCGCCAACGACGGCGCAGTCATATTGATGGTTCATGCGGGTGCTGGCTCCGGCAGAGGAATATCGGAATACTCGAAGTCACCCGTGACGGCACCGAGCGAAATCGGGCGAAGCGGGGGGCGAGCAGTGAACTGGCCAATACGTACGCGGTCTATTCCCTTGCACTCCATCAAGGCCGAGGCCGCCTCTGCGCACATACGACCACCGCAGGGACCCATCCCGCAGCGAGTCGCGAACTTCAGCGCATTGATGGTCTTCGCTCCTGCTTCGATTGCCCCGCGCACTTCTCCAGCGGTAGTGTCCTCACATCGGCAGACAATCGTTGTGTCCGGGATCGATTCGACGAGCGAGGGCCGCGGGCGGGCGACGTAAGCCATTGCCGCCCCGAAACGGGACGCTTTCGCCAGTTGCGAGTGCAACCGGTCAGCCTTAGCTACATAAGTGGGAGGCGGAAGTTTCCCGAGATCGGTTGCCGCAGTCAGCGCGGCAAGCGATCCGGTCAGGGGGGCTGCTGCCGCTCCAAGCAACCCGGCGCCATCGCCAGCGCCGTAAAGATTGGGTACCGACGTGCGCTGCGCGGTATCCAGTTCTGGAATCCAGCCACCGCGAGCCGGATCAAAGATGTGATTCGCGCCGAGCAGCCGATACACCTCAGTGGCCGGAGTCAGGCCATAGCCGAGACAAAGTGCATCGGCCTTGATCACAGCATGCTCTTGCGAACCGGATCGTTCTGACGTTTCGATTCGTGCGATCTCCACACCTTCGACACCGGTCTCGCCAAGTACGCGCGTTACATCAAACCCGCGGTACACGGGAATCTTCTTGCGGGCGACCTCGAGTTGCCAGACGAGACCCCGGAAAAGCAGATCCGGTCGGGCTGCCATGCGTGGAACCAGGTCGGTCCACTCCTTAAACGGGCTCACGTCTACAATAGCCGCGACACGACCACCCGCTTCGATGATGAGGTGGGCGACGAGCGAGAGCAGTGGGCCAGCGCCGGCGACAACGACATTCGAGCCTGGAAATATCCTCGATGATTTAAGGAGAATCGTCGCTGCCGCGAGGCCAACGACGCCCGGCAAGGTCCATCCCGGCCGCGGATAGAAACGCTCGGTTGCCCCCGTGGCGACAATGAGCGAACGGGCCTGCACCGACTCCAGTCCACGCGAGCCTATCATGGAAAGTTCGTAGCTTTGCGAGTCACCAGTCGACGTTCGTGAGATATCCCACACCCTTTCACCTAACCGGCGGGTTGCGTGGCTTGCCTCGAGCCGGCGGCGCAGCGTGTCTCCCTGTGAATGATGCGGGTCTGGCTTGTTGCCGCGCGCGGCAGGCGCACGATAGACCTGACCGCCGGCGGCGGCCGCCTCGTCGATAATTACTGTGCGTAGACCGAGGTCTGAGGCGACACAGGCTGCTTCGGCACCCGCGGGACCGGCGCCCAGAACGGCAACGTCGAATTCCTGTGTCATGTACTCGCTCCGTCGACCTGGTACAACGAAAAGGACTGCACGTCCATACCGGGTTCAGCGGGCGTGTTGCACGACGTGCAGACCCGCCCATTCACGCGTACGACGCACTCCTGGCACACTCCCATCGCGCAGAACACTCCCCGGGGTGCGCCTGTCCGCGGACTTTGCCGAAACACCTTGATTCCGCAGGCCCAGAGCGCCGCGGCGACCGTGTCTCCCTCCATTGCAGTCACGAACTCGCCATTGAAGCTGAATGAGAAGCAGCCTCGGGAGTCATTCGCCGTGCTCCCATCCGGAACCCGAAGTCCATCGTCATGTTTGCCAGGGGCAGTTGATCTGTTCATGTCGGTAACCTGAACCGGGCTCGCATTTAAAGGACGGAAAGATCGGTGAGTGCGGCTTTCAGTTTGTCGAGATCCGCACCCGTGAGCGGTGCAACAGGCTCTCGGGGTACCCCTGCAGGCTGGCCGATCAGATTGAGTGCCGCCTTGAAGGACGCAGGCCACGTACCCACCCCCATCAGCACTTCATACAGAATTGTCAGTGCGTTGTGGACGCGGCGATATTCCTCATCCGGTGCGGCGCGACCGATGTCCATGATCCGCGCGGCGACCGGTCCGAGAAGTTCGGGGCCTGTCGCGATGAAGCCCTTTGCGCCCAACGCGGCGGCGACAAGCAGGAACGGGGACGGACCTGTCATCACGGAGATGCGCTCGCCGAGCCTACGGATAAGGTGAGTGAGGTGGTGAATGTCACGCGTTGACTCTTTGATCGCAATCACCGGCGCGACTTCGCAGATCGCCTCAACGTCGTCCACGCTCAGGCTGATCCCGGCTCGACGGGGGCTGTTGTAGGCCACTATGGGAATGTCGGTGGCGTCAGCGATCCGCTTGAAGTGCCCAAGCAGTTCGGCACGGGTCGCTTTGAGGACATACGTTTGGGGCATCAGCAGGATTGCAGCGGCACCGCAACCTTCTGCGATCTTCGCGTACTTGATCGATTGCGCAGCAGTGGGCGCGCTCGCACCCAGAATGACCGGAACCTTGCCGTCGGCGGCTTCTATTGCGGCTTCCAGCAGCTTTTGACGTTCGTCGGGCGTCAATGCCCACGACTCACCATTGTCCCCTGCGACGCAAATGCCGTCCGCGCCAATGCTGACGAGCCATTTGACAAGCTTCGAGTAATCGTTGAGCTGGATCTTGCCTTCGCTATCGAACGGCGTAACGACGGCGGGCACAAATCCCTGGAGAGTGACGTGGGGCATTGCGGAGTCCTTATTGGGTCAAAGAGTGTTTGAAGATCGTCCCGGTCTGGGCGTCTACGATGTAAAGAGTTCGCGCGTCATGAGAGAACCGGACGGAGGTCGTCCACATTCCACCAGGCGTCTTGATACGTGAAAGCACTTGGCCGACTTCATCGAGAAGCCAGGCGCACCCTGCCTGAGCATGCGCTACGGCAAGCATCCCGCTGGCCGAAACCGAAAGCCCGTCCGGTCCCAGACCGCCAGACAATTGAAGATAGATCCCTGCCATCGGTTTTCCCGACGACGGGAGGGCGCGCGCAAGTCTCCACACGGCATTGCCGCGGGTTACCGACAGCAGAACATTGGCACCGTCGGACGACACTGCGACACCGTTCGGGTAGGGGACGTTATCGAGCACGCACCGCAGTTCGCCCGCTGGAGAAAGACGGAACAGCCGGCCAGTGGGATCAGTGAGACTCGATCGTCCCGAGTCGGTGAACCAGATCGCGCCGTCCTGATCGGTAACAAGATCGCTCAAGCCACGAAAATTTTCAGTGTTATATCCGCTACAGAGTGATTCCATCGAACCGGTCGCAAGGTTCACCACAAGGAGACCTTTGCGATAGTCGGCGACGACAACACGTCCGTCGGCCAACAATGCCAAGCCGTGTGGTTCACCGTCGTAGACGAATTTCTCCTGCCAACGCGATCCATCTGGCGAAATCGCGAAGATCCTGCCATGAGGCACGTCGGTCACCAGGAGTTCCCCTTCGGACGAGAGCACCAGCCCTTCAAGAAACGAATGCAGTCGCATCCCCGGTCGGGTAACCCTTGTCCACGCGGTCGGCTCGCCCCGGTAGTGAAGGTTGTCCGGCAGGCGAGCGAAAGGGGTGCTGTCCACTGTGGGTAGATACGAGTGCGTCATACAGCCCCCTGTGCACGCAACGCCAGAATGGTTTCCGGGTCGTAGCCCAGGCTGCTCAATACCGCGTCGGTATGCTCTCCGAACCGAGGGGGAATGCTGCGGATTTCAGCGGTGCCCCGAGAGAGAGTGAACGGTGCCAGGGGGACACGCACCGGCTTGCCGCCGCTGTCATGCATTGGGAGTTCTGCGGTGAGGCGACGTCCCTGTTTCTCGACAATGGCGAGCCCCTCGTCGATCGTGCGCACGCGTTCAGCAGGAATGCCCAGACCATGTAACCACAATTCAAGGTCATCGACCGAGCGCGTTGCGAATTCCTTGATGAGAACCTCGCGCATTGTGTTCGCGTGGGCGTGCATCTCATCCCAACTGGATAGTGCTGCGAAGTCCGGCCGGTTCAACGCGGTCCACAGTCGCTCGTGTTGCCGGGCGTTGAACGCGCCCAGCATCAATTTTCCATCTGCAGTCTCATAGCAACCAATGGACTAAACCGCTCGCGCGGTAGGCCCTCCGTTTGAGGCATGTGGTTTTTCGGAGGGACCCGGCTTGGTTTCCTATGTTGATTGATGAGGCGATCCGCCTCGTTACTCGACAGGAGCCGAGCTATGACGACATCCACCGAAGTTATCAGCCCGTTACGCCAGCGCATGATGGACGACATGCGCATGCGTCGCCTCGCGCCGACCACGCAATCCAACTACCTTCGCGTCGTACGCGAGTTCACAGTCTTCCTCGGACGCTCGCCCGACACCGCGACCGTTGAGGAATTGCGACGCTACCAGTTGCATCT